>JBGSNE010000090.1:0-68075 GCA_041739785.1 Pirellulaceae bacterium
CTCTCGCTGGCGAACCGGAGGTCCATAGATTCCATTTTCCCTGGGGTTTGCACCCCAGGCTACCCAATACCACCGCTTCGCGGTTGAAATAGCGCAACATCAATAGTTGCCGACCATGCTAGTATTACGTCCGAAAGTTGAGCTAATTGATTTAGAAAGAGATCCGCATCTATGCACGTTGACGAAGAACAGGAAAACGGCGATGACGCAGCCATTGGTCGCGCCCTCTGGCGCTCGATCGCCATCCTGCTTGGATTGGGGGCTGTTATCGGATTGGTGGTGGGACTGATGACCTACTTGAACAAACCACTCGAAGTCGAGCAAACAACACTAGTACCACTCCCAGAAAAGCGCGAGTCGGATCAAGTTACCGTACCCGCTATTCCGTTTGAGGACGTTACGGCCACGGTAGGCATCAAGTGGAAACACTTTAGTGGCCGTGAAGGTGAAAAGTTGCTTCCCGAAACGATGGGTGGCGGAGTGGCGGTGTTTGATTTCGATCAGGACGCAGATCAAGACTTGTTGTTTGTTGGCGGCAAAAGCTGGGACTGGGCACAGACTTCTGAGCCTCAGCCACAGTCGTTATGCCTGTACCAGAATGACGGATCGGGAAAATTTACTGACGTCACACAAGCTGTAGGACTGGATATCGAGCTGTACGGCATGAGCCCGGTTGTTGGAGACTTTGACAATGATGGCTGGAGCGACCTGTATATTACTGCCGTGGGGCGCAATCGGCTGTTTCGCAATCAAGGTGGGAAATTCCAAGAGGTTACCGAGGCGAGTGGCGTAGCCGGCTCGGATTCGGATTGGAGTACAGCAGCAACTTTCTTCGACTTTGATCGCGATGGCTGGTTGGACCTGTTCGTAGGTAATTACGTCGTTTGGAACCGAGAGCTCGACCGCTCCTTAGGATTTTCTCTCACTGGTGTGGGCCGTGCTTACGGACAGCCAAATTCTTTTACGGGGACACAGTGCCAACTTTATCGCAATCGACAAGACGGAACCTTTGAGGACGTTTCCAGCGAAATGGGGATGTTGGTGAACAACCCGAATACGGGCGTACCGATTGGCAAAGCCTTAGGTGTGGCTGCAACCGACCTCAATCGTGATGGTTGGATCGACATCGTTGTGGCCAACGACACGGTACAGAACTTCGCCTTCATTAACCAGGCAGGCAAGGGCTTCACCGAGTCCGGCGTGGCCATGGGGCTGGCCTATGATCGGAGTGGCAATGCAACGGGCGCGATGGGTATCGATTGCAGTTTCTTTCGCAACGATTCTTCGTTAGCGATTACCATTGGAAATTTTGCCAATGAACCATCATCTTTTTATGTATCCCGATCCGAAATGGAGCCGTTTGACGACTCGGCCATGGCCACTGGTATCGGCCCCGTCAGTAGGTTGAATCTAACATTCGGCCTGTTTTTCGCCGATTTGGATTTGGACGGACGCCAAGACATTGTCTGCGCCAATGGGCATTTGGAAGAACAGATCTCCAAGGTCCAAGCTTCGCAGCAGTACGCGCAGCCACCTCAATTCTTCTGGAACGCTGGTCCATCGGGTTCCAGCGAATTTATCGCGCTCACTGAAAAGGAAGTCGGCTCGGCTGCAACGATGCGGATGGTTGGTCGGGGGGCCGCTTTTGGTGACTTAGACGATGATGGAGATGTGGATGTGGTGTTGATTGCCAATGACGGCCTGCCACGATTATTGCGCAACGATCAGCATTTGGGTAACAATTGGATGCGCCTTAAGCTGGTTGGATCGCAGGGCTCGAATCGTGACGCATACGGAGCGCAAGTTGAATTGCAAGCGGGTGGGATTACGCAGCGTCGATCGGTCGTATCCACCCGTGGCTACCTCAGTCAAAGCGAGTCAACACTCACATTTGGGTTAGGACAATCCGGCTCGGTCGACAAGATTATCATTAACTGGCCCGATGGTTCGCAAAGTGAATTAGCAGGGCTGCCGATCAACCAAACTCATATCATCAAACAGTGAACTTCGTTGGGGGCAGACCCTGTTTTCAGGCTTTCGCGGCATCTGAATGACCGCGCAGTGGCAAGCGGCCAGGGAGGAGCCCCGCAGTTATATTCGTGGACGTTACGCCAGTAGCATGTATGTCGACCAACTGTCCAAGGGAGGCAGCTACGCCTTAGCTGCGCCAGCTATCTCGATTTGCTTGCTAAATCACGTTCTTTTTTCAGACGCCATCCAAGCTCACCATCGCTTTCAGATGCTGGATCTGGAAAGTGGCCGGGAGTTGAACAATGCCATCGAAGTACACACTGTGGAGTTGACGAAGTACAATTTACAGGAAGAGACGATTTCCCAGGCTAGCAAATTGGAGCAATGGGCTTTCTTGCTGCTGCGTGCTCAGGACTATGACGCAGACAGTTTGAAGCGACTATTGTCGGGCATCGACTTCGAGACAGCCATTAATACCATCGAGATGATTTCCGCCAAAACCGAGGACAAGCAGATGTATGATCAGCGTGAAAAAGCCCAACGCGACTACGAATGGGCTCTCTCGGGTGCCCGTCAGGAAGGGCGTGAAGAAGGGAGAGACGAAGGCGAGCTGATAGGCAAGATACGCCTGCTGGAGGAGTTGTTAGGGCAAGTACCTACTGCACGATTAGACCTACTTGCCCTAGGCGTAGAACCACTTACAGCGCTGCTAGTTGACCTTCAGCAGCGGCTCCGCGACCGCCAAGCCTGAGAAAAGTTTCTCTTCGATGGTGGCACCTGCACGTACGACGCAGCCATTGGGTTCTTGTTCCAATGTCACCATCGGCTATGTGGATCGCGTAAATGTATACGAGTACTCACGCTCTGCCCCCAATATCTTCGTTGATCCTTCAGGTATGATATGTCAATCGACGTGCTGTTGTTGCGTAGAGAGTATCTCCATAGACGATGTGCACAAAGTGGATGGTCTAACGCTTCCTTTTCCTTATCCACCATTTCCAGGCGAAAATGGAATATTGGGTCACAAGTTCGATGCAAACATACAATTATCGTACAAAAGGTCAGATGAAGCAGGTGACTGCACGCTCAAGTGGTTTGAGACAACTAATGAGCCCTACTTCCCTGGGATGATCCCCCATCGAGAGATTGATGTGTTTGAACATTACCCAGGTCCACGTGAGCCTGGGGGGACTTTTTTTCCTTGGATAGATCGCAAAAAACCATGCCCCGGCAACGAAAGCGTGACGCTTCACGACCAGCCTCAGATGGGTAAGGGATTCGACAACAAGAAGACATTTGAGAGATATTTACTCATTCGCATCGTTGTGGAGAGTTCGCCGAATTGCGATTGCAAATCAAATAAAGTCTGGATTACGGCGAGGCAAGTACTAGGCGTTAGGTTAGGCAAAACTGTTCGAGCTGACTTTAATTCGCCAGCTGTGCCATATATGTACTGATAAAAGAGCAATCGACGATCTGTCGATCAAGATTTTCTTGACAGGGTTATCGTATGCCATTCAAGTCACCTTACTTTTTTTCTATTACTTTAATTTTCCTCTGCGGTTGCACTGATTCAGAATCGAGTGAGCTTGGACAAGAGCAAGCTCCGCCGAATAGTGCCGTGTCCGCCAACGGTCTATCCAATCAAGAGGTTGAGCGAGTTTTGATCGCAACGATTGACGGAAGTGATTCTTCAACCCAACATAAGGTTGTGTTGACACTCCGTGAAGGCGGCATTAACTGTGATATTAGTGGGTCGGTAGGCTACGGAATTTTCGTAAATCCCAATGAAGCTAAAAAGGCAGTCGAGCTTCTTAGGAATGCACCGGGAATTTCGCAGGATCGAATTGAATTTGTGAATTTGAAAGGTGCAGCGCATGATTCGGATTGAGTCGATCGTGTGGCATCAGCTATTCCAGGATCTAGTGGTGGGCTGATTTGTCAGTTCGCGAATGAAGCTGACCGAGACGCAACCATGTTGTCGGTCGGTGTTCTAGAAGATAGCCTGAACACGAGCGGTCATGGATGCCGCGAGGGTTGATGGCCGCGGTGGCCGGATGCCATTTTCGATGGAACGCAGGATGCGTGGAAGCGATCACGGCGTCATGACACACGGCCAGGAAGACCCGCACCAGCGAAGGGCGTGGGAGCAGGCGAGAGGCTGGAATCCGTTGGATGCCAGCGATGGAGCTTGATGGCTGGGAAAAATTCTGGCGATTCGACAATTTGGTACAATCGGCGGACATGGAACCCTTACCAACGCCACACAACAACTTTTTTCACTTCGCCCTCTCACACCTGCCCAGTGCGCGGAGCTTGATTGAGACACAACTGAGTCAATCTGCGCTCGCGGAGCTTGATCTCGATACGCTGCAATTGGAATCTGGGACTTACATTGACGCTGATCTTCGCGAGAAATTCTCGGATTTGCTCATGTCGGTACGGTTAGCCAACGCCGGGGTCGAGAGCGCAGTGGAGCAAGCCCTGGTCTACTTTCTGTTTGAACATAAGAGTCAAACCGATCCGCTCACAGCGTTTCAATTGTTGTCATACATTGTCCGTATATGGGAAAAACGTGTGCGGGAAGGCTTGCCACTCTGTCCGATCGTACCGTTGGTGGTCTACCATGGGGAAAGTGGTTGGACGGCGGCTCGGAACATACGGGAGCTTGTGTCATCGCCCAGTGGGCTAGTCGACTATCAGGTGGATTTTCGCTTCCCATTGTTGGACTTGAACCAGCTTGCTGACGAAGAAATAACTGGGGAGCCGATTTTGCAAAGTACGCTTCGACTGCTAAAATACAGTCGTAGCCAGCAATTGGTCGGCATGCTCGGGGGACTGCTCCGACTCTTAGCTCGGTCGCTTCCCGAAAGCCATTTGCCGGAATGGATCCAAGCCATAGGAGTTTACGTGATGACAGTCAACAAAGATATTGACGCGCAACAGTATAAGCAGACGCTCAAAAGTGTCTTGCCGACTCAATTCGAGCCTGGCTCACTTGCCGATCGCCTTCTCATCCAGGGCCGTGAAGAGGGCTTAGAACGAGGTCTTCTCGCAGGCAAGATTCAGACGCTTCAGGAACTGCTCGGAGATCCCCCTACGCCAAAAAGCGAGTTAGCTACAGCCGACCTGGATGCACTTACGACTCAGCTAGCCGAACTGCAACAGCGGCTTCGCGACCGCCAAGCCTGACAAATGTCTATCTACGATGGTCACACCTACATGTACGACGCAGAGATACGACGCAGAGAATCGCGTATTGCTCCAATGAAAGGAATGGATTCCTTGAGGGTTCTAATTTATATATTGCTTATTTCATCTTAGCTGGGGTTGACCCATCTGGACTTGCGTCAGTTGACGCTGACCCGTCAAGTGCTACATCCGTTCCATGGTGCAAAGTCGGGCTGGGCTACGAGTACTACTACGACATTAATGGTTGCCCGCAAACGGATCCATTGGACTTCGATCGGAAAAAGGGACTTCCGAAGACCATCTTGGGAAATTCAGACCCCGATGTGTATTTAACGGAATGCGCTTGTACATGCTGTGATCCTGAAAAGTGCGACAAGACTAGAAAGGTTGTGTGCCGCGCAATTTATCGTGGCCACATCCGCATCTCGCCGACGGCGATTGCGATCGCCCCGGGAAGAGTTGGAGCAACATTATCGGGTACATACGGACACGAACAGCGGCACGTTCGGAACCTGATTTCTGGTGTCGAGGCAGCCGCCGAAGCGACGTCAAAGATCGAAGCAGTGTTCGGATGCACGCACGCATTTGTCTGCGAAATTGCTGCGGCCCAGGCACAAAAAGATGGACAAAGAATTCTTGATGCCTATCTAGCTCAAGAGCAGAGTCACGGCAAAGGGCCGTCTGGTTCCATACCGAGAGGATACGAGCCAAAGGAGAACGTACAGTACCGTCCGCTACCTGGTGGAATGCCGCCGACACCAACATGCCCGCCGTTGAAGCAGGTCGATCCGTTGAAAACTAAGCCATGCAGTTGATAGTTGCGAACCGAAAGAGTAACCGGCTTTACTTGGTAGCAGTGGGTGCCACATTATTAGTTTCGTTAGTGGTACTTTCTATTTTCGCTCTAAGTTTATCTTCTAAGTGGAGAATGCTCCAGCAGATTGCAGATACGGACTGCAGATTTTTGTATGAGTCAGAATTCGGTATTGACACTGATAACACACGCGGTTCTGAAGAATTGCGAGGAACCTACAACAAATTGCATGCGCTGTTTTTTGAATCGATTTGGATGATTGATTACTCTGAGAGCAGTGAGCCATACCAAATCGTAATAGACTCTGCCCAAATTGTCGGTGATTCAGGACACGTGGGCATGTTCGTAGTGTCATCTGAAGTCAAGATGAAAGCTGGCGTTGCGAAGTTGCAAGGATATCTAGGAGATGTCGCACTCGCAGTTGACTGAAAGCCGAGCCAAGCGGGCTGGAACTCTTAATGGTGCCGAATCGTTGAGCTCCCGACCGCGCGTTGATACATGCTTGCCGCTGACGTCGTTCGCGGTCGCAACTGATTGGAGAGTTGGGTTCTGGAGCGGCGAGAGGTTGAGCCAGTTTGCGAGTGGTAATGACCGAGACGCAACTTGGCTGTAGCTGGTGTTCTGGAAGACCCGCAGAACACGAGCGGTCATGGATGCCGCGAGGGTTGATGGCCGCGGTGGCTGGATGCCATTTTCGCTGGAGGGCAGGATGCCCGGAAGCGACAACCGCGAAGCGGCCAGGGAGCCCCGCACGCGGTGATAACTGCGATGGTGACCTGTTGTTACAATGTCAGCTTTGAATTGAAACTGCTTCACGCATCTGGTCTTGCTCATGCCACTCGGAATCAAACCCACGGTCGATTTCGCTTTCAAGAAGATATTCGGCTCGCCGCAAAATTCCGCTGCGCTGATTGGGCTGCTCAACGCGATTCTAGAATTGAAAGAGCCGATTGTAGCAGTTGAGGTGCTTAATCCCTTTAACTATCAGGAGTTCGCTGAAAGCAAGCTAATCGTTTTAGACGTGCGCTGCCGAGACAGCGCCGGTCGAATGCTGAATGTCGAAATGCAAGTGTCGATCATTCGTGGGCTGTTGGAACGCATGGTCTACTATGCTTGCAGCATGTACGTCGACCAATTGTCCTCAGGCGACAACTATGCAAGGCTTCGGCCCGCCATTTCAATTTGCCTGCTGAATCACACCTTATTTGACAGCGTTCAACCGCACCATCGCTTCCAGATGGTGGATGTCGCCAGTGGTCGTGAGTTGTCCCGAGCGGTTGAAGTTCACACCGTCGAGCTGGCGAATTATAATTTAGGTGAGCCGACAATCGCAGGAGCGTCCAAAATCCAGCAGTGGGCCTTCCTAATGCTGTTTGCTCAAGACTACGACGCGGTCGCTTTGAGAAAGCTATTGCCAGGCATTGAATTTGAGCAAGCCATTGAGACGATAGAAACGATATCCGCCAAAACCGAGGACCGAGCCATGTACGATCAACGCGAAAAAGCCCAACGCGACTACGAGTGGGCCATCACTGGCGCCCGTGAAGAAGGTCGGGAGGAAGGAGAGCAGATAGGTCTTGAGAAAGGCAAGTTGACTGGCAAGATTCAGATGCTACAAGAACTGCTTGGAGACACCCCTACGACGGATGCTGAGTTAGAGGCCAGCGGCCTTGATGCACTTACGACTCAACTTGCTGTATTGCAACAGCGTCTCCGCGACCGCCAAGTCTAAGGAAAAGTTTGTCTACGATGGTCGCACCTTCACTTACGATGCCTGCGACCGATTGGGTTCTTGCTCCAAGGAAGGGAGTGCCACAGGTAGGTATTTTCTCATTGCAGCCGTAGATCGCGACGACTTTCGCAGAAGATGGCACAAGGACTTGACTGACGATGAGTATTCCCAGCGGGCTGATGGTTGGCACAGGTGAGTACACGACCGGCTATGTTCACGGCTCTCCGAGCGAATCGGACAAGAGCGCTGGAGTGATTGCTCTGACAATGTTTGACCTGCGGCGCCGCGGGAAAGTGGCAGGGCTGTCGATGGTGGGGACGACTGGAACCAAGTTTCCAGGCATTCGTGCGCATCTGCAGCGGGCTATCGGAGAGACCTATCGCGATCTGGATGTCAGCTGCCGAACTTTCCCAGAGGATACTGTTGAACGCGATCCAGAAGCCTATTTGCTTGCCCTCGACAGCCTGTCAGCCGGGGACTTTGTCACAATTTTTACGCCGGACAATACGCATTTTCGAATCGCCATGGAAGCTGTCACGCGACGACTCCATGTCCTAATAGCCAAGCCATTGGTCAAGACGCTGGCTGAACACCACGAATTGGTTCAAGCTGCCAAGCGGAACAATGTGCTGGTGGCCTTAGAGGTACATAAACGTTGGGATCCGATCTATGCTGACGCTCGTGATCGAATACGGAGCCTGGGCGATTTTAGTAGCTTCAATTCCTACATGAGCCAGCCTAAAACTCAATTGGAAACCTTTAAAGGTTGGGCAGCCGCCAGCGACATTAGCTACTATCTCAACGCGCATCATATCGACTTTCACGCTTGGGCCGTTACTGGCCGGGCTTTACCACGGAGTGTCTATGCCACGGCTGCGACCGGCGTGGCCGCAGCCAAGGGCATCAAAACGGAGGATACGATTTCTCTGCACGTGACGTGGGAAAACCTGGTGTCAGGTAATATCGGCACGGCAACCTATACCTCCTCATGGATCGCGCCCCCAAGTGATGTTCATTCCCAGCAAAGGTTTTTCTATATGGGGCACAACGGGGAGGTTAGCGTTGATCAAGCCCATCGTGGCTACAGCCTGGCAACCGACGCGAAAGGATTTGCATCTGCCAACCCGTTGTTTATGAAATACGCGCCCGATGTGAACGGTCGCTTTGCGGGACAGTTAGGTTACGGCTATCGCAGTATTGAAGCCTTCGTCGACGCGGTGATTGCCATTCGCTCCGGCGATTCGCAGCCTGCCGAGTTAGGCCACGTCGTGGCAACAGCCCACGATACTTTATTGGTCACTGCCATCTTGGAGGCTGGACGCCGCAGCTTAGATTCCGGAACAATTCAGCGGATCGAGTACGACGACACTGGCCTGCCGTGCAACCTTTTGGCAAATCCGAGTTAGCTATGGGAATATCAGCTCAACAATCGCGCGTTGATTCTTTCGGGGTTTGCCGAAAGTCTTGGCGACTGGTGCTATGACAGGAATGGATTGGACGATTTCTAATTAAGCAAAATTGAGTCACCAAGGTTGGGCCGGGACAAACGGGCATTTTGATTGACTCGGGCTGGAGTTGGGGGTAGAACTTTGGCTAACTCCCAACACCGTTCAACTAATCGAACAACCTACTCGATTCGATGTAGATTCTAGTAGCCTTAAACATAGCGGGGCTGACCCTTTGGAGAACAGCATGATTCATCCGGGTTTTTGCGTTTTCGGAAAGCGGCAGACTCCTGGGGGAGCGCGTTCTAATCGCCACACTCGGCGAGCCCAAATGCGGATTCTTGCTTTGGTCGCGCTGCTGTTGGTTGCCCTGGCTGCCTTCTGGGTCCTCAATAACTCAGCATCGACTACACCGGAAATCGCCGCTGTTGCCGAGCCTGAATTGCCCTCCGCGCGAGAGTTGTCTGCCAAGCAGGAGTTGCCTGCCAAAGTGGAACCGCCCACCGATCCCGTTTCGCTGTTGCTTCAAGAGCGCCAACGGTTGGACCAGACAGTGTGGAAAGACGAAGTGCTGGCGCAGCGGTACGAGGACTATTTTGTGAAGCTGTGGGACGGATTGCGGGCTGCCAGCGATCAACTCGCAGTTTTTGAACAAGTTACGTTCGAGAAACTGGTGTTGGGACAACTGCGTGAGGTTGCCAAGAGCGACTGGGACATTGTTGTTTTAGACTGTGGCGGGTCGGAGCGTGAGCTAAGCAGCGTTCAATATCTAGACGAACTGAGAGAACTTGCTACAGGTGGATTGCGTGTCTCGCAAACGGAATGGCATCATGCACGCTTTGAGCTTGGCGATTCAACTGGCGCGCAGTCGACGGTAGCCATCCGCATAGACGCCGAGAACCAACTGAGCCAGACGCGGTACACCGTCACGGGTGACATTGTGGTGCAGTGGGACCAGTTGTCCGATCCCGCTGGTACGCCAATCCCCAAGTCGGTTGACGCGCGTGGCGTACGTATCATGCAACGTAGTGGTCCAGTTGGCTTTGAGAGGCAACGCAAGATTGCTGCCACTGAGCTCGGAGTACCTGTGAGCGTCCCTTCGATCATCGCCTATGATTTGGATGGAGATGGTCTATCGGAGGTGTTGATTCCATCCGCGAATATTGTATTTCGTAACCGCGGTAACTGGAATTTAGAGAAGCTTCGGTTGTTCACCACGCCATCGCGCGAAGAGATAACAGCCAGTGTCGCGGCTGACTTCAATGGCGACGGATTTATCGATGTCTTTTGTGCCTCAGCTGGCCTGCCCAAGCTCTATATCGCAGACGAAGAAGGTTCGTTCCCAACACCGGCCACCGAGGTCACCGCACTAGGCGAGGGCTTAGTCTTCCCAAGTGCGGTTAGCGCCGGAGATGTGGATGGCGATGGCGACTTAGATATTTGGTTGGCTCAATACAAACCAGCCTATCACTTCGGACAGATGCCTACCCCATATTACGATGCGAACGATGGATTCCCAGCCTACCTGTTGCTCAACGACGGAACAGGGAAGTTTCAGGAAGCGACAGCAGCCAGTGGTTTGGCTGAGAAGCGCAATCGACGCACGTATGGTGGTGCACTGATTGATTTGGATGACGATGGCGACTTAGATTTGGCCGTTGCCAGTGACTATGCCGGTTTGGATTTGTATCTCAATAGTGGCCAGGGGGAATTTAAAGATGTAACCGATCAATTGGGAGAAGATCGACACTGTTTCGGAATGTCACTATCCTTTGCGGATTACAATTTGGATGGACGCATGGACTTATATATGACGGGTATGGCTTCCACGACGGCTCGTCGCCTGGAACGCATGGGTTTGGGACGTGATGGATTTGCGGAGCACCAACACAAACGGAGCTTGATGGGGTATGGCAATCGAATGATGTTGTCACAGCCTGGCGGGTTCAGTCAGGCACCGTTCAACGATCAGGTTGCTCGCACCGGTTGGTCCTGGGGGGCATCGTCATTTGACTTTGACAACGATGGGGATAGCGATATCTACGTAGCAAACGGGCATCGAAGCAATCAGACCGCGAAAGACTATTGCACCCGTTTCTGGACGCACGACATCTATACGGGTAGTTCAGAACATGATCCTAAAATGGTCAATTTCTTTCAGTCGGTTTTTTCCACAGAGTTCCTGCCGGTTTCCTGGAATGGATTTGAACACAACGTGCTATTGATGAATGATGCTGGGGACAACTTTGTCAATGTTGGCTATCTAATGGATGTGGCGTATGAATTCGATTCTCGCAATGTCATCAGTGATGATTTTGACGGTGATGGCAGAAAAGATTTGCTGGTGGTAGGTAAAGATGCCGGTGAACCTCAAGGGGCGATTCACTTGGTCAAAAATGTGTTTCCAACCAGCAATCACTGGATAGGGGTTCATCTTCGGGAAAAAGGAAAAGGGCGTTCCCCGTTGGGGGCTCGTGTACGCGTCACCTATGCAGGAGGGGAGCAAGTGGCAACGATCGTCTCTGGCGATTCGCTTTACAGCCAACATGCAACAACCGCTCATTTCGGCTTGGGGAAAATTGATGCAGTGGAGCAAATTGAAGTCCAGTGGCCCGATGGAAGCCTGACTCAAATCGATCGTCCCCAGGTTGATCGCTACCACCAAGTTGGCCAGTAGCGGGGAGCCCACATTCACGTGGGGCACGCGATTCTAGATAACGTGAGAAAGCAATAGTTTCATGATTTTGAAGACGCTCCAGCGTGACGGAAATGCATTGGCATCGTCTGCACGGCAATTAGAGGTGTTGGGCGACCCGGCTCGTATTCCAGCGGGTCGTTTCCAAGATAGCCTGGGTGGTCTAGAGACCGGTCGACTCTGTCGTACGCATTTGCAAACTCTTCAGATCAATGTTGGCAAAGTTTGCAATCAAACTTGTACGCATTGCCATGTCGATGCGGGTCCCGATCGCCGCGAGAGTATGACCAGCCAAACAGCTACTCAGGTGATCGAGTTTCTGGCGCGATCGCAAGTCGAAACACTCGACATCACCGGTGGTGCGCCAGAAATGAATCCAAATTTCCGTGCGCTGGTCGAGCAGGCGACGGCGCTGGGCAAGAAAGTCATAGATCGTTGCAATCTGACGATTCTGCTCGCTCAGGGTTTTCAGTATTTGCCAGAATTTATGGCCAGCCAGCGCGTAAATATTGTGGCCTCGCTGCCGTGCTACCTAGAGCAGAATTGTGATGCCCAACGAGGTGACGGCGTGTTCGTGAAATCGATTCAAGCGATCCGCCATTTGAATGAACTGGGCTATGGACAGCCTGATTCCGGATTGGTGCTGGATTTGGTTTATAACCCGGTGGGTACTGGCTTGCCGCCTGATCAGTCACGGCTTGAACGGGACTATCGCGAGCAATTGGAAGAGCGTTACACGATACAGTTCAATCGACTATTTACAATCACCAATATGCCGGTAAGTCGCTTTCTGGATGATTTGTTGCAGCGTGGGGAGTATGAGCGCTATATGCAAAAATTGATCGATAGTTTCAATCCAATTACCGTTGATGAACTGATGTGCCGTTGGTTGGTCTCGGTCGACTGGAATGGATTCCTCTACGATTGCGACTTCAACCAAATGTTGGATTTGCCGTTGACGAATCGAGCACGTCGTCGACATATTTCTGACGTGTGTGATACAGATTTGATTGGTCTTCCCATTCAAACGGCCAATCATTGTTTTGGGTGCACAGCTGGCTGCGGCTCGAGTTGTTCAGGGAGCCTTTCCTAGCCGATTTGCCCCTCGCGGAACGAAGGGTAGTTTGGAACGAAGTGAGGGAAGTAGCCGAACAGTTCGGCTACTCGTGCGATAGCTGTTAATGGCCCGCCCGCTCTATATTGGGCCGACTTCTTGAGAGATTGAACCGATTTCGTTGCCGTCTGCGTCAAGCTTGCGCCGGCGACGTCGTTTGAGCTTGGCGCTACTCCATTCCTTGGTGATCGTCTCGAATACTTCGGGGGATTCGTAGCGGACCACGTTTCTCCCTTCTGGAATGGGACCGATCAAGCCGCGGAAAACGGGTAGGCCGCGTAGTGCCAAATCAGCACTGCTGTCGTCCACACCGATTTGCGAATGCAATTCGAAGATGGGCGCCGCGGTAGGAAAATCGCGGATGCGGATCGTGCCATCGCTGGCCCGAGTCACGATGCGAAACGTATCTTTTTTACTCATGAGTTACTGGTCTCCACGGATTGAGGATCGAATGCAGGTTCGCTGCTGACGCTTTGCAAAAGTGCCAATGGAGTGGCCAGCGGAGCTGCGAACCTACTTTGCTAGCATCGACAGATTCCGTCTGCTAGCGTGGAGAATAGTTTGACAACCCGAGTTATGCGAAGAACCAGGATAAACGCAACTCGTTTCCGACGTAGCCAATGTTGGTTGCCCGGCCGCTCACCGGCTTGTTGATTTATTCGTTTAACCCGCAGCCGAAGGCGAGGTTCGCCCCATTGATCCTCGCCTACGGCTGCGGGTTAAACAAAGAGCCGTCGAATCAACACTAAATCAACAAGCCCTCACGCGTCGCGGCTCACGACAGCGGCTCAAGTCCTCCAAAACGTGGATAGAAATGACTATCATCCTTGGTTGTTCGTGCCGGGATGGCATTTTGGCAAGCTGGGGGACTCGTGTAGCTATCCCCCACTGAGGGTATAAAGGCTGCAAAATCGTGCTAAACTGAAAAAACGGCCACCCATTGGAACTTGGAGCCGCTGCAAGTCATCAGAGAAACATGGCGATTCGTTGACAGTTGAAGTAACGGAATTAGAATCGAGACTGCCCTTTTGCCCAATTGTCGCATCTTATCCATTCTGCAAGTTTGGCAGGTCAGGTGTTTTGAGCCTGGATTTACTAAAATTTGCTGGAAATGAACCAACCGAACCAGGGTCAGCACCTCGAATTCAGTGGCTACCTCTTCTCCCCGTCATCAGCACGCGATTTGATATTAAGGACGTTGAAAAGTGAAATCACGCAAATCTGCCAAGGTATCTAAGAAGTCCCAGCGCGCTGACCTGCAACGCAAGGCGCTGCGTGGGGCCATGCGTACGTTTGAGACCTTGGAAGACCGCAAGCTGCTAGCCGTCGCTCCGTGGTCTGACGGTTTGTATTATCCGCCCATAGGCAAGGCGACCGCCTATTTGCCCCCGTCGATCACGTCTGCTCAGTATGCTGCGATCAGCAATCAGCAGTATGGCTCGAATGGCAGTGGTAACAACGCGCTCAATGGCGAGGGGCTGCAACCGTTTATCTCTGCGCCAGAAACAGAACCCAATAGTGTCGTCAGCCAAGCCGACTACATTAATCTTGGAACATCTGCTGATAAGAGCGACGGTGCCAACATCTCTGGAGCTCTGAGCACATTGGATGTTGACTATTTTGTCTTTGATTTGCGTGCAGGTGATGTATTTGACGCACGCATCAATGGACCGTTAGGGCAAGTTTTTGATCTTTCCATCATGGATGCCAACCGCCAGGAGCTCATCGGTACGCAGACTAACTCAACGGGAGTTTATCCCGCGGGCAGCCCGTTGGACGTGTCGGCGTTTAGCCCCAATCTTGATTTGGCATTTGTTGTACCCGCCACAGGCAGGTATTACGCGCGAATTGCTGACGGAATTGGCGATTACAATTTTAACCTGCGTGTGCGTCGTCCTGCTCTGGAGTCGGCACCCGTGGGGACGAAACAGACGATTTTCTTGGACTTTGACGGAGAGTTCCTGCGACGCGATATTTTTGGAGTGCCTGGGACTGGTCGCCTTTCTCCCCTTTCCACATTTCTGCCGCAGTGGGGATTAACGTCGGCCGACGAAAGCCGCATCATTGACAAAGTCATTGCTTCGTTCACCAGTAAATTCTTCGGAAACGGGGCGGTTTGGTCCACGGGAGGCAATGGCTGGTACAGTGCGACAGGAGTGGCGGGGCAGTTTGATATTCAGATTCTCAATAGCCGCGATCATGCTGATCCTTTCGGCTTACCCAATGTCAGCCGGATTATTATTGGCGGAACTCAAACCGAGTTGGGCGTCGGGACCGTTGGCCTAGCGCAGAGCGTGGATGTTGGCAATTTTAGTACCACAGAAACGGCAGTCGTTCTGTTGGATTTGATTAACGATCCTACTCTTTGGGGAGGAATTCCACGTGCAGGGAATGTTCCTCTGGAGGATGTGTTGACAGCCGGCATCGGTGCTGTTGCCGCCCACGAAGCGGGGCACTACTTTGGAGGATGGCATACGCTTAATACCAATGCCTCAGATCAAATCATGGATACGGGTGGTAACGCTGCGGCGTTAGTTGGCGTGGGGCTCGATGGAGTATACGGCACCGCCGACGACCGAAACGTGCAGTTTGGCACGGACACCTATGACCCAGCCGCAAGCTTAATTCCGTTTGGCATGCAAAACAGCGCTGCCGCAGTCGCCTGGGGGCTGTCCACCGGGACGGTAGGTGGCGCAACGATCCAGGGTAAAGTCTACCAAGACAACAATGGTAATCGTCAGTTCAATGCGGGCGATATTCCACTATCCTTGGTGGCAATCTACATCGACGCCAATAACAACGGGCAATATGATTTCCCTGAACAACGGGCTGCGTCGGACATCAACGGTAACTACCAAATGAAGGTCCCGGCCGGGTCCTATATCTTGCGAGAATGGGTTCCACCGGAACACAAAGTTGTCGTTCCGACGAACAATTTCTATGCCATTACTGTAACTAGCGGGCAAACTGTCAGTGGCCGGGACTTTGTCAACGAAAAAGCCAATCCCTCGATTACTGGCATCAAATGGAACGACTTCAACGGCGATGGCATCCGCGACACGGGTGAGCCGGGCATCGGAGGCGTTTATGTCTATATTGATTTGGATGGCGACAATCGCATCGATATTGGAGAACCCGCCGCGCAGACCAACGCCGATGGAACTTACAAACTGAATTTTCCTGGCGTAGGTACTTTCACCGTGCGCGAAGTGACCGAATCGGGCTTTACGCAGACTTTCCCAGGTCCAACATTGGACGACGAACACACGATTGTGTTGACGGGTAATTCTGTCATTGATGCACCCCGCATGAGTGGACTGAATTTTGGCAACCGGCTAACGATCGACTATGGTGATGCGCCGACCAGTTACGGTACGGCCTCCAGCGGTTTCCTGGCTGGACTGACACTCGGAAGCTTGTGGGATGCCGAAGGGGTGCCGCAGGCGTCCACCAACGCGACGGGTGACGACACCAATGGCATTGACGACGAAGACGGCATTGACCTAACGGGTACTCGCCCGTTGATTCGTGGCAGCAGCAACAATCCGATTCGCGTCACGACAACGAACACTACTGGGCAGACAGCCTATCTGCAAGCCTGGATCGATTTTAATGCTGACGGCGATTTCACGGATGCGGGCGAACTGGTCATTAGCAATTTGGCGGTCACCTCTGCCGCGCTGCCGCTTCTGAACATTTCCGTTCCGTCCACCGCTACTACCGGTTCCACCTTTGCCCGTTTGCGTTTGAGCACCACGACAGGCCTGGGGCCAACCGGCCAAAGCATCGATGGTGAAGTCGAAGATTATCAAATCTCGATCGTTCCCGAATTGGTACTGGCGGTCAACGACTCAGTCACTGTGCGTCGCAATTCGGTTCTCAATCCGATCGATGTGCTGGCCAACGATTTCCGTTTGACTGGCGAGACGCTGCAAGTCATCAATGTCAGCCAGCCGGTCTCGGGTGGTCTAGTGACCTTCACCTCCGGCGGCGTTTTGTATACACCACCCAGTGGCTTCTTGGGACGCGATTCATTCACCTACCAAATGCGCAATGCGGCAGGTGAAACAGCCACAGCCACGGTCATCGTTGATGTCAACCTGTTTTTCGATAATCCGCTGGCCATTGATGACAGCTTTGACGTTCCCACCAACTCCATCGACTTCCCACTCAACGTATTGGCTAATGACATCGAAGGGCAAAACGGAGCCTTATCGATCATTTCAGTAACTCAGCCCGACAAGGGCGGAGTGCTGTCGATTGCAACTGGAAACAAATCGTTGCGTTACACTCCTAGCCGCGAGTTTGGCGGAACTGAATTCTTTACGTATACGGTCTCCGATGCGGCCGGAAATACTTCGACAGCTAGAGGGACCCTCCACACGCTGCCCGGTGACCGACTGAACGATAAGGTACAAATCCGATTGGTTGCGACCGATTTGGCGGGCAACGCGATTGGCAAGATTCAACAGGGCCAACAGTTCAAGATCGACATGTACGTCGACGACCTGCGTTACGACACGGCTAACCCCAGTCCCGAATTGGCAGCCGGTGTCTTCGCGGCTTACACCGACCTGCTTTATAACTTGCAACTGGTGTCCACCGTTTCCCCGACCAGCGGAACTCCAGCAGGATTCAATTTCGCAGTTAACTTCTTCAATAACTACGAAAACGGTCAAACTGGCGACGCGACAATCCCTGGGATCATCAACGAATTTGGTGCCTTCTTCGACGGCAGCAATATGAATCGTCCTAACGAGATTCGATTGGCCTCGGTGACTTTCCAAGCCAAGACGCCAGGTATCGCTAACTTCTTGGCAGATCCGGCCGATGTGCTTCCCTCTTCCAACGTCCTGTTGTTCGACACTTCGTCCACTCCAGTTCCTGGGGACCAAGTACGATACATGGGGACTTCGATTGAAATCGTCGGCGATGGTGTGGTCTTCCCCGTTGCCATTGACGATTCAGTGACCACTCCAATTGCCGTTGGGGCGGTGGCCTTCCCAATTAATGTGCTGGCCAACGATTTGCCTGGCACAGCGGGACCACTGACCATTAAATCCGTCACGGCAGGTTTGCATGGCAGCACGAGCATCAGTGCCGGCCAAGTGGTATACACACCTAACATCGGCTACGAAGGTTCAGACCAATTTACTTATACGGTAGTCGATACACTTGGGACCGAGAGCACCGCGCGCGTGACACTCAGGGTGGGCAACAACACCAATGCGGACGATATTATCGACTTGCCGTTGCGTGTGACCGACCTCAGCGGCACACCGATTACACAAATCGCTGTAGGGCAGCAATTCCAGCTTCGCGGTTACGTCAAAGATCTACGCACGACCGGAACGCGACTGGGTATCTTTGCCGCGTACGAAGATGTGCTGTTTTCGTCCACCTTGGTCAGCCCAGTGGCCAGCACAACCAACGATCCAAACTTGGGCTTCCAAGTCACCTTTGGTCCGAACTATCAACGGGTACGCGAAGGCGACATTCTCACACGTGGCGTGCTCAATGAGATTGGTGCGGTCGCCACCAGCGACAACCCGACCGGCACAGCGGAACAGCTATTGTTTACCGTAACGCTTACGGCCAATGCGCTCGGTACTGCCAGCTTCGTGGGTGATCCGGCGGACATCAAGCCATTCCACGATTCCCTGACCTACGAACCGGTAACGACGGTTAGCTACGACAAGATTCGTTATGGTCTCACGTCGGTAACCATTGTAGCGGCGACCACCGGCGGAGCTGGCGGTGAGTTCACCAACGCCAATAATCCGCTCGACGTTAATGCCGACGGCTTTGTCTCCCCCATTGATGCCCTGGCTATCATTAACTCGCTCAATTCGGGCGGTTCAAGGGCACTCGGCGGGGGCTCAGGCGAGGGTGAAGCTGGCAGTCACATGTACGTTGACACCAATGGGGACGGGTTCCTGAGTCCTATCGATGTTCTCAATGTCATCAACTTCCTCAATGGTAGTGGAAGTTCCGCCTCAGGCGAGGGGGAAGCCAGCGACGGGCTTGCCAGTTCAGCGTTGGCCGTAGATCAACTGGTTTCCGACGAGTTGTTTGACGACGGAGTCGATGAACTGATCAGCCAATTGGCACCAGAAATTGAACAAACTTGGAAAAAGCAGAATCGCTAGGAGATTGATTGCTCTCAGCTAGTTTTGCTTTACAAAAAGCCATCGCGTGGTGAACGCGATGGCTCTTTTTTTAGTTCTACAGAACAGCCTGCGCTTCGAAGTTCAGAACACAGATCCTTTCGATGACGCGTCTTTTTAGGTTGAGCGTGTTTTTCCTGCTTGCCATCGGTTGGCCGTGATGTATGTTTGAGAGCCCAATTCTATCGCCCCACTTCGAATGGCTTGCCCCCATGAGAGCTCTTGTTGTCGATGATTCCGGAGTCATCCGTAGTATTCTAGTACGTGTTTTGCGCGGCATGGGAGTGCAGCGGATCGTTGAGGCGGCCGATGGCGCTGAAGCCTGGACTGCCTTTCAGGAATGTCCCACAGATATTGTCTTGACCGATTGGCACATGCCGCGCGAAGACGGTCTCGAGCTAACCAAAAGAATTCGGGAAGTTGATGCTAGTGTTCCAGTCGTGATGATCACGATCGTCGACACCAAGAACAATATCATCGAAGCTGTCCAAGCTGGCGTGAGTGACTATCTTTGCAAGCCCTTCGAACGTCAAGAACTGGAAGCTAAGCTAGCGCGCTTTATTTCCGCATAAGGTTGCTCAGTCGACGACGGCTGCTATATCGTCGCACGGCACTCCGAGTTGTAAGCTACTCAACTGGCCAACATTGTCGCACGACTCTCCGAGTCGTCAGCTTTTCAACTGGCCAACGAAAGTCTTAGCGACTGCCGTTACGGACTTGAGGAAGCGACTATACTGGGGCCATAGGATGGTGCGAAACCTACTGCGAACGCTTGTGACAAATAGAATGTCGGCTGAAGTCACCTATCGATTTTTTCAAAACACGCGTTTGTTGGGCGAAGGGAAGGTACAAGCTCCCTTCACGGTTGGTCGCCAAACCGATTTGAGACTCCCGGCCCCAGTATGTGTTTTGGATGTTCCTCAGAACTCGAAACACTACGTCGAAAATGATTGCGTTCCTCGTAAGCTAGTGATCGTACCACTTAGCAATCGAGTGGTACCGCGACTGTCACTGAGGGTCGAGTTGGATGACAGCGGTAACCTGTTGGTGCGCAATCTGCATCGAGTTGTCGAACTCCAGTTGTCGTCGCGCGATCTGCTCCGTCCCAACCATGAGTTGTTGTTGGGACAGGAAGGAACGATTTGTTTCCCGGAGGAGTTTCAATTACGACTGACAATTGCACAGGCCTCGCGCGGTGCCCTCCAACCTGTCTGTGGTACACTGGCGATAGGAAGCCCTGACATATCGGCAGCGGTGGCCGCCAGCGATAACTTAGAAGTTCAGGGGGATTTCTGGGATTCGGCTGACGATGAGCCACAGAAACTTCCCGTGTCGCCGATCGCTGCGGAAGCGTCATCCCAGCCGGCCGATGCTGGGAGAGCAAATGCCGGCGACGACAACAGACGCAGTTTTGTCGCGCTCGAACACAGGCTTGAGGAATCTGACAGTCACTCGACGCGCCTGCTGTCGATGATCGCTCAGCAGGAGGCGGTCAATCATCAGGAATTGGCGGTGCGCTTGGTGCGGGCAGCGCTTGAGGCCTTCAAGGAGCCGCCGGGGAGCAAGGAGTTCTTTGATGCGGCCGGACGAGCTGCCGTGCAAATGATCGACCTGGATCGCGTCGCTGTGCTGCGCAAAGACGGCGCCCGATGGGTTTGTCGAACACTCTCTTTTCGGCCCGGTCTAGATCAAACTCGTGCGGCCGCGCGAGAATTCAGTCAAACACTGCTGGCCCAAATGGAAATCAATGGGCGGACCACGTGCGTGGCTCCACAACTGGACACGCAAAGCGTGTGGACGTCGATTAAGGAAATCGATCGCGCCGTGGCTGCTCCTATTTTTGATGAACACAAAGCTATTGTAGGTGCACTGTATGGCGATCGACTGATGGGAGAAAGCGATCGTCACGAAGCGATCGGTGAACTGGAAGCAGCCTTGTTGGAAGTAATTGCCTCGGGCATTTCATCAAGTCTGGCGATCAAGCAAGAGCAACGACTACGAAGTTCGATGGCCCAGTTCTTTTCCCCCGTTATCTTGGATCAGCTTAAGCAGGATCCAGCTCTACTCGATGGGCGTGTGGCTGAGGTCAGCGTACTCTTTTGCGACATTCGTGGCTTCAGTTCCGTTACCGAGCGTATTGGGCCAACACAGGCTGTGGCTTGGATCAACGATGTGTTAACCACGCTAAGCCAGTGTGTGCTCGCACATGATGGTGTGTTGGTGGACTACATCGGCGACGAATTGATGGCCATGTGGGGTGCACCGGGTGAACAAGTCGATCACGCGTGCCGCGCATGTAGCGCCGCCATAGACATGCTGGCGCAGATTGGGCCTCTTTGCGAAAAATGGAAGGCGATTGTACCGGAGAGTTTTGATTTGGGGATCGGCATCAATAGTGGACCAGCCAGCGTCGGGAATACTGGTTCCAAGCAAAAATTCAAATACGGTCCTATCGGTAATTCTGTCAATTTGGCCAGCCGCGTTCAAGGGATTACCAAGCAAGTTGGGATTCCGGGGTTGATTACCGGACACACTGCCGCTCAGCTTTCCAACACCAGCGGCTTTCGACTGCGACGCTTAGCCAAAGTGCGTGTGGTGGGAATTGCTCAACCCATCGACCTCTACGAGCTGCAAGCATCCCAGGACTCTCAAGATCTTTGTTCGCGCTATGAGGAAGCACTTTGCGCTCACGAGTCGGGGGATTTAAAACGCGCCGCTGGTGGGCTCGCGTCGCTCGTGCAAGATTACCCCGACGATCGCCCGACACTTATCCTACTTAGCCGTGCCGTTGAACTGCTTACGCAACCGGATCGAGAGTTCGATCCCGTTTGGAACTTGACTACCAAATAGTCATCTCGGGCTACCAAATCGTCGACGACTCTCCGAGTTGTGGCCGCCGCCAACACCAGTCAGAATACTTGGCGATTTTCGAGACACACGTCCTGCGGTCGTGTGCCCGAAATGCCAGCCATGAGAGTTGTAATTTGGTGTACGATTAAAGAGCCTTAGCCATTCCCAACATCACACCCTCAAACTGAACGGAAGCCATGAATTCCCGTCCATCATCGTCGAACGACGAAACGCCAAACGTAGAAAATCCTGATGACGAAACGCAACAAGAAAGCAATCCGCAAGTTCTCGTCAATGCCACAGAATCTGAAGTGCAGCGGTTTGTATCGACCATCAAGAATGCCGAACAGCAAGTTGGCGAGCATATTATTCAGGCCTTGCAGCACGCTGATACAGTAGCTGTGATCACGTCGGTAGTGATTGGACCTGATGGTCAGCAGCACATTGTCTCCGCTGCGCTTAACCCAGCCCGCGCCGCCCAAGTTAATGCGCTGCTGCAATCGGCCGTCGAGGAACGTGAAGAGGAAACGCTTTGCGTCGGCTTCCACTGCTTGATCAAACCCAAACACAAACGCTAGAGCTAAGAGGTTTTCAGATGCACGTGCGGAGCAGTTTAGTATCGGTCAACTTGTTTGCGGCCTTGTGGGCACTCGGGACTTGTCAGCTATTAGCGCAAACGGTCGTACATTCCGAGCTCCCTTATCCCAACGTGGTCATGATTGTCAGTGACGATCAAGGGTATCGTGACCTGGGCTGTTTCGGAAGTGACGAAGTCTTGACGCCCAACCTCGATCGTTTGGCGGGCGAGGGTGTGCGACTGACGAATTTCTATGTTACTTGGCCCGCTTGCACTCCGAGCCGCGGCAGTTTGTTGACAGGACGCTATCCGCAGCGTAACGGCATCTATGACATGATTCGCAATGAAGCTCCCGACTATGGCTACAAATACACGCCGGCGGAGTATGCGGTTTCCTTTGAACGCATTGGTGGGATGGATACGCGTGAGATTTTGCTGCCTGCCCTATTTAATTCACAAGGCTATCTCTCCGGAATTTTCGGCAAATGGGATTTGGGCGCACAGCGACGATTCTTACCGTTAGCTCGTGGCTACAATCGCTTTTATGGTTTCGTGAATACCGGCATCGATTACTTCACTCATGAACGCTACGGCATGCCCAGCATGTTTCGCGACAATAGCCCAACTGAGGAGGACAAAGGCACGTATTGCACCGATCTCTTTCTGAGGGAAGCGGAAAACTTTCTGCGAGATTTTCATCGCCGTCGCTTCACGCTTTATCTGCCATTCAACGCACCGCATGGTGCTTCCAATCTCGATCCCGTGATTCGCTCTAGTGCCCAAGCGCCCGAGGAGTCAAAAGCCCTGTATCCTCAATTGATGGCTGAGGCGGGCTTGCAACCTTCTGAGCGCTACGGCGAGCCAGGGCAAACCCGCAACAAGGCCGGTCGACGACTCGAGTACGTTGCCTCCATCTCGCACATGGATCAAGCCATTGGTCGCGTGCTCGATCTGCTGGACGAGTATCAACTCACGGACAATACGATAGTGATTTTCTTTTCCGACAATGGCGGTAGTGGTTCGAGCGACAACGGCATCTTGCGAGGTCACAAGGGAGATTTGTTCGAAGGGGGCGTTCGGGTTCCTGCCATCGTGCGTTATCCCGCCAAGATACCTGCTGGGCAAGTTCGCGATGGATTTTGTTCGTCGCTTGATATTCTCCCCACCCTACTTCGCGAGTGCCAGGTTAATCCGGATCAGAACCTAATATTGGATGGCTTTGATTTGATGCCGATGCTCGCGAACAACCAGCCCTCGCCCCGCAATAATATGTTTTGGCAACGTCGCACTGATCGGGCCGCGCGCGTTGGAGACTGGAAGTGGGTGGATTCCACCAAGGGGAGTGGGCTATATAATTTGCAGGATGACCCCAGTGAAAAAACCGATCTCTCGGAAAAGAATCCGGCGCAATTGCGGAAGCTGGTGAACGCCTTCAAACGCTGGCGTCAGGAGATCGACCAGTCTGAACCACGTGGGCCATTTCGAGATTTCTAGTGCCTAGTCAATGTTTCATTTTAGGGTTGTCTGGGAAACGGTGTCGGACACCCAAAGCCGGAACGGCCCTTCGGGTGCTTCGCACTTCGGGTGTCCGACACCTTTTCCCGACCCGCGTTGTAACCTAATTCTTAGGATTGACAAAGGACTAGTTTCCAGCGATGGATGGAAATACCGGTTGGGCTGCGCTATGCGCAGTCGTTCTCAATGATCCGACCAAACCGCGAGCTCGTTGCCAGAAGGCTCGGAAAAATGGAATCGTCGGCCGCCAGGGAATTTAAAAATCGGCTTGAGGACTATTGCCCCTGAGCGTTCGACAGTGCGGAGTGTCTGCTCTAGGTTTTGGCTGAAGAGCACGATCAGCGCGGAACCGGACTCGGTCGATGCAGCCAAGTCGGCAAGGTAAAATCCACCGTCGACCCCAGCACTTGAAAAGGCCGTGTATTCAGCTCCGTAGTCCGTGAATTCCCAGCCGAAGCACTTTGTGAAAAATGCTTTCGTTGCCTCCAGATCACGTGCCGGGAACTCGACGTAGTTGATCTTTTCGTTCACGAATCTGCTTCCCATGGGTAGAATGAACTTTTGGAGTATGGGCACAAGTGCCGTAAACTGGACGGCGGCAACTATGATAACAACTCAATGTGCGAACGATATGCCAATGCACGACTGGTCACGCGTCCGAAGCGGCATCTACTACAGCTTTCATGTTTTGTGGATCTCGACAACTACAACACGCGACGTTGGGCTTGATGAGCCAGTTCATAATCGATAAGCATCTGATGCTTCAAAACGATCCGTCCCAACGCGCGACAATTGCCCGTGCCGCGTTCCAAGTCCAACCATGTGCCGCACAACCGCACATCTTCGGTGGCGACAGGAAAGGGTACGGGCACGCCCTGCAAAGTGGCCTCGAGCACGGCGTCGATTTTTCGGCCCAAGATACTCTCAAAGGGGCCGGTCATTCCCAGGTCGCATTGAAAACCCGTACCACAGGGCAAGATTTGTTCATCGGCCGTGGCCACATGCGTATGCGTGCCTAGTACAGCGCTGGCACGGCCGTCCAGGTGCCGCCCCATCAATTGTTTGTCGCTGGTTGCTTCAGCATGGAACTCGACAATTCTCAATCGAACGTGGGGATGGGTTTCATCGAGCGAGGTTAGTATTTGGTCGACTGCGTGAAACGGGCAATCCACCGGTTTCATGAAGACGCGTCCAAGCACGCAGGCGACAGCCAGTTGGACTTCGTCTTGGATGGTCAAAACCATGACCCCTGTGCCAGGAGCTTGCTTAGGCAAGTTGGCGGGGCGAATGATGTTTGAGGAAGACTCGAGGATCTCTATGATCTCACGCTTTTTGTACGCATGGTCCCCTAGCGTGATTCCATCCACGCCGCTGTCGATCAAGCGTCGATAGTCTTTGCAGCGCAACCCGGAACCGTCGGCTGCATTCTCTGCGTTGACCACAATAGCATCGGCCTGCAATTCACGACGCAGCCAGGGGACGGCGCTACAGGTAACGCGCAGCCCAGGCTTACCAACGATATCTCCGACCATAACCAGCCGCACGCAATCCGCTGCGGGCTTGGGTGGAAATTCCTGAGGGGTCACCTGGCAACCTCGATAAATCGGGATTCGCGAACTACGGTCACCTTTATTTCGCCAGGATAGGTCAACTGTTGTTCAAAGGCCTTGGCAATGTCACGACAGACCTTGGCTGCCTTGGCATCGTCGGTTTCCCGAGCGCTAACGATCACTCGTAGCTCTCGTCCCGCCTGAATAGCGAAGGCCTGTTCAACTCCAACAAATCCCTTAGCGATAGATTCCAATTCTTCCATCCGCTTGATATATCGCTCGAGCGATTCGCGTCGCGCTCCGGGGCGCGAGGCACTACAGGCATCGGAGGTGGCGACCAACAGCGTGTACGGATAATCGGTGGTCAATTGATCGTGATGCCCTAGAGCCGCGTGAACCACGGTTTCATTTTCACCATGACGTTTCAGCAAATCGGCACCGATTTTCGGGTGGCCTCCTTCCAATTCGTGGTCGGCCGCCTTTCCAATATCATGCAGTAGACCGGAGCGACGGGCCGTGTCTGGGTTGAGGCCAGTCATCTCAGCCATTAGGCCCGATAGGAAGGCTACTTCGACGCTGTGGCGCAAAACGTTCTGGCTGAAACTGGTGCGAAAGTGCAATCGCCCCAGCATGTAGATAATCCGTTCGTGCAGGCCACCCACATTGACTTCTTCGGCTGCCTCCTGTCCCTTGCGGCGGATGAACTTTTCGAGTTCCTTTTCCGTTTCGGCGACGATTTCTTCGATACGCGAGGGGTGGATGCGGCCATCGGCAATAAGCTTATCCAATGCTTGGCGGGCCACTTCACGGCGAACTGGATCAAAGCCGCTGACGATTACTACACCCGGGGTATCGTCGATGATTAGGTCGACACCGGTCGCTTTTTCAAAGGCGCGTATGTTGCGGCCCTCACGACCGATGATCCGCCCCTTCATTTCATCGTTGGGGATATCGACGGTACTGGTCGTACTGTCCGCAGTATGCGAGGCGGCATAACGCTGCATGGCGGTTAGAATGATTTCCTGCGACTTCTGTTCGCAAATCTCATTAACTCGCCGTTCGTGCTTCAGTATCCGATTGCCAATATCCGACTCAAGCTCGGTTTCAATCGCTTTCAGTAATCGTTCCTTGGCTTCCTCGCGACTGAGTCCACTGGTGGCCAGCAGTTTTTGAGTCTGTTCCTGGACCAGGTGCTTCATTTCTTCACTACGACTGCTCGCTTCAGCAATTTTTTCGGTCAAACGACGCTGGTTGGCCTCAACCATTTTCTCCTGTTTGCGCATGTCATCGGCGGCTTGCTGCAGCGATTCTTCGCGGCGTTCGAGCGTGCCCTCCTTCTTGCGGACTTGCTCCCGAAGTTTATTTACTTCATGGTCGAACAGTTGCTTTTGCTTGAGGGCCGCTTCCTTGGCATCTACCTCCGCGGAACGCACCAAATTAGCTGCGTCCGTCTTGGCTTGTTCTAGAATTCCATCTGCCTTAGCTTGCAGTTCGCGGCTACGCAGTTGATTGAACAGCAGGATGCCACCTGCCCCCAGCAGTAGTCCTACGACCACGGCAACCATGGGTAGTATTCCATTGCTTCCCTCTTGGGCAACTATCAGCCATTGATCGAATCTACCAAGGAAGATCCCCTGGTCAATCTCAATGGGAATTGGAATCGATCCGCATTTTGTAACAAACACCACATGCGCCTTTCGTTGTAGCTAGCGCGCAACAGCCACAAAGAACGACGTCGTTCGCTGATCTGGAACCACGTCGGCTGTCTGTTTGATGTTTTCGATTAACTTCCCTGGCTTATCGCTTTAGTGACCCGCACATTCGGCGACAGGGCAAAACTGCCTCTGCGACGGTCTAATGTCGTGTCCTGAGCAGTTGCGGATCGCCAACACAGCGCAGCCGAATGGACTCAAGAGCCCGCTTTGCTTGATGGGGAAGGTCCAAGTCGACAGCCTCGCCGATTTCCACACGGACCGCCACGTCAGCACGGGCAATCGTTGCCAAGTCGCAGGCGGATAAATACCCACCGTATAACTACCCGTTGAGGTTTGGCCACAATCACTCTGCAGCAGTTCGGATAGTCCACCGTCGACACAAACGCGAATTAAGAGCTGGCTCAATCCACTTCCGTGAACGGTTGCGTTGCTTTGTCGCATTTGGAACTGCCAACAAAGGTTGGCAATCCAAAGCATCAGTAGCAAGCCGAGTAGTACCATTGCTAGTATCTCGTTTTCCATAGATGGGGACAAATCCCGGCAAGATGTTGCGTAGGTTATCAGAGTAGGAGGAGCGGAGGTGAAAGCACAAACAGTTTATTTCTTTGTGGCGTTGGCGATCATTTTTCATATTATCGCGAAACAACCATTTTCAGCAGACAGTCCACAGGCGGTTAAGGGATCATGTCCCAACGCCAAGCCACTGCCATCGTGAGGCCAGAATGGCCCACAATTTGCTGAGCTGTAATGTACAGCTTCCACCGGGCAACCGCAACTAGCGGGGAGAAGTAATATTTGCTAGAAGGCCAAGTTTAGAAGTTGTGGGGGACTGGATCCTAGTTTTCGACGCGGCCTACGAGTTTTCTTCACCGGGATCAAAGTTGTCAGCTTCAAATTCTTCGTCAAATTCTGCATCGCAGGCGTCGCAGTAGTCCGACGTCGAGTAGTGCTGGACCATGCGACTGGCGGCCAAATTGGGATGAACTTTGGCAGTAGGGAGGATCTCTGACATCAGCAAACGATAGGTTTGCAGCGGCGAATAGTGCTCACACACATCGACCGCCACGCTCAATAAAGCCAGCTGCGCCAGGATCGAGACGACCAGTTTTTGCGCCTCCTCGTCACTGGTTACACGGTCAGGTGGAGGCAGACGTAGCGGGGTTTCGAAAAGATATGCGACCGGTTCATCCTTTTCACCTTCAAAAATCTCGTCCCACTGCTCGTACATGGCCTTGGTTTCGGGATCGATACCCGGAATGACTTCATCCCAGCTACGCTTTTTTCGTATGGCAGGATCGTCAAAAGAAGCATCATTCCCGTCGATTGGATCGGAGTTGAATTGATCCATGTACTCCGATTCGCTCCCCAGGGCTTCAGAGACATCGCGTTGTAGATCCGGGTCGAACAGGCCGTAGGGATCGTCATCTTCGTCGTCGGGCTCGTCATCTTCGCCACCTAGTTCGAAATCGACGGGGCCTCCCTCGTTCTCCAAATAGGCTTCGGCGATGCTGCTGTTCAGTCCATCCCCCAGTGTTTCAAAATCTGGTTCGCCGGCGTTTTCGGCTGAGCGCTCGTCCACGTACTCGATATCTGGATCGATAATTTCCGCTACTACGCGCCCATTTTGACTGTACCACTCCAAGTACAGGCAATCTTTCTCTACCGAGTGCCGCTGTTGTTCATCCCGTTCGAGTTTGGTGAATTCTGGTAGAGGGATCGTCGGTACGCGCACTCTTCTCAAGAGCACGTCTCCGATGACTCCAATTTGTCGGTCAGCCAAATTCTCGATTGATTTTGGCAGTTCAGGTACAGTTCCCGTCTCCGACGATTTGCCCCTAGGCGTTGAGAAACGAATGTGTTTGCGTTGTAAGTCACCACTCAAATTTCCGGTCAGCTCAATGTGCAAACCATAGTCGGGAGCGAACTCCAGCCATCCGAAGACGCCGTTTGCGCGGGTATTGCGCAATTCACCACGGAGTATATAGTCACCGATCCGTTGCGCCATGCATGACCTTTCTTACTGATAGGGAAATTACTTGATAACCAACAGTAGATCCCCTGCCTCCACTTGCGAACCGGATTTTACCAGGAGTTGCAATACTTCGCCGTCCCGCTCAGCATTTATTGTAGTCTCCATTTTCATGGCTTCGAGTGCTAATAGCTTATCTCCTTTGTGCACCGAGTCTCCCTGTTTGATCACCACGCCGATTACCATGCCTGGCATGCTGGCAGCGACGTGCGTAGGATCGCTTGGATCTGCTTTGACGGCTTGCGCGGCGGCCGCGTCGAGTCCCTTGTCGATAATTTCAACCTCGCGAGGTTGGCCATTGAGTTCAAAGAATACCGTCCGCGTTCCATCTGGCTTGGGTTGTCCTACAGCCAGAAAGCGAATGATCAGCCGTTTACCTTCCTCAATGTCGACCGAAATTTCGTCGGTCGTATCGGGGCCATAGAAGAAATAGGGCGTGGCCAGGATGCTGACATCGCCGTACATTTTTTGATGTTCGATGAAGTCTTCATAGACTTTGGGGTATAGCAAGTGCGTGATACATTCACGATCTGTGGCCTCGCGCCCGAGCAAATTAGTGAGTTTTGTCCGCGTGGCTTCGATGTCCGCCGACGGTAGCGAGGCGCCAGGCCGTCCGGTGACCAGTGGACGGTCACCCAGCACAGCCTTGATGGCCTTCGGCGGAAAACCGCCTGGAGGCTGCCCCATCATGCCACTGAGTAAATCAATGACTGATGCCGGCGGTGATAAGTCGCGCTCTGTGTTCATGACGTCATCCACTGACAACCCGCCTGCGACCATGAATAGGGCCATGTCCCCAACCGCCTTAGAAGTGGGAGTGACCTTCACGATGTCGCCGAACATTTGATTGACATCGGCATACACGTGGCACACTTCTGCCCAGCGATCCGCCAACCCCAGCGCGTGAGCTTGATGGTAGAGATTGGTGTATTGACCACCTGGCATCTCGTGTTCGTACAACGCACCATCCGCGGCCAAGGCTTCGCTTTCGAACGGCAAGTAAAATTCGCGGACGGCTTTCCAGTAATTGGAAAGTTCATTGAGCGGCTGGGTAGCTAAGGTACTAGCCCGCGGTCCGTAGCGTAGCGCTTCCACCAGCGTGTTTAAGTTGACTTGTGATGTTCCTCCCGACATGCTCGACAACGCACCATCGGCGATGTCCAGTCCCTCATCGGCGGCGGACAATATGGATGCGGCCTGAATACCTGCCGTGTCGTGTGTATGGAAATGAATGGGAATACCAATTTCCTGCTTTAGCGTTCGTACTAACGTTCGAGCCGCCTCGGGTTTGAGTAAGCCCGCCATGTCCTTAATGGCCAGCATGTGCGCGCCGCGCTTCTCGAGTTGCTTTGCTAATGTGACGTAGTACTTTAGGTCGTATTTTGGGCGTTGCGGATTGAGAATGTCTCCGGTGTAACAGATGGCTGCTTCGCATATTGCGCCGCTGTCGATGACTGCTTCCATGGCGACTTGCATGTTTTCGACCCAATTGAGTGCGTCGAAGACGCGAAAGACATCGATCCCCGCATCGGCTGCTTCGCGGACAAAGACTTTAACTACGTTGTCGGGATAATTGGTGTAGCCGACCGCGTTGCTGGCCCTGAGCAACATCTGGAACAGGATATTTGGAATTTTCTCACGCAGTTTGGTTAGCCGTTGCCAGGGATTCTCCTTCAGAAATCGCATGGATGTGTCAAAAGTCGCACCTCCCCACATTTCTAGCGAAAAGAACTCAGCGGCGCGGCGCGCATAAGTGTCGGCGATTTGCAACATGTCGTGCGTCCGCACTCGAGTGGCCAACAACGATTGGTGTGCATCCCGCATGGTCGTGTCGGTCAGCAGCAGCGTCTTTTGCTCGAGCACCCACTGCGAGAACTTCTCCGGACCGAGCTCCTGCAGGCGATTGCGTGTGCCTGCCGGCAAGGGCTGAGTCAGTTTTTCCACGGGCACCGCTGCCGGTTCACGCCGCGTAGCAACAGCATGTCCCTTGACCAAATCATTGCCGTTGACGACCACATCGGCCATGTAACTCAATAGCCGCGTCGCGCGGTCTCGTCGTTTGGGCAGCTCGAAGAGGCTGGGGGTCGTGTCGATCATCCGCGTGAAGGCGTTGCCCGACAGGAACAAGTCGTAGCCGATGACCTGGATCAAAAACGGAATGTTGGTTTTTACTCCACGGATGCGAAACTCTTGCAGACAACGTTCCATACGACTGGCCGTTTCTGCCAGTGTGCGACCGCGTGCCGTGACTTTCACCAGCATCGAATCGTAAAACGGATTGACGACCGCGCCACTAAACGCGCTACCAGCATCGAGCCGAATGCCCATCCCTCCGGCGCTACGATAGTGCGTGATGCGTCCGTAGTCTGGACGGAAATGATTGGAGGGATCCTCCGTCGTCACGCGACACTGGATAGCAAAACCATTGGTGGCAACATCTTTTTGCAATGGCAGGCCGACTGTCGCATCACCCAATTTGTGTCCCATTGATACTAAAATTTGGGCGCGCACCAAGTCGATTCCGGTTACTTCTTCAGTAACCGTGTGCTCGACCTGAATGCGCGGATTGACTTCGATGAAATAGAACTTCTTTTCCTCGGTGTCATACAAAAACTCGACCGTACCGGCGGCGCGATAGCCTACCTCGTTACCGATAGCCAAAGCGGCCGCATGCAATTCGGCGGCGATCTTCGCTGTGAGGTTGGGGGCGGGTGCAAGCTCAATGACTTTTTGATGACGCCGCTGAACGGAACAATCTCGTTCGTGCAAGTGGATCAGGTTGCCATGATCGTCTCCCAACAACTGCACTTCGATATGTCGCGCGTGGCGTACCAATTTTTCAACGAACACCTCATCACTACCAAAGGCTGAATTGGCTTCGCGTTGTGCCGATTCCAGTGCGGCGGCGAGTTGTGATTCGTCATCGATCATCCGCATCCCACGACCACCGCCTCCCTTCGAGGCTTTGAGCATGACCGGGTAACCCATGGCTGCCGCTAGTTCCTTGGCTTCGGCCAGGCTGGTGACCGCCTTGGGGCTACCGGGCAGGACCGGCACGCCGACCTTGATGGCGATATCTCGCGCGGCTACTTTATCGCCCAGTTTTTCCAAAGCCGAGACGCTGGGTCCCACGAAGACAATCCCCGCCTCTTCAAGCGCCCGCGCGAAGTTTGGGTTTTCCGATAAAAAACCATAGCCCGGATGAACCGCGTCAATTTCGTAGCGTTGACACAATTCGACGATACCCGCAATGTCCAAGTAGGAGCGAATCGGCTCCCCTGCCCTGCCGATCTGATAGGCTTCGTCCGCTTTGAAGCGATGCAACGCATAGCGATCTTCGTGCGAGTAGAGCGCTACGGTGCGAATTCCCAGTTCATGCGCGCTGCGGAAGACCCGCGTGGCAATTTCGCTGCGGTTGGCGGCTAGGATCTTTTTGATGACTTTCATTTTGGGCTTTTGAGAGTTTAGGTTGTCAACTGGTTCTGGCCGCGATCAGAGACGCTGAGCGGTGTAGCCTGTAAGCAGTCCCTATCTGCGTTTGTTTTCTTGTTGCCGCTCTTCTTCGGCTTGGGTTGCTAGCTGTTCGAAGAGTTGAAGATAATTGTCGTGCACATTGGCGAGGTGATGGCGGATAACTTCAATCGAATCGGAGTCGCATTTCTTCAATACTTCGACCACATGCGCGCGGTCCTTTTGCCTGCCAGAGCTAATCTTCAGTTCAGTCCATCTTGGCAGGCTGGCGTAGCCAATACCTGAAGGAACACCCAATTGCATGGGACTGGGAATCGTTGTGGGAGATGCATCTTTCGCTCGCCCACCCTCAGGGACGATATTGATTTCAACATCATTGTGTGTAAGGGTATGCCAACCAGATTGAGCACGCCACGCAACTTTAAATCCGTATCTCGGTGCGACATCCAGCAGAATCTCCAAATGTTCGATGGCAATCGCGACGTCGATATCTTCGGTAACCGCAGGATAACCGTAATGAATCGCGGCCAATCCACCTACGATTGCGATCGGCATGCTCTGATCTTGTGCGAGCTTTTCCAGAGCCTCAAGTGCCACCGTGAAACGATTGTCGGAATTTGCAGTCCCCATTACGGCGCTCACACTTTCGGCACGGCGACTCAACGTCGCTAGGGCTTCGAAGATTTCGTCGGACAACGGCATGGGAGTGCAATGTTGTTTAAACAAGGAAAGGATTTCAAGGGGCTGGCGGTGCCCGTCGTTGTACGCAATTTCCGAGTCGTGATTTATGTTGGCACGGTATAAATTAAGCGCATGCCGACTCACGTGCAACACGACTCGTACAACACGGCTCGTACAACACGACTCGGAGAGTCGTGCGACAATGTTTAGCTACTATCTCATTAGCTTCCGTGCCTTGAGTAATTCGATAACTTGCTCCACGCACTCATCGATTGACAGTTCGGAGGTATTCAACAACAGGTCGGGCTGCGGTGGCGGCTCGTAGTTGGCACCGGCGCCGGGCATGGCGGGTAACGTCCCTTCGGCGGCTTGGGCGTAGTGCCCCCGTGGGTCGCGAGCTTGACAGACCTCCAGTGGCGCATTGACGTGCACGGTCAAAAACCGCTCGCGTCCAATCAACTCAGCAGCCTTGTCACGCATGGCCGCGTCGGGGGCGATCAAGGCTGCTAAGCAGATAAAACCATTTTCGTTTAGCATCCGGGCCATCTGGGAACAGCGACGCAGATTCTCGGAGCGATCATCGGCGGTGTATTCAAGATCGCGACTTAGACCGCGCCGCAGCTCTTCGCCGTCGAGCACAATTGCAGTCCGACCGGCATCGAACAAAGCCCGCTCGACTCCGCGTGCAATCGTAGTTTTTCCGCTGCCACTCAATCCAGTGAACAGTACGGTCGCAGGGCTTTGTCCCAAACGAGCTTGGCGTTCAGGGGCAGTAACCACTTTGACACCAGCCGCCAGGGATTCATCCTTCGCCTGCTCGACTTCCCAGGGTGCCAGCTTGGCCTTGTGATCCGATTCGCGAGCGGTGATCATACCTGCCGCCACCGTCACATTGGTCAAGCGATCAACGACGATGAATGCACCTGTCGAGCGATTGCGTCGGTAGGGATCAAAGTAGATCGGCTGACTGAGCGTGATCGTGCAACGACCAATTTCATTTAGTTGCAAATCAGGAGCCGGCGCGCGATGTAATGTATTAACGTCCACGCGATAACGCAAAGATTCGATCTGTCCAGCCGCTGTCTGCGTCGTATGCTTGAACAAATACGTTTTACCGGGCACCATCGCATCGGCGCTCATCCAAACTAACATCGCATCGAAATCATTGCTGACCTTGGGGACGTTGCCTGGCCTGACAATCATATCGCCGCGACTGCAATCGACTTCATCTTCCAACGTCAATGTGACAGCCTGAGGCGTGAAGGCCTCTGCTTGATCACCATCGAAAGTCACGATTTGTTTGACGCGACTGGTCCGCCGCGATGGCAGGATCATGACTTCGTCACCCTGGCGAATGATCCCTGACGCGACACTGCCGCAGAAGCCTCGAAAGTCCAGGTTGGGACGATTGACGTACTGTACGGGAAATCGGAAGTCTTCAAAGTTACGATCGGAGCCAATGTAAACAGACTCCAAAAAGTTCATTAGTGTGCTACCGCGATACCAGGGCATGTTGTGGCTGGGATCGACCACATTATCGCCCGACAGGGCGGAGATAGGAATGAAGTGCAAGTCGGGCAAATCGAGCCGCGCGGCGAAGTCGCGATAGTCGGAGCAGATCTCGTCAAACCGCTGTTGGCTGAATTCGGCCAAGTCCATCTTGTTGACCGTGACTACCACGTGACGAATGCCCAGCAACGAGACGATGAAACTGTGCCGTTTGGTTTGAGTCAAGACACCATGCCGCGCATCAATGAGAATCACGGCCAAGTCCGCGGAAGATGCACCAGTGGCCATGTTCCGCGTGTACTGCTCATGTCCAGGCGTGTCAGCGATAATGAACTTGCGTTTCGCCGTAGAGAAGTAGCGATACGCTACGTCGATCGTAATTCCCTGCTCTCGCTCGGCTTTCAAGCCATCGGTTACCAAGGCTGGATCGAAACCACCTCCGGTCGTCCCGTGTGTTTTAGATTCCGATTCGAGTTGCGCCAGCTGATCCTCGTAGAGCATTTTGGAATCGTACAGCAGGCGTCCGATGAGCGTACTTTTTCCATCGTCAACGCTGCCGCAGGTGATGAACCGCAGTAGTTCCTTGCGTTCGTGCTGAGCCAAGTAGCTGTCGATGTCAGTGGCAATTAAATCACTTTGGTGGCTCATCTTTAGAAGTACCCCTGCTTCTTCTTCTCTTCCATTCCCGCTCCGCCCGCGTCACGGTCGATCATTCGACCTTGCCGTTCACTTGTCTTGGCCAAAAGCATCTCCTGAATAATCTGGGGCAAGGTGGTGGCATCCGATTCGACGGCTCCGGTCAAAGGATAGCAGCCCAGTGTGCGAAACCTAACGCGACGAGTTTGCAATTCCTCACCCGGTTGTAATGTCAGACGCTCATCATCCTTCATGATGAGCGTTCCACCACGTTCGACCACTGGCCGCTCGGCCGCAAAATAGAGTGGTACGATCGGAATCTTCTCCAAGTGAATGTACTGCCACACGTCGAGCTCAGTCCAATTGCTTAACGGAAAGACGCGAATGCTTTCCCCGGGATTGACCTTTGTGTTATATAAATTCCACAATTCGGGACGTTGGTTTTTCGGATCCCAGCGGTGAAACTTATCTCGGAATGAGAAGACTCTCTCTTTGGCTCGCGATTTTTCTTCATCCCTCCGCGCGCCACCAAAGGCTGCGTCAAAGCCGTATTTGTTGAGTGCGGCTTTCAGCGAGTCGGTCTTCATGACCTCGGTGTGTTTTTCGCTATTCTCGGCGGGGTCGATGCCCAGCTTGCGCCCCTCTTCGTTAATATGTACGATCAGATCGAGCCCTAATTCCTTGCGGGCATAGCTTTCGCGAAATTCGATCATCTCGCGGAATTTCCAAGTCGTATCGACGTGCATGAACGGAAACGGTGGCTTATCGGGGTAGAAGGCCTTTAAGGCCAAATGAGTCATAACCGACGAATCTTTGCCGACGGAATAAAGCATTACTGGTTTTGAGAATTCGGCGGCCACTTCACGGATAATGTGAATGCTCTCCGCTTCCAGCAATTTGAGGTGCGTTAGCGAGTAGGCGGACATAGTTTCAGGCCGGGCCCTTTAATGAAGCTGATTAGGAAAATGCTAAGTGCTACGGAGCGGGGGGAATTCGCCAAGAATTTCGCCGCTCGTACGGCCAGTTCACGACTCGGAGAGCGGTTCACGACTGGGAGAGTCGTGCGACGATGGCGAATTCCGCGACGACACGGCACTTCTGGCAGAGAGTGAGTTTGCACAGCTTGACGAAGTCGGCAAGGGGAGAAGGCAATTTATGATTGTTTCCGGCGATTCATTTGCAAAATAACTGACTCCGACTCAGTTTCAGGCATCGTGTACGTTGCGATTCGTCTCAATTCGATCTCGTTCATCAAACCGCGATGTCGCGCCTCTCCTCGCTCTTCAACCCACCTCGGCCCCTTGATGGCCAACAGCCGATCGAAACTCATCCAGTATTCACCCAACCAGCCTAAGAGCTGCGAGATGCTCCCAGCGGCGCGTGTCACCAAGCTATTGAACCGTAGATCTTCCAGGACATCTTGAACCCGCGAGGCATGTACGGCTACCGGCAAGCCAAGGTCTTTTACGATGGCATTTGCCACTTTCGACTTCTTAGCTACTCCGTCACACAGGCTGACTGTCAAATCGGGACGGAGAATCGCTAGCGGAATTCCAGGTACTCCTCCACCAGTCCCTACATCCAGGATTTCTTCGTCCTCGCTCAATTGTTCAGCTAGCTTCACGGAATCGAGCAGGTCACGACGGGCAAATAAGTCAAAGGAGGTGTGCCGGGTCAGGTTGATTTTTGTGTTCCAGTCCCACAACGCAGCGCAGTACTGTTCGAGTTTGCCCAGCGTTTCGCAAGGCAATACGATTCCGACGCGTTCTGCCGCCTCCTGCAGACATTGGCTTGGGGGCGCTTCCATCGATTCGACTTGTGATTTCAAGTCTGGTTCAGTGTCCGATTCAGAGTTCACATCGTCCATCGTAGTTCTCAATTTGCTCATCTATATCAACTCCGTTTGTTCGAAAATCCAGTCAAAAATGTTTGCCGTGTCGGTCAGGTCCTCTACGGCTCGACAAGCACCGGCGGCCAGCAACTTCGCCGTGGCAAAGCCCCCAGTAGCCACCCCCAAACATCGGGCTTGCATAGCCAAAGCCAGTTCAACATCCAAGAGCGTATCGCCAACCAGTATAATGCGCCTCACAGGAAGTTCTCGGCCAATTCGCCTATTTACTTCCCGCCTCGCGGGCTCGGCTAAATGGGGGCGGTGTGCTGCTTGGTCGCCGAAGATGCCAAATTCGAAGAAGTCCCACAAGCCGAAATGTTGCAGTTTTAGTTGTGCTGAGATTGGCATATTGCCTGTCAGCAGGCCCACATGGCACGCGGAGCTGCCGCAGAGCCGCTCCAGAATGTCCACGACACCCGGCAGAATTTTTCCGCCCCGTTGTTCCAACTCAGCCGGCAGCATTGCAAAATATCGCTCGCAGAGCCTGTCAATATTCGCCTGAGTATTCGCGATGTAGTGATTTGACAGCAATTCCGCGATGATGCCCGTATCGGTGCGGCCGTGCAACACAACCGGCTCAGCTTGAGGCACATCAAATTCAATGCGCAAGGCTGCCAACAATGCATTGCCACCGGCACCATGCGAATCGATGAGTGTCCCGTCGATATCGAACAGAATCGCTAGCGGCAGGTCATGTGGTGCGGATGTCGCCAAAACTTTCGGTTTTCCTGTACTTCAGGCTTTCCAGCCTGAATGGCCATGAGGTGGAGGGATGTATTTAGATTCTAGGGTAGTTCGGGTCAGGCTGGAAAGCCTGACGTACGAAAGCGGTCAGGCTGGAAAGCCTGCTGTGATTCACTCTTCTAGCACGAGCAATTCGACTTTGCGGAAGTCGATGGGGTGGCTCTCGGACTGGAGCGAAATAGTTCCGCCTTGGAGAAGTAGTCCTCCCTGCTTTTCTGAGAGCATCTTGGCGTGTGGATCGCGATCGTCCAGCTGCGGTTGCGTGTACTCCAGCACCACTTTGCCGTCTATATAGTGCTTGACATCACCAGCGCCATGCATCTCGGCAACAACGGTCACCCATTGTTCACCAGGATAGGTCTCAGAGGTTGAGCTCGTGCAATGAGGTAGAAATAACTTGCCGTCCTTCACCACGTTGGTCCCGGGAGTGCACAGATTCATGGTCGTGCGCGGGTCCTTACCATTGCCGCCGAGCAATTGGCATTCGATTGAGGCTGGGAAATCCTGATCAACGGTCATCAGTTTGGGATCTTCACCATGGAGCATCATCCCGCTATTGCGAATTGCCCATCCCGGACCGCCTGGGCACTGTTCCCCAACAAAGCGATACTCGACCCGCAGCTTATAATGAGCATATGGCCTGTCGAAAAACAAATGCCCGAACCGCTCTTCGAATTTGGGGTAGCTCTCGGCATCGTAGCGCACTTTTAACAACCCATCCTCGACTCGAAACGTATTACCGTAATTGTCCCCCAGCTCGTGATGGCGAATTTTGGGAGTCCAGCCGTTTAAATCCTTACCGTTAAAAAGCTGAATCCAATCCCCGGCAGCTTTTTCCGATGTTGTTTGAACCGGAGGTTTGGGGGAAGAAGTGGCACTTGTGTCTTGGGCCGACGCCGGCGCAAAGATACAGAAAAGAGCCAATGCACTGGAGATAAAGACGCTTGGCCAGAACATGGAAATAAGTTGATCAATCGGCTGGAATTGAATCGCATTGACGCGCATCGTTCGTTCCTCTCAAGGACTGGAGTTACCCCAACGGGTGGTTTGGTGGTCGGTGCGTGTGATATATCACACACTTCGGGCAATTGGTGAGGTTAGGCTGCGTTGACCGGACACCAACAATTAGCGTAAATATACCTTGCGAGTCGACTGGCTGCCCACAGTCTTGGCGACTTCCGCTACGTCGAAACACTCTCAGTAAATATACTCTGAGTGTCGGACGGGGACACTCCCTAGCGCTTCGTCGCAATAGGCTCCACACGGGATACGGATGGAAAACTATGGTAGCTCAAATACATCAAACGGTTTGGCTTAGCGCCAAACAAAAAAGGTGTCGGACACTTTTTCAAGAACCGCGATACACATTGAATTTGCTTATTACCGAAGTTGTCCGACCCCTGTTTTGTTCGGCACTTTGTCGGGCTTTGATATTGATCTTGGTAGCAGGTTTCCCACTGGCTGCCCATGCGCAAAACAAAGGGAAAGTATCTAGCTCTCCATTTGGCAACTTCGGACTACAGGGACTTCCTGGCGTAGGTGGACAGAACACAACTTTCGAAGCCAAGTACGAATTGCAAGCGGGCGGCGAAATTGGCCGCGTGTCGGTAATCGCCACGATCGCTGACGGCTGGCACATGTATTCCAATACGCAGCCTGACGGTGGACCGCTCCCAACTGAAATAAAGCTACTCAGTGATTCGGTCATGGTTACTGGTCCGTTTGTACCCGATCATGCGCCCGAAATTGGCGCAAACGAAGTATGGCCCGGCTTACCGATCGAAGAACATCATGGGGTGGTGACTTGGACAGCTCCCTTTGAGGTGGCCAAGGAATTGAATCCCGAAGAAGCAAAACTTGAACTGTCACTTGACGGACAAGTATGCACCGACGGTGGTTCTTGCATTCCCGTCTCTGAAAAATTGACCGCCAAGTTTGAGGGTAACTATGCCAAGGAAGTGCGACCAGAAACGCTGCGAGTCGATGGCACGCAAGCAACTTGGAGCGCGCAGATTTCCCCCTCGCAATTGAAACCTGGTGGGCTTGGCGTGTTGTCACTCAAAGCGCAACTGGATGAGGGATATCACCTTTATCCATTCTTGGAAGAAGACACCGAGTATCGTACGGTAATCGTGGCGACATCTAAATCGGGGTTGAGGTTTGGCGCTCCTCAAACCAAAGCCGCCTTGGCAATGGACAAACGGTTGGACCAACCGATTGCCTACCATGATGGCGATGTGACATGGCAAATACCGATCAAAGTTCCCGCGAGTGCCAAAGAAGGACAATATCCGATCGAATTGCTTGTCGGTTTTGTGACTTGCAATGAACGCGCTTGTAGCGCACGCAGCGGAATTTCTGTCACCGGCCAAGTCATGGTTTCTTCGGACGCACCGGCCGCTCCGGATGCAAAATCCGAAGTTACACCATTGAGCTTTGCCAAGGTAGCCTACCTGGACGTCGTGGATCGCCCCTCGCTAACCGACTGGATCGACCAATCGGCGACCGAGTCGGCCAAGATGGCCAAGATGGCCGCTGCGGGAGGAGCAGGATTGGAATTATGGATGGTTTTCGCAGCGCTGGCCGGTGGATTCATTCTCAACTTTATGCCCTGCGTACTCCCGGTGATCGGGCTAAAGCTAATGAGCTTTGTCAATCAATCGGGGAGCAGCCACTCAAAAGTAATTTCGCTCAACATCTCGTACGTGGCTGGAATTTTGGCCGTGATGCTAGTGCTCGCGCTGGCGAATGTCATCGCCAAGACTGCCGGTGATGCCTTTGGGTGGGGGCAACAGTTCACACGGCTTGAATTCCAAGTCCCCATGGCAGTATTGATTTTCGCCATGGCCTTGAGCTTCTTAGGCGTATGGGAGATTCCTATCCCGGGATTTGCGACTTCCAACAAATCGGGAAAGTTGATGGAGCAAGAAGGGCTTACCGGTGCCTTCTTTAAAGGGATCCTCACCACGTTGTTGGCTACTCCCTGCTCGGGACCATTCCTTGGCACTCTGTTTGGCTTGACATTGACGCTGTCGATTACGTCGATCTTGATGTTGTACATGCTGGTTGGACTAGGGTTGGGATTGCCTTACATAGCGATTTGCTTTTATCCCCAGGCAATTAAGCTGTTGCCCAAACCGGGAGCCTGGATGGATACGCTCAAGCAGGTGCTCGCATTTCCACTGTTGCTGACGGTGGTTTATTTTGTGGGCATGATCGCACCCGACTATCGCATCGCCACATTGACACTGTTAATTGTTGTGTGGTTTGCATGCTGGTTCATCGGCCGCGTCCCTGCCTACGCTGAAGCGCATCGCATTCGCACAGCATGGATGGCCGGTACCGTTACGACACTTGTCGGTGCCGTTTTAGCCTTTTCATTTCTCGGCCCAGTCAAGCATGATGTCCCGTGGATTCCCTACAACGAAGCGGTCTTGGCTAAGCATCGCAGCGAAGGGAGAACGGTGATGATCGAGTTCACGGCCAGGTGGTGTCTGACGTGTCAGTCGAACATGAAGTTCGCTATCGACCGGCCTCGCGTTGCTGAGTTGGTTGACGAAAACGGTGTGGTCCCGCTGTTGGCCGATTGGTCGGAGGAGTCAGATGAAATTTTCAGCAAGATCAAAGAATTGAATAGTCTGTCCATACCGCTGTTGGCTATCTACCCAGCCGATGCGTCACAGGAGCCGATCATTCTCCGCGATGCCATCACCGAATCGCAATTGCTCGACGCCCTCAAGGCAGCAGGCCCCAGCCAGACCAAGACCAAGCTCACCGGCGTGGTGCACTAGCGTACGTCAGGCTTTCCAGCCTGACGTTCATGAAGGGGATCGCGGTATTTATGTTTGGTGTGCTGGCAATTGATAAACCGGCTGGACGGACCAGTCGCGATGTGTGCAATCGCATTGAACGATTGGTGCGACCCGATAAAGTTGGACATACAGGGACGCTCGATCCGCTAGCCACCGGCGTGCTATTGCTGGCCATCGGTAGCGCCGCGCGCTTGGTCGAATTCTCGCTCGGACACTCCAAGGAATACGAAGCCGATTTCCAGTTGGGAGCAACCAGCGATACGCTTGACATCGATTCAGCAGTGCGCCCGCTCGAATCGCCTCCAGTCCTCAGTCGCCATGAGATTGTGACAGAAATGGCCAAGTGGATTGGGAATGTTGCGCAAGTACCTCCCAAATACTCGGCCATCAATGTCTCAGGACGTCGTGCCTACGATCTAGCTCGCAAAGGCAAAGAGTTTGAGCTGGCTCCGCGCCAGATCAGCATTTATGCCATCGAGTTACTCACATACGATTACCCGTGTTTGACATTGCGGATCGAATGTGGATCCGGAACTTATGTTCGATCTTTGGGGAGCGATATCGCCAGAGGCTTAGGAAGCGATGCCGTAATGAGTCGTTTGGTTCGCACGCGAATCGGTCCCTTCAAATTGTCAGACTGCCGGAGTTTGGATGCCCTTCAGTCCAGCGACGATGTGGCTGCCCGCTTGCGACCACCTCAGCTCTTAATTGCCAACCTACCTGTGATCGCGCTCAATCAGGTGCAATGCCTGAGTATCCGGCATGGTATACCGTTGCAATTGAACGAGCCAACAGCCGAGAAAATCGTGGCGGTTGACGCGGTTGATAACTTAGTCGCCGTCCTGACTCGGGCAGATTTGCCCGGCCGCTACCGATCGGTTAGAGTCTTCCATGAGACGAGCGATACCAGCCAGCCGACGACAATGAGCAATCCGCATAGCCCAGAATCCTGATGGCGCATGCCGAAGTGCAGCATTTCGAACAGCCGCATGGACAGCGTAGTCACTCCCGGTGGTAGCACCAAAATACTACAGCTCAACTCTCCCACACTCGCCACAGCCAATACTAGGGCTGACGTCAGCCACAGCTTCCAAGTTTGCGGCCAAAGTATGCACGACACGAACTTTAGCCTGCTAAGTCCATCTAGGATCGCTTGTTGCCAGACACTGTTTGAGACGCTTCGAACGATCGATTGGCTAAGCAGCCAAGCCAAGGGGAACAATCGAAACTGTTGAGCTAGGATTGGCGCGGTGAGCGTCGTGTCGTATAGCAGGCCTATCCAGGCGGGTGAGCTACGATTCATCAGCGCAATAATCATCATGCCAACCAGTGGACCAGGGACAGCGATCATCAGCAGAGCAAACACGCTGATCACCGTGCGGGGGCCTTTGCCCGTCAACCACAGGCTCAGCCCACCTGCGGAAAGTAACGCCACGCAAGTAGAGCTGATTGCCAATAGCGATGACCAACTCAGCTCTGGGACGTACTGCGTCAGTGCTTCCTGGGCAGTGGTAAGTAGCCGCCATGGGCTCCAGCCGTAATGTGTCGTCCCTTGGCCATCAAAGCGCGGCTGCCATCCCGCTTTGATCAGCAGGTTGAGAATGGGCCAGGCTACGAGCAGCAACACTGCCATCCAGCTCCCCAGGCTCACGATTCCCCGCCAGCGGCCCAATGGGAGCGCACGGCCTTGGTGATCGGCAATACTGGAAATGACTGCGCTCCATGCGGGCGTGTTTCGTCGTACGATTTCACCACCCACGACGATTGGAAGCATGCACAGCAGTGTTGCGGCTAAATAGGTCCAAGGGCTGAGCGCTCCGCGACTGGAATCTAAGTAGACTTGTTCAACTACGGTAGGAACTTGATAGAGGTTGGTAACCACCATTTCTGTAAACACAGGTATGACGCACCACAGGCAACTTGCTGCCAACCAAATGCGGAGCTTGCTGAGGACACCGTAGCGAAGCCAGTGCCAAATCCCGCCCTCGAGTAGGGCCATCTCTTCCTGACTGCGATGGGCCCACACGAGCCCCAGAGAGATGATCAGACAGACCCAAGGAATTGCAGCTAACGCGTGAATTGCTGAGACTGCCACCAAGCTACCGGCGCCGATATTTAGTGGAGTGCCAAACCATGCCACTCCCCACAGTTTGCCACCCGACCAGCGCATCCAGCCCTGCAATCCAAAGCCAGCGCTCCATCCGCCTGCGAAGACATACAATGGCACGGCCAATTGACTGCCAATTGCGATCCACGCCCAACGGCGGCCAACGAGATTGGTGCGTTGTAACAGCAAAGCCAAGAAACACCCTGTCGGGACTGCCACCGCTGTGCATAGCGCACTCACGGCCAGAGTGTTGAATATTGCTGTTAGAAGTTCCCAAGTGTTCACGGATGATCAACCGCAGAAATCTTCCATTCTACTCCCTTCAGAGGCGCAAGAATGAGCTACGCGTTGTTTAGACACCACAAGGCGACTTTAGTTGAATAGCGCCAACTTGCCTAAAACGGGCGGAAATATCAGCTCGACGCGCAAGCGAGTGGGTCGCCTATTGGATCGTACGCTTTTCTCCGGAATCGCACTGTCCAGCGACCCACTCGCTTGCGCGTCGAGCTCATATTGGGACCGAAAGTGGCGCTATCCAATTTAGTTAATTCCAAAAAATCGCCATGAAAATCTCTGTCGGTGCTGATGTTCACAGCAAGTTTCCGTGGTATCGTGATCCCTAGGGCAAATGAAAGCTGGGATAAATCCCAGCACTCCAAATAAATCCCAGCCCTCAAACGACTACGGTATTAACGCTGCGGCTCCGGTGACGGCGGCGGCTTGAGCAGCCGCGCCGCGTAGACTCCATGGAATTGGTTGGAGCATGTAGGGCGCACAGTTTCCAGGTCGGTAATAACCGAGTGGATATTGGCACTCGAACGGCGGGTGTATTCCCATCTTGTACGGCAACAACGGGATATTGCCGAAGAAGTGAGCGGTACCCAAGATGGGTTGCAACACGGGACCGATCTCGTGTCCATAGCGCTCCAACTGCACCTGTTCAAAGTACAACGGCTTATGGCACAAGCCACTGGCGGCCCACTGCACAGTGCTAGGTACGTTATCGCGTCCATCGAACGGATCGTAACCTGTGCCGCAGCGTTCGGGAATGTTCCAGGCTTCGCCTACATACGTCGTATCGACGTCGCTCAAATCTCGAAGTGGAAATGTCTGATCGCGTCCACCCACGTCAATGACCACACGGCCATCGCGAAGATCGATCATCCGCCCGGTGGCTACGACATATCCGCGATAGTCGGTCCATTCACGTACCGGTGCGGCAGCGGCGAAGTCTAGGCGTCGTTGCTCAGGATCCAGCTTGGCTCTAGAACCAGCCCCGAATTTAGGTGACACATCCAAGCTAACTGCGGTGATCGGATTGGCATGAATGCGCGCCCGCATTTCATCGCAGTATCCGGACGTTGTATTTTCTTGGCGGCGCTTGAGCTCTGGACCGCCATCAGTTTCGTTGTCATCCTGTAGGTCGTCATCTGTTCCGCGAGGCGCTGGAACTAGCTCAGGCTCGCCACTGCGATCGGCCGGGCTTGCATCTTCCCGTCGCGGGGGAAACGGATTGGAAGGTGATTGGTCCTCCAGGATACTATTGGGATTGGCGGACCTGCCGTCACCACTAGCGCTTGGAGGAGGTGGGAGTTCAGGGTTGTCAAGCGGATCGATACCAGGTAACGGGAGTGCATCGCTTTGGGAATTAAAAGGCGATGGCTCAAACTGTGGCGGTGTCAGCGGTGATGGTGCATCTGGCCGAGTGCCCGGTTGTGTTGGAAGGCTGGGCAAGGCCGAACCACCTTGCGGTAGCGCTGGCGGAGCTACATTTGCGCCAAAGGGGTTTTGCGCCATGGGCTCGCCCTGCTGATAGGCCGCCTGCATGACCTGTGACCGCAGTGGATTCGTGGTAGCTGGTTTGGCCACACTATTCACGGCTTGAAAATCTGGTTGGCTATGGGCGCTATCCGCGAATTCTTGCGTTGCTTGTTGGCGCAATCGGGATGCTTGCGCGAGCGCTTCGCTGCTGGCCGCTGTGGGGGCCACTGTTTTCCAACGCAGCACAACACCCGATCCGAGTGGTTCACCGTTCGGAGCGGAAGACTGTGAATTGGCAGCGCTATGGGGCTCAATGGACGTCGACGGCGCCCCAGCCAGGAAGGCGGATTGATTTCCAGGCGTTCGCGACTGATCTAGTTGAGCTTGATTCAACGCGGATTGATTTAGTGGTCGCACATTGGAATTGTCCGGAATGCGACTGGGACTCCATTGCGGTTGCTGTGCAAGAGCCTCCCCCGTCATCGTGGAGGCCAGAGTTGCAACCAGCGCGGCACGTAATAGTCCCCGCCGGCCGGCCTTGATCCAGGTCGCTAGTGACGATGAGCACAGCCCAATAGGCGTCCGGCACTCAAAGGCTCTCACCTGACGCCGAGTATTCGGGGCTGTAATTGGGAGCTTCCTGCGTGATGGCAATGTCATGTGGATGATTCTCTCTGACCGTTGCGCTTGTGATCTTTATGAATTTCGCATCCGTACGAAGTTCATCAATATTCTGTGTACCGCAATAACCCATTCCGGCTCGCAGACCGCCCACCAATTGGTAGACAAAATCTGCCAAAGCCCCTTTGAATGGGACGCGGCCCTCAACGCCTTCAGGCACCAGCTTGAGCAAGTTCTCTTGCCCCGACTGCCGATACCGTTCACTCGAACCCTTGACCATGGCGCCGATCGATCCCATCCCACGGTAGACTTTGAAAGTCCGACCTTGATACAGGATCGTGCGTCCAGGGCTTTCCGCCAATCCGGCGAACAAACCACCAATCATTACAGCACTAGCGCCTGCCGCCAATGCTTTCGTGATGTCTCCGCTATAGCGTATGCCACCGTCAGCGATGACCGGGATACCGGCTGCCTGAGCGGCTTTATGTGCGTTGTATATGGCGGTGATCTGCGGAACACCAACTCCAGAGATCACACGGGTCGTACAAATGGAACCAGGACCGATTCCCACTTTGACCGCATCTGCTCCAGCGTCAATCAAATCTCGGCAGCCTTCGTAGGTGGCCACATTCCCTGCCACGATATCGATCTGCCATCGTTTCTTTATTTCTCGAACAGTCTCAATGACGTTGCTGGAGTGGCCGTGGGCCGAATCGACTACTAACAAGTCGACTCCCCGGGCGATCAACTGCTCCGCTCGTTCGTAATCAAACACACCCACCGCCGCACCGACCCGCAATCTACCACCTGCGTCCTTGCAAGCATTCGGATAGCGCTTGATCATGTCGATGTCTTTGATCGTAATGAGCCCTGTCAGTTTGTATTCATCGTCAACCAGCAGAAGCTTCTCCACCTTTTTATCCGTTAAAATCTTCTCAGCTTCTTCAAGCGTTAAAGTCCCCGTACCAGTTACGAGATTTTCACGGGTCATCACGTTTTTGATTGGAGTTGCGCCACTCTCCAGAAAACGGAGATCGCGGCGAGTGATAATGCCAGCTAAACGACCGTCTTCGTGAATGATCGGTACCCCGGACACATTCTGTTGGTCCATGAGTTGCTTCGCCGCCGCCACATCGTCACTGGGGTGCAGCGTCACTGGATCGACAATGATGCCATTGGCCGAGCGTTTTACCTTAGTGACTTCCTCCCCCTGGGCATCGATATCCATGTTTTTATGGATTACGCCCAGTCCCCCCACCTTGGCCAGTGCGATCGCCATTTCGCTTTCGGTAACCGTATCCATCGGACTGGAGAGGAACGGCGTCTTCAGGCGGATGTTCTTGGTTAGATTGGTTGAGACGTCGGCATCAGCCGGCATGAAGTCGCTGTAGCGGGGTTCGAGCAACACATCGTCGAAGGTGATGCCGGAATACGCGAGTTTGTCTTCCATCGATTGAGTGTTCCCACGGATGATATTTCAAAAAAACACTTGGTAGCGGAAGTCGTCAAGACTTTCGGCATGCTCGGGTCATAGGAGAATCTTGGCGATTTCCGCTACGGTTGGCGAGGCTCTGTCTACTCTTCTTCCCCTCCCAAATCCTCCTCCTCGTCCTCATCCTCATCGTCCCATAGAAAGCAACCGGGGGGGAAGAAGCTTTCGTTATCGGTACCTGGGTTGACCAGTAGGCCACAGTCTTCGGGGAGACCATCAATGAGCATGTTGCCATCCATGGTGACCGCTGGCAACTCGCGACCTTCAGGAAGATCTTCCCCGATTTCCTTGGCGAAACTGTCGGCCGCTTCTTGGTTGCTAAAGCAGACCACCGCCAGTTCCTCGTCGACTTCCGCTAAGACAACGCTGAAATTTCCTTCCTCATCCTCTTCGACTTCGCCACTTTCCAAGTCGATTTGCTGGAAGATGATGAATTCGCCGCTGCGAATGATGTTTTCAGCTACGGTGGCATCGTTAGCTTCCGCTGCGTCGGCGATTAGGCCCCCCAAGTCAACTGGTTCCTGCTCGGACATGGTATCTTCCGTAGAGATAGAGGTAGTTCAGAAGTCGCTATCATAGCGACCCGCCACGGATTTGAAGAGGACGGGCCGGGAAGTGAATCGGGTGCAAACGACTCTTGATTTAGCGGCGGGTGACCAAATCGTGGTCGCGGACTTGAACAAGCTTATCTTGTAGTTTTTGTTGAAACTCCCTCACACGCGATTGCTGAGCGGGATCAGTGGCCAGGTTGATCAACTGTCGAGGGTCGGCGTGCATGTCAAACAATTCAATCCCCTGGGAGGCATCTTCTGCATATTGGATGTAGGCCCAGCCATCCTCGCGGAGCAGGAAGCCTTTGTTGCTTGGGCTGACGCTGAATGCCGACTGTCGCACGACAGTTTGCGGGGCATCTAGCATCGCGGCGATGTTCTTGCCCTGTAAGTGACTGGGAACCTCCAATCCACAGAGGCTGGCCGTGGTCGGGTAGAGATCGATCAACTCCGTTAACGATTGGCACACTGCCGGCTGCTTCCCTGGCACGCTGATGATCAGCGGAACCGAGGCCGATTCCTCTCTCAGGCTGACCTTGGCCCAGAAGTCATGTTCACCCAAGTGATAGCCATGGTCGCTAGTGAAGATGACGATCGTCTTGTCCGCTAAATTGTTAGCCTCCAATGCGTCCAGCAGTTTCCCAACTTGTGCGTCCATGTAGGCCACTGAGGCGTAATAGCCACCCACCGCCTTACGCTGTCGACGCTCGTCCATCTGCATATTTTCGCTGGTTTTATAGTTGATTCCAGCGGTCGGGATATCATCCCAATCCCCAGGAAACTTCTCGGGTAGGGGGAGTTTGTCATAAGGCAGGAAGGGGGTGAAATAGTTCTTGGGGGCGACAAAAGGAACGTGTGGTCTAACGAATCCAACGGCAATAAAAAATGGCTGAGAACGTTGCTGTTGGATTAGCTCTACCCCCTTGGCCGCAGTCTTACCATCGGAGTGAACCAGGTCATCTCCCTCCGCTTCGACCACTACAAAGGTATTCCCACCTACGACAGGTTTTTTTCCATCCGGGTTCCCCTCAAGAGTTTCGCCTATACCAGCCGCCTGCCATTCTGGTCCCGGACTGTTGAATCTCTCACTCCACGAAGCTGGATCGTCAGCTCCATCGCCCCCTTCTTCGATCCCGCCGGGTACACCCATGTGGAAAATTTTACTTACTCGAGCCGTGTAGTATCCGTTTTGCAGAAAGTGCTGCGGCCAAGTAGCTCGGTCACCAAGGGCCGGACGAGGGCTAACGTAACCCAATACGCCAGTGGCGTGAGGATAGTAGCCTGATAAGAACGAAGCCCTTGATGGTCCGCAGTAAGTTCCTTGGCAATAGGCGCGAGTAAAACGAGTTCCCCGCGAAGCGAGCGCGTCAATATTGGGCGTCTGGCACAGCTCATTGCCATAGCACGACAAAGCCGTTGAGGTCAAGTCGTCAGAGATGATAAACAGCACGTTGTAGGGTGGTGGCTTGGCGTCCGCAGCCGTTGAAGTGGCTATGCCAAACGGGCTCAACGCGCACAGTCCAAACCATGCCACAACGCTCGCCAACTGGTACCAATGAATCATAGGCTCAATACCCTTTTCGTTTGTCGCAGAGATTCCAATCGCCATCTTACACGGATCTTCGTTGGAATTGACTAAGGTTATGGAGGCCGTCGCGGAACTCGCCAAGTGATTCAATTTTCATAGCGTTACGAGCTACACCGAAATTCTTGGCGAATTCCGCTACGCCTAAACATGGAGCGGTTTGTCGTTTCGGCTGCCGATCGATAATATCTCAGTATTCGGTACACTAGTGTGTATGAAAACCACCCCACAGTCAGCTGTCTTTCGCGCCAAGGACGTCGCCAAAGTTTACCAGATGGGTGAAGTGGCCGTGCATGCCTTACGCGGTGTTTCACTGGAACTGTTTGACGGAGAATTCGTAGTTTTGTTAGGAGCGTCAGGAAGTGGCAAATCGACGCTCCTCAATATTCTCGGGGGCTTGGATGTGCCGACTTCGGGGACAGTGTTCTATCAAGCCCATGAGCTGACCGCCAGCGACGACGCGGCCCTGACCCGTTATCGACGTGACAATGTAGGCTTCGTTTTTCAGTTTTACAATTTGATACCGAGTTTGACAGCTCGCGAAAATGTCGAGCTGATCACCGAAATTGCCAAGTCGCCGATGACGGCCCTCGAGGCTTTGGACTTGGTTCATATGCAAGAGCGGGCCAACCATTTCCCAGCTCAACTTTCTGGTGGCGAGCAACAACGGGTCGCCATTGCACGTGCCATTGCGAAAAGACCGAAGGTGCTATTGTGCGACGAACCGACCGGCGCTTTGGATGTGCATACCGGCATCGTAGTGCTCGAAGCGATCGCCAGAATCAATAGCGAATTGGGGACGACCACCGCGGTCATTACTCACAATGCGGCTATCTCGCAGATGGCCGATCGCGTCATCTCACTATCGGATGGGCAGATTTCCGGCGTAGAAGTTAACTCTTCAAAAATCTCCGCCAGCGGATTGCGGTGGTGAACCGATGCGGAAACTAGATCGGAAGCTCGTTCGCGATCTCAGTCAAATGAAAGGCCAGGTGCTGGCGATTGTGCTAGTGATTGCCGCCGGTGTGGCCACGTTTGTGATGTCGATGTGTGCCTACAAATCGCTTGAATGGAGCAAAGAGTATTTTTATCGTCAATTCCGCTTCGCCGATGTGTTTGCAGAAACCCGTCGCAGTCCCAAGGCACTGCTCTCCCGCATTCAAGAAATCTCCGGCGTGGCGGCGGTTGAAACACGATTGGTTTATGACGTCTTGTTGGACGTACCGGGAATGAACGAACCTGCTACCGCTCGACTTATCTCAGTGCCGCAATCTGGAATGAGCAAACTAAACCAACTCTATATTTCCCGCGGTCGAATGCCAGAGCCTAGGCGCACGGGCGAAATTGTTGTCTCAGAAATTTTCGCCGATGCTCATGGGTTCGTGTCGGGCGACACAGTAACCGCCATCATGAACGGACGCTCGCAATCACTTAAGATTGTGGGGACGGCCCTGTCCCCCGAATACGTGATGCAAGTCAAACCTGGGAGTCTCATTCCTGACAACAAACGATTTGGCGTCTTTTGGATCAACGAAGAAGATCTGGAAGCGGCCTTTGATATGACGGGCGCTTTCAATAGCGTAACGCTCAAAATGGCTCATGGAAACAATCGCGATGCGGTCATTGACGATTTGGATCGATTGCTCAAACCCTACGGTAGTATCGGAGCTTATGGTCGCGACCAGCAACTCTCCAACACCTATCTGTCGGACGAATTGGCGCAGCTGCGGAGCATGGCCATCATGGCCCCCTCGATCTTTTTGTCGGTGGCTGCGTTCTTGTTAAATATTGTCAGTTCGCGAATCATTGCGCAACAACGCGAACAAATCGCTGCCCTCAAGGCCTTTGGTTACACAAATGTGGAGGTGGGCTTGCACTACTTGAGTATGGTGTTGGTGATTTCAGTGGGAGGGACAATCATCGGCACGCTATTTGGTTTTTGGATGGCCACCGGCATGACTGAGATGTATGGGGCCTTCTACAAATTTCCCGTGTTGGATTTCCAGTTCGATCTGTTGGCGATTGCTTCCGCATTTGTATTGACGACGGTCGTAGCCATTCTTGGTACTTGGCTATCGGTACGTAAAGCGATTCGCCTGCCTCCCGCAGAGGCCATGCGTCCCGAACCACCGCCAAGTTTTAAACCAACGCTCATCGAGAGAATTCTGCCGCAACGTGCCATCGCGCCGGAGTTGCGGATGGTCATTCGCAATGTGACTCGCCAACCAATCAAAGCCAGCTTTTCAGTACTTGGGATTGCGATGGCGGTCAGCGTGATGGTACTCGGAAATTTTTCGCTCGATGCGATTAACTATCTGATGGATTTCCAGTTCCGAAAAGCTCAGCGCCAAGACTTAATGGTCACCTTTGTGGAACCAGCTACCGCCTCGGTTATGTACGAAATGCGCGAGCTGGGTGGTGTGCTCGCTAGCGAAACCATGCGAAGCGTCGCAACTCGTATCAGTTTTCAAAACCGGTCACGGAGAATCGGAATCATGGGGCTTGAACCCGAGCCGCAACTCTATCGTCTGCTTGATCAACGCGAGCGCGAGGTAACGGTGCCGGATTTTGGCATTATGCTCAGCACCAAAATGGGCGAATTGCTAGGGGCGACCCGCGGTGACCAGGTCACTGTTGAAGTATTGGAAGGGAAACGACCGACCGTGACTATCGAAGTCACTGCGCTCGTCGAGGAATACACGGGCCTGAACGCATACATGAACAAGCAACAACTTCACTCGTTGCTCGAGGAATCGGCAGTCGCTTCGGGCGCATTCTTAAAGGTTGACTCCAATCGGATCGACGAAGTTTTCCATAAATTGGAAGTGCGCCCCGGTGTTGCGAGCGTAAGTATCCGAGAGGCGGTGCTTAGTAGTTTTCGAGAAACGGTCGCCGAAAATATACTGGTCATGCGTTCGTTTATCATTTTTTTTGCAGCCGTGATCGCGGTCGGTGTCGTCTACAATAGCGCGCGTATTTCACTGTCGGAGCGGAGTCGCGACTTGGCAACTATGCGGGTGGTCGGATTTACTAGACGCGAAGTCTCCCTGGTATTGTTAGGAGAGATTGCGCTGTTCACCCTGGCAGCGATTCCACTAGGTTGTTTGATTGGATACGGGCTAGCGGCTGTGATGGCCAGTGGATTGGATACCGACAACTATCGCATCCCGTTGGTTATTAGTCAGAAAACCTATGGCCTGGCGTCAGCGGTCATTGCGATAGCCACGCTACTATCTGGGCTGGTGGTGCAACGTCGTATCAATCAATTGGATCTTATTGGTGTCCTAAAGACACGCGAATAACACTATGAAATTTTCTATCAAGACGCTTCTGTTTGCGATATTCGTATTCGCTGTGGGGCTGGTGAGTTATCTAGCGCTCAATCCCCAAGCCACGGACGTGGAGGTTGCGATCGCCACGTTGGGGCCGCTACGCGTTAGCGTGCAAGAAGATGGCAAGACGCGCATTCGGGAAAAGTACACCGTCTCAGCGCCTGTCGCCGGCCGCGTTTCGCGAATCGAATTGAACGCTGGCGACTACTGCACCGAAAACACTTTGCTGGCTGTGATTTTGCCCAGCGATCCCGCTATTCTCGATGCGCGTGCCCGAGCCGAGGCTGTGGCACGTGTGCAAGCTGCCCACGCAGCAGTCGAACGAGCCAAGTCCAGCGGTGAGCAAGCCAAGGTTAACTTGGAGCTCAACCGAACAAAATTTGCACGCATGGAAAAGCTGTTGCCATCATCGGCAATTGCGCAAAGTGAATACGACATTGCCAAAGCCGAATTGTTGGCCAGCCAACAAGCTGTCGATACTGCCCGTTTTGACCAAGAAATTGCGGTCTACGAATTGAATATGGCAGAGGCTGCCGTCAAGCAATTTAGTGGCGAGAATGACAACTCGGTAGATCCATTTGAGATTTATGCGCCGATCAGTGGTCGAGTGCTACGGGTGATTCAAGAGAGTTCAGCCGTTATCGGGGTCGGTACTCCCTTAATCGAACTGGGGGATCCCAACAATCTTGAAATTGAGATCGACGTGCTTTCGACCGATGCCGTTAGGATCAAAACGGGAAGTGAGCTAACCATCGAGCACTGGGGAGGTGGTTCTCCGCTTCAAGGCTACGTGCGCGTGGTCGAACCCGCCGCGTTTACCAAGATTTCGTCGCTGGGTGTCGAGGAACAACGGGTCAATGTGATCGCGGATTTTAACGAGTCACCGGAACGTATCGCGTCCCTGGGGGATGGTTATCGCGTCGAAGCACGCATTACCGTCAATGAGCTCGACAAAGCTCTGCAGATCCCCAATAGCGCGTTGTTTCGACATCAACGCCAGTGGCATGTGCTGTCGATCGTCGGCGGAAAGGCAATGCTGCAGCCGGTCACCATCGGATTGCAAAGCGAATCGCACACCGAAATCATTGAGGGTCTCAGCGAGGGGGAACAAGTGATCGTTTACCCCAGCGACACGCTCAAACCTGGCAGCCTAGTTCGACCGATCGCTAGTAGCGGATAAGTTGATGCGGTAGAATACGAACATGTCGAGACAACTTTACGCTACCGATACTTCCGCTGACGCTTGGGCAGTGCAACTAGATGGATTCCGAAGAATGTCTCCGGCTGAGCGGATTGCGAAGATGTGTAATTTTTCGGCAGACCTACGGAGGATGGCCATGGACGCGATACGCCGTCGTCATCCAGAATGGAGCGATGTCCAGGTGCGACTGAAGTTCATTGAGTTGACTTACGGTAAAGTTCTCGGTGAAGCGGTTCGTCAGCATCTTCAGGAGCGCGAGCTTGTCTGACGCCGATGATCTCATTCTGGCGTTGAGGCCAGTTGTACAATCGCTTCAATCACTCGGAGTTAGGTTCTACATTGGCGGTAGCGTCGCCAGTTCGTTTCACGGCGCTGTGCGTTCAACGATGGATGTTGACCTCGTATGTGAATTGACGGAGTTAGATGTCGCCAAGTTTCTGAAACTTGTTGGCGATGAATTCTACGTCAGCGAACAGGCGGCGCGAGACGCGATTCGCCGTAAAGCGTGCTTCAAATTGATCCACTTGCCAACCTCATTCAAGGTTGATATGTTCGTTAGCCGACAGCGACCATTTGATCTCCAAGCCACTTCGATAGCTCAGACCGGATTGCTGGGGCAACACGAACCGCTGGCCGTTCCAATTGCTACAGCGGAGGACATGATCATTGTCAAACTGGAATGGTATCGGCTGACCAATCATACTTCTGAACGGCAATGGGATGACGTCTCACGTCTGCTATCCCTGTTGAGCGACACGGCGGACTTGGACTACCTTGCTCAGACAGCGAAATCAGTTGGCGTCGCTGATCTACTTGACAAACTCTTAGGTCCACCTGCATAAACAGCGGAATGTTAGTTCCAAGTGTGCACAGGCTGGCTCTGCTGCTGATTGATTTCGTAGTCGTTCAAAACGCGGCGCGTGTCACCGCCGTGAGTCGCGAATGCCCTCCGTTGCCATGACGCGCCATTCTGACGCGAGTCAAGCCTTCCCCGCAGTATTTCTTGACTGTTCGCTATTTGCTCCGCGGAAATGCCCAGTTGCGACATGGATTCCAGTGCTAATGGCAGGAGCTTCTCACGCACTAAATTGATCACATTGTGAATCTTGCCATCAAGCCAGTGAACCTGTGCCGACAATCCCAACTTGGCTGCTGTGTAAAAATTCTGTCGAACTGTGTCGAAGTCAATCTGTGATTCCACGCGTTCGGCTTGCGTGGCGAAGGCGTGGACCAAGCCAATATAAAATGCAACGTCGGCGAATAAGTCGGCCAAACTGGGACTGGCCGACATCGGGCGATGCTCAATACGCAAATGGGGTTGGCCATCCGCTTCAAAACCAATCAGCGCCCGATTCCAATTCCAAATCGTGCCATTGTGCATACGGACATAAGGCATCCGTGCAGGAGCTTGCTCGATCTGTGCCGGTAATAGTACACGGTGATCGTTGCAGTTGCGTTGGAATAGTTCGAACAACGAATTCTTTAGAAAACCATCGCCGAATGTCACGCGGGGATGGGGTCCTCCCGTGTCTACTGCTTGCTCAAAGAGAGGAATGCGAGTGTCGTCCCACAATTGGTGCCCAAATAGGAGAGGGGCGTTTGCGGCTAGGGCGACGGTAAACGCCGACGCAACTAACGACGCATTGTAGTAACGTACCGAGTTCGCCTGAGGAACCTTCAAATGTACTTGCACTGAAGTGGCTGCCGATTCGAGCATTACATCATGATGCAGGCTTTCAAGCGTATCAATACCGGAGATCTTCAAGTGCAGTGGTCGTCCCTCACGCAGACGTAACACGCGCTCGTTAATCGCAGCGTAGCGTTTGAGCGGCGACATGTTCTCTAGGCAAAGCATCGAATCGGCCACGGTGGGCAGAATGCCGATCGACATAATCCGATGTCCCAACTTCGATGCCACCTGTTCACACCGCATCCACGTGGCTCGCAGTTCGGACTGCATGTCAGCCAGCCCATTTCCAGCCACGTACTGCGGCGACACGTTAAACTCAAAATTGAATTTTGAAAGCTCGGGGACCACCATCTGTCGGTCAAGTGTGGTAAGAAACAGAGTGTTGTCTGGAACCGGTAGGCCATCGGCACCGATCAACCAGGCTTCGAGCTCCAGTCCGCATTGCAACACATCCTGGCAGAACTTCTGGCCGTCAAACCAAGTTTGCAGCAGCTCCATTTCTGCGTTTAAATGGCTTTTAAAACGCGCAGAATCAGCGGGAGTGAACTCGGTCTTTGCAATTTCGTCTCCCACGCGTGGAGCTCCCTACTATAATTTTGCACCCTTGGCGCACTACGTTCCGAGTCGTGAACTGAGCTGCATTTTCGGCTCGCAGAGTCGACACAGTTTCGAAGTTACAAACTCGCTTCGGCGTAGGCTTCGTCGGTTTCCCAAATTCGAACGCTGGTGGCTCGAGCTCCCGAGCCAGCCAAAACCTTCGGACACATCACTTCGAGTAAATACCGAGCCATATTCTCGGCCGTGGGATTGTAAGGCATCTTGAATAGCCGGCAAGGTTTGACCATCTCCAGAGCCTCGATCGCATTCTTATCCTGATCGAAGACCAAGAAACTGTGGTCCCAATTCTCGTCGATCCAGGTCTTCGTACGGGATTTTAGGTCCGCAAAGTCCAACACACGTCCGACGGCGTCGACTTCGTCACCGGTAACGAAAAAGTCGGCTATATAATTGTGTCCGTGGAAGTGCTCGCACTTTCCCCCATGCCCGAAGAGTCGATGGCCGGCACAGAATTTGATGCGCCGCATAATAGTTAGGCTCATGAGTGTTCTCTGGTGATATTAGAGGTGTTGTACATTAGTTAGATAGCGCCTTTTGGGCTAAAATCGGCCGAAATATCAGCTCGACGCGCCAGTTTTGAAGTTGCAGTATTTCAACCGCGAAGCGGTGGTGTTGGGTAGCCTGGGGTGCAACCCCAGGGGACATGTCTTCAAAACGCGCCAGCGAGCGGGTCGCCAATTCGATCGACCGCTTTTCTCTGGAAACGCACTGTCCAGCGCCCCACTGGCTGGCGCGTCGAGCTGATATTGGAACCGAAGGTGGCGTTGTACATTAGGGATTGGCATTCATGTTATTGTCGGGGGCTGTCAACTTAGGATTGGCTCGATGACGCTGGCTGTCGCGCTGCGTTTTTTTCCGTAAGTTGTCCCGCAGAGCTTGCTGCAGATCAACGCCTGTTTGATTGGCCAGACAGATGATCACGAACAACACATCGGCCAATTCATCGCTCAGATCCGATGGAGATTCGCCGGCTTTGAAGCTCTGCTGGCCATAGGTCCGAGAAACGACCCGCGCCAGTTCTCCTACCTCTTCCATAAGCTGCGCCAGATTGGTCAGCTCAGAGAAATAGCGAACGCCAATGCTCTTGATCCACTCGTCGACAATTTGTTGGGCTGCAGGGAGTGTCAGTGTTTTGTCAGTTTCCATAATGACTTTTTAAGCGTGAGCCGTGGACCGTAACGGCTTGTTGATTTATTCGTTTAACCCGCAGCCGTAGGCGAGGTTCCCCCCGTTGATCCTCGCCTACGGCTGCGGGTTTAACGAAGAACCGTCCAATCAACACTAAATCAACAAGCCGTTACGGTCCACGGCTCAGGCACGAAGAATTAACCGTCCACCAGCGGCTTGAGTTTGTCGAGCCAGCGTGGGATGGCAGCTAGTGGTTCTTCGGCCGCTTCATATTCCAGCGCTACCCAACCACTGTAGCCCGCCTCTTTGAGGATGTTGATCACGCGCGGCAGATCGGTTTCCTGTGACCGATCCCCCACATGCATCTCCACTTTGATTTGAGCGTTGACGGCATAGGGAGCGATTTTGGCTAGTTCCGCGTAGGGATCATCCATGTGGAAGTTGCCCGAATCGAAATTGACTCCAAACGCAGTTGAGTTGACTTGTTGCACGATTTCTAGCAAACCTTCGGCGCGAGCCGTAACACCTCCATGATTTTCCAAAGCCAACATAATGCCTTTGTCTGCCGCTTGTTCGCAGGCAGCTTCACAGATCTTCGCACACCGCGCCAGCGTTACATTCAGCTCTTCTCCATTAACTTCCTTACCGGCGAAGATCCGAATGGCTGGCGCTCCCAGTACTGCATAGTGATCGACCCAAGCGCGGGTATGTGCCAAGTCGGCAGCAATTGCCACTGGATCATGGCTGCAATAGTCATTCCGAATCGCCCCACCTGAAATGGTAACGCCGCGCAGGTGGCAATGTCGTTTGAGTTTTATCAGGTAGTCGTGGGACACCTGTTCCGGAAAGTAGTAGGACGTCAGCTCCGCGCCCGCGAGTCCTTGCGCGTGACAGAAGTCGACGAAATCAAACAGGTCCATCTTGTGCGGCTCATCAGCCTTGGGTTGTAAATATTTGCGCATCGAATAGGCGGCCAGGCTCAGTCGCATTTTACCAGGCTTGTCGCGCTCGAATGGTTCAATTGCCAAAGCGGAAGTGTTGGCCAGTGCCAGCGTTGCCAAACTACCGCTGGCGATGAATTGTCGACGTTGCATCATTGGACTCCAGGGCTCACGGTTAGAGATCGAGTGAATCGAGTTGATCAAGTAAATCATCCAGCTGGTCGGGGGGTTGCGCTTGAGCGCGTCCGGCCGCTAAACGCTCACTGATTCCAGTCGAGGTGCCTACTGCTTCCCTCCCAGCGAGTACTAGTTGCTCGTCGCGTTCGCGAACAGCTGCAGCGGCTGCGTCCTCACCGTCGTCTGGCGCGCCAAACAGCTTCGATAGGTCAATCTTCAAACCACCTGCGTCAACAGGCGCACCGGCAATCGCGGGCGTCTTGTGCTGTGGAAAGATGATCGCATTCTGTGGACAGACGCGACTACAGGCGGGGCAGCCTTTGCGGCAATTGTCAGCCTGTTCTACCACGATTGTTTCGACTGAATCGATGCCGTAGACACCAAACAAGCAAAAATCGATGCATTCCATGCAGTTGGTGCAGCGACTAAAGTCAATGACCGGATACCAACGTCGCGCCGGATGTTCTTCGATCGACGCTACGCTGGACGTTCCGAAAAGCGTCGACAAAACGGAAGGTGCTTCAGTCTGCGCTGATGGGGATCCGACGTAAGTGTCGTTGGTGGGACTATCGAACCGTTGGAGCATCTCCAATGTCAATGGTGCAGATGGATTGGGGGTACTTGGGACGTTGCCACCAAGTGTTGAAATCCGCAGAACCTCGTCGACAAACTCGCGCGCTTCCGAGCTGGCGCGGAAATCAAGCGTGTAAATACTTCGGCTTGGTCGCGGATAGGTCGCGGTAACGCGTTCCGACTGCTGTTCATCTTGGTCACTATCGGCATCTTGTTCGCTGTCATCATCGAAGTCTTGCTCCAGTTCGACTAAGCCGAATTGGCCTCGCACGCCGTTGCGATCCAAAATCCAATGCGCGGCGCGGGTGTACATCCAAGTGATGAGTACCAGCTCGCCTTCGAGCTGGCGGAGTGTTTGAAACGTTTCACCATCTTTGGCCAAATCGTATAGGTGTGGAATGCGCAGCACGTTGACTTGTGCCAAACCACTTAGGCCATCTACGACCGCCTGTTCCAACTCACGCTTTTCAGGATTGCGGCTTTGACCGGCCGAGACGATAACGGTTAAAGTGCTACTAGGCATTGGCTTGTCCCTTGATCGTCCGCTGAGCAATTTCCCAAGCGGCTTGCAGGTGTTCGATGTATTGCGGCGGCTCAAGCAGAGCAGCGTCGGATTGTGGACTGAGCTCGAACATCCATCCCGCGCCATATTTGTCGAGATTGATTGTCGACGGATCTGCAACGAGTTCAGCATTGAGTCGTGTGACCGTTCCGGCCAGCGGTGAGTAAAGACTGCTTTCCGCCTTCTTGCTTTCGATCGAGCCGATTTCCTGTCGCGCCTGGAGGAGCATCGGTGGCTCGATCACTAAGTCCAGGAAGTACACGTCTTGCAACAATCGCACCGCATAGGCGCTTAGGCCAAAGCGGATGCTCTGGTCCGGCTGGACTTGCCCCCACATGTGATTCTTGGCGTAGAGACGATCGGTTGGAAAAATCGCTTCGTACTCTCCCATCATGAACACCAATTCGGCGCTCATGTGTAGCGCACTCCCTGAAATTGCGGCTCGAAGAACGGGGGAAGTAACCCATCGGCACGCAACATGCCCTCAGTTGTTAGCTCAATACGATTGTCAGCATGAGTCACAAATCCGTCTTCGACATGTTGAGCCCAGACATCGCGGAATTCATCCCAGATATTGACGTTGAATTTGTTTTGGAAGTAATCGATCTCCAAATAGCCACGTTTGAGCAACAAGATCATCTCGCGAATCATTGCCTGTTTGGCAGTTGGCGTAAATGCCCGCCCCAATGGCAAACGTCCTTCGTCGAGCGCGCCAATATATTGCGACCACTCGGGCAAGTTCTGATAGTGGACTCCCGAGATATGGCCAAAAGAGGCGATACCGGTAGCGATCAGATCGGAACCCTTCCACAAATTGTCGCGATAGCTAAAGCTAACTTTGTTTGGATCCTTGATCATGGTGTAGGCCGAACTCTGCGTGTAACCCGCCTCAGCAAAAGCCTCGAAGGCATACTTGACCCAGTCACGCTTGGTTTGCCAATCGGCCACCGGAGACTCTTGAGACTGCTTGAGTATTCCCTCCGAGTAGACCGTATTGAACGGCAATTCCATTTGATAGATCGTGACGCTTTCGGGGGAAAGCTTAAGGGTTTGTCGCACGTTCTCTTTCCAATTGTCCCAAGTCTCGCCGACCATGCCCGAGATCAGGTCAATGTTGACGTTGGGGAATTGGGCTGCCACGATCCACTCCCACGCGCGGAAGACCTCCTTGGATAAATGAGCCCGTCCGTTCTCCTCGAGAATCGCATCATTGAAGTTCTCGATCCCCAGACTCAAACGTGTTATCCCCAATTCGCGCAGAGTTTTTACTTTCGATTCGCTGAGCGTTCCTGGTTCGCACTCAAAGGTAACTTCTTCCGCCTTGTCCCAGCTAATGTTGGCCCGCAGCCTATCGACTAGGCTAGTCAATTGTTTCGGCGATAGAAAACTTGGTGTCCCGCCTCCGAAATAGACGAACCGAAAGGGGCGTTCTCCCATCACCGGTTGTCGGCTGACCAGCTCGATTTCCTTGCACAAAGCTTCAACATATGTCTCGATCTCGTTGGCATTCTTGCCAGTGAAGACTTTGAAGTAACAGAATTTGCAGCGCTTGCGGCAAAACGGAATATGCAAATAGAGTCCCAATGGCACTGGCTGTGGAGCAGTGGCCATGGCCTGTTCAACTTCCGGCAGGAACTCGGGCTTCCACTGCGAGTAGGGAGGGTAGTTGGAGATAAAGTAACTACCAACTTCGGTCTTGGTCGCTTCAACTGGCATGGGCGGGATTCAATCTCTTTCAGTGGTTACTGTTCGTCGTGCGACTATTTCTGGCCGAAGCAGAAAATGGTGCCTCGGTCATTGGCTACTACTAATTTACCATCTCCAACGGCTGGCGCGCCAATAAAGCTGGGTTTGACCTCGAACATCCACTGTTGTTGGCCCGTTTTCAAGTCAAATAAGGTAATTCGACCATCCGCCGAAGCTACCACAACTCGGCCTGCGGCTATCACAGGTGACGCATCGCAGCGTTTTTGCAGCGTCTGCTCCCACACAACTTTGCCGGTCTTTATGTCGATCGCAAAGACGCGCTTGTTGCGGCTGGTGGCAACGGCGAGCCCGTCGGCCACCGCTACCGAATTCTTGAACTCGTCAGCCAGCTTCGGTTCCTTAAATCGCCACAGTAGTTCATACTTCGGCAAGCTAAAACAGAAGATCTCGCCAGCGTAAGTGGGGACGAACACGCGGTTATCGAGGACGCTGGGAGTGCTGCCGGTCGGCGCATCGATTGACAACGGTTCACCCACATTTTTGCCGGTTGTGACGTCGACGATGTGCAGATGCGCATCGCAGCCTCCCAGGAAAGTAAGGTCACCTGCCAAGGTCGCGCCGCATTGAAGTTGATCTCCCGTTTCGTACAGCCAAGCCAATTTACCTGTATCCATGTGTACAGCGTAAAGGTTGCCGTTTTGTGAAGTGAACAATACCTTGTCCGCGTGGAAGTTGGGGCTGGCGTCAATCTCCATTTCCGTTTCATACTTCCATTTCTCTCGGCCGTCACTGGCATCGAGCGCGTGCAGCGTACCATCGTAGTCCCCCACATACAGCGTTCCCTCCTTGTATGCCGGCGAAGCCACAAAACCAGTATCGAGTTCGATTCGCCATTGAACTTTTCCACTGGCCAAGTCGATGGCCAGCACGCGACCGTTATGGTCGGCCGCGAATACTTTACCATCCGCGATAATTGGTCCAGCATCAAAGCCCAGACCGTCCACGTCGACCTCCCACTGGAGCTCCAGCTGGTCAGGCAGGGCTTCCGTCGTGGCCCCCGTGCCCGCCACATTCCCACGGCCCATTGGCCAATCGCCCGTCGGCCAATCGGCTGATAGGACCACACTTGCAGTCCCTAACAGCGCGAGTGGCAATGACAAACCAAATGCCAGTATGCAAATTGAACGTGTGAATCTCATGGGCATCGTGACGCGGTTAGTTATTGCGGAAGGTCGGTATGGAGGCAGGTAGACAATCGAGTCCGCAGCACAAGAACCCCCTAGCTGCGTCGTAAGTGCAGGTGCCACCATCGTAATTATACTTTTTTCCAGTCTTGGCGGATATCGTTTCTATCGTCTCAATGGCCTGCACCAACTCGATGCCTGGCAATAGCTTTCTCAAAGCGGCGGAGTCTTAGTCTTGAGCAAGTAGCATTAAGAATGCCCACTGCTGGATTTTGGACGCCCCGGCGATCGTCGGCTCGTCCAAATTATACTTCGCAAGCTCCACGGTGTGAACTTCAACCGCTCGGGACAACTCACGTCCACAGGACACGTCCACCGTTTCGCTAGTGCCTCGGTCATCGTCACTCGCGAAACAACTCAACCCCTCGTTGTCTTTTTAAACCCAAGCCGTCGGCAAAATTGCGACCGCGAACTAGGACAGTGGTAACGAATCGCTACTGCGCGGTCGCGTAGATGCCGCTGAAGCCTGAAAACCGGGTCTGACCCCAAAAAAAACCCCAAAAAAATCATTCTGAGATTAATGGCACCGCGTTGGCGACTCTTCCCAACTCGCGGCATCCACTACCGACACTCTCGCTCCCCAAATCGCTGTCTACCTCTTTAGCCAATTGAAGTAGCTCCGTCACTTTGTTGGAATGTTGGGCGGAAACATCTTTAGATTCACCGATATCCTCTGTCAAATTGTACAACTGCTTGTCAGCCAATTGCAGCTTCCAGTCGCCGCGACGAACCGCTTCCAACTTGAGCCCGCGAAAATAGAGGAATTCGTTTCTGGGTGGATTGGCAGCCGTATTCGCACCTGACATAACCGGCCAAATATCGACACCATCGATCTTGCGATCGTCGACTCGTTTCGCGCCTGCCAATTGCGCCAGTGTGGGCAAGATGTCCATCATCGTGGTGATAGCCGTAGTCTTGGTCCCGGCTGGTATCTTGCCAGGCCAGCGACACAAGGTTGGGACACGGATGCCTCCCTCAAGTGTTGAACCCTTGGAGCCGCGCAGTGGATCGTTGTTGGCTCCATGATTCTTCGCACCTCCGTTGTCTGAGGTGAAGATCACGAGGGTGCTATCGGCGATTCCTAATTCATCTAACGTTGCGAGCAGCTGTCCCACACTCCAATCCACTTCGCTCACCCAGTCGCCAAACAAACCATTTTGTGAGGTACCTCGAAATGATTCGCTGGGATAGAGCGGGAAATGGACTGCCGTGTGGGGAAAGTACAGAAAGAAAGGACCGGCTTTGTGCTCGCGCATGAACTGGGTCGCCTTCTCCGTATAGCGTCGCGTCAACGTGGCTTGTTCCTCGGCTTTGACGCGCTCGATAACCCGTTCGTTCTCAAGTAGCGGCAAGGGTGGCTGGGCATTTCCACGCAAGCCATCATCGGCGGTGTTCGCGGCCTGTTTATTGGCCTTGTTAGCCGCCGGCTGCGGCAGTGGTTTGCCAAAGTTACTCTTGGAGCCATCTTCGGCAGTCCCCATATCGTTGGAATACGGGAGACCGAAATAGTAGTCGAAGCCTTGGCGTGTGGGCAAAAACTCAGGTTGATCTCCCAAATGCCATTTACCTACGCAGGCCGTCGCGTAGCCGACCGACTTGAGCACTTCGGCGACCGTAATTTCTGACTGCGCCAACCCCACAGCGGATGCTGGAAAGAGCACATGTCCGATGGGCAGCGCGCGCTTTGGATAGCAGCCGGTCATCAACGACGCCCGTGATGGCGAACAGACTGGTGCGCCATAGTGACTGGTTAACAATCGCCCTTCGCGAGCCATGCGATCGAGATGAGGGGTTTTCTGAGTCGTGTTGCCATAGGGTCCAATGTCGCCATACCCCAAATCGTCGACGTTGATCAAGACAATATTGGGTTGATCCGCGGCGATGGAATCGATCGCAAGCGAGTTCGTTAGACTAATGCAAAACAGAGTAAGCATTGTTAGTAGCGACTTAAGGAACATTTAGCTGACTCTTTCATCAGAGTGAGGTTGTGAATAGGCAAGCCGTCGACAAAGGGGCAGTAGCCACCGTGGGCAGATCTGACAGCTCCGTTCACAGTGGAGCCGTCGCCTACGCAGGCCGCGACTTGAGCTTCGTATACCCTCTGTGTTGAGTTTGCGAAGGTTTGCTCAAGACGTTCAGCGCAAGCCAGCAGCCTGCTGCGGCTCGGCGTTAAACGAAATCCCCTCCACATTGCTGCATGGCGCTTCGATCATTATGTTTACTCGACGGGAAAACCACGTTTGCGGAGTAACGCGGATGTATCGACGTCCCGTCCGCGAAAGGCGCGGAAGCCTTCAGCGGGATCAAGGGTATCGCCGACCGACATGATATTGTCGTGCAATCGCTTGGCCACTGCTGGATCGTAGTAGCTGCCCGCGTCTTCAAACACATCGGCCGCATCGGCGGTAAGCGCGTCGGACCACAAGTAGCTGTAATATCCGGCCGAGTAGCCGTCGTCGGAAAATATGTGCATGAAGTGTGGAGTGCGGTGACGCATTGGGAGCTCACGCGGCATACCGAGTTCTTCCAGCGTTTGACGCTCGAACGCATCGGGATCAATCGGCACATCACCCGCCAGATGCAATTTCATATCGATCAGTGCACTTGCCAAGTATTCGACCGTTTGGAAGCCCTGATTAAACGTGGCGGCCTTCTCTATCTTGTCGACCAATACCTTCGTCAGCGGCTTTCCTGTTTCGTAGTGCACCGCAAATTGATTGAGGATTTCCGGCGTCGTCAGCCAGTGTTCATTCAACTGCGACGGGAATTCAACGTAATCGCGGGCAACGCTGGTACCCGATTGAGAGGGATAGCGAACCTTCGAGCACAAACCGTGCAGGGCGTGACCAAATTCATGGAACAGGGTGTCGGCATCATCCCAGGAGATCAATACTGGCGCGTCGTCGGCAGTCTTTACAAAGTTGGAGTTGTTAGAGACTAGCGTGGTGATCGGTTCAGTAATGTTCTCTTGTGCACGATAGTCGGTCATCCAAGCCCCAGAGCGTTTGCCTTCCCGCGCGTAGGGATCGAAATACCACAGCCCGACTAAACTGCCTTGCGCATCGTCGACGCGCCACACACGTACGTCAGGATGAAACACGGGCACGTCGTGAATCTGTTCGAATTGGAATCCATAGAGCTTGCCAGCCGCCCACATCATTCCTTCCCGCAGCTTTTCCATTTGCAGATAAGGTTTGACTTCGTTGAAATCCAGGTCGTATTTCTGCTTGCGGACCTTTTCGGCGTAGAAGCGATAGTCCCAAGGTTCGATCGTAAGTTTGTCGCCTTCCGCATCGGCAATGGCTTGCATGTCGGCCACTTCCTCAGCGACACGGGCCACCGCTTTGGGCCAAACCTTGAGCATCAAATCCATAGCGGCTTCCGGCTTTTTAGCCATCTGCGGTTCTAGTCGCCAATGGGCGTGCGTCGCGTAGCCGAGCAATTTCGCCCGCACGGCGCGGAGCTTTAAAATTTCAGTGATGATGGCGTTGTTGTCGTGCTCATCGCCATTGTCTCCACGATTGTAATAGTTTCTCCAGATCTTCTCACGCAGTCCACGATTCTCGGCATAGGTGAGAAACGGATCCATCGAAGATCGCGTATTGGTGACGGCCCACTTGCCGGGTTGTCCCTTTTCTTTAGCCGCTGCGGCCATGCCCGCAAGGATACTGGGAGGCAGACCTGCCAGATCGGATTTGTCCTCGATCCAGGTCACGTAGCCTTGTTCCTCGGCCAACACGTTTTGACTGAAATCGGTGAATAGGCTAGCCAACCGTTTGTTGATCTTTGACAGTCGCTCTTTGTCATCGGCAGACAGTTTGGCCCCTTGGCGGACGAACTGTTTGTAGCGGTCCTCGACCAAACGCTGTTGGGCTTTGTCGAGCTGCTTGGTCTGCGGACTTTCGTAAACGGCAGCAATCCGTGCAAAGAGCTTGCTATTCTGCACAATCGTGTCTTCGTGTTCAGAAAGCTTCGGTACTACCACGCGTTCCACGTCTGGCATTACGCCGACATTGAGATTCGACGAATGGACACCGAACAACGCGTTGAGGCGCGTCAACGTGCGGCCGACAGTTTCCAAAGCGACAATCGTATTTTCAAAAGTTGCTGGCTCGGAGTTGTTGGCAATTGTGTCAACGTCTGCCTCGGCTTCGGCGATTGCCGCTTCGAAGTTCGCCACGAATTCATCTGGGCGCACAAGATTCCAAGGGGGGACGCCACCGTAAGGGCCAGCCCAAGGGGTCAGCAACGCTCGATCTTTCACTTTCGAACCTCCATCTTGTCCACAAGCCACGTGGCCCATAATTCCAGTTAATACACACAAATGAGCGAAAATCGGCTTAAATGCGAGACGCATGTTAATTGTCAACCTCCGGTAAAAATGCAGCGGGAGAATGCCTTAACTATACGAGCGATCCGGCCAGATTCATAGGTTGCCAAATCGACACTTCTCGCTACTTGCCAACCTGTTCCTCGGCTCCAGCCCAACGAAGTGAACGACTTGCGAACTCTTGGAGCTTGCGGGCTGTCGATCTAGTCATTCAACCCGCGGCCGTAGGTTTCGAAGCCCGCGCTATTTCAACCGCGAAGCGGTGGCATTTGGTAGCCTGGGGTGCAAACCCCAGGGAAAATGGAATCTACCGACATCCGGTTCGCCAGCGATCGACCGCGAATG
>JBGSNE010000100.1:0-3552 GCA_041739785.1 Pirellulaceae bacterium
AAAACAGTTGTTTGCCCTCCCCGCTAGGTTCGTAGAACTCACCTATCGACCCTCCCGCGAAAACATGCACTCTTGATAGCGAGCTTGGGCGCGCGGGAGGGTAAAAAGCCCTGTCAGTACCGGCGATCAGCGAGAAGTGTCACAATATTTGAGTTTTTCGGGAACAATATGAGCGTAGGTGGGAACAATATGAGCGTTGGTAAAGCCATTCCCTTGATCCTGTTTTTCGTTGCCATGCTTGTCGCCATGGATCAATTCCTGGGGCATCGCGTGGCCATCTTCACCGCCTGTTTCTCGGGATTGTGGTTTGTGATTGCATTCGTGCTGCTGACGCGGCCACCCGGAATCCCGGAATTCACGACTCAAGACCCTACGGCAATGGACATTTGGGGGGACGAGCAATATGTGGTCCGCCGCGACGTGCTACCGCGTGTATCGCTAGCCGAGCGATTGCGATATTCGCTAACCGTGGCCTGTGGTTCGTGCGTATTGATCTGGTTAACGCTGACCCTATTGGGACGTTAGTTTACCCGGCACTGCGTTGGCCAAGCCACATTATTCGATTAGAATGTTTAGCGTTGAACCCGGATTATTCGTGAGCCGAGGGGGCGCTCCCTTAGTGAACCGGCCAACTTCCGCTACGGCTGCGATTGTTTTTGAACATAGATTTATTAGCCTTTTACCAAGGATGAAATACCGCATGCGTTTCGCTGGTATCACCTGCTTGTTGTTTACATTGGTTGGCGTTGTTCCATTGCCTGTCGCCCAGGCCCTTGAGACGGCCGCGACTGATTCCAACGTTGGCTTCTCCAAAACAAAGCCGGCCGATGGACCGACGGTTCAGGTTGAAGGGGGCTTCCTAGTCCCGTACACGTTAACGATTCCGGGAAGCAGCGTGCAAATTGAAATGGTGCCGGTTCCAGGTGGTACCTATTCCATGGGAAGCAGCGCAGAGGCTGAGCATCACGCCGAGGATGAAGGACCGCAAGTGCAGGTCGCGATCGGGCCGATGTGGGTTGCCAAATGTGAAACGTCATGGGCTGAATACAAACTGTTCATGTCCATGTACAAGTTGCTCAAGAACTTGCAGTCCCAACAACTGCGTCTGATCGACGACAATAACAAAGTCGACGCCATCACCGCGCCAACGGAACTTTACGATTCCAGCTTCACCTACGAATTCGGCGAAGATCCTAAGTTGCCGGCAGTGACGATGACCCAATACGCGGCCAAACAGTACACCAAATGGCTGAGTAAGCTCACCGGACAACAGTACCGACTGCCGACCGAAGCGGAGTGGGAATTCGCTTGTCGGGCTGGCTCAACAGAGCCCTATAGTTTTGGTAGCGATCCCACGGGATTGGATGACGTTGCGTGGTACATCGAAAACTCCGATGAGATGCCGCACTTCGTTGGACTGAAGAAGCCCAACGCCTATGGCTTGCATGACATGCACGGGAATGTGATGGAATGGTGCATCAATGGCTACACGGAGGACGGCTACACCGGGCTGGCAGACAAACCGCAACCGTTGTCGATCGTCGATTCAATCACTTGGCCTGAGTCGTTTGATCAGCGCGTCGTCCGCGGCGGGAGCTTCCAAGACGATGCAGAACAGCTGCGCAGCGCCGCCAGATTGGCTTCGGAAGATGAGGATTGGAAAGGCCAAGACCCTAATTTCCCACTCAGTCCGTGGTGGTATACGGATGACCCTGCACGTGGCGTCGGCTTTCGCTTGTTCCGCTCCTACCAACCGCTGTCCGATGATGTGATCACCAAATTCTGGGAGATCGACAACGAAGATATCCAAATGGATGTCGACATGCGTCTGTCAGAAGGTCGTGGAGTGCTAAGCCCAATCGATCCAAGCTTGGCTGACGATATCAAGCAAGCCAATTAGTTGGTTGATTTGATTTATAATCCGATTGAGTTTAATGCATGCCACGGTGAACCAAGGGGCGTGAGCCAAACGGCACTCACTTTTGCACTATTGTGAACCTCAGGCGCTAGCCGTGGGCCTTACCAAACTGGCGCCCACGGCTAGCGTCTGAGGTTCACGATGGAGCCGGTTCTGAAAGTGAGTGCCCCCGGGCGTGAGTGAGCCGAGGGGCGTAAGCCCCCGGGCGACCAACGTTGCCCGGCGCCTTACGGCTCACGGCCCACGGCCCACGCATCATCCGGGTTTAACCAAGCTGCTCATTACTTCACTACTATTTTAAGCATCAGCACGGAGGCTCGCCCGGTGGAGCAACAACCAGAACAGCAACGCGAACTCCAGGACAATCGAGATAAACTCACTCGGCGGCGTGACGTGGAAGCAGACCAATTGCAATCGGGCAGATTGCAAGATTGGTTGCAGCTCATTCGACTTCCGAACGTATTCACACTGTTGGCCGATTGCATCGCAGCCGCGATTGTAGCTACCGGGTTGACTTGGCGGCTCTCGGCTTTTCTGCCGGTATTGCTGGCTTCGTTGCTGGCGTACTGGGCGGGGATGATTCTCAATGATGTAGTTGACATCGAAGAGGACCGTGAACACCGACCGGATCGTCCCTTGCCATCAGGGAGCATTTCACCGGTGATTGCCGGGCACGTCGCTACGGGCATGTTATTGATTGGTCCCATCTTGATCTTGGCCGCGATGACGCTCCATACATCTCAGCCGTTGTGGATGGGGATTGCCTTTTTGGCTTCGGTCCTATTGTCAGTCGCAGTGCGGGGCTACGATTCACCGCTCAAACGTACACCCGTGGGGCCACCACTGATGGGGCTCTGTCGAGCACTCAATATTCTGATGGTCGGCTTTTCGATGTTGGCGGTTACGCAGGGGCTGCCGGCCGAAGCCACGCAAGCCGAGCCGGTGGCTGCCACTTCGAATGTGGTCGAAAAGTTATTGATCGATCCCTTGCTCCCTGCTGAAGCGCGCGGCAAGGAAGTGATCGCGCCACTGCCGGATGTTATTTTCCCTCGACCTTTGTTGGCCTTAGCGGCTGGCATCGGATTGTACATTTTCGGCGTGACCGTCTACGCGCGTCGCGAAGAACGCGACAGTTCACCAGCTGGTCTGCTGGTAGGCATGCTGCTCGAGGTTGGCGGTTTGATCATTATCGGCTGCTTACCGTTATGGGCGGCCGCTGATCAAGTGTGGACACTAAACCCGCGCCAAGGATATCCGCTGTTGATTTTGTTAATCGGCCTCACCGTAGCCAACCGCGGCTTCGCGGGGGTCATGCACCCTGTTCCACGGAAAGTACAATTGGCGGTGAAACACGCGCTGTTGACCTTGATTTTGATCGATGCGGCAGTTGTCCTGATGTGGGCTGGTGCTTGGTATGGCTGTGCGGTGGTAGCTTTACTGCTGCCAGCGTTAAGTAGCGCTATGCGATTTCGATCGACGTAGGTAGACAGCGACAACTTTGGATCATTTATTTTATCAGCGCGAAGCGCCAGTTTTGATAGCGCGCTATTTCAACCGCGAAGCGGTGGATTTGAGTAGCCTGGGGTGCAAACCCCAGGGGAATTGTCCCCCGACAACCTTCGGCTTGCCAGCGA
>JBGSNE010000118.1:0-1606 GCA_041739785.1 Pirellulaceae bacterium
CCGTACCGCGCAGTGGCGTCTCACCCGCTGGAGCGATGGCCAAACTGAACTCTACGACCACGATTCCGATCCTGAGGAACTGCACGATGTCTCGGCGCGACACCCCGATATCGTCGCCGAACTGAGTGATCTGCTTCAAAAACTGCCACCGCTCAATACGATAAACTAAACCGCTTCTTCCTCGTCCTTTCAAGTGGTATTCCACGCTAGGCATTCTGAGGCGGCCAATGTGGAACTCGTGACGGTCAAGGCGTGCACTATTTACGCAAATAGTGGGACGACCACCACGAGCAACGTTGAAAGCATGGACCCAAGTATGCGAGCGGCATTGGCGACTGAAACGCTGCTCGACCTTGGTACGGACTCCGTGAAAAAGTCACCGCAATCGTCGCTCGACAGTCGCACGCAAATGCCGTGAAGCTTGCGTCTGTTCATCCCGCTCAGCTAAACTGAGTCAGTCGTCCGGGGGAAGGCATAGATATAAACTGCTGACGTCAGCGATGACCCAGGAAGATAGCAATGTTCATCGCACGTTCCAGGCTTCCGATGCCAGACGCACAGATCTCATTTCGTTATCCGACTCACAAACGGCCCTTCATGACACAATGAGAATTCGAGTGCAATCTTCAGGTTCTCACCTTCGCTCGCCTAATCTAAGGACGGCGATATGTTTTGCTGCTATCTTTGTCATCGTTTCGCTGGGATGTGACTTCATACGGAACGCGACCACGCTAAGTGGATACGCAATCGTTGAAGGCAAGCCGAGTTACGTCTACACCAGCACACGTGCAGGCCGAGAGGTTACGCCGATCGCCCAGGCTGATCCTGATTCATTCGAAGTCATCCAGCAAGGTGAGTTGAGCCGAATTCGTTACGCGCACGACAAGAGCCATGTGTTTGTCGAGAATCGGATCGTCCCAGACGCGGACCCTAAGTCATTTCGCATCATTTCAGGCGATGGAGAATTCTCACAAGATCGAGCAAAGGTTTTCTTTCTCGGAGCACCGATTGAATCGGCGGACCCAGAAACTTTTCAGTTGCTCGGTAGCCATTTCGGAAGAGATGCAAAGAATGCCTACATTGGCACAATGAAGTTGCCCGGTGTTCAAGTTGATTCCTGGAAGCCACTTGAAGACGGACGGGCTGAAAACCCTTGGTATTTCTCTGCTCACGACACGCACGTTAAGGATCCATCTAAACTGAGCGGTTCAGGGTGGTCACGTGACGCAGACAATCTGTACTACGGCGAGGAACTAGTTTCGATTGCTGACGTTGGCTCGTTTGAGGTTCTGGGAAATTACTACGCTAAAGATCGCAAACACGTCTACAATGGAAAAGCAATCGTAGCTAACGCGGATCCAGCAACATTTCACTTGCTCCCTGGGCCGCATTATGCGAATCCAGATTCAAGAGATGCCAAAAGGTATTTTCGGTCGGGCAGAGCTCTCGATGAACGAACGGTAGCCCCAGGGCAATCGCACGTTGATTTCGTTTCGGTCCAAGGATTGCGTTGTCATTGCTGAAGTCAAGCCGCTCGTTGTTGAGTGGCGTGTTTCCCGCATGGAGGTACCAAGTGATGAACGGACCAGCAGCCATTGTTTCCAAA
>JBGSNE010000120.1:0-151795 GCA_041739785.1 Pirellulaceae bacterium
GCCACCGCCACCGCCGAAGCGCGAGCGCATCATCTCCGCAAAAGCCGCACGGCGTTCCTGAGTGGCAGCATCATCACCACCGCCCCCTCCGCCACCGCCACCGCCGCCCGAATTGGCTGCATTGCTAGATGACGAACTAGAGCTGTCGGTGTTGGTAATAACCTTGGGACCCAAAATCCGACCAACGCTGGCTTTCATCAACTCGCCACTGACCACACCGTCGAGCGATGCGAAGGCAAAGTCTTCCTTCTCCGCTTCACCGACTTCATCGAGGTCGGCAACCAGCTGTCGGATTTCCGCGATTTGTTTGGGCTGTGCCAACACGATCAAAGTATTCGTATTCGTATCGGCGCTGATAGCTATTTTAGGTTCCGTCAACTTGGTATTGGTACCTCCACCCCGGCCTCCTCCGCCACCACCACGCAGGGCGGCAATAATATCCGCCGGGTTAGGTTGGCCGCCACCGCCACCACCGCCGCCACCGGGTGCTCCGCCGCGACCTCCACCACCGCTACTGCCACCGCCCGAATTGCCTTCGATGCGATCGCCGTAAAGCTGTTTGATGATGGTTAACATCTGACTCACGTCTTGAGAAATGACGGGGATCATCGCCAATTGCCCCTGGGTTTCGATCGTCAGCGGCCCTTCGGCTTGATCGATTACTTCCAACAACATTTCGATCAACCGCATGTCCGCTGGGCTGGCCTGGATCACTAGCGCATTGAGCCAAGGGTCCGCAATAATCGTCACATCCCCCGAGGCAATGCCTACACCGGCGGAAATCATGTCGCTACCACCCCCACCGAGCATCGAGCCGAACATACCTCCGCCAAAGCCCCCTAACACAGAGCTCGCCATATCGCCCAACAAGCCACCATTCCCGCTGCTGGAGGAGCTCGAAGTTCCGCTGAGGATGGTTTCGAGCAACTCTTTGGCAGCATCCGCTTTGCGATTGCGCAGGTAAACGATGGTCGGTTCACCGCTCCCTAAGGAGGCTTGGTCGGCCAACAGACGCAGCAGTCCTTCGAATTCGCTAAGCACCGCTTCGTCTTCGCATTGAATAATCAATCCCGAAGGGCCTTGCATAATCACAATGTCGCTACCAAGGGCGAGCCCCCTTTGGACGTCAGCTTGATTGCTCGCCCCAGCGTTGTCGCTGGCAGACGGTTCTTGTTGAGGAAAAGCGGTCAAACGCCCTGAAGGGATCAAATCCGAATTCGATGACTTGGTTTGTACCGGAGCCGCTTTGATTTCCACTTTTTCTTCTGCAGCCGCGGCCTCTTGGGAGCCACTCTCTGTGGGCCTCGACGGTGCGGGCGCATCACTGCGAGGTGGCAGGCGGCGGCGATCAGGGAGCGCTTGCGAATAAGTCTTTTGCGGTAATGACAGCCCGCTGCTATTCATGGTCGAAGGTGTCAACACTTTAATACGATTGGTGCCTCCATTGTGCGCACCCCACAGCTTCTCTACTTGTTCGAGCGTCTGTGCAGCCGAAGCTCCTGTCAGTGGAATCACGCGAATCTTTTCGCCGTAAGGATTACTGCTACTGGAATTCTCTTCCAACTTTTCGATCAGTTGCTTGATCTGCGATACTTCGGTACTGGAACCCTTGACCCACACTTGTCGCGCCAGCAAATCACCATCGATGACTGGTCCACCGCTATCCGCCGCCGGAGTATCGGGGAGATTAAAGAACTTCTTAATGGCTGCGATGGCCAAGGTTGGGTCAAGTCGCTTGAGCTGAATGACCACAAAGTCGGAGGAGTCCCCCGCCAATTCGGCCAGTGTTTCCATGACCAGTTCATGCTCCGAGGGACGGGCTTGCAGCACCAATTGCTTGGCGATCGCATCCTGAGCGAGCTTGACATCGGGCGAACCGGCCAACAACTGGGACACAACCTCGTACGCCAACTGCATATCGATGCCAACTACTTTGTGCCTCTGCAGCTTGAGCGGCTCAACTTGACCAATCGTGGTTTCCGATTCGTCAGGCGGGACGTCCATTTGCTCGATGAGATCTTTGAGGATCTGAATTTTATCAGGCTTACCGCTGGCAAAGATCGTCGAACCAAAAGCGTTGGTCGCGATTTTGATTTCGTCGCTCGTATTGATATCCGCTTCCAGTCCGATCAAAGGTCGCGCAACCGACAGCACTTCTTCTGCCGTGATGGCTTTCAACGTAAAGATCTTGACCGTCGAAGCCCCCGAGGCTTCTGCTCGACGAATCATCTCGGCAATGGCGCGCACGTTACCAGCCATATCGATCACCAACAATTGTCGCGACGAAGGCAGGCTGCGAACCGAACCGTAGATACTTCGTAGTTGTTCAGCTTCGACTCTCATCGTCTCTGGATCGAGTCGCTCTAGCGTAAACATATGCTTGACCGGTTCGTACTGCCCACGCCGCGCCAATTCCGCTTCGTCTACGTAGTCGGCCAGCTCACCCAGCAATTCGCCGGCATTCTTCTGATCGGTTTCGAAGTCGATGACGCGCAACATGCGGCCTTGTCGAAATAGCGTGTAGCCAGTGTTCAGCAGCGACGCATTCATAATGTCCATCGCTTGGGGAATCGTATATTTCCGTGAGCGATCGCGATAGGTAAAGGTCCCGGGGAGTGGAATGTCCGTTTGCAGTGAGAAGTCGGCTTGTTCAGCCAACCACTTAACGACTTCGCTCCACGGTACGGATTGAAAGTTCATCTCGACCTGAATTTCAGCCACGGGCATTTCGGCGTTGTCGCTGGGTGCGACCTTGGCGGCGAGGGTCGCATTTTCAACCGCCACTGCGGTCGGGTTAGGTGCTGACTTGCGCTCGGGTGGCGTCGGGAGACCAGCGGTCGACGACTCAATCTTGCCAGCCATGACTTGCCACGCGGCCCACTGGCTTTCGGAAATCTCTTGACGAATCGCTCGCTCCGCATCGCCGCGCGTCTTGGCTGCGGCGTTGCCCCGGCGGTTGGCGCGAACCTTCTTAACCCAATCCGAAACGATTTCCCGCTGCCAATCCGCCAGATTCAGTGCAAAAGCAACTTCTTCGTCGGCCAAAGAGAGCAACCCCATCCAACCCACACGGTATTTTGCCAACACGTTTTGCTGCTCCTTGTCGAGCAATGCAAAGGCCAATCGTTCCGATTCGGAATTGAACTCGGAGCGCAATTGATCGTGGCTATCCGTTGGCGCCTCGCGGAGAGCTTGGCTCAACCCAATCGCGGCGCTCATTCGAGTTCGCATGAGGGCTTGTATCTGTTCTTTTTGTCCATCCGACAGCCCTAATTTTTCCGAGACCTCAGGCTTGAGCATTTCAGGCAGCACACCCACGTAATCCTGACCGTGAACTGCAGGCGCAACCGCCAGCAGCAGACAGATGGCGGCCAAGCTCAACAACAGGTGCCTGACGTTCTTCGGCGTAAAGGAATCCCCTACTAAATCGGCTGGCTGCCAGAGTGTCAAACACCCTTTGCGTGCAGCTCGATGGGACGTGCTCAATATTCGATTTGACATGTTCCGGGTCTCGTTAAAGTCGCGGCTAAGTTTTGAAAAGGAAGCTAGAAAAGCCGATTCATCGCAGTATTATCGGGTTCGTCGAGCGAATTGGGACCTTGGGAAACAGTGCTCGCCTGTTGGAGGTTGACGCCACGGTTCAACCCCACCAACTGGCGTATATGGCTCCAATCTAGTTGGTAATAGCTGGGATTCAGCGCCAAAGTTTCCCACAAGTTGGTAAATTCGAGATAACCCTCACTCGCGTCCGTCTTGTCCGCTTTATCCAACCCTCTGTTATGCCCAATGTTTCGCACGAAGCGTCCAAAACAGCCATTGCGAGGGGGTGTGCACACCCGGTGGTCGTCGGGTTTTCGGTGCGAGCTCTTGCCGAAGCCGTAGCGGCACTTGGTCGGCGACCAATCGCTATTGACCATTTTACAGACCAAGACTGCCGAGACCTTTCTTTTTCTTGGTATCAAATTGTCAACTGGGGCGACGCTGTACCAAGTCTCCGCGATATTGTGCTACAGCCAGGAAACGAAGTCGGCCGTGAAAACAACTCTTCGCCCTGGGTTCTATTGGGAGGAGGGACGGAGAATTGGCCGGAGTTGGTCGCTCGGTTGCATCAAGAATTCAAGGTACTTGGCCCCACCGCTGAGCAACTCAATCAGCTTCGCAGCCATGGCTTGTGGCGCGACGCCGTGGCTGGTACTGGGATTTCCTTTCCCGAGACGCACACCCAGTCCCCCCATCGTCGCACGGCTCTCCGAGCCGTGAACTCACGCACCTGGGAAGACCCCATTTCTTGGCTTATCAAGCCGATGCGAGGCGCTGGTGGGTATTCCATTGCCAGGCTTCCGGAAAACGAACTGTGTCGCCTACCGCAGTTCAGCAAGTCGCACAGGAAAAATTCTAGTCCAGTGATCTATCAGCGTGAAATCTCAGGCAGGTCGCTCGGAGCACACTGCGTTGTCTCTCCCAACGACGTTATTTTTCTGGGAATGACCGAATCGCTTTCTGCGGAGCTTTGGCCAGGTCCCAGCGAATTTATCTATCGCGGATCGTGGGGACCCATCGCCATAACCTCTCAACAACAATCGCAAATCAAAGCTCTCTGCCGCAACATCTACTTAGCCACCGGTTGTCTCGGTTGGCTGCAATTCGATTTCATCCAAGATGAAGCCGGACAACTGTGGTTGCTCGAAATCAATCCTCGCTGGACGGCAGGGATGGAGGTCTTGTTTTTAGCCGGGATCAACCCAGTTGAATTCCACTTGGCAGCTTGGGACCAAGTCGATCCGAGTTCGTGCGCTAGTGCCGGGAAACTTACCGATCCAATAGGGTCGTCAACAGCCCAATATGGCAAAGCAATTGTCTACGCTGATCGTGAGTTGTGCTTGACTCACGAAAACCTCGCGGGCTTGCACGCACTGCCGCGCGAGAACTTCGCCGATCTTCCCTCTCACGATCTCGCCGGGCAAGTTATCGGGGTAGGTCAGCCCTTCCTAACCGTCCGCGCCCGCTGCCAGACGGCCTGCGATGAATCGAGGACGCGCGAAAATCTGCTAAATGAACTGCAGCGTTTACGTGCAATCGCACTTGAATTTTAGCCCCCCAGAAAGCAGCGCCCCCACTTGTCCTATCCGTGCTATCCGATTGGCGGACGAGGAGAGGTAGTAGGATTGTCACAGGAAGCGATAGCACGGATAGCAAAGCCGGGGCACGGGTGAAGATAAAGGACATCACATCCGCTCGACTACGCCGATGCCGAGCAACTCCAGGCCTTGGGCTAAGACACGGCTGACGGCGTGACACAACACCAAACGACTATTGCGCAATTCGGGTGTGTCAGCAGTCAGCACTGGGCACTGATCGAAAAAGCTCGCAAATTGTTTGGCAACACTATACAAGTAAGTGGTCAAGACACTCGGGTAATACTCTTCGACACTCTGATGCAAGGCGTCTTCGAATTGCAAGAGGCTCAACGCCAGCTCGCGTTCGGCGGGCTGTTGTAGAATCAATGTAATCCCGCTCAATGTTGACCCAGCGGGTGATGCTTCGGCCTTACGCAGGATGCTCCGTGCGCGAGCCACCATATACTGAATGTATGCAGAGGTATTGCCTTCGAGCTGAACCATTTTCTCGGTATTAAATTCATAGTCGCTGGTTCGATTGTGCGACAGATCGGCGTACTTGATCGCGCCGAGTCCCACCACTCGGGCGACTTCGTGCTGTTCCTCGGGAGTCATTTCCAAACCGGCTTTTTGCAAGCGCTGCGGATTGCAGACCGCCTGATAGGCGCGGTCAACCGCTTCGTCGAGTAAATACTCAAGACCAATCACCGTTCCGCTCCGCGTCTTGAACGGTTTGCCATCCGGTCCCAATACCGTACCGAAACTCACGTGATGCAGTTCCAGTTGATCGTAGCCGATGGCTCGCGCGGCGGCGAATAGCTTTGCGAAGTGGTCGCTCTGGCGATGATCGACGACATACAAGATGACGTCGGGGTGGTAATGTTCGACACGGTATTCAATGGTCGCAATGTCGGTGGTGGCATACAGAAAAGCGCCATCGCGCTTGCGTATAATCATCGGTGCATCAAATCCCTCGAGGAAGATGCAGGTCGCCCCTTCGCTTTCAACGGCCAGTCCGGCACGGGTCAATTTGTCGACGACGCCAGCCAACAGCGGATGGTAAAAGCTCTCACCATGGGTCGTATCGAATTCGATACCCAATCGCTTATATACGGCTTCAATCTCAGTGATCGACAGTGGCAAGAACTGCTGCCAGAGGGCGAGGTTCTCTGTATCGCCAGCATGCAGTTTAGCTGTTTCCAATTGCGCACCTTGCTCCAAGTCGCTGTGCTCAGTGGCCAGTTGCATGGTGCGCGGATCCGCGCTGACAATCGCGATTTTTTCCTCCAGTGCTCTCTGATTATCTTCTGCTGCGCGAAGCTCCTTCTCTGCCGGTTTGAGCTCTTTCTTTAACTTCGGATCGCTGGCCACAGCGGCTTGGAGCTTAGCCAATTTTTCGGCTACCAGCCGAACTTGCTCTTGAGCCTCAGATCTTTTCGGGGCGGCCGCTTGATAGCCAATGATTTGCTGCACCAAGCGGTACAAGCGACTGAGCTCGGCCACAGGCTGCTTAGCGTAGGCGTCCCGGTCGACAAAGTTCTTGTAGCCGTAAATGATCATGCCAAATTGCGTCCCCCAATCACCCAAGTGGTTGTCGGAGAGGACGCGGTGCCCGAGAAAACGAAGGATGCGATTGAGCGCGTCGCCGATCACGGTCGAGCGAATATGCCCAACGTGCATCGGCTTGGCGACATTCGGGGCTGAGTAATCAATCACGTAAGAACGCGGGGCAACCGAAGTGACCCCCAAGCGTGGATCACCGAGGGCTGCGGTCAACTGCTCCGCCAGAAACTCAGGCTTAACTTTCAGATTGATAAACCCGGGACCGGCGATTTCGGGCGGCGCGCAGATGTCGCCGATGTTCAACTTCTCGACGATCCGCGCAGCGATATCTTGAGGTTTCATGCCGAGCGTCTTTTGCAACGGCATGGCGATGTTGGCTTGGTAATCGCCATGACGAGGATCGCGGGCCAGGGTGACGCGCTGCGCGTGTTCGGCTGGCTGGTCAACCCACCCCTCGAGAGCCTGTTCAAAACGCCCACGAATCAAAGACAGAATTTGCATGTGTTCAAATGTGAGAAAACGAGAATGAATCCGTAGCTAAAGTCGCCAAGACTTTCGGCGTGCCGCAGCGGAATTTTTTTGAGAGCTCAACACCTAAATTCTTGGCGAATCCCGGTAAGACTTTGTTAGTCACTTAGCCTTGCCATTTGAGCCGAGGCCTCGGCTACGATCGCCGAGATATCGACCTCCTTGCCGTCGGCCCACAACGATTCTAGATCGTAGAACTCTCGAGTCTCCTCATCGAACAAATGGACCACAATGCTGCCGTAATCGAGCACGATCCAGCGGCTTTCTTCGTAGCCCGCCACGCTCATTTTGCGCTCGTGCAAATCGTATTTCAGCACGCGATCGATCTCGGAACTCATGGCCGCTAGTTGGCGACGGCTAGACCCTGTGGCAATGACAAAGAAGTCGAACAGGGCAGTCTGCTCGGTCAAATCGAGTAGAATGATATCTTGTCCGCGATTCTCCGCCGCTGCTTTAACGGCCGCCAAAGCCATCCGCCGCGATTGCTCGAGCTGTTCCGGCGAGACCCGTGAACCGAGCGCATCAGATTGTGGCAACGGGGCCACAGGGGGCAGGATTTTCTTATCTCGCCGGTTGGAGTCTGGGTTCATGGGCCTAGTTATGGTGGAGGTAAGCTGCGCTGCAAGGTCGTTCATTGGAATTTGCTAGGGCATCGATTATAGCCAAATCCTGAATTTCGACAGCCATACCTGGGGAAAGTTCTTCGGGACTCTTGACGCCCATGGAAAATGGTTTCAGCATGGATGACAAGCTCCAACCAGCGGTAGGTTCGCGAAAACACCATAACCGTCCCCTTTATCGTGGAAGTGGCTACACTTCCCAGGATTTGGGAGCTTTGGCAAGATCCACTACAGCAAGCGGTATTTTTCATCCCAACCAGCTATTTCTGGAGTTATTGATGTCCGATTGGATCGAAGAAGGAAAAAAAGCCCCAGCATTCACTTTGACCGACGACACAGGGAAAAAAGTCAAACTGAGCGACTTTTCTGGTCAGGCTGTGGTGCTGTACTTTTACCCGAAAGACGACACACCAGGTTGTACCAAGGAAGCGTGTGCTTTTCGTGACGCTCACAGCGAACTTCGTTCCACAGGGGCTGTCGTACTTGGAGTAAGTCCCGATGACGCCGCCTCGCATGTCAAATTCCGAGACAAGTACACATTGAATTTTCCACTTTTGGCCGATACCGATCACAAAGTTTCGGAAAAATACGGCGCATGGCGTGAAAAAAACATGTACGGTAAGAAATCGATGGGCATCCAACGCTCCACCTACCTTATCGACTCGGCTGGAAAAGTTGCTAAGGTCTGGAAGCGTGTCCAAGTCGACGGCCACGACACGCAAGTTCTCCAAGCCCTCAAGGAACTCGTTTGATTCTAGAATTCTCGGAGCTTTCAATTTCCAACGAGACGGAAGCGAATGGAAACCTGCGGGTGGGCCGTGGGCCGTAAGGGCTTGTTGGTTTACTGTTGGATTGCACGTTTGTTGTTTAACCCGCAGCCGTAGGCGAGGATCATCGGGGCGAACCTCGCCTTTGGCTGCGGGTTAAACGACTAAATCAAAGACCGTAAAGCACCGTGCAGTGTTGGCCACCCGGCCGCTCACACGCCTGGGCCACAGTAAATCAACAAGTCCCAAGCGCCGTACCGCTCACTGGCTTAGCTAGTGTTTACGGTTGATGATAGGTAGGTTCCACTTGGATTCGGGCGTTAGGCAAACAGAAAGCGACGACAAGTCGCCACACTCCACAGAGTAGAAAGCAAAAAAATTTCCAGTATCGAGATTGCTATCGTCGACTATCAAATGGGGAACCTGCGAAGTGTGCAAAAAGCACTAGAGCACGTAGGCTGCAGCGCCACGATTACCAGTCGACCGGAAGAGATCGCTGGAGCCAAGAAAGTGATCCTGCCTGGTGTAGGTGCCTTTGGCGATGCGCTGCGTGAACTGAAGTCACGTCACTTGGTTGAGCCGATCGCTGAATCGATTCAGCAGGGCAAACCCTTTCTAGGCATCTGTTTGGGGCTACAGTTGTTATTTGAGGTGGGTTACGAGGGAGGCGAACAACCCGGCTTGGGGCTACTCGCCGGCAGCGTGCAGCGCTTCCCCGCGAACTTCCCTAGCGAACTGGGACTGAAGGTACCGCACATGGGGTGGAATCAAATCAGGGTCGAAAAACCTGCAGCTCCACTCCTGAAGAATATTCCCAGCGATGCGCATTTCTATTTCGTGCACAGCTATTTTGTGACACCGACCAACGCAGAAATCACCTGGTTGAGTTGCGACTATGGCCAACAGTTTTGTGCTGCTGTGTGGCAAGACAACTTGTTCGCCACGCAGTTCCATCCGGAGAAAAGTCAACGCGATGGGCTGCAACTGCTCAAGAATTTTTCTGAGCTCTAGGCGACTGATACCGCGTTACGGCGTAGCGGAATTCGCCAAGAATTTCGGCCTTGGCTGTTTTTAAAACTCGACTCGGAGAGTCGAGCGACGATTTAGCGTTCGGCCATGGCATGGGCTTGCTCGACAACGTCAGGGGCAAACAGGTCATCGAGCCGGGTCTCTGACAAACGGACCAACAACACGACTCGCTCTTCCGCGTGTTCGGCAGTCTTGGAAACGAAGAAGGCACTTCCCAAGGCCTTGGAGGGCGATGTGCTGGAGACCAACAGCACTTGCCGCGGTCGCAACTTGGCCGTAATCTTCAGTTGACTCCAGCTTTGCATGCCACGCCGCATCTCCGGACGCGTGCCAAAGTCGGAATGTACAAACGTTTGCCGATGATCACCATGCTGCACCTCGGGTGTCAATTCGACTGTCGCGCTACCATCGCCGTGGGGCATGACACGCAGATCAAACAGCACCGTCGCCCGCTCAAATGTTTCACCCGTGACATGCTTCCCGTCAAGGGTCGACAACACCGTTAACGTTTCAGAGAGTTCTGGTTTGACTAGCAGATCCTTGCGACGTCCGGCGCGGCATTGCAATCTGCGCGTCTTGTTATCCACATCAGCCGCCAAACCCGCAGCCTCCAGCGCATCGGTTGTCTGCCTGTGAGCCGTATTGTCGAGCTGTGCGCGGATCAGCGGCGGAAGCTCACCCAGGATAACGCCAGCCCGCAAGCCGTTTTTGTCCAGCCGCTGACGTAGTTCCAGATCCGTAATCCCCTCGTTACATAGCCTCCACAGCTCGTCCAGCTCAGCGGTCGCAGTCTGTGGGAATCGAACCAGCACGGTTTCAATCAATACACTATCGGGATTAAGCTGCCTCGGCGGAAGCAAGTTCGTGTCGCGATCAACCGTTTTTTCATTGGACCATTGCGCGCAGCCACACACGCCACACAACAATAGGGCGATCAGCCAGATTGCATGGGGCGCAGCGCCACAGCCGCTAGGGACACCGGAACTTTTTGTTATATTTTCCAAACCCAATCCAATGAGTAAAACTTTCCGTGGGAGAGTACTCGTTGCCATAAGACAGCGTCAATGCGAATCGAGAGCTGGATTGCTAGCATGCCCACGCGGTGGAAGTGAGCCAAACCTGCTGGTGACATTTATCCATGGAACGGATATTCGCAAACGAATCGGTACGCCAACAGCCGTGCACCGCAAGGCCGAAAATTCAGCGAGATGTGGTCCTTTTTGAGCATTAAGAATTCGTCGGAGAGTGGTTTGCTGGGCTTGCTTCGAAATGTGATGTACACACTGTTGCTGGTCATGGCGTTACCGTGGTTGGTGTGGCGACGATTGAAAAGGGGGCGGTACCAATCCGGGATCAAACAAAAACTGTGTGGATATAAGGCAACCTGTCCAGACGATGCGGGCCAGGAAAAACGGATATGGTTGCACGGCGTGAGCGTGGGCGAAGTGCAATTGTTAAGGCCACTGCTGGAGCGTTGGCAAGCGAAATGCCCAACCTGGAAATTCGCGGTATCCACCACGACAGATAGCGGCATGGAGTTGGCGCGTAAGCTCTACCCCACCGATGTGCAGCTATTCTATTTTCCACTCGACTTTACATGGGCTGTCGCACGGACGTTGTCCAGTCTCGAGCCCGCTCTGCTGGTGTTGGGGGAGCTCGAGTTGTGGCCAAACCTGATCGACGCATGCCGGAGACGTGGTGTGCCGGTGGCTGTAGTCAACGGTCGCCTGAGCCCTCGCAGCTTCTCACGCTATCGAAAATTCAGCTGGCTAACACGCGGGATGTTTGCCAAGCTCTATTTGGTGGCCGCGCAAAGCGAATCGAATGCACAGCGGTTCCGTGAGTGTGGTGCCGAGCGTACGACCATCATGACTGGGGCACTTAAGTTCGATAACGTCGCCTTCGATCGGCATGCCCCGGAGATTATTAAGTTGCGAGAACTGGTGGGGATTGGAGCCGAGCAGCGTGTGTGGGTGATGGGGAGTACCCAAATACGCGAAGAACTCCCGGCTGTGCGCGCGTTCCAAAAGTTGCAAACAGATTTTCCCGATTTGAAACTCATCATTGTCCCCCGACATCCCGAGCGATTTGATCACGTAGCGGGTGAAATCGAAGGCACCGGCGCGCGTTTATTACGCCGCACCAAGCTTTCCGCTCCTGTGCCACATGACGCCTGGGATGTCCTGCTCGTCGATACAGTAGGTGAACTCAAATGGTGGTGGGGATTGGCGGAGATTGCCATCGTCGGTGGTAGCTTCGGAGCCCGCGGCGGGCAAAATATGCTCGAGCCAGCCGCCTATGGCGCCAACGTGGCCTTCGGTCCCAACACCACCAACTTTCGCGACATCGTCGAACTGTTGCTGAGCGGAGACGCAGCTGTCCGGTTGGAATCGCTCGATGAAGTCGAACCGTGGGTCAGGGCACAATTGCTAGACCCTGAACCGGGCCGCCAGCGCGGCAATCGCGCTCAGCAATTGATTGCTAGTGGTCAAGGAGCCCTAGAACGTACCCTGGACGCGCTGAATGCATTGCTCGATCAGCCGTAAGCGCATGATTAACAACTTGGCACTCACTTTGTGCACATAGTGAACCTCAGGCGCTAGCCGTGGGCTCCGCTAAGGTAAGGCCCACGGCTGGCGCCTGAGGTTCACAAGGTCATGAATAATCTGGGTTAAACAAATTCCGCACCTGGAAACTTGAACCGTATCGGTGCTAACCCGCATTGATCGTGAAGTTCGCGAGCTTTTCGCGTAGAGCGTCGGGAATCGTCGTCGATTGCAGCGGCTGACCGGGATGCACTTTGCAACACACGGCGATTACTTTTCCAGTGGCGATCGATTGGTCTGACAATTTGAAATCAAAAGCGTATGTCACACTCTTTTGGCCAAGCTTGACGATGTTAACTTCCACGAACAGGCAATCCTCAAAGCGCGCTGCCCCTCGATAATCGCACTCAACGTGCACGCGCGGCCAGCTCAGATGCCAGCCGCCGCCGATGTCCGTGGCCACCGAAGTTCCCAGGTGCCGCAACAACGCATGCTCGGCTTGCTCCATGTAACACAAAAATGCAGAGAAGTGCGCAATTCCCGCCGCATCGGTCTCGCAGAACTCGACCCGACGCTGGAACACGAAAGGAGTAGTCACGGGCTCAATACCCCACAAAGATACAGAAACTTTTTACTGAGCGAACCCGTAGGCGCGTCTTGCCAGACTCGCAACCACAACTCCTCGGCGTCCGCGGAAAGGCGCCGCTATGTGCCTGGCGACTTTCGCACTAGTGCATTGTCAACGTTTAATTATTGGGTTGTCTGGGAAAAGCACTATTCCACTGCGCAACAAAAAACGTCTCGCATGTTTGGTGCAAGACGCTTCGTTTTTTTAACTTGAACGTGGCTCTAAAATGAACCCGATTACTCGCCAACGTATGGCAGCAGAGCCATAAATCGCGCTCGCTTGATGGCTTCGGTCACGGCATGTTGGCTAACCGCCGAACATCCGGTCTTGCGACGTCCAACGATACGGCCGTGACGATTGACCAGCTTCTTCAGCGTTTCGATGTCTTTGTAGTCGACAAACATCGGCCTGGGCCGTTTGCCTTCAACAAACAACGGATCTTTTCGTTTGGCTCGCGAGCGAATCCGCGATCGTTTCCGGGCGCGACTCTTAGCCGTTGGCGCTCGACGCAAAGTAGACATAGAACATCAAACCTCTGTTAACCCTATTTGATCCAGCCCCTGCTGGTAACTGACATTTCTTGTTCCCGAAAGGCTCTGGCCGAACGAGAATCCAGAAATTTATCAGCAAACCGACCAACCGACAAGGGCTGATTAGGGCATTTGCCCATACCCGGGCGGCGCAGCTGGTGGGTTTCCCGTTTGCCATGCCTCAACTCCGGCGGCGCCCAACGAATTCATAGGCAAGGCCTGCACTGGCGGACTAAACATAGGTCGTGTGGGCAAAGGCTGAAAACGCGGGTAGGGTGCGGGTTCCGGCAAATCCCTCTTGGCCTTCCCTTCCGCCCACCAACCGGGAATTGGCACCCCGACAGGACGCCAAACCGGGATAGGTGGTAGAAAGCTCGGTGGACAATCGTTGAGCGGCATTCCACCCAACTCTGTCCCGCAACTGCTTTCGCTAGCACCCGTTTCGCTGGAACTCATGCTCGCGAAACCCGCAGCACCACAGGAATCGGCTCGATAGCTGGGAATATTCAGCACTTGGCAGCCACCGCCGCTGGTCAGCAATCCGAAAAGGAGCAAAATAGGGATTTGAGGTGGATGGTTATTCATCGGTTCACGGAATTGCTCGCGAGAATTTTAAGTAGGTCACGCTTGCCGAGCTTGACTTAGTATCAGAGTGATGTTTGCTCCGAAAGTTGGTTGCTTCCGGCAGAAACGACCCACGGTAGTCGCTTCCGGCAGAAACGACCCACGGTAGTCGCTTCCGGCAGAAACGACCCACGGTAGTCGCTTCCGGCAGAAACAACCCGCTGAAACTACCAGTAATCCTGTGATCGACGGGACCGCATTCGAAACTTGAGGCGATTGTGACAACTACAGCGAATAAGTCGACTTTGCGGCCCAGCGAAATGCCGGCTCAAGTTTCCACGGCACCTGTGGTTGCAGCTCCTGCGGCATTACCCAGCTTGAAGATTGGCAATTTGACCATTGGTTTTCCAGTGGTCCAAGCGGCCCTGAGCGGCTATAGCGATTGGCCGATGCGCATGCTGGCTCGTGAACACGGGGCAAGTTATACCCTGTGTGAGGTAATGCTCGACGAATTCCTGGTCTCTTTTAAAGACCGGAGCAAGAACAAGCATTTTCTCTACAACACGCCTGAGGAGCAGCCGGTCGCGGGGCAGCTGATGGGGGCCGAACCGGAACAGTTTGCGTTAGGTGCCAAGCGATTGGTGGAAGCGGGCTTCGCGGTGATCGACATCAATTTCGGCTGCCCGGTAAAAAAAGTGTTGGGACGCTGCCGCGGAGGATTCCATTTAAGCCAACCCAGCACCGCCTTAGAGGTTATTCGCCGCACGCGCGACATCGTTCCGCCGCAGATTCCGGTCACCGTGAAAATGCGGCGCGGCATCGACGACTCAGCGGAAAGCCGCGAACAGTTCTTCGAAATACTGGAGGGTGGCTTTGCAGCTGGGTTGGCCGCCGCCACGATCCACGGTCGTACGGTAGTGCAGCGTTACAATGGTCCGAGTCGCTGGGAATTCCTGACCGAGGTCAAACGAGCGTTTCCGGAGAGAACGATTTTGGGAAGCGGTGATTTGTTCACCGCCCACGACTGCCTGCGGATGATCTCCGAAACAGGCATTGATGGAGTGACCGTCGCGCGGGGAGCCATCGGTAATCCATGGATTTTCCAGCAGGCTCAGGCGCTGGCCCGCGGCGAACTGCTCCCCGCACCCCCTTGCGTATTGCGGCAGCGGCAAGTGCTCGAGCGTCACTGGGAGCTGGCTGAACAGGTTTACGGCGGCTCGAAAACGGGCGTTTTGCTGCGAAAGTTCGGGATCAAATATTCGGGAAGCCACCCCCAGGGGATTGAAGTGCGATCGGCGTTTACGCGAGTTCGGTGTCGCGAAGATTGGTGGGCTGCCCTGGATCGTTGGTATGTAGACGATGTGCCGGGCGTTTACCCGTCGCCTGAAAGCCACCGAGTGCAAGGCTCCGGCTGCGGCACAAATGGGTAACTTTGGCCCAATTTCGTCGAAAAAGTTGACATCTAGGGGCTGTTTCGGGTAGCTTAGTAGCTGGGAATATTCTCCCTGCTCCTCTTTTCGTGCGCCTTTTCAGACTCTTGGAGAACCTAGGAATGCACTTCCAAAACCATCGCTCAATAGCCTGGATCGCGAGTCTTGTGGTTTTAGGGTTCGCATCGAATTTGCTGGCCCAGGGTCAAGCTGCGCCCGAACTGACCAAGGAGCAGGACAAGTTGGCCCGCGATTTCTTGCGCGGAAAAGTCTCAGCCTCAGAGGAAGCTAAACAGGCGCTGGCGTTGAAAATTAGACTGGAAGTCGAACGCCTGAGCGCCCCCGAAGCCAAGACGTTTGAAGAAGCGCAGAGCTTGGCCAAGTTTGCCGACATGCGTTTCACTCTCGATTCGAGCTACATCACCGGTGCCAAAGATCCAGTGGCCCGAAAAATTGTCACCAAAACTGTCGCTGAAACCAGCCAAGCAATTTTGGCGCAACCTGTTTCAATCCAAACCAAAATCAACCTGATGGCCATCTTAGCCGAAATGGACGAAACGGCTGCGGAAGGTGAGAACCCTCCCGATCCCTCTAGCGATGCATTGCGAGTCTTGTTCGCCTATTCCGGGAACGCACAAGCACCGGTCTACCTTCGTTCCATCGCGTTGCATGGACTCAATCGACAACTCGGGCGCTGGTGGTCACATCCCACGCATTGGCCAGCCAAAACCAAAGATCAGGTACAGGATATGTTAGTCGGTATTGTCAACTCGGAACCCAAGAGCGCACTCGACATAACCAGCCATGTTTGGCTGCAACGTCGCGCTTATGATTGCTTAACGACTATGGGGTCGTTGAAGGGTGGTCCTGCTGCGCTCAAGCATTTGGCAGATTCTAAAGCCATCCCCAGCCTGCGCATGTCCGCACTTTTGTACCTCTCGCGTTTAGATCTCTCCGGAGCTCAGTTCGAGAGTGTGAATCGTCAATACCTCATCGGTACCTCTCATTTTCTACGCAGCCAATTGGTCAATTGGTTTGAGCGCGAAGACGACACGTTAAAATCCAAGTCCGGTGGAATGGGTGGCATGGCTGGCGGTATGGGCTACGGCGGGGGTGGTTACGGCGGTGAGGGTGGACCCGGCATGATGGGCGGGGCAGGTTATGGCGGCGGGGCAGGTGGTTATGGAGGTGGTGGTTACGCCGGTGGAGGTATGATGGGTGGTGAAGGAGGAGGTTATCCCGGTGGTGGTGGCTACGGTGGCATGGGAGCGGCTGGCAAACCGAAACCCAAAGACACTCAGACTTGGCAAACTCGCTTAGGACGACGGCTGATTAACCAAATCTCGCAAACCGCACATGTTGCCCTCGATGGAAAGCCCATGTTGGAAGAACCAGTCGTCGAAGGAGTCAAACCCCTTAGCGCTGCCCAACTTCCTCCAGAACTTCAAGAGAAAATTGCCAAACTGATTGAAGCGATCGACGAATTCCAATTGGCCGTTAATGATCCGCTACGCGTTCGCGATATGACCAGCCTACTGACCCAAGCCGAAGGCCATATCGAAGAGATAATGGATCTGGTCAAGGAAGTACCTGGTTTTCTCGACCGCTATCCTGAACTGATTCCGGATGATGAACTAGAAACCGCTAACGAACCAGCTGGCAACAATCAACCGGCTGATCCGAATGATCCTGCCGACCCAGCCAATCCCGCCGCACCAGCCGATGGTGTCGAACCCGCCGCGCCTGCCGACAACGCCACCGCGGCGAACAACTAAGCACGATAACAGCCTAGCGTCCAAAGGATTGAAGCCGTGAAGCAGCACTATCGTGTGGCCGGGATATCCTTCGAACATATGCACATGGGTGATAACCTGCGCATGGCCTGCGAACATCCCGACTGCCAGGTGGTCGGCGTGTGCGATACCGACCGTGGGCGGATGCGGGACGCCCAGTCGGCCCTGGCTCTGAGCGACGATCAACTCTTTGCCGATTGGCAACACTGCATTGAGGCTGCTCAACCGGATTGGCTTATCCTCTGTCCGGCCACCGGCGACCATGCGCTATGGGTGGAACGATTGGCGCCGTTTGGTCTGCCGCTGTTGATTGAGAAACCCATGGCCGCTTCGCTGGCGGATGCCGATCGCATGATTACCGCCTGCCAGCAGCACGATGTAACGCTGGCCATCAATTGGCCAGTCGTCTGGGTACCTTCCCACCGCACAGCCAAACGTCTGGTCGACGACGGTCGCATAGGTCAGTTGCTCGAAGTACATCACTACGGAGGCAACCGCGGACCGCTCTGGCATACGGCCGGCAAACGCGAAATATCCGCTGCGGAAGTCGAACGTGAGAAACCTCAGAGCTGGTTTTATCAACAGGCCAAGGGAGGCGGCTCAATGCTCGATTACCTCGGCTACGGAGCCACGATTGGTACTTGGTTTTTAGGTGGCGCGAAGCCGATCGAAGTTACCTCTGTCATCGACGCTCCAGCCCATTTGGAAGTAGACGAACATTCCATCACCGTGGCACGTTACGCGTTTGGCCTCAGTAAGTTCGAAACGCGGTGGGGGACTTACACCGATCCATGGACGCACCAGCCGCAACCCAAGTGTGGTTTTATTTTAGTAGGAACCGAGGGGACCATCAGCTCGTTTGATTACGAACCGTCGATTCGCTTGCAAGACGCCGCCCATCCCCAAGGGGAATTGATACCGGCAGACAATCTGCAGGCGCCAACGCAGAATCCAATTCAGTATTTTGTCGACTGCTTGCAACATGGCCGGCCCATCGAGGGCCCGCTCTCTCCCGAGATCAGCCGCATTGGCCAGCAGATTGTCGACACCGCCTTCCACAGCGCCCAGCAAAAGCGCACCCTGCCGCTGATGGGGTGAGGCGTTTGCGGTAGCTGCGTCGACACTCGACTCTCAAGTCCGACAGGTTTCTCCAACCGCGCGACTGAGCTGGTATAATAAGAGTTCGACCCTCGATCACCTTGGAGCGTTCACGCATGCCCCCTCTTGCTCTGCAATCACTCAGCTATCTCACGCGCAATGTGGTCTTCGCCCCCTCACTGCGATCGGTGATCACGTTACTTGCGTCTTTGACTCTGGCCACTCATGCAAAATCTGCCGAGCACGACATAAACTTTCATCGCGACATTCGCCCGATCCTCAGCGCCGCGTGTTTCAAATGCCACGGCTTTGACGTGGAGGCTCGACAAGCCGATTTGCGACTCGACATTGCTGACGGAGCCGCGTCTGTCATGAACTCTGCCAAGCCAAGCGAGAACCAGCTCTGGCAGCGAATCGACTCTACCGATGCAGATGAGGTTATGCCGCCCCCCACGGAGAATCGGCAGTTGACCGATGATGAAAAAAAACTCATCAGCAGTTGGATCGAACAGGGTGGCAAGTTCCAAGGGCATTGGGCATTTGAACCTATTAGTGGCGATCAGCTGCCTCCGCCCATCGCCAGTCCTGCCCCGTGGCAAGCCAACACAATCGACCGCTACTTAATGGCTCAAATGTCGGCCCATGAATTGGCCCCGCAGCCCGAAGCCGATCGCGAAACTTTAATCCGCCGCGTAGCTTTTACGCTGACTGGACTTCCACCGACGATTTCGGAAATCGACGCATTCCTGCTCGATTCGTCACCAGCTGCTTATGAAAAACTGGTCGACCACTATTTGCAATCCGAGCACTACGGCCAGGAGATGGCGCGGCATTGGCTCGATGTGGCTCGTTACGGCGACACCCACGGTTTGCATTTGGACAACGTCCGCAACATTTGGGCCTATCGCGATTGGGTCGTCGATGCATTCAACGACAACAAATCGTTCAAGGACTTCACGATTGAGCAACTAGCGGGAGACTTGCTCGATCATCCGACCCAACAGCAGCTTGTCGCCACAGGGTTCAATCGCTGCAACGTAACGACCAGCGAGGGTGGGGCGATTGACGAAGAATTTTTATATCGTTACGCCGTGGAGCGTGCCAGCACAACGTTCCAAGGCTGGCTGGGACTGACGGGTGGCTGTGCCGTTTGCCATGACCACAAATACGATCCGATCTCCAGCAAAGAGTTCTATCAGTTCTATGCCTTCTTCTACAGTGCAGCCGATCCTGCCATGGATGGCAACAGCTCCGATACGCCCCCCTATCTTTCGCTGGCCTCCCCTGACCAACAACGACAACTCGACGAACTGCAACAGCGAGTGGAGGAGAGCGATAAACGCTTGCAGAACTCGGCCGGCCAACTGGCCGGACGTTGGGATCAATGGTTGGTCAGTGAAGCCCATCGTCGCTCGACTCTCCGAGTCGAGTCTCTTCCAGTCGAGTCCGCAACATCGCCACCAATCTATGACGTGTGGCTGGATGACACATTGCCGCTCGGTGCCACCGGCAAGAATACATCGCGCAACGCCGAAGTGTGGCGCACCGTCGATCAACTCGAAGTTCCCGTCGGGCAGCGTGTGCTGGAACAAGCCTTTGGAGATTTTTGTGATCAGAGCGTCGAAGGTGGGCTGGTACCCCGCGCAATACCGCAGTCTCCCACTGTCGAAGTATGGTTGCGCGTCGATGCCTTGCACACTCCCGCCGCTGTTATGCTTGAGCTAAGCACCAATCAGGGGACGCGTCGCTTCTCATGGGGAGCAGCAGAACAACTTGGCAAAGGTAACTTCAATGACGACAAAAACGTCCGTGTTGGTGAATTGCCTTCGGCGAATGAATGGACCAAGCTCATTGTCGACTCGGACATGCTCAATCTGCAACCGGGGGCCATTGTCGACAGCTTCACACTCGCTCAATTCGGAGGTATTTGTCACTGGGACGGCTTGGCCATTCGTGGTTCGGCGCCCGCCGCTGAGGATCCTCGCGAAAGCTTGGAAGGCTGGTTAGCGTATGCGAAGGGGAAATCCATTCCGGTAGTCCCCAAGCCAGTAGCCGCAGCACTTAAAAATCCCGAAGCAAAGGAGGCGGCTAGCGAGGGCGATCTGATTCAAATTCGGACGCAATTTGTAAAGCACATCGCGAGAAGTGTCCCGATTGAAATTGCCCGCGAGCGCAACGAATGGGCGCGAGCGTCATTCGCGAAACAGATGCTCAGTGACTCAATACCTGGCACGATGATTTATGGCGAACTTAAACAACCGCGGGAAGCGTTTGTGATGAAACGGGGCCAGTACGATCAACCGGGCGAATCCGTAATCCCTGCTACGCTCGATTGTCTTCCGCCACTTCGAATCTCCGGCCAATCCGACCGACCCACGCGGCTCGACCTAGCCCGTTGGCTCGTCCGCGACGATCAACCGCTTACACCGCGTGTCACTGTCAATCGCTTTTGGCAACAGGTTTTTGGAATCGGACTTGTCGAGACCAGCGATGACTTTGGCGCTCAAGGCGCTCCCCCCAGCCACCCTGAATTGCTCGATTGGCTGGCCCTTGATTTCAGAAAGGATTGGGATATCAAGCGTTTAATGCGTAACCTAGTCACCTCCGCTGCGTTCAAGCAGTCGACTTTCTGTCACCCACGCAATCTTTCGAAAGATCCGAAGAACCGGCTGTTGGCACGGGGACCACGCTTGAGATTGGAGGCCGAGCAGATTCGCGACGCAGCCCTAGCCACTAGTGGTCTCATCAACTTAAACGCGGGTGGCCCAAGCTTTAAGGGTTATCAGCCAACAGGCATTTGGGAACCGGTCGGCTACGGCAACAGCAACACGCGCTACTACTTACGCGATCAAGGCAACGAACTTTATCGTCGTAGCCTGTACAGTTTCATTAAACGGACCGCACCTCCGCCATTTATGAGCAACTTCGATGCCCCCAATCGCGAGATGTTTTGCACCCGTCGTGAACGAAGCAACACGCCGTTGCAGGCGTTGCAATTGATGAACGATGTTCAACACGTCGAAGCCGCGCGGGCCTTGGCCGAAAGAACCATCAAAGCCAGTTTACAAGTTGACCAGCGAATTGACACGATGTTTCGTACCGTGTTGGCGCGCTTTCCCGACGAATTGGAGCGACAGGAATTGTCGAAAACCTTAGCTCAGTTCGAACAGAGGTACCGCAACGATGCCACCGCCGCCAAGGAATTGATTCACGTCGGCCAATCGCCCCCATCGGCAACCCTAAATCCCACGGAACTTGCCGCCTACACACTACTAGCAAATTTGATATTCAACTTAGATGAGTCCGTAACCAGGAATTAGCCAAGTTGCTGCAATTCAATTGCTTCGGCCCTACTACTTCGAACCTATTTGCTTCAAACCAAGTGCATCGAATTGTGTTGCTTCAACACCAAAACAATTCACCAAAAAAAGAACAGTCCCCTAGAACTCAACCCCCCTGTCCCACGTCCAATCTGCAATCTGCAATCTGCAATTTGCAATTTGAGATTTGAGATTTGAGATTTGAGATTTGAGATTTGAGATTTAAGATTTGAGATTTAAGATTTGAGATTTGAGATTCTGAATACCACCAACAATCACATCACTCCTTCACTCCTTCACTCCTTCACTCCTTCACTCCTTCACTCCCAACTCCCAACTCCCAACTCCCAACTCCCTCCCCCGGGCCCAATCATGGATCCTCGATTCGAATACGATCTAACGCTTTCGCGGCGACAGTTTTTTGGCACTAACGGATTGCGATTGGGCGGACTTGCATTGGCGGCATTAAGTGGATCGGCGCGCGTTGCGTCGGCGGCAACGGATAGTGCGCAGGTTCATCCCGCGCTGTCAGGTTTGCCTCATTTCGCAGCCAAGGCCAAATCGGTGATCTACCTACATGCTAACGGTGGCCCTTCGCAGATCGACACGTGGGACTACAAACCGGGGCTGGAGGCTCAGTTCGACCAAGACTTGCCCGACTCCATCCGACTCGGTCAGCGCATCACCACAATGACCAGCGGCCAGTCTCGTCTGCCAGTTGCTCCTAGCAAATACAAGTTCACTCAACACGGCGAATGTGGTCGCTGGGTGAGCGAACTACTGCCACACACGGCCCAGTGCGTAGATGACATCGCGCTCATTAAATCGGTGCATACCAACGCCATCAACCACGATCCAGCGTGTACTTTCGTGATGACTGGCAGTGAGGTCCCTGGGAAAGCCAGTCTGGGGAGCTGGCTCGCTTATGGACTGGGGAGCGAAAGCAATGACCTACCCGCATTCGTAGTACTCACGCCAAGCTGGTCGGGCAAGGCGTCTGCGCAAGCGCTTTTTACACGCATGTGGAGCAGCGGCTTCCTGCCGACGCGATTTAATGGCGTCGCACTCCGTAGTGGTGGTGATCCCGTGTTGTATCTTCCCAACCCACCAGGTGTGACCAGTCACGATCGGCGACAAATGTTAGATGCCTTGGCGCGTCTCAATCAACATCGTCTCGATCAAATCGGTGACCCAGAAATTCATACTCGGATTGCCCAGTACGAAATGGCCTTTCGCATGCAAAGCAGTGTCCCCAGCCTCACCGACTGGAGTGACGAAAGCCCAGAGACGCTTGAGATGTACGGCCCCGATGTTCATCAGCCAGGCACTTTTGCCGCCAGCACGTTGCTAGCCCGACGATTGGTCGAGCGTGGCGTAAGGGTAGTGCAGTTGTTGCATCGCGGTTGGGACCAACACGGCAATATCGCCGGCGATCTACCAGCTCAATGCGGCGACGTCGATCAACCATGTGCAGCCCTGCTGAAGGATTTGAAACAAAGAGGGCTGCTCGAATCGACGCTAGTGGTTTTCGGGGGTGAATTTGGTCGAACGGTTTACTGCCAAGGCAAATTGACTCGCGAAAATTATGGTCGCGACCATCATCCGCGTTGCTTCCCAATGTGGCTGGCCGGCGGTGGCGTCAAGCCCGGCGTGTCGGTTGGCGAGACCGATGATTTCAGCTACAACATCGTCGAACGTCCAGTGCATATCAATGATGTCAATGCCACGATCTTGCGCTGTTTGGGGATCGACCACGAGCGGTTCACCTTCCAGTTCCAAGGACTTGACCAGCGCCTGACCGGCGTCGAGCCCGCTGCGCCAGTTGAGGAAATCTTGGTCTAAGCGGTATTCTCTTGAAAAATCGAAATTCTTGGCGAATTCCGCAACGAGGAAATCCTTAAGTTCGCGGCATACGGTCAGACACCTTTCTTGTTAGGTTCTAATGCATGCAAAACTTAGTCACCGTCGGCGTCTTTCAATTTGTAGCCGAAGCCGAACTGATGCAATCGTCACTTGAGGACCAGGGTATCCCGGCATACCTGGCCAACGAACACATCATTTCCATGGATTGGCTGCTATCGGCGGCCGTCGGCGGAGTTAAGTTGCAAGTTGCCCGCGAGGATGCGGAAGAAGCAACGCGAATTGTCAACGAATTCCAAAGCAAGCAAAGAAACCGTGGTGGAGCAAACAGTGAACTTCAAAGCCTCGTTTTCGACTGTGAGAATTGCGGCCGTAAGATCGAGTTTCCTGGCTCTCGCGCCGGTGGTGTCGAAACTTGCCCATTGTGTGGCAAGTATGTCGACGTCCCGGAACTAGGCTGTGTTTGAAAAGGGGGCTTGAGCTTCCAACCCATGGCATAGGGATACTCTGCTGTTGCCGAAATGGCTCGCACGAGGTCATAATAGCGACACAGCTCTCTTGATACTTCGCGCAGGGAATGCGGCATGGATGCACAAATGATTGATAGCCCCTTTGTCGACTTTGGCGAAGACGCTCTCTTTCCCTTCGCCCGCACGGGACTCAGTCGTATCGAAGGAGATGCACCTGATCAATTGCGCAACGATGTACGGCGCTATGTACCGCGTGTCCCCGGCGTCTACGGCATGCTTGATACCCTCGGCCGATTGATTTATGTCGGCAAATCCAAGAGCCTTCGCAATCGACTGCTAAGTTACTTCTTGCCCAATAACGAAGAAGACAAGGCGGGGCGGATCGTGCAATCGACATGCGCAATCGTCTGGGAATACCAGCCGAGCGATTTTGCAGCCTTGCTGCGCGAACAATTCTTAATTCGATCTTTCAAACCGCGCTACAATGTTCAAGGCATCCCGCGACGCCAACAACCGATTTATCTTTGCTTGGGTCGCCCACCTGCAGAGCAGCTCTACACTGCGCGACAGCACGACGCCAAGGCCATAACAGCGGTGGGACCACTGTTCGGAGCCTCTCGCGCCGGTCGCGCGGTTGAGGTGCTCAATCGTCACTTTCGCTTGCGCGATTGTAGCAGCAAGCAACCGTGCAGTTTTACGGAGCAGATGCAATTATTTGACATCGCGCTGCGCCCGGGCTGTATTCGGCTGGAGATCGCTTCGTGCCTTGGACCGTGTATCTCGGCTTGTTCGCGAAGTGCCTATAGTCGCCAAGTAACTCAGGCGCGTTCTTTTTTGGAAGGCAAGGACGACAGCCCGCTAGCGGATATCGAATCGGCCATGCAGCGGGCTGCGAGTAATCTGCACTTCGAGCAGGCCGCCGTGTTGCGCGAGGATCTCAAAGCCGTCGGTTGGCTCAGTCGCCGGGTTAGCGATATGGCCCAGGCGCGTGAACGCTACACGTTTATCTACCCGGTCGCCAACGAAGAATCTGCTGAGCAGCCGATCGGCCAAAGTTCACGAACGGTTTGGTATTTGATTCGTCGGGGTTTGGTCGAAGGCGCCGTAGCAGCTCCCGTTAGTGCAGTTCAAAAACGACAGACGACTGCGTTTCTCAAAAAGTGGTTATCGAGTGACAATTGTATCGGCACTCAATTCGCTCCCCGCCCCGAGACGCTCGCCCTAGTTGCTAGTTGGTTCCGCAACAATCGGGGCGAACTCAAGAAAACGTTCTTGCCTGCCGCTAGCGCAGTCCGACCTGTTCGCGGCAAGCAACCAAATAGCGGAGTAGCGTAGACTTAAAGGCGGGGTGGATCGCTTGAAGGCAGGTGGACAATCGATTGACGCCGCGCCGGAACGGGTTACTGACTCCCGCGATCTTGGCGTGATCGAAGGGAAACGGCTGGGCGGTGGGCGAAAACGCCTGACATCCGCAGGGACATTCAATTATCCTTGTAGTATATCTGTCGCTTACGCTGCCGTTTCCCCCACCTAGCCGAGAGTCCGCTTCCGCATGCGATTCTACCTAATTCTATTTACTTTGTGCTTCATTTGGCTATCGAATTCTCGCAATCAATCGTGCCACGTGCTGGGGCAAACCGGCAGCGATGAAAAACCGAACCGCGCAGACTTTCCCAAGCTCGAGTTTCACAAGTGGAGTGGCGACATCAATGTGCCCGATCCAGTGGCGGTCAGCGTTGACAACCATGGACGCGTCTATGCCACTCAAACTCGTCGTCGAAAAGTTCAGGATTTGGACATCCGCGCCAACCGCGAATGGATCGCCGATGACGTGGGCCTGAATTCGATCGAAGACAAACGAGCATTTTTCAAACGCAAGTTGGCGATTGGTGGGGACGACGTTGAACAAGCTAAGCATGTCGACGATGTCAATCAGGATGGCCACCACGACTGGCGCGATCTAACGGTTATCAGCGAAGTTATCTATCGCCTCGTGGATGCCGACGAAGATGGGACCGCAGACCAGATCACCGTATTTGCCGAAGACTTTAGAACCGAAGTGACTGGCATCGCGGCGGGAGTGTTGGCTTTCGACAACGCCGTCTATGCCACGGTCGCTCCCGAACTCTGGAAGCTGCGCGATCACAATGGCGATGGAGTGGCCGATAGCCAAGAGTCGATTGCGCACGGTTTCGGTTTGCACATCGCTTACGGTGGTCACGATATGCACGGTCCGACAGTTGGCCCCGACGGGAAGATCTACTGGTCGATCGGAGACAAGGGGATCAACGTCACCACGGCTGACGGGACCAATTTCGCATATCCCAATCAAGGTGGAGTGATGCGTTGCAATCCCGACGGCAGCGACTTTGAAGTCTTTGCTCATGGCTTGCGCAACGTACAAGAGGTGGCCTTCGATCAATATGGCAATATGTTCGGCGTCGACAACGATTCCGATCAGAATCGCGAGCGTGAGCGGTTCGTTTACATTGTCAATGAAATGGACGCTGGCTGGCGATGCAACTATCAATACCGCGGTAGCAACTACAACCCATGGACAGCCGAGCGACTGTGGGAACTGCCTGGCGAGCAACATGCGGCCTACATCGTTCCACCCATCCAACACTATATCGATGGCCCGGCTGGATTCAAATTCAATCCAGGAACGGCACTCTCTCCAGAGTACAAAGACTTCTTCTTTTTGACCGGTGCTCCCAACGGAAACCAGCATGCGTTTCGCGTCGAGGCCGATGGCGATTCGTTCAAGATGGTCGATGAACACCAGATCGGCTCTGGGCTGGCCATTGTGGGGCTCGCCTTCGGACCAGACGGTGGACTATACGGCGCGGATTGGGATGGCGGCTATCCACTAGATGAAATCGGTTCCGTGGTTCGCATTGATGTGCCCGGTGCAAGCCAATCACCGCAACGCACCGAGGTAAAAACGCTGCTGGCGGAGGGCTTGCAGGGCAAGAGCCCGTCGGAGTTGTTGGCCTTGCTCGATCATGCCGACGCGCGCATTCGCCAAGGAGCTCAGTTCGCGTTGGTCGCCGCCGATGCGGGCGACATGTTGGCCAGCCAGGCAGTGGACGAGAATGCCAGCACGCTCGGCCGTCTGCATGCTTTATGGGGCTTGGGACAGCTGGAACGCCAGCCGCAACAGTACCTGAGCGGTGGGACCATGGCTCGCGATTGCATTGGATTGTTGCTCAAAGCCAAAGATCCTCGCGTCCGCGCGCAAGCGGCCAAGACATATGGTGAATTGAAACAAGTTGACGGCTACGCGCTGGTTGACCTGCTCGACGATGATGATCTGCATGTGCGCACACTGGCTGGTATCGCCTTGGGAAGGCATCCTACGCCGCTGGCTAGAGAACCGTTGTTAAATCAAGCCGATGTACTCGCTCCCAACCAACACTATCTGCGCCATTCGATCGTCGCGGCCCTAACCACTTGTGCCACTCCCGAACAGCTGGCCACAGAAGCCAATCACGGCAACGAGTTGAGACGCATGTGTGTGGTGCTTGCCCTGCGCAGGCAACGTAGTCTTAGCGTGCAGGACTTTTTGCAGGATAGTTCCGATTGGGTAGCCACCGAAGCGGCGCGCGCTATCCACGATGACGATTCGATCTCCGATGCGTTGCCTGCCCTAGCCCGTACGCTAGTGGAACGCGATTCGCAGAGTGAAGCCTTCACCGTCCGCGCCATCAATGCCAATTTCCGCCTAGCCGACCCGCAGGCAGCGCAGCGCGTTCTGCAATATGTGTTGGCTGATCGACATCCCGAAGCGATGCGGCTGGTCGCACTCCATGCTTTGGCTGAGTGGCTGACACCTCCCTTGCTGGATCGTGTCGAAGGACGTCGAAGAGATTTGCCATCCGCCAGCCGCCAGATCGAACGCGAGGGATTGGCTAGCGGATTTGCAGAATTGGCGGCTGCCCCAAGCGGAAATATCCGCGCGATAACCTTGCTCGCTGCACGAAACCTTGAAATTGTTTTGCCGCGTGATGTGTTGAAGGAACTAGCCAACAACGCAGACAACAATGCGGCCACTCGCATCGAAGCCCTCAATAGTTTGGCACAGCTGTCGAAAACTGCGGCATCTCCACCGAATGATCTCCAGGAGACATTCGAAGGCGCGGTAGCTGCCGAGCTGCCTAGTATTCAATCACGTGGCCTCGAGCTGTTGTGCGAACATTTTCCGCAGCGCGGACTAAATCGGATTCAATCCGTGCTCACAGGAGACTTTTCTCAGTCCGTCAAACAAACTGCAATTAGTCTGTTAACTCGCTTGCCCAAGCGAGCCGGGGCCGAGCAGCTTAGTCAACTCGCGCAACAACTATTGGCTGGTCAGCTCGATGGCGGTTTGTCCTTGGACGTGCGCGAGGCGACGGCCGCCTTGTCCGACATTCCCCTTGCAGATGAATTATCGACGGATAAGTTCGTCTATTCACGCGACGGTGGTGATGCCCAGCGGGGCAAGGAATTATTTGACAATCATGTTGCTGCGCAATGTAGCCGCTGTCACAAAATCGGCGATGAGGGGAGCGACATTGGACCAGCCTTAACCACCATTGCTGCCACGCGGGACGCCGACTACCTGCTGCGCGCCATAGCGCAGCCCAGTGCCGATATCGATGCCAAGTACCGCACCCAAATGTTGTTGCTGAGTTCGGGACAAGTCATGAAAGGGGTCGTACAAAGTCGCAATGAGCAAGAACTCGTCTTGGCTGACAGCGCTGGCAACTTGCAAACCATCGCGGCCGATGAGATTGAGGAGTCTATCGAACAGACGGTATCACTGATGCCCGACATGACCGAAATCCTCACCCCTCGCGAAGTCCGCGACCTGGTCGCCTATTTGCGTACGCTAAAATAGGTTCTTGCAACGTCATCTGCGTATGAATCCTCGACAACCTGCCACATGTGTCGACTTCCCGCAAAGTTAATCGCACAGCTCGTATCGGAAATCTGAAAACTGCATTCGAACCCCGACACCGGCATGTTCCTGACATACTCATAACCAATGGCCTCATTGGAGCATGAACCCAATCGCTGCGTCGTACATGCAGGTGCCATCATCGTAGACAGACATTCCTCAGGCTTGGCGGTCGCGGAGCCTCTGCTGCAATACTGCAAGTTGAGTCGTAAGTGCATCAAGGCCGCAGGCCTCAAACTCAGCATCCATCGTAGGTGTGTCTCCAAGCAATTCTTCTAGCATCTGAATCTTGCCAGTCAACTTACCTTTCTCAAGACCTATCTGCTCCCCTTCTTCGCGACCTTCTTCACGACCTTCTTCACGACCTTCTTCACGACCTTCTTCGCGGGCGCCAGAGATGGCCCATTCGTAGTCGCGTTGGGCTTTTTCGCGTTGATCGTACATGACTCGGTCCTCGGTTTTGGCGGATATTGTTTCTATCGTCTCAATGGCTTGCTCGAACTCAATGCCAGGCAAGAGCCCTCTCAAAGCGGCGGATTCGTAGTCTTGAGCAAAGAGCATTAGAAATGCCCATTGCTGAATTTTCGATGCACCGGCGATCGTTGTCTCATCCAAATTATACTTCGCCAGCTCGACGGTGTGAACTTCAACCGCTCGGGACAACTCATGACCACTGGCTACATCTACCATCTGAAAGCGATGGTGCGGCTGACTGCTGGCAAATAGGGTGTGATTCAGCAGGCAAATCGAGATGGCGGGCCGAAGCCTCGCATAGTTGTCCCCTGAGGACAATTGGTCGACGTACATACTGCAAGCGTAGTAGACCATGCGTTCCAGCAGTCCACGAATGATCGATACTTGCATTTCGACATTGAGCATTCGACCAGCGCTGTCACGGCAGCGCACGTCTAAAACGATCAGCTTGCTTTCAGCGAACTCTTGATAGTTAAATGGATTCAGTACCTCAACTGCTACAATTGGCACTTTCAAATCTAGAATCGCATTGAGCAGCCCAATCAGCGCAGCGGAATTTTGCGGTGAGCCGAAAATCTTCTTGAACGCGAAATCGACCGTGGGTTTGATTCCAAGTGGCATGAGCATGACCAGATGCGTGAAGCAGTTTCAATTCAAAGCCGATATTGTAACAATAGGTCGCCATTGCAGTGCTCACCGCTTGCGCTAGTGCGGGGTTCCCTGGTCGCTTGCCGCTGCGCGCTCGGCTGGGTCTTTGCTGGGGCACGGCAAATACATAGATCTAAACGTCCGTTCTGCGGCGTACCGGTCGCGTGCCGGAGGAAGTGGTCGTCGTTTGCGCGTCAGGGGAGGAAGCAGCCGCACGACGAAACAATCCACGCGGAGCCGGAGGCCGAACGGGGGTTGATTGTGGTAATTGTGGTTCGGCGTGACGTGCCATCGGAGCTTCGACTCCAATGTCGCCTAGATATTCCCGCCGCACTTCGGGATGTTGGCGCACCGTATCGGGCGTCCCTTCACACATCACCGACCCCTTACTGATCACGTAGCAGCGATCCACGGTTTGCAGGATCTCGCGCGCTGCGTGGTCGGTGATCAAGATGGCAATTCCGCGGTCGCGCAGCTTGGCAATGATCTCCTGGATGTTCTGCACCGTGACTGGGTCGATTCCGGCGAACGGTTCATCGAGCATGATGATCTTCGGGTCGGAAACCAAGCAACGCGCAATCTCAAGTCGTCGTCGTTCGCCACCGGACAATCGCCCGGCCTTCGATCGACGAATGTGCGTGATCTCGAAATCCTCTAGCAGTTTTTGGGTTCTCTGCTTCCGCTCGCGATAGGAAACTCCCAGCAATTCATAGACCGCCAGTATGTTTTGTTCCACAGTCAGCTTGCGGAAGACGCTCGATTCTTGCGCCAAATAGCCCATGCCACCTTCGCCAGCGCGACGAAACAGCGGCCAATCGGTCACGTTGACACTATTGAGAAAGACTTGCCCGCGATCTGGGCGTACGATGCCGCAGGTCATTTTGAAGCTAGTCGACTTGCCGGCACCATTGGGACCGAGCAGCCCTACAATCTCCGCTTGGCCAACTTCCATATGCACGCCGCTGACCACTTTGCGGCGACCATAGGTCTTTTCAAGACCAACAACTTTGAGCACGCTCATCGAGTGTCATCCATGACAAAAGGAATTTTACGTTCGGCCCAATTAACGAAGCCAAATGCTTATCGAATCAAACCCATCCGCGCGAAATTGGGTGTGAACGGCACGGGAGTATTCCAGGTGTGCGGCCAAAACACCATCAGCGCTTTACCGAGCAAGAAGCGTTGCTCGACAAAATTGTGACCAACCCAAGCGCGCGCATCGGAACTGGCTGAACTATTGTCGCCCATGGGGAAATATTGGTCGGCTTCCAATTGAAAGCCGAGTGTGCCACGCTGCGCAAACAAATTTGTCTTTTCCCACCACTGCGGATGCGCATAGACGCTGGCGATAATATCTGCGGCCGAACGCAGTTGGGATTTGGCAGCCGCTTCGGGAATAGCCGAAAGCAGGGGAGCGAGTTGTCCCACTTCATAGTCGCTGTATTCTCGTGCAAATCCACCACCCTGGACAGCGATATAGTAGATGTCTCGATAGACCTGAGCTCGTTTGACTTTGAGGGCCAACTGTTGCCCACCGATGGCCACAGGTGCCGCGTCAAGCGGATCGCTTGGGGTCCAGTAGGGGCGTCGCTCAACTGACGTGGCGCGAGCCTGCCGCGAGTCGTACTCGGCAGGTTGATTGAAATTGACTACGCGACCATTGATCCACAGCACCAAGGTGTCATCGAAGTTGGCATATTCGACGTGATAGTTGCCGATACCTTGCACTGCCGTTTCCGCGGTCAGCGTATCTGCACCACCGAACAGCCCTGGCGGCACATTGTCGCCCGTGGCCGTTAAGGTCGCTGCTCCATCCGCCACGTTGATCGCGCATTGGAAGTGAACACCAAACTCGACCAAGTCGAGCAGTAGAGTCCCTGTGTCGGAGCCAATCTCGATTTCAAACTCTCCCAGTAAATCGCCCACCCAGTGATAGCCATCGTTGCTCCGCGCTAGCCCACCTTGAAGTGGCCAACCTTGCTGGCTCGCCAAGTCAAAGGCCGTGGTGTCATCATCGATCTCGGTTCGCAATTGTCCGTTGCGATTGTACACCCGGTCGCGATCGCATTCGGTCGACGAATTGTACGCCAGATAGTCAGTTACCAAACTGGAACTGTACGGATCAACTGGGACCAAATTTCCTCCCGTGAGAATGTTATGCCAACTTTCATCATCGAGGAACTTGTGATAGTACCGCAACCAATTCGGTTCTGGGGAGCTGGCCAGTTCAGCTTGCCAACTCTCTTCGGATTGCTCGACTTTCCATCCCGATTCTCCAGCCGCGCCGGGCACGTTCGGAAGTGGCTGCCATAAACTCGGCCAACCTTGCTTGATAAGTTGCGGTGCTTGGAACTTAGTATCAGAGACGATCCGCCGCATCGCTCGAATTTTGTGGGGCGGTTTACGAGCAATCGTCCATTCTGCAGAGGAACCAGAGCGCGCATAAATGTCGCCATCTTGAATCAATAGCGACTCGCCCGGCAAACCGATCAAACGCTTGATGTAATTCATGTGCGCTTGGATTGGAAATTTAAAGACCAACACGTCCCAGCGCTTGGGTTTGTTGAATACGTAATCGAATTTGCTAACCAGAATGCGATCGCCGGAGAAGGTGACGTGATTGCTATTGCCTACGAAGTCGTAGTCGTTCAATCCGCGGCAAGTGGCACACGTGCTGGCAATAGTTACATTGTTGCTCAGTACTTGCGTGCCGTCGACGAACTCCGAGCTCGCGCTGGCTTGGTATTGTTGGCCGCAGTGCTGGCAGAAAACATCTTTGTGAGCTCCCATCAACGTCGGCGCCATCGAGCCGGTGGGGATCACAAACGCTTCGGCCACGAAGGCGCGAAATAAGAATGCCAGAATAAAGGCTACAATGATCGATTCGATGGTCTCCCGCGTGCTCTGCGCGCGAGCGGGTGTCTCTGCCGGAAGTGAGGCGGCGGGTTGGGCTGCGACGGTAGCCATATTTCAATCTTGCTCAGTCGAAAATGGGGGGCGAAAATGGGTGGAAAGATTAGGATCCACCGCATTATAGCAGCACTTGCTGCCCATTTGAATGCGAACCGACAAGCTAGCAAAGCCGGAGCACCGATAGAACGATGGTCCGGTGGTAAATGTAGAGCGGTTTTATCTGTTGCACGGCCAGCAGCAAAATGCTATTCCTCTTAGCCACCCCACTTCAGAAATTCCATCACACCTGGAAGTGTCGATGCAGACTATGAAACTTAGCGAACTGGCCACCCACGTAGGAGGCCGACTAGTCGTCAACAGCACGGACACAGCTGTTACAGCCATTGAGCATGGTGAGACGCGCATTACCAATGCACTGCCGTTGCAGGATGCCACGCCGGGCTGCATTACCTTAGTCGATCACGCCAAACATGCCACGAAACTTGTTAACTCCGCAGCGTCGGCGGTGATGACTAGCAACGAGTTGCCTGCCTGCCAGCTACCGATGCTGATCGTTGATGATGCGCATGCTGCCTTTCAACAAGCGATCAGGCTGCTACGCCCTCAGACGACGGGGAAAAGCTCACCGGGCAGGCATGTTACTGCTATCGTGGCCTCCACTTCCCGCATAGGTGACGAGTCGCAACTGGCCGCAGGGGTGGTGGTCGGCGAGAACTGTGTTGTTGGCCAACGGTGCATCTTACACGCCGGTGTGCAACTCATGGATGGTTGCGAGGTGGGAGACGATTGCGAATTGTTTCCACATGTCACGCTTTATCCCGAGACTCGCCTTGGTCAGCGTGTACTGATTCATGCCGGTGCGGTACTTGGGGCTTACGGCTTCGGCTATCGGCAGCAGGCGGGTCGCCATGTACGGGCGGCGCAATTGGGTTGGGTTGAAGTGGGAGATGATGTAGAGATCGGGGCGGTGACCACCATCGATCGTGGAGCCTATGGAGCGACGCGAATTGGCGCAGGTACCAAGATCGACAATCATGTTCAAATAGCTCACAATTGCCAGATCGGCAAACATAATTTGATATGTGCCCAAGTCGGCATCGCTGGTTCGACCGCGACCGGAGATTACGTGGTGTTGGCGGGACAGGTTGGTTTGAAGGATCATATCCAGTTGGCGGATCACGTTACGGTAGGTGCCCAATCGGGCGTGATGAATAACGTCGAGAAAGGGGCGGTGGTCTTCGGCAGCCCAGCTGGTTCGCGGCGTCAGCGTCTACAGGAATTGGCGTCACTCGGACGCGTTCCCGCGATGCGTCAGGATCTGAAAGACCTGCAGGCTCAGGTGACTGCACTTGCCCAACAGTTGCAACACCAGTTAGCTGACGCTGCTAATCACGATCAAGTCGCGCATTGCCGTTCCGCTTGATCGCGGCAGCGATTATGTTCCGCCGGGCGCTAGCGGGTTAAACAAAGAATCGCCAAGTCCACACTAAATCAACGGCCCACTAATTCGAATGCCACGCCTTTACGCCTCTTCATGGGCTGTCTCCGCATGGGACTCATCATTGGGTATGACGATATCTCCCAGGAATTGGTAGTAGTCGATGCCCTCCAGCACGCCGCGAGCGTGATGCGCGGTGGCGAAATAGACTCGCGGGCGCTTCCGAAATCGCTCCAACTCGGGGCTGTAGTTGCCCACAACCACTCCCAGAGAGCGTCCCAGCAACATCCCTTCGTCGTTTCCCGAGTCGCCAGCCACCAGTACTTTTTCCGGGGCGAATCCCCATTTGTACAGCAAGTGCCGCATCGATAAATCTGATCCACCGCGTACGGGAACGACGTCGAGATAGATGCCCAGCGAAAGGGTGACACGCGCACGCAGGCCCGCTTCACGCAACAATTTTTTAAGGGCCGCTTGACTGGGAGCGAGGCTGGGATCAATTTCGTAACTGATCTTAAATTCCGAAAGCTTCTCTTCGGGTTGCAGGAACAGTCCCGGTAGCGAGTCAAGCAGCTGCCGCACTTCATCGGGCTTCCAGGCAAATCCAATCTGTTTGCGCCAACTCAAGTCGGGCGTTAAATTTTCGCCATAGTGAAGCTGGGTCCCTACATCGGTATCTAGTACATCGGGACGAGGTAGACCCAAGTGCTCAATCAACTGCAGGGCGTCCTCCAGTCGCCGACCGGTGGCCACTCCAAAGCCGATATGTTCATGGCTGCGAAGCAAGTTACTGAAATCAGCCAAGGCTTCATCGTCACCGGTGAGTGTGTTGTCTAAATCGGTCACAATCATCCGATCGAACTCTGGCAGTCGTCGCGACTTCGAGACCTTGGCCAAGGCCGGACGTGGGGACTCTTCAAGGATTCTGTCAAGATCGCTCAGGTATCGCTCGGCGTGGTTGCGCCATGAATAATGCTCACGCGTACCGGCGATGCCATTGTTGGACCAGGTATCCCATTGTGCCGCATCGGTCAGGCTATGCCACAACGCTTCTTCAATCGCCTGGCTATCGAGCGGATCGATGAGCAATCCGTTTTGACAGTTGGCAATGATGTCGCGCGGCCCGCCATCATGGGTCGCCACGATGGGAAGACCAGTGGCCCCAGCCTCCAACAGTGTCAAACCAAACGGTTCGGTCAATGCCGGATTGATGAAAACTCCCCTTCGAATTTTTGCCAAGCGATACAAATCGGCCACGTTCGGAGGGTTGTGTTTGGGATAGGCGACCAATCCGTAGAGATCGTGTTTGTCGATCAGTTGCAACACATTGTTAATGACCGCTTGTTGCCCCTTGGGCAGGTCGCGCAAGTCGTCGCGGGAGCCCATCACCAGCACTAAATTGGCGAACTGGCGAAGTCGCTGACTGCTGCCATAGACTTCGACTAGCTTTTCCAAATTCTTTCGCTCATCGGGTCGCGCCATGGTTAAGATCATCGGCCGCGAGGGCTCGCGTAGAAATCGCGTTAGCTCCTGCTCGACCGCCGGCGCTTGCCAATTGTCGGCCGGAGGAGAGAATGCCTCCAAATCGACTCCAGGTGGGATAACATCCATCCGCGATGGATCGTAGTGGTCGTACAGCTGATATTGTTGTTCGACTTCTTGCGACGTGCTGGTGACCACCATCGAAGCGGTTTCCAAGGCGGTTTCCTCCGCTTCATAACGCGCGTCGAATTTATAGGTCTGCTCCAGCGCTGCGGGGAGCTGCTTTGCTCCCAGCGACAATCGCTGTTGCTTGACGCGGCCAAGCGAATGCCCCGTGAAAATGAAAGGGACATGCAACAACCTGGCTAGTTGCGCACCGGCCATTCCGGCGTCAGCATAGTGTCCATGGATGATGTCAGGTATGCGCGTGCGGCGAAAATGGATCAGTGTTTGGTCAACGAACATCTCCAAGTAAGGCCACAGCGCTTCCTTACGCAAGTAGCGTTTGGGGCCAAACGGAATCCGCACGATCGCAGCCTTCTCCGCGATCGACTCGACAGGAACCGCGTAATCATCAGCTACCTTGACGTCAAAGATTTGACGGGTCAGCAGTTCGACACGGGCCACTCGCGGATGTACCGATAGCTCTCGCGCCAGCTCCAGCACGTACTTGACTTGTCCCCCAGTATCCGCGTCGCGACCTAACTCAGGTGCTTGGCCGCGAATCAACCCATGCAAACTGATCAGAGTAATGTTCAGCTTTTGCGTGTGGCTCAGGATTGGCATCGTCGGTTCTTCCTCACTATCGCTACTTGGTATTCCAACAGCACGGCGTACTTCCCGGCTGACCTTAGTAAAAGGTCAACCGAGCGTTAACTATTGAAACCTATTGAAAATCAGTCCGTCCATCGAGGACACCCCACGAACCGCGACTACAGGGATTATCCGCGAGGTTTCAATATACATATCCCTGCATCATACATGTATCGAAAACTCACACATACCTATTGACCGAATTCACGTCGATGTACGTGCTGCCTGGCAAAAGTAACGCTTCCGTTTGCGCGTCCAAAGGAGCAAAGTTCCGTACAAATCCTCCTCCGGTTGAGGAATTGTTGACGCCATCGAAAAGTTGGAGCGCCGGAAAGGCAGCGGCTCGGGTTGCCACTAGCCAGAGACCCCATCTCAAGTTTGGCAACGAAAAAACCCTTGGAAGAAAAATCTTCCAAGGGTTGTGCTTTTCAAAGCGAGGCCGACGGGGCTCGAACCCGCAACCTCTGGATCGACAGGCGAATAATTTGAATGATTAAAAACGCACTATTTGCAGGGAAATTGACGTTTTTCGCCCGATTTCCCCGTTGCAGAGTATATCGGCGGATTGCCGACTTTTGCAGGGATTTTAGGAAGGTTCCCAGAAGAATCGGGAAAGTTCCCGATTTAGCATCGGCTAAGTTCCGGCCAATTAGCGAAAAGCCCGTCCTCCGATGATAGGAAGCTGGCTTTTTAGTTATTGCCCCGCGCCGGCTTTCGCGGATTTAAGAACTCGACCACCCTACCCATTGCGTTGGCCAGACAGAACCGTTGCCGTCCCATTGGATTTCGCCCAATAGGTTGTCATCTGGTTGCACAAAGTACCGCTGCCACTCCTCCTCTAGCTGGTCGTTGTCGTAATCGGGGTGGGCGTCGTAAGTATTGAGGAAAAACAGCCGACGAAAAGCGGCGGCAATAGCCCCTAGGTCGTATGCGTTCACATTCCCGGACGCTCGTAAGCTGTTGACCCAATCGACTACTTCGCCGAAGTTCCGATCGAAATTGCGGTCTAGTGTTGGGCAATCGCCCTCTTGAACGGCTGCTAAATCTGACATGCTCAGTTACTCCAAAAGTGTGATACGACAAAAAGTTTGTAGGCCAAAATCCCGTAGCAAAAAATCGCGGGCCTCGACCGATTTCGACATTAAAAGTTCCCTATTAGGCGATTTTCCGATTGATTCTCCTTGATTTAATTGAATTTAAGAAGGTGAAACGGCCAATCGTGACATCAGCGGATTAACCCATGAAGGGTATCGGACGATCGTAGCGATTAAGGGCGTGTTTTCTTCCTATACCGGGGGAGGGTAGCCCGCCACCCGATAGAACTCACTTCCGACTTAGCGATAATCCGAGTGTGCGACACAGCTTACTAGCCGTCTCTAGCCGTAGGTCGGCCCCGTTAATAAATCGCGTTACCGTCGGCTGTGGTACGTCCGAGACGGTCGCTAGCTCTCTCGCACTCCAACCCTGACGACTTATCTCGGTACGGATTATTTCAGCCAAACTAACGAGCGATTGCCGCGCGGCCTTTTTACGGTCGGCAGGCAATGCGGCTATTCGCCCCGCCGCCCGTTTGGCTGTGGCCTTTAGGCTACTCGCTCGATTATTCGTTTTACGGTCATTGGTCGCCAATTGATTTCCCCGTTCTTAGTCTTAATGCCATTGTTGAATAGTTCGTTGCATATCCGTTGGTAGCTCCAACTGCCGGCGCGAAGCTTACGAATATCGTCAATAATCGCTTGCTCGGTTTCGTCGGCAACAACGCTATCGCCCTCGAAGCGATAACCGAAGGGTGCGAATCGGCTAACCCGTTCGCCCTTACTTCGCTTGTGGCTCATTGCCGCCTTAGTTCGGTCGCGAATCATGTTGCGTTCCATCTCGGCAACGCCAGCCATCATCGTAAGGAAGAATCGGCCCATTGTGCTACTAGTGTCGATGGATTGACCGCCAACGTCGATTAGATGTAGGGCAACGTCTTTACGGTCCCAAGCCTTGGTAGTGTTAAGGCAATCGGCGGCATCGCGAAAGAGCCTGTCGAGCTTGCAAGCGATTACCGCCTTAACTTTGCCCTTACTGGCCAGCTCGACAACGCGGGCCCCGCCCGGTCGGCTTCCTAGCTCTTTACCACCGCTAACGCCTTCGTCAACGATGATTTCAACTAGGTCTAGCCCGCGAAGTGTCGCATAGGTTTGGAGCGTTGCCCGTTGGGCATCTAGGCTTACGCCTTCGGTCGCCTGTTCTTCGGTCGATACTCGGATGTAACCAACTACTGCGATTTTCATTTAACTCCCCTTTTGTGTGCTGTCATCATATACGTTTTCGTATATGACGACAAGAGAAATTGAGGAATTATTCGCAAATAGTTTTATCCATCCGGTCCCTTAGATACGTTTTCGTATACGGCGACTGTCGTTACTCGTCAACAATTTGCTGTCGGCTGAAATTGATGTTCATTGGTTCGAACGGCTCGGCATGGAGCAATGCAAACTCTAGCAGCGTAACCGCCAAAAGCAGGGAGCCCAACAATGAACTGACCGCATCGGTTTTAGGATTTATGGGACTGCCTGCTTTCCAGAGACCCGATTTTGACGCGACACTGCTCATTGTCATTATCCGGTCGATATGCGGGGATTTGGCAAGGTCAATCTGGTCTTGTGCATGCGCTGCCTCATTCCTCAGCTTGCGCGTTGCCTGAAGAAACGATTCAAACTCGCGATCGATAATTCCTAGGCGATATGCAAGCAGAATCCGGGAGGAGAATGTGCCGAACGCCTTATCCGTGTCGAACAAGTCATCTCGTCCCCCACCTGGATGGTTGTGCATCTTTGCCTTCAGCAAACGAATTAACGCATCATCCAATCGTGATGTGGCGAGAATAATCGACACTCGCGAGTCACACGTCTTTAATTCCTCAAACCAAGCCAATATCGGATTTAGAAAGCCGCCCGGCATTCTTCTTACAACCATTTCGGAGCCTCAAAGGAATTGCGCAATAATGGTCCGGCAAGTTCTACTCACCGATACCGTCGTAAGCAACTTCGAAGATTTGCTTCGAATAATAGGTTGCCGGATTAACCGTCGGCAGTAGTTGCAGAATGCCACAAGCTGCCAACCTTTCGCAGTCCGATTTCGCTGTCGGGTACGAAATGCTCAACGCTGTTGCTAAGTTCGTGATTCTCAGGAATGGGGACTGGAAGAGCAGCTCAACAATCTGCAAAACCCTCGCATTTCCGCCGCATCCGCTTGCAAGGTTTGTAAACTCAACTCGCAGACTATTCAGCTTTTCACAACGACCAATGGTCTCTTTGGCCTGATCTATTGTGGCTTTGAGGCAAAGCTCTAACCAGCCAGTCCAATTACCGGAAGCGGACACGTCGAACAAAGCGAAACAGTACTCCTCGCGCTGGCGTTCTAATATATCACTTAGATAAAGCCAAGGTTTTGTCAGTCCACACAGTCTATGGAACATTAACGCCAAGAGTAGCCTGCCGACTCGCCCGTTTCCATCTGTAAACGGGTGGATCGTTTCGAATTGATAGTGGCAGAGAAAACAGTGAATCAGATTGTCAGGAGCGGTAGAAGCATTCAAATAGCCTTCAAAGTCGCTAAGGCATTGGCTTAGCTCTGTGTGAGGAGGGGGCACAAATCGTTGGTTCTGCCCGATGGCAACTTGACTTTTGCGAAAATCTCCCGGCGTCATATCCCCTCTTCCAATCCCGGTCATGAGGATATTGTGCAAATCGCGGATAAGCCTAAGGCAAAGCGGTAAACTCGAATGTAGCCCGAATTGGAGCGCGCGTCGGTAGTTGTTTACTTCCTTCCAATCGCCTCGTTTGTCGATCTCCTCGTCATCCAAGTCAAATAGTAAAAACTCTTTGGCTGTAATGTACGTCCCTTCAAGCCTGCTTGATTGAAGCGCCTCCCGGTCCTCTATGGGTCGCAAAAGCAGCCCGGGGTTCGGTAGGTTTCGCCCTATCCCCTCAAGTAATGCTATTTGCCGCATTGCTTCTGCAAGAAGTGGCCAGAGCTTTTGGTCAAAGCTAAAACAAGCCGGAAGCGGGGCAGGGACAAAAGCGGTCCCCTCCGTGATCTTTACAAGTTTGCCCGGGGAAGACGGAGAGAATTTTGAAGTGTCCAATTTGCACCTAACAGCACGATTAAAATTTTACCCTGTAAATTTTAATGAATTGCCGGCTATTAAAATAGGGGGCAAATTACGAACACAAGTCTAATGGGGGTAAGGGTTTAGTGATTAAAGCAGGTTTCGTTTTAATGGATAGCCGGCGTAGTCGCAACAAAACTACGAACCCACTACCCCCGGCTTGTCGTCCACAAGCTCATCAAGTTTATCGAGTGTCTTTTGTCGCACTTGAGCGGCGGTAGTCGCCAAGATGGTTTGCTTTTCGGCTTCGCGTAATTGTTGGGTAATCTTATCGACAGTCTGACCAGTGATCGCTGCAAACGCCTCTTGCGAACCCTTATTGATGGTGGGAGCCGCCGTAGCCGTTACGTTCTTGGCATTCTCGCTAGCGAGCCTATCACGTTCGGCTGCTAGCTCCCTGCCAGACAATAGCCCTTTGCGATTTAGCAACGCTGCGTCAGCCAGACCGTTGACCAAACCGGAAAACGGGTTTCTCGCATCGCGAATATCGTCGGCTTGCCGCTTGAGCCGTTTCAAGTCGTCCGATTGTCGCTTGCGTGCCTGTTCCTCTAAACGGGCTTTCTCCTTGGCCGCGCGTTCGGCTTCGGTCGCCGCGTCCTTAGCAGCCCGTTCGGCTTCTTTCTGCTTTTCCTTTGCATCCTCGAAAGCTTTATTCTTGGCCTGAATCGCTTCGAGCGTCTTTAGCTGTGCGCGGGCTTCAGCGTTCGCGAGACGGACGATACGTTCGTAATCAGCCCCGTTCTCGATCGCCCGATTGATCGCTTTGCGTTCGTCGCCGGTCGATTGGTCGCGAAGTAGTCGGACGCCATCGGCGCGACTGCCAAAGCGACTACCCAATAAATCGTCTCGCCCCTTGGCAATGGATTCCTCGAAACTAGCTCGTATCCGATTTTGCTCCAATTGGGCTTGGTTCGCCTTTTCGATTTCGGCAACGTAATCGCGGTATATCGCTACGTCGCCATCATTGAGGAATCCTTGCCCAACGTCGTCAACGAATTTAGTAAATAGCTCTTGCTTGGCTAAGTCCGTTTTCGCGTTCGCGTAGGCCTGTTTTAGCTGTGCAAGTAATCGATCGTAGTCGGCTTGCGAAACATCCTTGGCACCGCGGTCACGACGATCGGTCGCGTTAATCGCGATAGTCTCGGCTTCGGTTCGGTCCTCAATGGCTTTTGCCCGAACTGCGTCTAAATCCTTGAGTGCTGCTTTTATCGCGTCCGTGCCATCGACTACGCCCTTACCGGCGATATCGCGTAGATTGTTTCGGCCAAGACGCCTGACGGTCCTATCGTAAGCCTCTATGAACGAAAAAAGGTCTTTGTTCGCGCCGGCTGTCGCGAGTTTCACCGTATCGATGGTTTGCCCAACTAGCTCGAAGCCCGTCAACGAAAATTGCCTTGCGTCGTAGAAAGCGTCATTCCCACTTGAACCACCCTTGCCAATATCCTTCAAGGCATTGACTGCCAACGTTAAGTCGTTGACCGAATTGGTAAAGCCACCTATCACGCCGCCCGTGCCACCTAACGCGAGTAGATCGCCAAACGCTATTCCTAACTCTTGCACTGAGTTAGTCGCTTGGGTGAGCTTGCCCGCAGTAGTATCGGCCATTTCCTTTAGCAGCCCGTTGAATTGACCGCCTTTGGTGGTCGCAGTCTCAAGCGTGCCGAAAAGCTCGGCAACCCCGACTTCCCCGTTCGCCATCGCGTCCTTTAGGTCTCGCATCGACCGCCCGGTCTGATCGCTGATAACCTTGAGCGGATTAAAGCCCGCGTTGACCATCTGCAATAGCTCTTGGCCCATAAGCCGGCCTGCGGCATTGGCTTGACCGAAGGCTAACGCTAGTTGCTTCATTCTCTCAGTGTCACCGCCCGATATCTCGGCAATCTGACGTAGCGTCTTGGTCACGTCCTTTGAGGCTACGCCGAATTGCAGTAAAGACGTAACCGCCGCCTGACCGCCGGTAAACGATACCGGGCTCGATTGCGATAACGCCCGAATATCGCGTAGCACTTGCTCGGCTTCTCGGAGTGATCCGGTAAAGACCTTGAATTTGGCCGTTGCCTGCTCAAGTTCGGCAGAGAGCTTAATCGATTCCTTGAGTGCTCGATAACCGCTGTAGACCAGCGCGAGCGGCCCAACGAGGCCGGTAAGCGTTGACTTGACCTGATTGAAGCTCTGACCGATTAAGCTATTTTGCGACCGAATCGCAGCCGTCGCCCGGCCATACTGCTCTTGCGATATCGCGCCCGCCCGTAGTTGAGCGTTCGCCTCGCGCAATTGTCGCGTGACTCGCTGTTGAGCGGTATCGAATTGCTGCATGTACTGACGGCCAGAAGCGAGCACCGCGTTATGTCGTGTACGGGCTGCAATGTTAGCTTCTAATACGGCGGAATCGCGAGCTAGCGATTGCTCGGACAGCCGGCGCAGACCGGCATTAAAAGCATTCGAGCCGGCGCGAGACGATTGTACATCGCGAGCTAATGTGCTCGTTCCGATATTCGCTAGCCCCGCGGCGTAGCCAGACTGAGCGGCCCGCAAGGCTTCCGTCTCGGCTTTGAGCTTTGCCGTTCGTCGCTCGTGCGCGGCGGTTAGTCGAGCCTCTACGGCTATCGATTGTTGGCTAGTTAGATTGAGGTCTTTTGATACCTCGTTAAATAGCTTGACAGTGCTGGTAATATCCTGAGTAGCCGATTTCGCTAAACCGACTTCCCGGCGGAAAGTGTTTAGATTTCGGTTCGCGTCCTTTGCGTCCATATTCAAGCCTACGCGAATTGCGTAGCTCATTACCGATTGAATTGATTTAGCCATTACATTAGCCCCCTTTTTGAAATCCCCAATTGTCCGTTAGCCGCATCGCCCTTTGGCGGTCTTATGGTCAGCTCCAATTGCCAGGCGGCACACAGCCAAGCCCCAATAGAGATAGTCCGACCCGTTCGCGATTTATAAACCTCTTGAATTTGATCTGTGCTAACCTTCGTCGATTTAGTCCGCCTTTGAGCCCCCAACCATCGACGGGCCATTTTAATTTCATCGGGGTCTATCGTCCCCGGTCGATTAAATCCGCCGGGCCCGACGTAAACCGGCATCATTTTAAAAAGCCCATCTGAGCCGGTCGGCCCTCGAACGATAACGTAAACTGGCATTTGTAAAATCCGAATTTGTGTGGTAATTGAATTTGCATTTTTCTCGCTCCGATTGTGGTGTTAATTAATTAAATGGATTCAATTCGATCGCTACATTTCTCGTTTCCTCCTATTTGCCGGTGATTGCCGGTCAATTTGTGGTTAATCCCCTATATTTGCCAAACCTATGCGCTTAACCTCATCGTGGGCGGCGGTCGGCGGCAAATAGGCTCAACCGCATACGCTGCCAAAAATCGGCGAAATTCGCAGCCCAACAAACGTTAGCTTTTTTCGATTTTCGCCACTCGTTGGCTCGTAACTCTGGAACCGGCTTTTCAATTCTCGGCAAAACGTCTTATACGTCGCCCGCCCGTTGGTGTCGGTGTATTTCTCGTATAGTCGGTCTGCGCGTTCCTCGTAACCGCCTGCGGTCTCGCAATAGGCCGCAATCCATTGACCCCATACGTCTTCGGCTTCGCGATATTCCGCCGTAGCCATTTTCACTATTTCGGGATCGGCGAATTTCCCGCCGCGTTCCTGCCATCGTCGATACCCCCGGATTGCCCAATTCAAAATACCGGCTGCCTCATTTTCCAAAAGCCACAGGTGGAAATCGATTTTGGGTGTCGTCACTTTCGACAAGTCAACGTCAAACGGTATTAGTTTCAGCCGTCGCCAGATTCCTTCATCGTTGCCGTTGACTTTCGGCTTGTGGTTGGAGGCAATCCATAGCGTATGCGTTGGCGCAAATTCCCAATGGTCTTCACGCATCCGCCGCGCTCGAATGTTATCCGATCCGGTGAGCCGCTTAACTTCCGCCTCTTTGAGGGATGAACCCTCTTCGGGTTCGGCAACGGCTACTAGCCGCTTTTTGTATAGGTCGGCAAACATAGTCTGGTGCTCAGTGCGCGACCCCAATACCAGTTCGCGATTACCTACCATCGCGTAATCGCCCAACAAGCCCACGACAGTGAGCCAAATAGTAGACTTGCCGTTGTTGCCGTTTCCATGGAAGATCGGCAGTATCGCGCTCGGATTTCCGCCTGCTAGCGTGTAGCCAATTAGCTCTTGAGCGTAGCTGAATAGGACAAGGTCGCCATCGAATACGAGGTCGAGCGTATTTAGCCATTGCGGACAACTAGCGCCGGCGTCGAAGTCTACGTTGGCCATTTGCGTTAGCATTTGATCGGACGAATGCGGGGACAATTCGCCGGTCTCTATGTTTAACGTGCCGTTGCGGCAATTGAGCAACGTAGGGTGGCTATCTAGTTCGAGATACGATATTGCAACCCGTTGATCGGCTTCCGCCGTGCGTAGCGTTGCTGCCAAGCCCCGTTGGCAATTGCTCTGCTTGACAAACGTATTCATCTTGCCAATAGCTTCGCGTTCCAGCTTACGCTGTTCAATTTCGAGCCCTATTTCGGGCCATAGCTTTTTAGCGGATTTCTGAACTATGCTCTCAACTTGGGTGTGGTTATTCACCCAGCGCCGGCCATCGAAATAGAGCCAACGCTTCCAATCGTGGACGTACCTGAGACGGTCGCCATATTCATCAACTAGTCGCCGGGCGTTCGCTATGTCGGTTTGGCCCTCGGTAACACCGATGCCCTCGACTTTCGGAAATTGATAGCCCGCCTCTTTTGCGTAATGAAATAGCGTCCCGACCGTTATTCCGTGGCCGACCTTAAACGACTTCCATTTGTCGCGTAGATCGCTTTCGCCAGGGTAGTCGGCACCATTGGAGGACCATTCGTTCCATAATTGGAGACCCTTTTCGCCGAACTGAGATAGCGACATACCAATTTCATACCAACGGTTATAGTCGCAACTTGGGTCTAGGTGCTTGATCGCTTCCGCCGCAAGCCTGAGCGTTTCGTCAGGGTCTCTGTCGGCGTAGCTTGATTGCGATTTCGCGGCGGGCTTAGGGGTCGATTCTTTCGCCAGATGCTTATCGAGAAACGCGTAGAACTTCGGCCCTACCTTGGCGATAGTCCTATTACCAAGGCTGTGCCCCGTGACTGTAAAATAACGCCCGGCGCGATACGCCTCATAGTTGCCCTTTTTAGGTGCATACTTTGAGCTATCGAAGTCGCCGCGAAGCCAACCCTTAATTCCGCACCCACTGGGAGATACCTCTACGTAGGTATCGAGGTCGTCAACGATAGCTTGGGCCTCAGCCGAAAGGACGCCCGATACGGGGTCTCGACAATCGTCAATATCGAATCCGACATACCCGGACCCGTCGCCCATCGAAAGGCCAAGCCCGCTAAAGTCGCGAGTGTTGGCAATAACCGCTGCTAGTGCATCGTCGAAGCTACGCCAATTAGCGGGGGAGTGGGGATTGCTTTTGTTGCCGCCCCAATCGAGCGGAGGCTTACCCCATCTGCCCTTCGCATCGTCCCAACGCCAACCCCATGGAATATATTGGGGGATTGCTTTTAGCTCGTCTGGGATATTCTCCGGTTGTATTTTTAATAGCGCCGGCTTCTGCTTAGACCGCAGGATTCGCTCTTTGGGGGATAGCGGTTTTTCGCCATTTTCGAGATTTTGCATGTGACAGGTCGAAAGAACTAGTGACACTCTGTTTAGTGTGGTACTGAATTAGAAACGGCCAAGGCATAAATCCCCCTTGGTCGTTTCTCATTTACTGCTTACGCGAATTCGCGATATTGCCGGCGCCAAGGGCGTAGACCCTTCATATATTCGCGCAGCCCCTCAACGGAATCGTCGCTGTAATCAAATGCCATCCCGATTCGACGGACGGGCTTAACCAGCCCCCGCAGCATTGCCTGCGAAATGTGATGGCGTTCGATCTTTACTTTCACGTCCGGCTGTACTTTTTCGATAAGCTCGCTCATACCCATTTGCTTTTCCTCCGACGAAAACGAAATACCATACATAAGTTTCTTCGGACTATATCGGGAACGATTGATCGAAGTCGCGACGTAACGCTAGACGGAATAAGACGTTACGATTTTAAGAATCGCGATAAGAGCCGCTCTTGAAACTCTTATCGCGAGGTGCACCGGGCTACATTTCTGCAACGATGGCACCTTTCAGCGTTTTAAACGTAACGGCGGTTCCGTTGCACTTTTCTCGCCACTGATCGCTTATGCCTGTCAAAAGATGCATACGCGATTTTTCGTTAATGCGAATGAAGTAGTCTGCGTCAACAACGACATACGCATGACCACCCTCGCAAGTCACTTCGCCAAAGATGCTTGCATCCGTCTTTTCGTCAATTTCGTCTACTAATGCTTGCAGAATTTTGCAGTAGGTGAGACTCATAGCATTTACCTTTCAGAATCACTCACATGCCCGCCAAAAAAAAAACGTGGCGGCTTCGGTGTAGTCGCTAAACGCCAAGCAGCTTATTTAGTTCGGCTGTCGCGCGGTCCTGAGTAACCGCCGGATCGCTTGGGGTAGATAGCTCGGTTCGAGCGGCAATGAATTCCTCGACGGCTTCGCGAGTCGTCAAGCGCCGTCCTCCTATCATCCATGTTTGCAGACGGACGCCTTGAGAGCCCTTGACCGACCAACGCCAAATCGTACTTGGGTTTGGCCGTTGGCCCGTCAGTTGCTCGAACAGTGCGGGGATAGATAGATACTTTGCCACTTGGGGAAACTCCTATTGCGAAAGGTTGCAGTCTTTCGCAGAGTCTCTTGAGAATTGGCGAAGTGTAAAATCAAATCTTGCAAGATTTAGCCGATTTTCCGAGTGACCTCAATAGCTCGTTGCTTGTCCTGCTCGGCATAGATTTGCGTTACCTCCAAACCACTATGGCCTAGAATCACACTAGCGGCCTCGATTCCGAACTCGCGACGAATTGCGGTTGCCGCATTGTGTCGTAGCTGGTTTGGCGACCACGGGTTAATCTTCGATCGCTGACAGGCATAGCGAATCGCTCGCGCGTATGTGCCGGTAGTGTAATGGTCGCCCGGTTCCTTCCGTGGCTTGCGAGCTACGTTCGAGCCAGGACGGTTGCCGCACGATAGTGGGGTCTTCCGCGCGAGATGAACCGCCGCCCGCCGTTGCTTCTCGCTCTCAATCGGAGAGAAGCAAAACGCCTTCGAGTCGCGAAGTAGGTAGGGAGCCAGGACGGCCTGAGCCTGGGGGCCGACATAGATAGTCCGCTTCTTTCCTCGATAGGCGGTCTTATGCTTGGCCAACTCAATAGCCCAAACGTCGCTAGATCGATCAACCATGGACGGCTTGATAACAACTAGCTCACCCGGTCGGCAACCAACTAGCTGCTGGAACTTGACCATATCGCTTAGGACCGCCGTTAGGTGTGGCAGCGTAGCGTCAACCCGCGATTGCTCAACGCATGTTACCGGGGTTGATTCCTTAGCGTCGCATCGCCCGCACTTGAGAGAGTCAACGCATTTTATGGCAGTGTAGTTGTCGGCAGGCATCATGCCAGAAGCTACCGCCCATTTGACAATAAGGAGCGTTCGCTTCATTTGCTTATTGATGTATTGCCGGGAACGACCGGGAATTATTCGTACCGATTTATCTTTCCTGACCTTGGGGGCTGGCGTTTCCAGCCAGAAGGCCCGCACCGCTTTGAACTCAGGCGGTCCAAAGTCGCTGGCCTTTAGCGAGGAATACAGGGCGGCAATGGGTTTAGTCGCCAACTTGTATTGGTAGTACTCACCAGAATCGGGGTAGTAGACTTTGGCATGTCTGAGGAATGCCAAGAGCACTTCCGCCATAGTTCGCGAATCGGGAACTTTCCCGAAAGTCGAGCACTTACCACTGGCTGCGAACTCGGCAATCAGACGGCCATAAGCCTCTTTACTAGCGGGGCTGCCATACGGCCCCAAGAGATGATCTTTCCCGTTGATAGTGACACGGGCTTGGCCGCTAGAATGCTTGCGGTACGAAGGAATACGCATGTCAGGTACACTCCCATAAAAGGGAAACCGGGAACTTTTCCCGATTTCAGACTTTCAAAAAGTGCGCTCTGACAGGTAGTCAGGTAATCGTTTTATCAACGATTCGCTTGGCAAAACCAAAGCGAGGCCGACGGGGCTCGAACCCGCAACCTCTGGATCGACAGTCCAGTGCTCTAACCAATTGAGCTACGGCCCCAACTTCATCGATCGCAATCGACGGTTGGTATGTCGGATTATACGTTGGGCGTTTCGGTTCGCAAGGCCCATATAGCCGCTCTGATGTCTGGGATCGGTCGAGATCCTGCTTGGGAAGGTAACGACCGGCACGATCGTTACCAGCGGACCAGTGGAAAACCGGTAAGTGAGACAAATGCCCACGGTTGGCTCGAAGGCTGACCTAGAGTTGTGGGTTCGCGTTGCAGACTGCAACCGCCCCGCCCGCGTGGAGCCAAGCGGGGAAATAGAGCTAAAGTTAAGTTTACTGGCCCCTCAAACCAAGGTTTTTCGCATGCTTCACTCAGTTGGCCAATATATTTCGACGAAACTCAGTGCCGGTTGGGACAACGTGTACTGGGTCATGATGGAGATGGACGTCATGCAATGGGGCATTCTCTCCGTCATTTTTGTGATCGCTGGCTTCATGGCCCTGCGTACGCGGTTCTGATTTCAAGTAGCTGAGGCGGGACTTGAACCCGCACGAGCATTACTGCTCACAGGATTTTAAGTCCTGTTTCCGTGCTTGTTTACCATGGGTTTTGTGGGCGTTGTGCCTTTTTTGTGCCTTAGCCTACGGAATTTCCCCGCCCACCGGTAGAATCCAAAGCTCCTAAACCCAGCATCCCAAGGAGTACCATCGAATGGGAATTGAGTGTCCGCAATGCCAATGTTCAAGTAGCGTACCGATGGTGAAGACGAAAGCAGAACAGGGGGAACGCCGTACCCGCAAGTGCCATCGTTGCGGCTTACAGTTCACCACCATTGAACGGGTCGAAGCTTCGACCACTCGCAAGGTCCAAGCCCCCGCAGGTCGATAGGGAGCGCTTGTTTGCTTCGCATGGGGTTCAACCGGTAATCGGTGCCTGAACAAGAGCATTCCAGGACTACCGCAACTGGTCTCGTTCGGCCTTACTGAGTTTCCGCCAATCCCACGGGGCGGTAAATCGCGAATCGCTCCAAAGGCCCCTATTCGCTTCTCTGGCTTCGCGCTCGGCAAGGTATAGGGTTGGGTCGTCCGAGTAGTAGAAGTAGTGCCGCGCTAAGCCCTCGCTAACGAGTGAGAGGGTAACGCGGGTCTCTCCCGCCATCACTTCACCAATGGTACGCCCGTACCGGTCGGATGAAACCACGGTAACGCGAACGTCACCGCTGGCCAGTAGTCCCCTAGTCGTCGCTTGGCGTTGTTCCCAAACGGTTGGCCAGTTTCCGGCGCATCGATTCCGTTCAACCGAATGCAGGTAGTAACGAGGTTATCGCTAAGAATGTCAAATGCGCGAACCGCTAACGGTTCATGTGGACTTTTGAACACTAGTTGGAAAAGTGAGTCGGAACGACAATAGTATTGAGTCGATGATTCGACCGGGTTCACCCCCGACCGTTCAATTAGACAGCCCCACAAGCGGTAGGGGCGGCATGGATGCTAGTCTTAATTTCTTCTAAAGGACTTACAGTGACTGACTCCAACCCGCAAGCCGTGCCCAGAGGTTACGCCCCGTTTGGAGGTAACTGCCCCAAGACCGGTAAACCGACAACCTTCCTCCTTTCCGTCGACAAGTTTAAAAGTGTTCAGCGCCATCAGCCGTACTGGAAAATCAGGGCAGTAGAATCCCTAGAATCAGTCTTGCGTGCCCCGCTTGCAAGGCTTAAAGACCTAAAGAGAGACGGTTTCCAAGATGCGTACTGTGTGACTGGCAAACCAGCAACGTACCATAAGAGTAACACGGTTTGCGTGCCTTTCCCGCCTGGTTTCCTGCTTTGCGTAATAGTGGCTTGGGATAGCAGGGGTTGGTTGATATTAGACTGGGAACAACGTAAAGAAGATTCCGCCTTGCCCGGCGTACCGGTCAATGGCCATACCGATTTTGGAGAAATAATATGGACAGCCAACTCGCGGACTTGATTAGTGAATACTCCCTCAAAGCGTTTAAGCCTGTTCCTACTTACGACAACGACGGGGACTTTCTTACGTTTTACACTGAGGACACTGATTGCTATTCGGATCGAATCGACGATACGTTGACTCTCTACCGACACCCCGAAACAGAAGCAATCGTGGGCATCAAGGTAAAAGGCGTATCCAAGCTTCTGGCGGACATTGGGCCAAAAGGGGTTGTCGTCAAAGGTGACGGCTTCCAACTCGGGATTCTGTTCTACTCTTGGGCGTTAGAGAAAGACACTAGCCCTGAGGACTTCGAGATACTCAAGTACTTGCAGGATAGCTTTGGGACTGTAACCGCCGTAATCGGAACTTTGGCTGATGGCAATTACGGGCTGTCTGACTCGAACAGTGAATTAGTGTAAAGTGTCGGCGATCGGACCACCGCCTAGACTCACCGTAACATTCGCGTTTGGTAGTCGCACGCTAGCCCCGCCGGTCGATAGGGAGTGCTTGTTTTGCTTCGCATGGGTTCAACCGGTAATCGGTGCCTGAACAAAGAGCACTCCCGGACTACCGCAACTGGTCCAACCCCTTAGGGCGGTACGATATCACCAACTAGCTACGCTGCCAGTCTTGGGTACAAATGCCCCGTCAACTTCTAGTGGCCCGTCCCCACGGAACTTTACGGAAACACCGTTCAAGTTCAAAGTGACTAACTGATTGCCTGAGTACAACGCTTGGAGCTCGGGCGGCAAGTACTTTGACCTCGCGTAGGGTTGGCACAGTCCGAGCCAACCTTTGACCAAGCTGAATTTGGTTGAGACGGTAAGAAACGATATTCGTTTCAGTTGTGCATCCAACCGCTTTTGATTTCTCGGGTTAGTCGTCGGGGGCGGGATGCGTTCGTTTATCAGGGTCGCAAGTATGCAACCCGCTTTACCGTAGTCGTCTTTCTCTTCAAGTTGGTACGCTTCGTACAGTTGCCCTTGGCGATTGAGCGCAAAAAGGAACTCCGCACAATGGGCAACCCGGTTTTGATCCGTTGCCGATTTCCAATCAAGCAAGGTAACTATCGGCGTATCGATTTTATGCCAATCGTCTTTCGTCAATACACTACTTTTCAAATCTTCTACCGCGTCCAACTTGCCTAGTTGGGCGTTGGCGACGTTGGCAGCAAAGGCAAGTGATAGGGCAATCAATCTAAACATCGTTACAACCTCGTTTGGAATATGGAAAGTAGTATCGCCACGTTTATCGTTTTCGGATTTTCGTCCAACTCTACAACAAAACGAGCAATCCCTATTGTCTGCTAATAAGGATTGCTGTTTTCTCAAAGCGCCAAAGCCCCTACAACAGGTTTTGAATACCCCGCTCGAACGCGTCCGCCGCTGTTACCACTTCAGGGGCCAAGCCGCTTGCAATGTCTTCCGGCATTTCCCCCGCGTAGGCATCTGCGTTTTCGTGGTCCTCTGGGTTTTCATCTGTAACCCAACCTGAAGCAATACCACAACCAGGGACGCTTGTTGCTATTCCAACCCAACACGCCCTGACATGCGCCCGCTTACCGGTAGCCTGCTCGATAAATACCGCTGTAGCAATCGCAATGTCCCTGTCCATCAACGCAGGTATTGAATCGCAATCGTGGTCGACCAAGTAGCGAAGCATCCCCGGCGCATCGGTCTTGGCGTTGTTGGTCTTAGTAATCAGCTCGAACCGTGTTACTTCGGATTCGATGCGCGAACGGATAGAAACGTCTTCCATTATTATCAGAACTCCTAAAGGTTGCCCCCGTCCTAGCTACAACGTCCGAATTGTTGGCCGGGGGCGATGGTTGAAATTACGGACGTTGTTCCTTCGTCGATTCCACGTTACCGGAATAATAATCGTTGCCCCGGCTGGTCTCTAATCTGCTGAAGTAGCAATACCATTTCTCGTAAGGCTTGAACCGATTGACGGTCAGATGGTTGCACCACTTGCCGACTTAGGTTTCGTGCGTCAAACCCGCCAATGGATTTAATGCCATTGGCGATGGTTCCCCGCAACTCGGTAAGTCGCTGTTGTGATGCGCGTCGAGCATCGTCGATGTTGGCTTGGGCCTGCTCGGCAATCTGCTTACGGATATCAACGATTCCCGCCCGTAGTTTTTCCCCGGCACCCTTCAGAGCGTCAGTGTCACCGGCGCGGAACGCCTTGACCGCTTCCGCGAATTCCGTCCGAAGCGCTTGCAGGTCATCGGTAAAACCCTTTCGCTGCTCAGGATCAAGGAACCCGTTACGCAAGTCCTGCTCTACCGCTTGTAGCCCTGACCGGAACGCTTGTTGTGCTTGCGTGATCTTCGCCGGGTCGAACTTGGCCGCTACCAGTTGTTCCGCCGCTACCTTGGCAAGCTCAATGGCCCGACGTGCCGCCGCTGCGGCCCCTTGGATGTTGCCACGTCTTGCGGCCTGTTCGGAAGCCTTAGTAGCCGCTGCGGCTGCTTGTGCGGCTTTCTCTGCCTCTTGTGCGGCTCTTACCTGTGCGGGTGTTACCGCTGCTAACCGTGCATCCGCCGCCCGGTCAACCGCTTCGCTGGCTGCTGATTGAGCACCCGCAACCACCGCCGCAAAAACACCCTGAAGTTCCTTCGCGGTCTTATCGGGGTCGATCTTGTTTTGGAAAGCCCCGTTAGCTTGTTGAACTCTTGCCGTGATAGCGGTAATAGCTTGAATGGACGCACTACCTCGGTTCTCGACTAACCGTATAGCCTGTTGAACAGCTCGGGCGGCTGACACTGCAATGTTCGCTGCTTCGTCCGCTTGCTGTTTTGCCGCTTGCGTCCGAGTGGTGGCAAACTTAATTCGAGCTTCCGCCGCTGCCGTTATCGATTCGTCCAGTTGAGACCGTAGCGTTGAAAGTATTGAACCAAGTACCGTACCGGCTTGAGACGACAACGCTTTGTCGATTCCTTCGCCAATCGAATTACCGATAGCTGCCCCGGCACCTTGACCGGCACCACCTAGCAACTTCTCTACCCGTTCTTTAGTCTGCTTGACTTCATCTTCAAGCGCTTTGCGTTCTGCAACCGTGCTAGACTTTTGACCATCACTACCGGCCTTGGCTAATTCGTCAGTCTTCTGAAGTAACCGGTCAAGTTCCTTCGTTGCTACGTCCGCTTCACTGGCAATCAAGTTGAACGAACTCGACAGGTCGATACCGGCTAACTGTGCCGTGCCACGGAAGATAAAACGGAATGCTGTTGCAATCGGCTTGAGTATTGCCGCCACGGCCTTGAGACCGCCAACGGTATATTGGTAAATCGCTTTTCCGAGTGCGATGAAGTCCTTAGTAGCTTCAATGGCAACTACCGAAAAAAGGTTTTGAAAAGCTCGGGTAAATGCTCTTACCTCTTTCTCGGTAAGTCCAAGCATGGCACCGATAGCAACGTACAAATTCTCTACGAAACCTTGGGCGGCTTTCAATGAACGAAGAATGATAACTTCCGCTGTCTTGAATACTACTTCAACCGCCCGCTCGATTTCACCCTTGGCTAGCAAGCCGATTACAACGCCTATCGCGCTGCCGACTAACCCGAACGTCCCCGCGAACTCGGTAAGTGATCCAATGGCCGAACGAAGTCCCGTTAGCAGGTCATCGAACGTACCCGATGCAAGACTGATCGAAACACCTAAGCCGACTATTGCAGCACCTACCGCCGCAATGGTTCCAACGGTTCCGCCCGTGAAAGCTGCGAACGCACCGCTTACCACGGTCCCCAGTTGACCAAAAGCCCGCGAAGCATACCCAATAAGGCCCCCTATCGCACCGCGTAAGCCGCCGACTTGGGTTTTGGTAATCAGAACGGCATCTGTTATTTCATCTACGGCACCGGCTACGCTAGGCCCTCCAATCAGCCCCGCAGGACCGAAGGTAAACGCCCTTGCCGCTTGACTAGCCGCCGCAACACCTAACAACGCTGTCGCTACTCTGGCAAACTCGGCTGTCGCAACACCGGAAAAGATCGCTACCGCCCGGCCCATTTGCGCCGTTGCCGCTGTGTAGGTTGCACCCGTTGCCAATACTACCGCTGACATTGAAACGTTAGCAGCGTTGACCGCTGTTGCCGCCGCCGTCGCTTGGGTGGCTGCTGTAGTGGCGAATAACTTAAAGACGTTGCGTATGCTCAACAGAGAAAAGTTGAGTAAGCCAAGTCCACTACCAACTGCAACCAAGGTTCCACCGAATGCGGTCAATGCAACGCCCGTAGCGGCTACCGCTGTAACTAACGATTTATTCCGCGTGATGAATTCCGCGAAGCTCGCTAACACCGGCTTGAGAGTTTTTTCGACGGCCTGAATTGCGGGGGTGAGCGCATCCAGAATAGCAATCCCCAAGTCCCGAATGTTTCCCCTCAGTCTCGATACGGCACCCGCTGGACCGTCTTCAATCGCTTTAGCTTGCCGCTTGGCCGCGTCAACTGAATCTTCCAAGGCTTTCTGCAATCGTCGTATATTGGGGATGCTGTTGCTTAATGCCGCTGCCGACGTAATCCCCAGTAAACCGAAAGCCTCATTGAGTTTCTGAACACCTTCACCCGGTGGAAGATTTCGTATCGAATCGCCGATAGCCTGAAGGTTGTCAACGATGTTTCGCGGGTCGCTAGAAATTTGAATCTTAAGTAGCTTTGACAACTGGTCCGAGTTTGCCGCCAATTCAATCGAGATACGACGTAACGCCGTTCCCGCTTCACTACCTCGCAAACCTACGTCACCCAAAGCGCCGACTAGGGCCAACGTCTCTTTGAGCGTCAAACCTAGTTGCTTGCTAACGGGTCCGACGTATTGCAAAGATTCTTCGATGTCTTGGGCACCGATGAAAGTTTCGTTAGCCGCAACAACCATCAAATCGGCAACACGGCCCGCGTCCTTAGCGGCTAAACCGAACTGCTTGATAGACGAACCGATTAACCGGGCGGCTACGTCGGTAGTTGCACCGGTGGCCCTAGCGAGTCGCAAGGCTGCTTGTCCGGCTTGCTCGATTTCATCGTTCTTAAAACCTGCCTTGGCGAACTCAGTAAAGACGTTGGCCACTTCAACGGCTGCAATACCGGTCTCTTGGGCAAACGATCGTATTGAAGCCTTGAGAGTTACAAACTGATCGTCGGCCAAATCGGCGTTGGCCTTGAGTGTGCGAATAGCCCGGTCGAATTCGAGCGCATCGCCAACCGCAAGAGCGAAGGCCCCCGTTACCGCAGCTCTCACGGCTCCCGTCGCAACGCCAACCGTTCGAAGGTTGCGGGAGTAGTTGTCAAGTTGTGATCGGATTTCCGATAACCCTTTCGCAATTTGGTTGCGAATCGCGATTGTGATAAAAGCCTTACCGGCTTCGATTTCTGTAGCCATTTTCCTTAAATCCCTTCTGAATTGTTGGCGGGTTCGCTAGTCGCGAAGTGCGATTGTTGGAACAACAGCCAAGTGTGGTCTGTAGCATCGCGGATGGTCATTAAAGACTCCCGCGTAAAAAACGTATTTAGCTCAACGCCGCTTTCGTGGCATTGGTCGATTAGGTCTTCCAATCCCGTTTGCATTTGCAGTAGCAAACCGTAAAGGGTTGTTGCCACTTGTGTGGCCAAGTCCCGTTTAACATTCAAGCGTTCAACTCCGTCGGTAAGACGTTCCATTTGTCCGAGTATCAACGCCAAGTCGCTAATCTCATCTACACCCATCGCTTCGGTTTCGCGGTGGTGAAGTGTTGCCGACTGCCCGTTGCTTTGATACCGCTCGATAACACTTCCGGGCATCGCGTCGGCATTGGTCACGAACTCGAATTGAACGCTAACGGGGATTGCTGTTTTGCTCTCCCGCGTCAATCGTCCAACCGGCTAGGGGGCCATCGTGTAGAGTGAATTTGGTCATTCCGTTGTACTCCAACTTTGACTAGTTTCGATTTCACCGCTTGCGATTCGCTGGGCGTAACGTTGAGCCCTCATTTGGAACTCTGGGTCAATCGGAATTAACACTTCCGATTCAAGGCAAGTCAGATGAACGTCGTAGCCAACAACTGCGCCGTGGTGGTCCACGAACTCAAGGTCGTTGGGCGAATCCTTGCAGGTTTCAAGGCTCTGAACTTTCGCGGCAAACGCTATGAACCTTTCGCCAACTTCGAACTCCTTACCGCATATCTTGCACCCCGGTTCTAATCTTGTTTCCGTCATCAAACCAACTCCTTAAAAAATATGAAAGTGAACTACATCCAACCGTTTTTCATCGCTACTTCCGCCATGGTTACTTTTTGACGGGGTTGCTTTTTCTTGAACGGTTGAACGTCAACAAAACTTGCGCCCGCTCGGTTCAACAGAGCGTAGCAACCAACGCAGTTATCAAAAAAGTGATTGTCGCCCGGTAATTTTTTCCAGGTCCAACAACCCGTAGGCTTGTTCGCGGCTTTCACCCAAGAGGGTTTTTCGTTGTTGACGTGATCCCCGATAATCGAGTGCGTTTGAGCGCCCGCCGCAAACAGGCTAACGCTATGGCTCGTTCCGAGTGGGGCAGATAACCCTCTGTGCAAACGCTGCTTGAAGTAGCTAGCGTCGAACTGCAACCAATTTACTTTTGACCGGTCAGACTTCTTTTCAATCCAGTTGTCGCCACGTCGTTTCTCGTTGGGCCTGATTGGCCTTTCGTTAAGCTTCGATTCCGCCGCACCGGGGGCAACGCCACGCATCGGAATTATCGCAGAGTGCGTAGCGTCCCTAATGACCGCATGAATTAAATCGAAGTGGTCCCCGCAATCCACGCCAATACTCTCAAACAAAAGTTGGGAACCATCGGCCTTACGGTATTCGCTGGCAAGCAAGTGCTCGAATAGGGTATTGAGTGCAACGCGAATCTTGTCTTCTACCGTTGGCAGTGATCGCAGTTCCTCAACGTCATCGAACTTTCGAGGGGCGTTTTCTAACGTCCAACTTCTGACGTTTTGAGCGGGCCAAGTTTGATAATCGACAATCGCCAACTGTTGATCTTTGTTGCCACAACCTACCGCGTAGTAAAGTAGCGAGTCGTGAACGTCGATATGCGCAACGAGTCTATCCGCGAACTCGGGTACAACGCCTCTTGGCTCGCTGTGCTGCTTGTTGGCGACGGCTGCCGACTTGCACCGGATGTCCGATTCTTCCGCAGGCGGTAGGGGCTGATTTTGGTTTTGCGACCAAAAGGAATGCTCGTTGTCAATCAGCGAATCGTAACCCGCTTGAATCGCCGACAAGCATTGCGACGGGTCGTAGGCGTACTCCCAAGCTACTTTGGCCCCCGCATCGGCCATTTCCCTATTGTCGGCGTACAACTGGTTCGCCTTTTGTCTAGCGACGGCTTGACCGTTGGGGTCGCGCGGGTCGAAGCCCTGTAGCGTTTCGCGGTAGGTGGTTCGCCACCATTTATCGTTGTCTGCGAACTGCTCGAAATATCCGTAGCGGATGGTGTGGACTGATGGGTCCGACGCTAGAACTGAAGCCATATCGAAGTCGCTGCAAATCGTCTGCAAGAACATCGTGGCAACGGTCTTGTCCCTACCTCCCAGATAGCGAAGCGAAGTATTCCAAACGTCCAGAAGTTTTTCGGTATCGCGGGGTGAACCCATCGCAGCATCAGAACTTTGGACGTCATCGCACAACAGCAAATCGGGGCGAAGGTCTTGGAGTGTTGTAGGGTCGCTAAGGCTTAGCCCTTGACCCTTGGAAAAAGCCATCGTGAAAACTCTCGAACCGCAGAAGGGGAATGCGTGTTCGTCGTCGAAGATGTCCGGTAATCGAAGGGAGTCAACATGCCATTCAATCGAAGTCAGGACGTTGCCGAAGTGCTGTTTCTTCTGCAAGAACAAATTCTGTTTTGCGTGAACGCAAGCGGCAACCAATTCCGGGAACATCGCGCGAATTGCCAAGTTACCGGCCAACTCGTTTTTGATCCGGTCAAGCGTCTGTCGGGATTTCTTGGCCGAAGATTGAAAGCAAACAACGCATCGCCGCTGGCCAAAAAGTACGCTCCATAGCGCGGCCCGTGCAACCCGGCTCGACTTCCCTAGCCCTCGCGGCTCCAAGCACTGTTGAACCCCGCCGCCACGAATGACCGATTCGCAGGTCTCAATGGATTGCCGCTGTTTGCTACCGTAGGGGAATCGGGAAGTGCTGGCCGGGAACAACTCGGACGTGAAAAGCAGTAGCCCGCCCGGTCCTGAATACCGGTTTTCCATGAAGACGGGATCGACGAAAGCTGAGTGGTCCAGGACGCCGATATCGTCGATAGTGCGGTCGAACTTTTTGGGGCCTACGAACTCACGCAGTTGCCCCCACGTCACGCCCGGAAGTAACTTGACTTCGGCCCGCTCGTTTGACTTTTTGGCTTCGTACCGGCGTTGCTTGACACCTTGCATGGGTGTTTCCTAAATAGTGTACGGATGAACAGGTAACGTTTACTATCTCAACTGTGCCTTCCGGTGGGGGGTTCCATACCGCCAAAAGGCTGGACAGGACCCTAGCACCCACGTGGGTGGTTCGAGTGATCCACATGGGGGGCGTGCTCGTGCTTCTCGGTAATGCCTTGTGTCCGACACTAAGTATTTCGGGTGTTTTTGGGACCATTTGGTCGGCCATTTGGTCGGCCATTTGGTCGGCCATATGGCCGACCGGCAACCGGGGTGTGCTTCTCGCTGCCCACTCAAAACAAGTAATGCCTCAATAGCGAAGGGCAGTTGGTCGGGCAGGTCGGGCAGGTCGGCCACATGGTCGGGCACCAAAAACCCTGTGTTTTCGTTGGTGAAACCCCCACTGCCCGACCTGCCCGGCTAATTACCTATGACTTATCATGTTTTTTTTTTATAGGGTTTGAGTCCTATATTCCTCCTGAAACGGTAGTAAAAGCGCGTAAGTAAGAATTCATGGGTAATTAGCCGGGCAGGTCGGCCACTTGCGGAAAACCACAAGCAATCCCGTAGTAAATGCCCCGGCAGTCTGAAGCCGGAAAGTCCTCGCAGAACCGGTTGTCCAGGTCGTTCCGCAGGACTCCGAAGGTCCGCTCTATTGCCTTGGCTAGCTGGTCGGCTAACCGAACTGGGTACGCACGGCTGACCGCTGGAACGAGTTCAACAAGAGCATTCCTGTAGCTCTGAATCTCACTCCCTAACGCTCTGTGCTGCTCTTCGAACAAATGACCGGGGTATCGCGTCATGTCCGCTATGGGGCTCTCGGGGTGCCGGTAGGGGGTGATATGGTGGTGCCGTTCGGTGGTGAAGTAATCGTCCAGTCTTACCCGAACCAACTGCAACCGCTGAAGCCCTTGGAGCGATGAATCCACAGCCCTAGCGCGTAGGGCCTTACGGCAATCGGAAACGATCTGCCTAAGCTGCGATTCGGCCCGGTGGAAAAGCTCCGCTGTTGCGCTGTGTTGGTCGTAACTGAATCCTCTTTTCCCGCTCATCACATTACCCTCTGAACTGTCGAACCTTGAAACTGAAAACGTTGGTACTCGTACTTTCGGACTGGTCGCAGAACTATGCAAACATGGAGCTAGAAAAACCCTCGGGTATCACGTACTGAACACCAATAGCCTTTCGGGTTCGCTTCCCTCCAACTTGCACTCGCTGAACTCTGTCAGGCCCCAACGCCGCCGCTAGTGCTTCCTTGAATGGCTGGTAGTGCCTGAGTGCAAATACGTTGTTGCGTTGACCCCAAACGAGATAGTCACGATGTAGGTCGGAAACATCTACGCTCGCTTGCGGGTCGGACTGGTCGCAACAATCCGCTAGGAAACTAAGCACCGGGTTTGACCCCTCAGCCAACTCATCCGAAATTTCCTTCCCACTTGTGGGTTGAACGAAGTGCCCCCGGTCGCGTAGTCGAGACCAGCCCTCAATCGCCCACAACAGAATCCCCGTCCGCTCTTGGAGAAGTTCAGCCGTTAGATTCGGGTTCTCGTTACCTAGAAAGCTGCGGTTGAACTGAAGTACCAAGAACCTATTCGCTAAGGCCCCACTAGGGTCATGGAACCGGGGTTGTTCGTTGCTCAAGATCGTTAGTCGGGTGTGGAGCGTAGTTGAGAACTCGTCTTTGTATTTGCGTTCGATCGTCTGAGCATCTTGGCCCGAAATACCTAGAAGTCTTTCAATCAGCGAAGCATGACTTCCTTTTTTCGGTAGCCGCAAATCGCCGATGAAAGCTGCGGACTTTCCGATAAGTTGCGAAAGTCCAAACCTCTCTGCTAACCTGTTGAGCGACGGAGCGCAACAGTTTTTCTCACCTAGTATCGCGTGCATGACTCGGGCTATCGTCCCTTTACCTGATCGCGGCGGGCCAATCATCAACAGGATTTTTTGCTGTCTGGTATCGCAGGTCAGCAAGTATCCGCACCACTCTTGGAGCAGTTGAACCGCTTCAGTGTCATCGTCGAAAAGTTCAACTAGAAAAGCATTCCACTTGCGGGGCTCGGGCGCGTGCTCATCAAACCGATAGTCGATGGCGACGGTCGAAAAGAAATTCGGCGTAGTGTGTACGCTGTAACCATCCACACCCAATACAAAAGTTGGTAGGTGGATAACTTGGTCCTGAGTTACGAAGATATCTTCGCGGTCCCAACTAGGCCCGCCGTCAATCCAGAATGGTGCGGCCCCTACGTCGGGGACGTGAAGCGAACCAGCCAAATTGAGCAAGACGTTTGCCACGGCACCGGTAGAAATGTTCCGAAAATGCCGCTGTAGAATTTTGGTGACTTGCTCTTTAAACGCAGTTTCTCTCAGAAGCTCGTATCGGCCTTTGGACCACTGCCAAAAGTACCCGTCCCACCGCCTAAGTGTTGAACCTTCGGGGCTGTCAAACGACTCTGCTATCGCCGCTGCTACCGTCTCGGGTGGTAGCTTTTTGAGATTGCGTGATCCAACCTCCATTACCGTATTTGGTTGGGCCGTTGTCTTGGATTGCGACTTGCTTTTCACGGGGTTGGATGGCAACACTTCAACGCCGAGTGCTTCCGCGTCCAGTTCCGAGAACTCATCTTCGGCGCTCACCCGTAGTTGTGCCCGGCACCAATCCGAAACTTGTTTCCATCGGTCGGGATGTTTGACCAAGCTTTGCTGCAAAAAGAGCGAACCGTATAAAGCCTCCCGGCAATACCATTCGTATTGGACGAGTACAAAGTCTTTTTCGTCATCATCGCGGAACCCGCAAGATTGGCAAGTAAAACCCCGCCGTCCGTCTGCCTGCTCAAAGACAACTCCCGTGCGCGTATTGTCCGAGCTATTGGCGTTTGGACGTCGCCACTCCCCGCCGCCTAGATCGTCAAAATCGAAGTGCGCTAAAACATCTTCGACAGTTTCCAAGTTGATCGAATCGAGGTACTCCCAAATAATCGAATCAGTTGCGTCATCGCGCTTGACGATTGCGGGGCGCTCGGTCTCGGGCAACAGCAATCCCCGTATCTGGTCTATTTGGTATCGCGGTCCAAACTCAAACGCTGTAACACTGTTGCCATTTTTTCGAGTGGAACCGGGGCAACGAATGTTACGTTCGACTCCGAACGTTGCATCGTACTTAAAACCCAACTGCTGGTTGACGTAATCGAGCAAGCGACGGGATACGGTTTTAATTTCGTCGCGCCCATCCTCAGAACTTATTGCGAACGGCTCGTCCAACAAGTACCACGGATAGAATCCGCCCGCGTCACCGTCAGAGTGAATCAGCAACGTTGGTGGATACCCCATCGCATCGAATATGGCCAAAGTGTCGACGTGCGACGGATACTTGCCCTTGCCCGCGTCGATGTCAAACGCAAAACCGGGGACCACTGTAACGTGATCAGCACCACCAACTGCGCTCGTGTTGGGCTTGCCGGTCCTGGGACTGATCGCTTCGCGCGCGGCTGCAATGTCGCATAGATTGATTTTCGCGTAGAGGTCGGGCCTGCCTTCGGCGAATTCCGCCGCCGCTTCCAACCGCTCGGGGGCAAAACACTTAACCACTTTTTTCGTGGTGCGGGGCTTGCCGTCTGTGCCGACGTATTCGCGATTTTCGAGCAAGACTATCTTGCCGGGCAGGCCCTCGCATTGGCCGAAAACGGTTTGGAAAAATTCGGTCGTCGATAACTCTTTCGTCGCTTCCATCTGCGCAACCATTTGCATATAATCCTGGGTAGTAGGTTCCTTTTGGGCCGCAAGCTGTCGGGGCTTAGCGGCCCTTTTTTTTTTTTACTCGTCGCGCTCAATCTCTCTATTGGCGATCACGTAGGTAGCGGCTCGTAGGTCTCGCAACAAACCTTGCATCATGTAGAGGGTATCGAGCATTTCGCGCTGAACCTGCTCGGCGGATAGTCGGCCCTGCTCGCATTCGATCTGCGATAGGTTTTTTTCCGAAACCGTTAGCCACTCCCCCACCCGGAAACGGGCTAGCCGTCGATTTAGCGATGTGAGGGGGGCTTGGCGTTGGGAGGCTGTTATCGGCGGCGGCGGTTCGGCAATGTCGGTCAGTGCGACCACTATTACGAGGGCGCCTGGGGATCGGATTATCATTTGTCGGGTGGTCCTGGGTATCGGGGACGTAGGGTTAGGCGCGGCGGCTGTGCATCACGCACGCGGCTATTGCCGCAAAAGCATAGAGGGGTAATAGGTCGAACATCTTCGGGGTTCCTTTGTTTGGGGCTCAGGGGTCGCGCTCTGGTTTACGATTGGACCGGGCAACCGTCATCAAGCCACGCGCGAAAGAGTTTCGAGGGCCATCGCAATAGCCGTCCCCCGTGGCGCATCGGTTGTGGAATTTCGCCGGTGGCGATGCGGCGCTGGACTGTGCGACGGGTGACACGCAGCACCCGCGCTACGTCGTCCATGGTCAGAGTTTCTTCCCCGGCTAGCGGCTGGGGCTCCATTGCGGTTTTTCCGGTCATTGCGATTTCCCTTTGTCAATAGTGCACAAACGAACTCAGTTAGAGGTATAGTGAAGATAACCGCCCTAAGGCGACAGTCAACGACAGGGGGGTGGGGGGTTTCCCGCAAGAGGGAATTGGCAGGCGAGAATAGCCACCATTAGCAAAACTAATACCTAATGTCCGAAATTAGCTATAAAGGAGGTGCAATTCTGGGCAATTCTGGGCAATGCTTTGCAGTCGCAAATCAGGGCGCGTCAGAAAATCGCCCATTGCCGAAATATTTAATGGAAGACAGGTAGCCATAAAGAAATTTCGGAATTTTTCTAAATTCCGGTCGGCTAGCCTAGCATCTTGCCAATGAGATTACGATTACGGCTCCGAGCGTCGGCGCCAATATGCCCGTAAGCATCGGCTGTCAATACGATTGTCGAATGTCGCATCAACTCTTTGACTTCGTTGAGCGAGACGCCGCTTAGCGTAGCCCACCCCCCACATGTGTGACGTAGCGCGTGAAAGTCGATTACCTGTTGCTGGCTGTCGGGGCTGGCCAGAAAATCGCTATCTCGGGCTGCTTGCTTATCTGCCTGAGTGTCGAGCCACAACCGCCGCGCGTCGGCAACATCGGCACGCAATACCCTAGCCATTTCGGTGCGCGAAACCGGATTGAATACCGCCGCCCCTGGGTGCTTCCGTTGGCAGAACTTCGCTAGGTCCCCCGCAAGCGAATCACTTAGAAGCTGCTTGGCCATCTTCGAGTTCTTCGTTGTAGACGCCTTGGCCGTTACATGGGGGTTATCGCTGTCAAGTGTTAGACTACTTCGCTTAAGCTCCCGAAGCTCGTTTGACCGCAACCCGGTTTCAATGGCCGCGCGATACATTAGCAGACGCTCTTGCGACGATTGGCCATTGCGTAACACTTCCACGGCTAACGCCGTCTGAACCCAATTCCATTCACCGGGTAGGATCATTCGCCGGGTTATCCTTCGGTCCACTTTGACGGAAGGTTTCGCAATCGTCGCTGTCGGATCGCTGGGGAGAACGCCTCGACGAACAGCATACCGGGCAAAGCTCCGCACCGCCGTAATCGTCGCGCCTACGGTCCGGTTCGCTTGCCTTTCCGTCTTCAAGGATTCGCAATACCTGTTGAGCCCTTCGGAGCTAATATCTGCCAGCGTTTCCCACTTGCAAAACCTCTTTACCGATTCGACTAGTTGCTTGGTCCGGTCTTTATGCTGATCGGATCGACCAGCCACCGATAAACTAGCAACGTAGTCTTTCAGGCAATCGGCAATCGTAACCCCGGCTGCCCTGCCACCGGCAACGATCCCCAACTCTACGGCTCGCTCTCCTGTTTCCCACTGCCTGAGGACTTTTGCGGCTAGCTGCTGGTCGGTCATCCGGGTTGACCGCCTTACCCGCTTTCCGTCCCGGTCGACGTAATCCGCCATCCAGACCTTACCACGCTTCCGAAGTTCACCCATCGCTAGCCCCTTTTTGTGCCGTAACTGTACCCTAGGCAAAACTCAACTGTGCCTTATTTGTGCCTTAGCATTATTCCCTCAGTGACTTTTCCAGTCAATTCGTGTCCTGTTGTGTCATCGGCCAGAAGGGCCATAGAAGGGCTGGAAAACCCGTTTTTCCTTGGGTTTTCAGCGAAAAACCCTTTGAAACGCAGGAAAAACAAGGTAGCTGAGGCGGGACTTGAACCCGCACGAGCATTACTGCTCACAGGATTTTAAGTCCTGTGTGTCTGCCTATTCCACCACTCAGCCTCGGTTTTGGGCGTCAATCGACAAAAGCGTGCCGACAGACTCCATTAATGGATTGGCCTATTTGCCATCCAGGCCCGATCGCTTGTCGGGCGGTTCTGCTAAATATAGCGTGAGCGTGGTGCAAGTAAACGCTACCGCCTGCGGGCAGGCCTCGCTAAGGCCTATCAACTCCGTGTGGCGGGTATGGCCAAGACATGCGGGTTCAGACGCGGAAAACAAGGTTGGCATCTTCGAAAATCTTGGCGATTTCCGCTACCGGGGATCGCAATGACACTTTAATTCTCTGCCAATTCCCGCTGCAAGGTGTCTACGACCAATCTCAGTTGGGGGTCGCCGGCGGTGCGAGGTGCGGGAGGACGCTCGGAGGCCGTCATCACACGTGGGTCGCCGCGACGACGCCAACGTAAATTCAAGTACAAATTTTGCATATCAGTCAGTGGCAACGTCAACTCTGGCGCTGGCGTGATCCCCCACGCGTCCTCGGCAGTCATGTCGTCGCTGCGATGAATGTTCTGGCCGTTGGGTCGGTAGAAACGAGCCGTTGTAAACTTAATCGCAGTTTGATCGTTTTCGAGTGGAAAAACCTGCTGCACCGTCCCTTTGCCATAGGTGCGTTCTCCGGCAATTCTGGCTCGCCCCGCATCCTGTAAACAGCCCGCCATGATCTCGCTGGCGGAGGCCGATTGATTGTTGACCAGAATCACCATCGGAATTGACTTGTCGAGCGACAAATCACGATCTGCGGCGAATTCCATTTGGTAGCGATCCCGGCGACCGCGGGTGGTAACGATGGTACCTTGGTCGAGCAACATATCGCACATATCCACGGACGCGGGCAAGATGCCACCAGGATTAAAACGCAAATCGAGAATAATCGCTTGGGCCGAGTCGCGAATGGTTTTGAGCGCTGTCTCAAATTCTTTAACGGTCCGTTCGCCAAACAGCGTGATGCGAATGTAGGCTAACCGCGGGTCTTCTTCCATGAAGTAATCCCAACTCGAATCACCGCGAATGTGGTCGCCATAGATGGAATCAACTTGAATGTCCGCGCGGCGAATGTTGAATGTCAACGGTTGCGGTTCCCCCATCCGCGCGATTTGCAGTTCGACCGACTTGCCCACCGGACCGCGCATCAGCTCCGTGGCTTGTGCGGGTTGCAAACCTTCCGTCGACTTGTCCCCGATAAAGGTGATCACATCCCCAGGCTGCAGCCCAGCTTCAAAGGCGGGCGTACCTGGTATCGGCGCTACCACGGTGAGGCGTCCAACCGCAGGAGGCCCTTCGATCAAAATGCCCAACCCGCCAAACTGTTGCTCGATCACCGCCTGAAACTCTTCGTATCGGGCCGGCGGAATGAACTCGGAGTAGCGATCTAGCTCCGATACCAACCCCCGCATGGCCGCCATGTACAAATCGTCGGGATCGATCTCTTCGACGTAATTGTCCTTGATCTTCTGTATGGCAGAACCCAGCTTCCCTGCATACTTGAGTCGCTCCGCTTGGACGTAACAGGCCATGCAAATCAACATCAGGGCGACTAGGATTTGTAGGTTGCGAACAGGCACTAATACCAGCCTTGCGACAGCGGTTTGATCACGATTTCGGGCACATGAACTGACGGTGGCAGCGCCAAGATGGCCAGCACCAACTCTGCCACATGCTCGGGCTGCAAGATGCGTTGCTTGTGAGCCTCATCGACTGGAGCTGGGCGTTGCTCGAGCAGCGGTGTGTTAACTTCACCAGGGTACAAGTTGGTCACTCGGACGCCGTCGGGTGCCACTTCATTGGCCACACAAGTCCCCAGCGCCGTCATAGCAAATTTACTGGCCGAATAGGCGATCCCGCCTAAGGCGATGGCGCGCTTACCAGCTATAGACGAGACATTCAATATTGTACCCTCGCGACGAGCCCGCATGGCGGGAAGCACGGCATGCATGCAGTTGTAGGCCCCGGTTGCATTGATGGCGACCACTTGGTCCCACTGCTCAGGAGTCATCTCTGCCATACTGCGATTCTTGATGTTGATCCCTGCCGCGTTGACTAAGATGTCGATTGGCCCCAGTTGCTGCGTAGCCCACTGAAAGAACTGGTTGGTGCTGTCGCGGCAAGCCACATCAATGGCGTGGGACAGTATCGAGGTGCCTTGCGCTGTATCCGCCAAGGCCTCCAGACGTCGACCGCCAATGGCGACACTCGCCCCTGCCGACGCCAATCCTCGGGCGATCGCCTGTCCAATTCCCGTCCCCCCCCCAACAACTATAGCTTTTTTTCCCGTCAAACCAGTCATGCCTACCTCGTGTGCTCTAGTTAGTGAACATTGATGCAATAAGCCCAGTTACGGACTAAGACCAAACCAAGAAGCATGCCGGACACTCTTTAAAGTACCGTTGCCCAATGATTTTGTTTTGCCTCAACTTGCCCGACACCTGTTTCGTTTGGCTCTAAGCTTAGATGATCTACCGTGCTTTCCAAGACCTTCAGGTCTTTCGTACGTCAGGCTTTCCAGCGTGACAGGATGCATCCCAAGTGCAAGCGAAAAATTGGTGGCCAAAATGGGCTCAGAGGAGGGGTTTGGGAGAGGGGGGCTCTGCGGTCGGCCCAGAGTCAGGCTGGAAAGCCTGACGTACAACGAGAATCAGGCTGGAAAGCCTGACGTACGAGCAAACCTAAGGCGCTTTTTGGCAAACCCTACCAATATTGCCTTGACCTAAATGGCTCCACGTAGAATAATGAACCATCCGGATGAACGGATGGATGGTTTTGGCGGTTAGCTTGTATGGTCATATCAAATTCACTGGAATGGCTCCAGACACTGGCGGATGCCACCCGCGTGCGGCTATTGCTCATGCTGGAACAGCACGAACTGTCGGTCTCGGAGCTGTGTGGGATCGTGCAATTGCCCCAGAGTACCGTCAGTCGTCATCTGAGGCTGCTGGCTGAGGAACAATGGGTTGCCAACCGCCGGGAGGGAACCAATCAGTTGTACCGCATCGAAAAGGAGACCTGGGAATCCGCCCGCGCGGGACTTTGGACTTGGGTTCGGGCACAACAAGCCGACACACCTACCACAGAGCTAGACGGCCAACGGTTGGTCCAAGTGCTGGCTCACAGGTCGCGGGGTGAAGCTTTTTTTTCGTCCACGGCCGAACAATGGGACAAGCTGCGCATTGAGCTGTTTGGCGACCAGCTTGATAGCTATGTTTTGGCGGCTTCATTGCCGAGCGACGCGGTGGTGGCCGAGTTGGGATGTGGTTCGGCGCCGCTGAGCTATTTGGTTGCGCCCCATGTGAAGCAAGTATTCGCTGTCGACAATTCGTCAGCCATGTTGACTGCGGCCAAGCAACGTTTGCGCGGTTTGAAGAATGTGCGAATTGAATTGTCGTCACTGACCGAGCTGTCGCTAGAAAAGAAATGTTTGGATATGGCTTGGTTGGTGTTGGTCCTGCCGTACTTGACCGAGCCGGAAAGTGTGTTGTCCGAAGCGGCGCGAGTGCTCAAACGCCATAGACCGTTGGTGATAGTTGATCTTTTGCCGCATGAGCGATCGAACTATCGCCAGGAGATGGGACATGTGCGATTAGGTGTGAGCCGTGAAGAATTGGAACGTTGGTTGTGCGCCGCTGGTTTGTCGCTCAGGCAGTACCGCCCATTGCCCCCCGACCCAAGTGCCAAAGGCCCCGCGTTGTTTGTCGCCGTTGCGGGAGCTGTGTGAAGTGAGACCTGTAGTGGAATTCGCCAAGACTTTCGGCTGAAATCAGCACCGAAAGTCTTGGCGACTTGCACTACTTTAACCTGCGAATCGTGTTAGAAATCTGTTTTTAGGAGTTCCCATTAATGAGTACTGTTGCCAGCCCCAAGCCGGCCGCCGCCAAGTCGGCGAAGCGTCCAGCGTTTAAAGTTCGTGCGTTCGACCTACTAGCTGACGGCAAGCGTGCCGAGGCACAAACCCTAGTCGACCTGGGCCGCAAGGAAATTCTGTTGGCCGAAGATGAGATGCCGGGCCTGATGACACTCCGCGAGCGATTCGGCAAAAAACAGCCGTTGAAGGGTGTTAAGATCATGGGGTCATTGCACATGACTGTGCAGACCGCTGTGCTCATTGAAACGCTCGTCGACCTCGGTGCCGATGTCCGTTGGGTGAGCTGCAATATCTTCTCGACTCAGGACAGCGCGGCAGCTGCCGTGGTAGCTGGGCGGACGGGAACGCTCGACAAACCTCAGGGGACCCCCGTCTTTGCGTGGAAAGGTGAGACCCTACCCGAATACTGGTGGTGCACTCAAGAAGCGATCATTTGGCCTGACGGATCGGGACCGGACATGATCGTCGATGACGGTGGTGATGCCACTATGTTGATTCACAAGGGAGCCGAATTCGAAGCGGCCGGCAAGGTCCCAGCTTTCGATGCTGACAACGAACCCGAAGAATGGGGCGTAGTGCTCGAATTGTTGCGCAGCGAACTGGTTAAGAATCCTGGTCAATACACCAAAATGGCTAAGGCCATTCGCGGTGTGAGCGAAGAGACCACTACCGGTGTGGCCCGTCTGTACGAAATGGAACGCAGTGGCAAATTGCTGTTCCCCGCCATCAACGTCAACGACTCGGTCACCAAGACCAAGTTCGATAACATCTACGGCTGCCGTCACTCGTTGATCGACGGACTTAATCGAGCGACCGACGTCATGATGGGTGGCAAGGTAGCAGTCGTCTTTGGCTTTGGCGAAGTGGGCAAGGGGAGCTGTCAATCGTTGCGTGGGCAAGGCTGCCGCGTGATCGTCACTGAGATCGATCCGATTTGTGCCTTGCAAGCCGCCATGGAAGGATACGAAGTCAAGCGTCTCGAAGACGTGATTGGCTTTGCCGATATCTTCATCACCACGACCGGCAACAAGGACATCATTACTGCCGAGCACATGAAACAGATGAAGGATAAGGCCATTGTTGGAAACATTGGCCACTTTGACAACGAAATCGACATGGCTGGCCTGCACAAGCTGGAGAAGGCCGGCAAGGTCGAACGCGTCAACATCAAGCCGCAATACGATCAATTCCGCTTTACGGAAACCGGACGCAGCGTATTGATCTTGGCCGAAGGGCGTTTGCTCAATCTAGGCTGTGCTACGGGTCACCCGAGCTTTGTGATGAGTGCCAGCTTCACCAACCAAGTCCTCGCTCAATTAGAACTTTGGGCCAAGAAGGACAGAGGCGAGTATGAAAACAAAGTTTACGTTTTGCCCAAACATTTGGATGAGGAAGTCGCTCGCTTGCACTTGGAGAAGCTAGGTGTGAAGCTCACGGTGCTAACGAAATCGCAGGCCGATTACTTGGGTGTACCGGTTGAAGGACCCTACAAGCCTGAGCACTATCGCTATTAAGCGAGCTGTTTGCAAGTAAAACCGTATAAGCCTCGTCGCATTCGCTGCGGCGAGGCTTTTTTGTTTAACCCGGATCATTCACTTGGGCCATGAACAAGTGCGGGTTCAGGCGTGCCGCAACTGCGCGGGGCCCGCTAGTAATCAAAGCCCTTTGACGGCGCAGTGTGCGCAATGGAACTTGCGGCTTAAATAGTGGCGTGCAAAGGCCTTGCTTGTTGCTGCCTACCTTTGTCGTGAATAATCCGGGTTTAACGCGCCGTCGAAGGCAAGGTTCGCCCTATTGATCCAAGCCTACGGCTTTTGATGCCTGCGCTATTTAAACCGCGAAGCGGTGGTATTGGGTAGCCTGGGGTGCAACCCCAGGAGAAATTCCTCCCGACAACCTCCTGCTTGCCAGCGATCGACCGCATTCGCGGTCGATCGCTGGCAAGCAGGAAAGACGCGAGGATGCTTCGATGACCTGGGATTTGCATCCCAGGCTATCGAATTCCGTGCCTTCGGAACTAAAATGCGCAGGCTTCAAAACCCACGGCTGCGGGTTAGCCCGATTCTACTCGGGAGGGACTTAGTCAAGAGCTAGTCACTCTCGGCAAGAGTGACCCACCTAAATCGCACTACCCGACGTCGCTCAATTGCATCGCTTGGCCGTAACGATTGACGGTTTGCTTACGGAGCTTTTCTAAATCGGGTGCGGACAATTCGGGGTCTTCGGACAATAGTTCTTTGGCAACTTCTCTGGCAAGCACCAGCAGTGAAGCATCATCGACCAGGTTGGCGATCCGCAACGGCGGCAGTCCGCTTTGCGACGTTCCCAACAAATCACCGGGACCGCGCATTCGCAAGTCCATCTCGGCCAATTCAAAACCATCGTCGCTTTTCTCAAAAGCGGCCAAGCGTTGATTGTCTTCGCCATCGCAACCGGCGGCGGCCACTGCGCACACATAGCCGCTGTACGATCCGCGCGAGACGCGACCACGCAGCTGATGCAACTGCGAGAGCCCAAGTTTATTAGCATCCAAAATGGTCATCACGGTGGCATTGGGGACATCGATACCAACTTCAACCACCGTCGTCGCTACCAACACGTCAATCTTGCGCGCGGCGAAATCGGCTAGTACCGCTTCCTTGTGAGCACTGTCGAGCCGGCCGTGAAGTAAGCCCATCCGTCGATGGCTGAGCACACCGTCGCTCAATTGTTGGTAACTCCCTTGCGCGCTCGCCATATCTCCCAGCTCCACTTCGAATACGCGCGGCGCGATCACGTAGGCTTGACGCCCGGCTGCAATTTGCCGATCGACGAACTGCCACCACGCCGGAAGGCTGTCGATCGTCGAGACATACGTATTGACCGAAGCGCGACCGGGAGGTTTTTCGCGAATGGTGGACAGGTCCAGGTCACCGAAGGCGGTCATGGCAATGGTGCGTGGAATGGGAGTGGCGCTCAGAACCAAGTAGTGCGGCTGCGAGGCTTCGGTGCGCAGTTTCGCTCGCTGCACGACTCCAAATTTGTGCTGTTCGTCGACGATCACCAATCCCAAATTCTTGAAATGAATCTCCTCCGATAAGAGGGCTTGGGTACCGACAAGCAGGTCGATCTCACCGGCCGCTAGTTTTTCAATGATGTCGCGGCGTTCACCACGACTCATGCTGCCTGTTAGCAACGCGACCCGCACGCGGCTCGACGCCAAGCTCCGGTGGAGTGTCCCCGCATGTTGCTGTGCGAGCACTTCGGTGGGGGCCATCAAGGCTGCTTGATGGCCGTACGCAGCACACAGCAACATGGCATACTGCGCGACCACGGTCTTGCCACTTCCCACGTCCCCTTGCAACAGTCGATTCATGGGTTGTTGCCGCGCCATATCACGTCCCACATCGGCAACGGCTGCCTGTTGATCACCGGTCAGCGTAAAACCGATACGGTTCAAGATCCTGGCATGGATCTTCCCGGTCGGTTCGCATTGCGGCGCTCGTGCTTGAAGCTCACGTTCGCGTCGCTGAAGCGTGATCGCCAATTGCAATACGAGCAGCTCTTGTGTCTTGAATCGTCGCTGAGCCGCCAAGGCCGCATCCATGTTTTCAGGAAAGTGGATCTGTTGCAGCGCGGTTTGCACGTCGGTCACGTTCAAACGCTCGCGCAACCGCTGCGGCAGCACTTCCCCAATCGACTCGATCAACGGCCACGCGACTTCGCGGATGAGACTCCGCAGAGTCGATTGCTTAAGCCCCTCGGTCAGCGGATAGACCGGCTGCGGTTTCCCTTGACTAGGTTCGTCCCCTGAGGCTAGCGGGGTGAGTTGCGGTTGGACCATTTCCCAGTTAAGGACGGTTGAGCGCAGCACGCCCGTGGCAACCAATCGCAGACCGACGCGGACATCGTTTTTGCGGAAGGGTTGATTGAACCACGTCAGTCGTACCGCGCCACCACCATCGGCAGCGACGAGTGCTCCGAGCATATGCTTTCCCGATTGGGTAACGCGCTCGGAGACTTCGACGACCGTACCAGTAAAGGAAACTCGCGTGTTCTCGACGAAATCCACAGCCCTCTGAAGCGGGGCCACTTGTTCGTAGCTCCGCGGAAAGAAAAACAGCAGGTCCATCGGACGTCGTATTCCAAGTCGCCAAAGCAGCGGCGCGCGCACAGGCCCAACCGACGGGTGCGCGGCCAACGATTGAGGACTTTGGTCAATGGACGACTGGGAAGACACGTTCTTAGTTCTTAGTTCTTAGTTCTTAGTTCTTAGTTCTTAGTGCTTAGTGCTTAGTGCTTAGTGCTTAACACGATCCACTACGATACTGTACCTAAGAAATACGAGCTGCTGGGGCTGAAATGGCCTTCTCGCTCGCAGCACTTGGACAGCTTTCTCAAAATTCCTTTCTGAAAATCCCAAGAGTGGTGCTCAATCCAGCTGAGGTTCACAATGTGCACAAAGTGAGTGTCATTTGGCTAACGCCAGGCTGCTCGGTCTATCAATCCTTGACCAAGTGCCATTCGCTCTGACAATCCTGAATTATTTGGCTGTCCCGATCAAAACCGGAGAATCCCCATCTCCGCGGACGTTGGGACTGACGCTTCATTTTCTTCACAATATTTTTGGAAAAACCGGATCAAATTACTCAAAACGACCGGGAAATCGCTAGATTGTGAGTCTACTCTACGAAACTTTACAATTCCTGGCTGGTTTGAATTGTATGGGGCGAGATATCTGGCGCTAAACGGAGCATTCTGCTCAGTTACCAGATTGACAGGTGACGTCGCTGTTCGTTTGAAGATGTTTGACCAGCGACGTTGGTGTCAAGTTTTCTGCTTAGTTTCATTAACTCTGGAAGGTTCTTCTCATGAAATTGCGAACAGTCGGTTTGCTCAGCTTAACATTGGCAGTATGTCTGTCATCAGCCCTAGTGGCCCAAGAAGAGGGACGCACTCGAGGACGTGGCGGTCCGGGCGGGGGTGGCGGACCGGGCGGAGGTGGCGGACCGGGAGGCCCCGGTGGTGGTCGCGGCTTTGGCGGCGGTGGCATGGGGGGAATATCGATGGGAGGCGCCTTGGACCTCATCGGCTTGCTGCGAATGGAAGAAGTTCAAAAGGAAGTCGCCATGTCTGCTGAAGCTGCCCAAGCGGCTCAGGACGTGATGCCTGATATGCGAGAGCTGTTTGGGTCGGGAACCAGCGAAACGGATCGTGCGGCGAAACTCAAGGAAGCCAATGCCAAGGCGCAAGAAGTGTTGGACGAAGTCCTTTCGCCCGACCACCAGAAGCGATTGATGGGGTTGTACGTCCAACAAAACGAAGTGCGGGCCGCCGCTAACGAATTGGTGGCTAAGGAAATTGGCTTGGACGAAGCTGGAATTGCCAAAGTGAAAGAAGCAGCCGCCAAACCGATGGCCAGCCTACGCGATAAGATGCAAGAAATGCGCGACGGCGGCAATATGGACTTCACCAAGATGCGGGAAATGATGGAGGGTGCCCAAAAAGAATCCGAAAAGGCTATTCAAGACATTTTGACCGATGATCAGGAGAAAGCCCTCGAAGCTCTCAAGGGTGTGAAGTTTACCTTCCCTGAACGCACCGGTCGAGGCGGACCTGGCGGTGGCGGACCTGGTGGCGCAGGTGGTGGTCGCGGTGGGCCCGGCGGCGGAGAGGGTGCGCCAGGCGGTGGTCGTGGCGGTCGCACTCGCCCCGGCAGTGACAACTAGTTCGGATTGGTATCTCGAGTTGATTTGGCAGTAGTTTCGGTAGTGGGGGGCTTGGCGATGGTACGAATTCAAGTTTTGGCGCAAAGCGTATGCGTGCTGCTTTGGCTTGCGTGTTCGGTTAATTCGCAATCCCCACCACCGCGGCCTGATGGGTCGCGGCCTGACGACCCCCGCCGCTCGGAATCTAGAGAGCGAGACGCGTTTTTCGATGCGATGCGCGAGTTCCTGCCGCACAAAGAACTGTTTGATTTGTTGGACCACGATTCCATTCGGAAGGAAATTAAACTTAGCGATGCCGATGCCGAATTGATCGAGGCGAATGTGCGGAAAACGTTTGAAGCGTTGCATGCAATTCGCAAAGAGTTTGAGGGAAAAACCCCCACCCCAGAAGAGTTCAAGCAAAAAGTTGCCGAAGCAATTGAGCCGTTGAATAAAGAATCGTATGAAATTTTGGAAAAGAGGGCCGACTTCGAGCGGTTGTTGGGGCTGTACGTACAAGCCCGCGGTCATCGGGCGCTGCTGAACGATCAAGTCGCCCAAAAGATCGGATTGGAAGGCCAAGCCTTGGAGGGTTTTCGCAAGTTACGTAGTCAAAGCTGGCAGTTGCTGATGGATGATACGCGCGATGCCATCAAACGGGAAATGCGCAACGCGCCTCCAGGAAAATCCCTGCCGCGCAACGCCATTTCCGACCTCTTCAAACTGGCGGAAAAGAAACTCGAGGATAAGCTGTCTCGTGAGCTGACCGAGGAACAAAAGAACGCCTTAGAAAATCTCAAAGGGGTTAAGTTCCCATTGCCAGAACACCCATTCAATTATCCTCCGCGCAATCGCGGCCGTGGTGGCTCGCGTGGTCCTGGGGAAAATGGTCCAGACAAGCAGGACGCGGATAGCCAGTCCCGGGATCACAAGCCTGAGTGCGCTAAATGTTCGAGCAGCCATAAACGCTCGACTCTACGAATCGGTTACCGTTGCAGCCGGTTGTCGTAGCGGAATTCGGCAAGGGTTTGTTGATTTAGTGGGCCGCGACGCGTGAGCGGCCGGGCGACCAACGGCGACCAGCGGCGACCAACATTGCTCGGTGCCTTACCGGCTTGTTGGTTTTGTCGTTTAACCCGCAGCCACAGGTGAGGTTCTCCCCGATGATCCTCCCTACGGCTGCGGGTTAAACAGCAAGCGTGCAATCCAACACTAAATCAACAAGCCCCCAAGGATTTTGGCCCTTCTAGCGGCAATTGATTGGCGGCATGGAAGTACCTATGGTTTGCCTTGTGAGTTATTCGCGCGGCGAAATATCTATGCCTTGATGGGTGCTGCCTGATCTGGACTCGGCGAGTCGTGCGACGATGCCTTGGTACCACACGCGCTGGCAACCTTGCAGACGGCACAACCCCCCCGTGACCCGCAGCCGTTTTTGGCTTGACTAGTGCCGCAGCCTGGGCCGCAACCATGTTCCAATAGTTTCGCGAACTTGCTCTGCTGCACCTTCTGCTCGTACAGCTCTACAAGACTGTCCAAATGCTGTTGGACCTGATCGTCCACCTCGGTCAGGAAATGGAAGTAGAGCGTTCGGCCATCCAAGAGCGGTTCTACCTCTAGCAGTACTGCATCGAGCCGCTGTTGTGCGAGCCATGCCGTACAGCTGTGATGCGTGGCTTCTCCCAATTGACGCAAATGTCCCCAGAGCAATTCATCCTCTGGCGTCATGCGTCGCAATACTTTTCCATCGGAAATGTTTGGACCGTCGCCAGGTTCTTCTGCAGGCCCTAACACCAGTCCGACTTCCAATCCTCGGGCCGTGCGACACACGGTACGCTGGCCACGTTGTAGCTGACTGACCGCATCGAGGCTGAAGCGTCCAATTTGTCCGTGCAAGCCAACACGGACAAATATCATTGAGGGTGAGGTGTCTGGATGGTCAATTTGTGGTTGGTCGATGCCAAGCATTCGGATTTTTCAGTTCGGCCGCATTCTGAAACGAAGCGATTTGGTTTACTATTAAACGAGCCAAAGTCGCTCCCAGCGTCGCTCGATTCTCTGAATCGAGTTTTTGTTGAACTCTCGCGGGTCGAAATTCCCGACACGGAGAGTCGGGCGACGAACAATTTCTCGACACGGAGAGTCGGGCGACATTTGTAGTGCAGACTCATTATGTTCGATTTCTCCGCTCCTATGTAACCGGATAGACCATGATTTTAGATTCCCATCCGATTCCGGCCACTAACTACTGGCAATCGCTAGCGGAACAAGCCCTGACAGGCAGTCCGATTTCGCGTGAACAAGCGGAAGAGATCTTGGCTAGTGACAACGATGTTCTGCTCGACTTAGTTGCCGCTGCCTACCGCCTGCGCCAGCGATATTTTGGCAAAACAGTGCAGCTTTATTTCTTGGTCAACGCCAAAAGTGGTCTGTGTCCTGAAGATTGTGGCTATTGTTCGCAGTCGAAGCTCTCTACCGCACCGATTGACAAGTACCGTATGCTGTCGGTCGATCAGCTGCTCGATGGCGCGCGGGTAGCTGCCGCGCGTGACTCAAAGACATACTGCATTGTCATCAGTGGGCGTGCCCCCAGCGAGCGGGAACTGAAGGCAGTTGAGATGGTCGTGCCGCGAGTCAAAGAAGAATTCAATCTAAAAATCTGTGCTTGTTTAGGACTGCTCACCCCAGCCCATGCCGCGCGGTTGAAAGCCTGCGGCGTCGACCGCGTCAACCACAATCTGAATACCAGCCAGGAGCACTATAGCGAAATCTGTTCGACTCATACCTACGCCGACCGCATGGAAACGCTTAAGAACGTTCGCTCGGCCGGACTCGAGCTGTGTAGTGGCGGAATCGTTGGTATGGGCGAATCGCACCATGACCTGGTGTCGATGGCACTCGACTTGCGCGAACTGCAAGTGGAATCCATTCCACTCAATTTCTTGCACGCAATCGAAGGGACACCGCTGGAGCAACAAAGTGAATTGACTCCTCAAGATTGCTTACGGGCATTGTGCATGATGCGATTCGTCAATCCGCAGAGTGAGCTGCGCATTGCTGGCGGACGCGAGAAGCATTTACGATCGCTACAACCTCTGAGTTTATATGTGGCCAACAGCATTTTCGTGGGCGATTATTTGACGACCAAAGGCCAACCACCGGAGTCCGACTATCAAATGATCGCAGATCTCGGTTTCGAAATTACCAAATCGAGCTAGCGCTTGCCAGCGATCGACCGCATTCGCGGTCGATCGCTGGCAACCAGGAAAAACACGGGGATGCTTCAATGACCTGGGATTTGCATCCCAGGCTATCAAATGCCCAGCCTTCGGCACTAAATTGCGCGGGCATTAAAAGCCGTAGGCGAGAATCAACAGGGCGAGCTTCGGCTGCGGATTAAAGAATAGATCAACAAGCCGCTTACGCGTTGCGGCTCACGAAATAGACAGAATTTAGTAGTCGGTACACCACCGAATTCTCTAGTTAAGAGCTGGTCACATCATGAAAATATGTCGTTTCAAGCATGCCGGGGCAGTGCGTTGTGGCCTGCTGGACGACCGGCAGGTTGTTCCGCTGGATGATCTTGCCTCCGTGTCGGGTGAGAAATACTTGGCCGATGCGTTGCATGGTGGCGATATCCGTCGTTTGTTACCTATCGATTCGGCTGCTTGGAGCGCGCTGTGCGATGTGGTCAGGGAAGCCGAACTCAGCCGTGCTGCCTACCAATCCTTCGCCCTCGCTCGACAGACCGTTGAACTTTTGCCCCCCTTGGCTGCCCCGCCCAAGCTGTTGTTGTTAGCCGGCAATTACGCAAAACATATTCGTGAGCATGGAGATGTAGCCAAGGAACGGGACCAGACCTTTCCCTACGTATTCATGAAGCCTCCCTCGACGACCTTGGTCGGTGATCAAGCTCAAGTTCGCATACCGTCCATCTCGCCCCATAAAATCGATCATGAAGTGGAATTGGCGGTCGTCATCGGACGCGAAGCCAAACGCGTTTCGGCAGCGTCTGCCCTGAGCTATGTGGCCGGCTACACCATCATCAATGATCTGTCCGATCGCGGCTTTACTCCCAACCCGGACCGCGAAGAACGACCCCGCGACAAATTTTTTGATTGGCTACATGGCAAATGGCACGATGGCTTTTGCCCGTGTGGCCCCTGCCTGGTCACTGCTGACGAAATTGCAGACCCACAATCGCTATCGCTGCAACTAACGGTTGACGGTCAAGTGCGACAACAAGCTAGTACGGCTGAGCAAATATTCTCGGTGGCAGAGGTTATCGAATTCTTGTCCAGTTGGGTAACACTCGAGCCGGGGGACATTATTTCTACCGGTACCCCGGCAGGAGTCGGAAATGCGACTGGAAAGTATTTGACGGCTGGACAACAGGTAGTGGCTTCTATTTCAGGTGTCGGCTCGTTAACTACGCACATGATTGATTGACAGAGCATGTTCGGATGGTTTCGTAAGCGTCGTCGACGTCGGATTAGCTCCCAGCCCTTCCCTGACAGTTGGGTCGACATCCTCGCCACCAACGCGGGCTTCATGAACAACTTGGACGCGGCAATCCAAACCAAAATCTGCCGCTCAGTCCAGATCTTCGTGTCCGAAAAGAATTGGGAAGGGTGCGGTGGATTGAACGTGACCGACGAGCATCGCGTGACCATTGCAGCCCAAATGGCCCGCATGACGGTGGATTTTGAGGGCGAATATTTTGATGATGTGCTTTCGATCCTGATCTACCCAGCAGCCTACGTGGCTCAATCGCGAAAGCAACTCGGAGGTGGAGTGATTGTCGAAGGGAGTGACGGTCGGCTGGGCGAAGCCTGGCATCGTGGCCCCGTGATCCTGTCTTGGGCCGATGTGCTCGACAACGTCCGCGATCCCTTCCCCGTGCGAAATGTCGTCATTCATGAGTTCGCTCATCAGTTGGACATGCGCAATGGAGGTCAAGCCGACGGAATTCCGACGATCGAATCGCCCACCACGGCTCACCGCTGGAGTCAAGTCATGCCGGAGGCGTTCAACGATTTAGTGTACCGTTGCCAGCATCATCTCCCCTCAATCCTTGACTGCTATGGGGCCACCAGCCCGGCCGAGTTCTTTGCCGTCGCCAGCGAGAGCTATTTCGAGAGCCCCGACGCACTTGAGTTTCAGTGGCCGGCCGTCTACGAATTGCTAGACGGTTTCTACGGCAATCGGGCCACGGAGTGAGTCAAGGCAGCGGGACAATAAAGAGGTCGTAAAGCGTGAGAGCTAAGGCATTGGCCTCTCAGAATAACCGGAAAATAGCCCCTAACTTGTTGTATTAGCCACTTAGGTATCCGATAATCAGCCCCTCCGGAGAAATTAGCTGATCTTGAAAGGTCGGGCGATGAGCAAGCATAAGCGTTATTCGAAAATTGATACACGGTCTATCTTGCGGTCCACGCTGACGCGACTCCGACGCACTTGCAAATTTCGCACGCCACGACATTCGACCGATGGGCGCGCGTTGCACTTCGAAACATGCGAAGCCCGTGCTATGTTGGCGGCCGATCTGAACGTGCTGGAGCTCTATCCACCTCACGGGCCGACGAGTGACTTAAACGCGCCACACCATAGTTATGTTCCGCCAGGACGGCAACTGCTCAACTACGGAGGCTTTTTAACGGAACCGTCCAATGGGCGACCGTTGGATATTGCGCAGGAATATCTCGATCGCCATCTCGACGCATTAGGTTTGGAAGCCGGCGATTTGAGTGACGTGGTAATCAGCGATATGTACCGTAGTTCGCCCAGCGGTACGACACATATCTACTTAAAACAGCGACACAACGGATTGCCAATTCTCAATTCGGAAATCAACATCAACGTCACTGCCAATGGAAGTGTAGTTAATGTAGGTAGCTCGTTTTTAACAGGCTTGCCTAGCGATTTGGCAGCTAATTCGGACGGCGGCACGACGGAAGCTGGATCGGCTTTCTATTCCGCTGCTGCGTCTCCGCTTATAAGTGCCTCCCAGGCCGTGATCGCGTTGGCCAGTGAATATGGTTGGAGCTTGGATGTCACTCCCGATATCCTCACGCGAGACTTGGCACCGGCCAATCGCGGTCAGCGGATGTTGGTGTCGGCGAGCGGCGTGGCACGGGAAGACATTGCCGCGGAATTGCAATACGTGCCACTTCCCGGTGGCGAAGTTGAACTGGCATGGCGTCTGAACGTGCAGACAATTGATGGTCAGCACTGGTACGATGCGAATGTCAGTGCCAACGATGGTCGAGTCTTGCAAGTGTCGGATTGGATCAGCCACGCTAGCTACAACGTCTATGCCTTTCCCAAAGAAAGCCCCGACGATGGTCCGCGCACGATTGAGGTTGATCCGCAAAATACAACTGCCTCGCCCTTTGGCTGGCACGACACCAATGGAATCGCGGGCGCAGAGTTCACCACCACGCGCGGTAACACGGTGTGGGCCTACGCGGATCGCAATGGAGATGACCTGCCTGACGCCGGTACCAGTCCTGACGGAACAGCTGCGCTAAATTTTAATTCGCCGCTCGATTTCACCCAGGCACCACTCAACTATCAGGCCGCTGCGGTGACCAATCTGTTCTATTGGTCCAATCGGCTCCATGACATTTTGTACCGCTACGGATTTGATGAAGCAGCTGGTAACTTCCAGACTAACAACTATGGCCACGGTGGGTTGGCCAGTGATGAATTGTTGGCTGAAGCTCAGGATCAGGCCGACGGCGGCCCTTCTGGACCACAACGTGGCAATGCAAATTTTGCGAGTCCCCCGGACGGACAGAATCCGCGGATGCAAATGTTTTTGTTCAACGATACCACCCCTGATCGCGATTCGTCATTCGACAATGGAATTGTCATCCACGAGTACACGCACGGCTTGACCAATCGCCTGACCAGTGGCCCCAACAATGCCGGTGCGCTCGACACCGTTCAAAGCGCTGGCCTGGGAGAGGGTTGGAGTGATTGGATGGCACTTATGCTCACCCAGTTGCCCACAGATGCCGCCGCTAATCCTCGACCATCTGGGACCTATGTGCTTGGACAACCAACCACGGGCGCGGGCATACGGACGCGCCCCTATTCGTACAACATGACAGTCAATAATCTGACGTTTGGTAATATCGACGGTCAGGTCCAAGAACATTATATCGGTGAAGTCTGGGCGTCAGTGCTATGGGACTTGAATTGGGCGTTAATTGAAGGGAATGCCCTCGACCCAAATCTTCCCTTGCCTGGATTGGGGTTTAGCCCTGATCTTCTCAATGGCAATGCCGGCAACAATCTGGCGATGCAATTGGTGATTGACGGTATGAAGTTGCAGCGCACGACTCCCACCTTCTTGGAAGCTCGCGATGCTATTCTCTCCGCCGACATGGTGCTGACCGGTGGCGCTAATCAATTGACGATCTGGACGGTCTTCGCACGACGCGGGATGGGATATAGCGCCGATGATGGCGGGACGTCGATTGTCGCTTTCGTCACAGAAGCCTTTGATTTGCCAGCCACCCCTGATGGGAAAATCAAGTTCGACCAAACAACGGCTGACGAGGGGAGTCACATTTCGGTAACACTCCGAGACTCGGACTTAACTGGAAATCAAACGGTACAGATCACCTCAAGTAGTGGGGACACTGAGACAATTACGCTCGTGGCGCAGCCGACCATCGGTATTTTTAAAGGGCAACTCGATACGGGGGCTGGTCTAGCCAGCGCGTTCAATGGCGTATTGCAAGTCGCTGCGGGAAACACCGTCACGGCGACCTACCTCGACGCCAGCAACGGCATCGGGGGCACCAACCTCACCAAGACTGACGTGTTGAACGTCATCACACGGCAGGCCAAGGGGTTGGCCGACCAGACGCCGCTCGGAGCGCTTGTATCAACCTCCAACAATCTGGCCCAGCTTAGCGCTGCAGTGGACGTGGAACCTTTTACGTTTTACGCCGAAGCTGGCGAAAAGATTGGCGTTTCTGCGCGACCGTTCGGAAACGCGCTGCTCAATTTGCAGATTGTCGGTCTAACGCCGACCATTCAATCGCCAGCGGCAGGCTCAGTAGTGAACGTACCGCTGGTAGACATTCCGGCGACTGGGCAATACCAAGTCTTGTTGGGGGGCAACGCGGCGGTGACTGCCGAGCTCAATCTGGCACGCAACCTGGTTTCCGAGGAAACGATCGGAGATTCCTCGGCAGCCAATCCGCTTGTTCTGACACCGTCGGCCGTTTCTTTTGCAAGCAGTACCCGTTTTGCCGCGGCGGCCGAGAGTGTGCCGGTAGGACCGGGCATCGTCAATGGCAGTTTTGAGACTGGAGATTTCACCGGCTGGGATGTGCTGGCCGCTGGCAATGCTTTGGTACCGTGGACCGTATCCGGCGCCGGGGCCGGTTCCGGATATGGCTTACTCCCCACGCAACCGCCACAAGGAAGCTTCACGGCTTGGAACGGATTCGACGGCGCCGGCCCCATGGAATACCTGTTGTCACAAAAGGTACTCTTGCCAGCCACTCCCGTCACGTTGACGTGGAAAGATCGCATTCAATGGAATTTTGGGTACGTGGGTGGTATTGCCACCGAGGGTCGTACCTTCGACGTTCAGGTTCGACACCCAGACGATGGCTCGCTATTGGCGACGCTGTACTCGTTTAATACTCAACCCGAGTATATCACGGTAGCCGGTGATACCGGTTGGCAGTCGCGTTCCGTGGGCTTGGGCGATTTTGCGGGGCAGCTTGTGCAATTAATGTTTGTGCAACGCGCCCCTCAGATTTTTACTGGTCCGGGCCAGTTCGAAATCGATGATATTGCTTTGCAGGATATGCCGGCTGCGGCTCCCGACGTCGACATTTTTGAAATCGATTTGACCGGTAAGTCCGGCAAGCACATCGACATCGTGTTGGCCAGCAATCGAGGAGCATTCGCGACCGCCCAACTCGAGCTAATCGGCCCCACTAGTTCTGCGGTACTCGCCAGCGGTTCCTCTACTCCGCTCACGCCAGCTTCCACTGTGCACAATTTTACAACTGGCATTCTCGACTACGTCGTCCCCGCGGATGGTATCTATCGAGTGCGCGTAACCTCATCGGTGTTTGCTGAGTACCGTGTGGTGGTGAGTGAATCGATGTTGTTTGATACCGAACCCAATGACGTTTCACCTATTGATACGTTGCGAAGTTTGGACCATGCGGCGGCTGCCATCGGGTACGTCGATGGTGTGAATCAATACAATGTCACGGAAACTCAATTTGCTTTGGAAGACATGTCGGTCGGAAGCCTGTATTTATTCCTGGGTGACGACCAGGTGAGCAATGCTCGCCCGCTAGGTTTTGATTTTAACTTTTTTGGGCAAAACTACAGTAATTTCTATGTCAGCTCCAATGGCTTTTTGACGTTTCTTCCCAATCAATACGATGGTTGTTGTTTCGGAAAACCGATCCCCAGTCCCGAGAGTCCCAATGCGATTATCGCCGGTTGGTGGCGAGACCTGGAGGCGGCCAATTCCAATCTCGGACAGTACATCCGTTACAAGACCATTGGGCCAGCAGGCAATCGCTCCATGGTGCTCGAGTTTCGGGACGTACCGCATTTTACCGATCCGTCGTTGAATGTAACGATGCAGTTCAAGCTGTTTGAAGCCAATGGCGACATTGAGCTGCACTACCTGCGCGCCCCAGGGGACGAGCAAGACCATTCGGCAGGAATCGAGAATCAGACGGGCACCCAGGGTCTACAGTACTACTTCGGTCGCAAGAGCCTACCGGAAAACTTGGCTATTCGATATTCTCGCGCCAGCTCCATCGATCGCTACCAATTGACATTGGATGCTGGGCAGGAAGTCACGTTGCTGACACGTACACCTTTTGATGCGGTTGGTCATACTACACCGTCGACACTCAATCCTGAATTGCGAGTCCTCCATCCCGATGGGGTCACCGTGGTCGGCTCCGATCTGAATTCACTCGACGGTAAAAATGCCAAGCTCACGATTCTTGCTCCGGTGGCGGGTGTTTATACGGTGGAAATCAAAGCTACGTCGGGCATCGGTGCCTATGCACTTGAGAAGTATGAGCCAGCCCGTGTTGCCGACGTTCAGTTTGGCGATGGTACGGCTCAACGCTCTCGCGTCCATCAAATCAAAGTCACTTTCGATCAGATCGTCGATCTACAACCCGGAGCCTTTGAATTGAATCTGAGGCAGGCAGGCGGCGGCGTGGGCGCAGCCATTGGCTTGGCAACTCCTCAAATCGACAATGCGACCGGTCGGACGGTTGCTACGCTAACTTTTGCCGGTTCCAACATTATTGGTGGCTCGCTCCCCGATGGTAATTTTATTCTGCGGGTAGTCGCTAGTAGTGTCTTAGTCGCCGGTCGAGCACTGGATGGCAATGGTAACGGAGCCGCAGGAGGCGATCACGTCCGCGGCACGTTGGCGACCGACAACTACTTCCGATTGTTCGGCGACGTCGACGGGAATCGGAGCGTGGGCTTGATCGAATTTGGAACGGGGCGTTTGGCGTTTGGCACGATTCCGGGCATTGCTGGCTTTGATGAGCGTTTTGACTATGATGGCGTCGTCGGTATCGGACTCCTTGACTTCGGGCAATTGAGGTTGAGATTTGGTGTCTCTCAGAGTTTTGATTGATTTTATTACGTGAGGTAACAACCATGAGAGTGTTGAATGTGCTGGGGGTGATCGCGCTCGGCTGCTATGCGCCTACGGCGTCGGCGGGCATTGTCCTGTCAGTCGATTTGGACCCGCTGACTGCGGGCATCCAGTCGAGCCGTGCTTACGGAGCAGGTAACACAGTACAAGCCAATTTTGTGTTGGAGCTGACCGCGCCCACTCGCATTTCGGCATATAACTTTTCAGTGCGTTTCGATACTTCGGAATTGGCATTTGTTTCACGGGCCGAAGCACCCGGGACGATCGCAGGTTGGTCGGAGATCAGACTAAATTCGATGGGCTCCAGTAACGGACTGCAGATTGAATTTGATGCCCAGGGACCTACGCTTACTGGACCGCAAGGACCGTTTGTCGTCGCCTCGGCCATTTTTACCGCGGTGGCTCCATCCGGTAGCGCAGGAGAATTGGATATTGAAGTCGGTCCCTTCAATCCGACCGGCGGCATCGATGGCTTTATTGATGAAACCTTTGTAACGTTTGTTCCCAACGACCAAATCAACTACCAGTCGGCTAGCGTGAATGTCGTACCGGAGCCTTCAAGCATGATGTTGGGTATGTTTGCGTTGGTCTGTTGCATCGCGTATCGTGCACGGCGGCAGCACGAGTTCTCCATAACTTGTGACATGTGATACCCACTTTGACTCTTTCAATACGTTCTCAAGCAGGAGTTCAACGATAGCTTCGATTTTGTTCTCGCCACTGTTACTTACTTGGAGTCACCTCATGAAACGCGTTTTGTTGTCGTTAACCCTGTTACTCATCGCCGCCGAAAACTTGCCGGCCGGAATCCTCTTCGATTCGGGAGGTTTTGAGTCCCCGTCCTACAACTTGGGACAACTGGTCGGGCAATCCCAGACTGCCCCAGCCGCGATGAGGTGGACTGACTTTGTTCCGCCCGGCGGCAACACGTTTGTGGTGCAAAACACCAAAGTCAATGGCGGCACACAAGCCGTTTCAGTATCTAATCCTAGCTCCAACCCGGGTTTTGTCGCACCCGCTGTCAACTACACGCCAGTAGCCAATGAATTGGTGGTGCTAGAAGTCGATATCGCACGTACCTTCTCCGCGAACGCCATGAGTCCGAGCAGCAATCTGTTCGGGGCCGAGGCGTATGATGCGGTTGGTAACCCAATCGTCAGCTTCGGTCTGCGGTTCAACGATATCAGTCGAACCATCGAAGCCATTGCGGCTCGATCTGCTAACCCAAGCCCAAACGACGTGATCAACATCAACGTGGCCGAAAATCAGTGGGTAGGTTTTAAAGCCGAGTTGAATTTTGAGACCAAGCAGTATCGCTTGCTGGTCAATGGCAATTTAATTGCTGCCAATTTGCCATTTCTCAGTCAAGCCGCTAATCTCGCTGACTTTGATTTGTCGCACTATACGGTATTAAATGCGACGGATATTGGATATTTTGACAATTACCGCATCACTACCGAGGCCGTTCCTGAGCCAAATACCTTCGCCCTGTGTGCACTAGTCGGTGCGACTAGTATTTGGCGACGACGCAAGCGGTAACTGGCTGAGTCCGTTGAGACGCGAATAATTCCAGGCTATGTTGCGGCGTGTCGGTAGTTATCGACACCGTGTGCGCTCCGGCAACGCTTGAATTTAGGGTTGCCCAGGACAGGAAAAGGTGTCCGACACCAAAAGCCGGGACGGCCCTGCGGGTGCTTCGCACTTTTGGTGTCGGACACCTTTTCCCGACGCGCGTTGCACCCTAATTCTTAAGCTGGACAGAGCACTACCATAAAAATCGCCCCATCAGTGCTTAGGCTCAACCTCACCACTGCTGGTCATGCGCTCCACCACGGTCGTCCCACAGCAATCGCTCCAGACGTTGACGCTGGTGCGAAACATATCCAAGACGCGATCGACGGCTAAGATGATGCCTTGATACTCGATCGGCAAGTGGACTGCCTGCAGGACAATCACCATCATCACTAAGCCCGCATGGGGAATGCCCGCTGCCCCAACGCTGGCCAGCAAAGCGGTCAGCGCAATGATAGCCTGATTGGCGAATCCGAAATCGGTCCCATAGGCCAATTGGCCTATAAATAGGACTGCTACCGCTTCGTACAGTGCGGTGCCGTCCATGTTGATGGTCGAACCGAGCGGCAGCACAAACGAACTGACGCGATTCGATACTCCCGCGCGCTTCTCAATATTGTTGAGCGTCAACGGGAGCGTGGCATTACTGCTAGCGCTGCTGAAGGCAGTTAGTAACGCGGGCATCATTGCGCGGAGAAGTGACCACGGATTGCGGCGAGCCAACAACCAAACCACCAGTGGCAAGGTTACCAACGCATGGAAGTTTAGGCCTACCACGACGGTCAACATGTACCAACCCAACGCAGAGAAGACCACGATGCCTTGGGTGGCGGTGACGTAAATCATCAGCAAGAACACTCCCCAGGGGGCCAAGCGAATGATGGCTGTGGTCAAACGCATCATGACGGCGAAACTATCGTCGGCCAGCCTGCGAAAGCGCTCCAGCGACTCTCCTCCGACATGCAGCGCAAAGATGCAAAATACGATGGTAAAGGAAATAACCGAGAGGAACGATGAATCCGCAATGGCTGCCACTGGGTTGGTCGGAATCATGGTTTCAATCTGCCCCATGATCACTTCGCTGATACTTGACTGCGGTACATGTGCCTTGGCAATATCCAGCCGCAGTTCGGTGCCAATGCCTGGATTGAATATGTTGGTCACCACCAAGCCCGTAACAATGGCCAACATGCTGGTTGCTAAATAGTAACCGAGTGTGACCGAGAACATTTTTCCAAAACCGCCACCTCCCCCCAACCCGAGAACTCCAGATGCCAGCGACGCGATGATCAATGGTACGGAGACCATCTGCAGCAGTCTCAAGAACAAACCGCCGATCCGCTTGCACCACGTGCCAATTTGCCGCGCGTAGCTGGGTGCGAGCGCATAGAGCTGTGCGGCCAGCGGCGATTCTTCACTCAAGTCTTCGACGGTCAAGACGCAGCCTTCCGTCTTCCCCGTAGGATCGACCACGCGAACTTCTTCTTTGTCCGTTGTGCTCCAACGAATCTCAATCAAATCGCTCGAATCCGTGACTGCAGCCGTCTCAACACCAGGTGGCAATCCCGAAGTAATTTCTGTGTGGCGTACACTGAGACTCAGATTGACCGTCACTCCAATGATCGCCCCAAGTAGCATTCCAATTAAAATTTGCCAATGAAGTTCCAGTTTCAATTTGCGTTCCCGATAATGTGTACCGAACAAAAAATCAGCTTGGCGCGCCAGCCAGTGGGTTGCCAGCACAAAAAACGTTGACTTGTTTTACCATATCCGTGCCCCGGCTTTGCCATCCGCGCTAGGCCGAGTGACCGATAAGTTCTGAAACAGCACGGATGGCAAAGCCGGGGCACGGATGTATTCAATGTGTGAAATAAGGACCAGCTGCGTGCTGCGCTGGGTGAATTCGAAATGTTTTCGGCAAAGCATTGGCATAGTGCCGCTGCTCCTCCCTGGTTTTTGGTCAGCGATTCGATTTCAATGGTAAGCACAAGACGAATATTTCCCCTTAATATCCTCCGAGCTCATCCTGCTCCATTAAAAACCATCTCGATAGGCAATCACTTATGAGTACGCTACTGATCTGTTTCGGCTCCTTGGCCATGCTGCTGGTAGCCTACTTTACATACGGTAGGTGGTTGAGCTTAAAGATCTTTGAACTATCAAACGATGCCCCTGTACCTAGCCGCGCGTTGCGCGATGATCACGATTTCGTGCCCACTCCCAAGAGCGTCATCTTTGGTCACCACTTTACCAGCATTGCTGGGACGGGGCCAATTGTAGGACCAGCCATCGCCGTTTTTTGGGGTTGGCTACCAGCGCTGATTTGGGTCGTTTTCGGAGCGATACTGATTGGCGGCGTGCATGATATGGCCGCATTGATCATTTCGATGCGCAATCGCGGTCAGACGATTGGCGAAATTGCCGGACGGATGATCTCGCCCCGCGCCAAAATTCTTTTTCTGTCCATCTTAGCGCTGGCACTATGGATCGTGTTGGCCATCTTTGGTTTGGTAATCGCCAACATCTTTGCACTCTATCCGGAAAGCGTGTTGTCCGTATGGATCGCCATGCCGATCGCCATCGCCATTGGTCTATGGACACATCGCGGTGGACATTCGTTGACAATTCCATCCTTGCTGTCGCTGGTGACGCTGTACGCGGCTGTAGTCGTGGGGGTTTACTACTTGCCTATCGAACTCCCAGGGGGGAGCGCAGAGACACTTTGGAATCCAATTGTGATTTGGACCATTCTGTTGCTGTTGTATTGCTTTGCCGCTTCGGTGCTCCCTGTATGGTTGTTGTTGCAACCACGAGATCTAGTGAACAGCCAACAACTGTACGTCGCATTGGCCCTGCTCATTGTGGGCGTTTTGGTGGCGAGTGTCACGGGGCAAGCTGATTTGTTTGCCTCGGCGGAACCAATCTCGACCACTATCCCTGCCGACGCGCCTCCCATTCTCCCCTTCTTATTCGTGACGATTGCCTGCGGAGCTTGTAGTGGTTTTCACTGTCTGGTTAGTTCTGGGACCAGCAGCAAACAAGTCGCATGTGAGCGGGATGCACAAGTGGTTGGCTACGGGGCAATGCTGCTCGAATCGGCTCTGGCCGTCATCGTTATTCTGGCTTGTACGGCCGGTGTGGGAATGGGAGCACTTCAAAAGTCGACTCCCGTGAACGCGAGCGGAGTAGCCACCGGGAGCAACTATGAATTGATCGCTGGTGCCGATGGGCAGCCACTTAAAGGGCGGGCAGCCTGGCGTACCTACTATCGGGCTGGGGAGGACGGCGGTTGGAGCAAACAGAGTCTGCAAAAGAACCTTGCGGCGTTTATCGAAGGTGGTGCAAACTTCTTAACCGCCATCGGTATCCCATTGAAGTTAGGTGTCGGCATTGTAGCTGTGCTAGTAGCTAGTTTCGCCGCCACGACGCTCGATACGGCCACGCGATTGCAACGCTATGTCATTCAAGAGTTGGGAGGAAGTCTGAGGCTACCGACACAGAATAAATACGTAGCCACCTCACTGGCGGTTGGCGTAGGTGGGGCCATTGCCATTTTTGCCGGTGAAACTCCAGGCAAAGGGGGACTGATGCTTTGGCCGCTATTCGGTGCCACCAACCAACTGCTGGCGGGACTCGCCATGATGGTCGCCACGTTTTACTTGTGGCGACGCAATAAGGCTATCGCCTTCTTGGCTATTCCGGCGTTGTTGATGATGTTGGTCCCTGGCTGGGCAATGACTTACGAACTGTTGAACAACTGGATACCACAAGGGAAGATACTGTTGAGCGTCTTTGGAATTGGCATCTTGGCCTTGCAAGTCTGGATGTTCATCGAAGCGGCCTTAGTGTGGAGCAAAGCCCAGGGAGTGCTCGAGCCCCAGTTGCCTCCGTTGCCCACCGCCCAGGCAAACTAGCAGCTATGCGATCCTACGCTGCGAAAGCTGCCGTGGGTCGTTTCTGCCGGAAGCGACCATCTCGGAAACTAGCACCAACGCTTACGTACGCGCCGAGAGTCTTGGCGACTTCCGCTACATTTCTACGTCCACTTTGCCTGTTGCGCTCGAGCAAACACACCCTCGGCCAAACAACTCCAGCTCTCTGGAACTGGCGCAGAGAATCTCATCGGCTTGCCCGATTGCGGATGTCGAAATTCAAGCGACCAGGCGTGCAAGGCGACCGGAGGATGTGCGTGCTCTTGGTTTTCCACCAGATTAGGCGTAGCGGGTGGAGATGGTAGAAAGGCTTGCTCAGCGCCATAAGCTGCGTCGCCAACCACGGGAAAGCCACGGGCAGCCGCTTGAACGCGAATTTGATGCATGCGACCTGTCTCGAGCTGAACCGATAAAAGACTAATCCCTGCCTCGCGATGCAGACAAGTTGCCGTGGCTAGGGCCAGTTTGGCTCCCTCAGCGTCGGCACTGACGATTTCCGCCGTGGGATGGTCGGTAACCTTCCGCACATAATCCTCCCAGCGCTGGGCTTGGTCTGGAAAGTCCCCCTCGACGACCGCCAGATAGTGCTTGATCACTTTGCGACTCTGAAACTGCTCGCCAAAGCGCTTTAGTGCGCGCTGATTGCGGGCAATAAGCATAATACCGGAGGTTCCGCGGTCGAGTCGATGTGGGAGACCAATGAACGGCTCACCAGGATGATTGTCGCGGGCCTTGAGTTGCTGTGTTAGCAGGCGTTGCAGGCTATCGATCTGACCAGCCGCTTGGCTAAACAGTGCCGTTGGTTTGTTGACCAATAGGAAGTGCGGCTCTTCATAGACTATTGGGATTATCGTTTGCAAGCGGCAGCCCAATAACAATTACCGTAGTGAAAGTTGCCAAGCTAAGTAGCGGAAGAGAGCCAAGACTTTCGGTATGCCAAATGTTTTGGTTTCCAGGGCCGCCGAAAGTCTTGGCTCTCTTCCGCTACGATGGTCACCAATCGGCTTGGCTGTCTTTCGCGATGTCAGTTCTTTCGCGATGTCAGTTCTTTCGCGATGGACTGCGACGCTGGGCAGAACATCGTCGCGTTGATGAGTGAATAAAAAGTAAATAAAAAAACGAGGAGCCCCGGCCACGAGAACAAAAAGGACGACGTTTGTTCCCAGAGAGCTCCTCGTTAATGATCTTTGTAGTGAACCTGCCAGTTCGGTCAAGACGTTTTCCAAAAAAAGTTTAGAAAGCCGACACGTGTTTTTATTCGGCGCGCAGCGCACAATACACAATCGTTACTACTCATCGACTAACCGTACCGCGGACTCGCAAGCATGAATCACGACGTAACACACATCCACTTTGTCACCGGTCGACTAGCCGAACAGTCGGTTCGCAGCATCGTTGCCCGGGTCGCGGAACAGTTTGGATTTGAGTATTCGATCAGCGTGTTGCCGATCACTGTGGCTGCACTCATGACCTCCAAGTGGATGTTGCGACATTTGGAAATCCCCAGTCAGGCACAGCGCGTTATTGTACCTGGTCATCTACACAGCGATCTAACGACACTGCAACACACGCTCGGTCCACGCATCGAATGTGGACCGCGTGATATTCGCGATTTACCAATGTTTTTTGGGGGGAAACGACAACGCGAGGCAGACTACGGTGAGTACTCCACCGAGATCATCGCTGAAATAAACCACGCTTCTCAACTCAGTGCTGAAGTGCTCATCCGCGTGGCTCGGCAGTTAGTCGGCGATGGTGCGGACGTGATCGATGTGGGCTGCACCCCCGGCAAACGCTGGATGCAAGTTGGGGAAGCAGTGCGTCGGCTAGTGGATGAAAATATCCGCGTCTCGATCGACTCCTTTGATACTTGGGAAGTAGCCAACGCGTGCCGAGCAGGCGCTGAATTGGTGTTGTCGGTCAACAGTTCCAATCGTCGCGCGGCAGTCGACTGGGGAACCACGGTGGTAGCAATTCCCGACGAACCTGGGGACAAAAAAAATTTTGAAGAGACGATAAGTTTTTTACAAAAAAATGAAATATCGATGCGTTTGGATCCTATTCTCGAGCCGCTCGGATGCGGCTTCACGCAGAGCCTGCTGCGTTATGCGGATTGCCGTCGCGATTATCCCGACGCGCAAATCATGATGGGGATCGGTAACATCACCGAATTGACCGACGTTGATTCGGCGGGCATCAACACTTTGCTACTCGGTATCTGCCAAGAGTTGGGGATTCAATCGGTGCTGACCACACAAGTGATCAACTGGGCTCGGTCGAGCGTGCGTGAATGCGACTTGGCCCGACGACTAATGCACTTTGCCGTCAAGCATCGCGTCCCTCCTAAGCACCTAGAACCGAATTTGATTGTCACGCGCGATACCAAAATCAACACCCATACCGACGAAGTCCTTGCCGACTTAGCCGCTAATATCCGCGACAACAATATTCGCTTGTTTGCCAGCCAGGGGAAAGTTCAAGCACTGTCGGCAGGGGTGTTGGTCGCGGATGAAGATCCTTTCAAAACCATGGAACAATTGCTAGCCAGCAGAGTTGGGGACTCAATCAACGTTGAGCATGCGTTTTATCTGGGCTTCGAGATGGCCAAAGCGATGACCGCCAACAATCTAGGTAAGCACTACGAACAAGATCAGCCGCTTGATTGGGGCTTTCTGACCCGTTCCGAGCCGCGGCATCGACTCACCCGTCGTCGACGCCGCAAAAATCAACCATCTAGCCCAGCCGATCCCCCTCATTCCGGCTCACCAACCGCAGATAGCGAGCCGAGTTTCTAGGGGGCCGCACCGAAACCGCCAAACCGTTTGCAACGATTGATGTTGCGTGGCGTCTGCTTATTCAACGGTGACTACTTCGCCACCTTGCGATGTGCCCATACTGTTCCAGGTGACATAGTCGACGGTTTCGCTGATGAACGTCACGTGCCCATCGCAGAAGACGGTGTCGATTCCGCCAACGTGCGAACTTCGAGCACCCATCATCCGCGGCGCGGTGGCTGTCGTGGCCGTAGTGCAGGGCATACGGGGACTGGTCCTTGGCTTGCAATTCCCCCCGGTGATTACGTCCGGCGAGGTACTGTTGGGAGCCAGGTAGGTAACAAACCCAGATGCTCCACCCCACCAGGTAAAACCACGCAAGTCGTTTTCGCGTCCCTGCAGAACTTCAGCAGCCATCAAAGTATTGCTGGTACCGTCGTTGAGAGAACCGATCGACTGCTGCACGCCATAAATCCGAGTAAACGTAGCTGCTTCCGTTGCGTTGCGGGGTCCGTCATCGCTAGTCGACCCAGTATATGCTCGGAAGGGTGCGCCCAAGAACTGGATACCATTGAGCGTTGTCTGAAAAAAGCTGGTGTTGCCATAGTTGACGGCGTAATTATGACTGGTGATCGGCGCCAGCGTGGCCGAACCTCCAATGGGCGCATTCGGAGTATCGCTGGGGCAAGTCAGCGTAGGGAGTCGCGAACTGACCACGGTGCGATTGAGTGCATTTGAATAACGCGGTAAGGGATCGGAGCCACCATGGTTTTGATAGAGTGCAGCCATCGCCGTCTGTTCGATGTAAGGCAAGATGGCTATCTGCCACGTCCCCCAGCAACAACCGAAACGCCCTACACCACCTGGAAACTTCTTGTAGGCTGACTCGTAGTTATGCATGGCCAACCCCAGTTGCTTTAGGTTGTTTTGGCATTGCATTCGCCGCGCCGCCTCGCGCGCCGCTTGTACGGCGGGTAACAAAAGTCCGACCAAAATGCCGATGATGGCAATTACCACCAACAACTCAACCAAAGTAAATCCACTTCGTTAACGTCGCATGCTAGATAGCCTTTTGAAATCTGGTTTAAACAATTACTGACGCTATGGAATGGGGAAATCAAAAACGTTTTCCCCATCCTCTTTAACCTCCACTTCCACCTTAGATTTCGAATTGAAACTAGGTGGAATTCGATCTTTAGAAACGAAATTCCCGGTCGGACCAGGGGCCTCATTGGGATCGTCGGGCGTTTTGCCATCGCCCGAGGTGATCAACACTTTGTACTTACCCGGCACCAATCCAGCCTCTGCATCGATTTTGTAAACACCTTGGATGATGTTTGCTCCGCCGGTCGTCGTGGGTAAGCCTTCCGGCGTTGTACCCGGTATAGGACGAAACATAATCATTCCGTCTTCCAGCAATTCGTTTTTGAGAGTTACCGTCCCGGAAATCTCCTTGCGGGGATTGCTAGGAGAACAACCAAGGAAACCGACCATCAACACCGTCACAACAACATGCTCGCAGCGCATAGAAACTCCTTACTTGACATGGGAATATCGAACTACGACTTAAGAAATACTAATTCGCACACAACTCAGTTATTGACGGAGCAATGCGCTTAATCCGACTTGAAACAATGTTCAAATCCAATTGGTATCAGCCTTGGGAGGGCAAGTGTGCTGGCTGTGAGAGATCGCGAATAACGCAAAGTAGCAAGCTATGGGAGGAAACTTCCTTTAGTTTTAGCAGGCTAACAGCGCGAAGTCCAGAACTATTCTTTAGATTTTGATTCTCGGGAAAGTCGCAATTAATGAGCGGTGCAAGTGGACACGTGCTACAGGAGCTTGGGGCAAAGCCAGCGTCCCAAGGCAAACGCAAAACACAAAAGAGCTATGAAACGCGACCAACTGATCGACCGAGGCACCTCAAGCCAGCCTTGTAGAACATAACCCATACCTCCATCGCCAGGACACTTGGAAGTTGTTCGAAATGATTTTTCGGTATAGCGTTCGATCGATTGCGGCTTAGTGAGTGGCACGCCATTCATATTGCTCGCCAGCAAAAACTGTCCCGTTCGCGACCATGCACTGTGGCTGTAGGCCCGTACTTCGCCGCTGGTACTCACCGCAATCTCAGCCGAAGCAGTGGGGAAGTGGATCGGAGGTTCCAACGGGTAGCTAGCTTGTCCGTGCTGTAGTACGAAGCGACCATCCGCGTCCAAGGTGAAGGTGCCGCTACGCGTGTGTAGCAGTTCAGCTGATTCCTCATCCAATAACACAAAGAACCCATCTCCGGCGATTGCAAAGTCGCATTGCTTACCGGTTTTCATCAACACAAACTGTGGTTCTTCCAAGATAACCGAGAGACCCAGCGCGATAAGTGTGGTCCCCAGTAGCAATCCACGCAGCGAAAAGCGGTAGTGACTCATCCTGGCAACTTCCTAACATGGCATCGAGGCGGGCGTGGAGCAGTTTACCCCGACGCCTACCCAAGTGACATAGTAGATAGAGTTGTGAGACTTAGAACTCCGTCGCTATGCATTAGCGTGCGGAATGTGCCGATGCAAGAAAACTCTTCGGTCTGCCGCAACAGCGCTGCGCTCGTTGCGGCCTACAACTACTGCGTTATTCCGACTGGATCGCGGCCGTGGACTCGGTTGAGTCGGATGCAGGTTGAAAGCGTTCCAACAGACGGTAGAGCTTGCGCCGGTGAATGCCCAGCGAACGCGCGGCGCGGGCTTTGTTGCCGTTGTGCCTAGCTAAGACCTCCAACACGTGGGCTTTGGCAATTGCGTCGAGCGAATCGGCTTCAGCCGTTGGGGGGCCTGCCGCTGGCCGAGCTGAAAACGTCGACTCGGATGTAGGTGTAACTTGTGAATGGCTGACGGCCGGGCTGCTGTGCGTGTCGTTCGTGAATTCGCGGGGCAAATCGTCAGGCGTGATTTCCTGGCCGTCGGCTAAGATGGTTGCACGTTGAATGACGTTGATTAGCTCACGCACATTCCCCGGCCACGAGTAGGCATTCATGACGGTGCGGGCCTCGGCGTCCACGCTCCATCCGGACGGCAAGAAGTGATCGATCAATATGTCCACATCGCCAGGCCGGTCGCGCAAGGGAGGAAGTGCAATGGGCAGTACATTCACCCGATAGTAAAGATCCTCTCGAAAGCGGCCTTGTTTGACGTCGTTGGCTAAGTCACGGTTTGTAGCGGCGATAATTCGTACGTTGACCTTCCGCTCCTTGTGCGAACCAATCCGTCGCATCGAACCATCTTCAAGCACTCGCAACAATTTGGGTTGCAATGCTGGCGGCAACTCCCCTAATTCGTCGATGAACAATGTTCCCCCGTCAGCCACTTCGAACAGCCCGAGCTTCTCTGCCGTGGCCCCTGTGAATGAGCCGCGTTGATGGCCAAACAATTCACTCTCCACCAATGTTTCGGGGAGTGCAGCGCAATTGACCGTCACAAACGGTCGCTCCGCCAATGGACTCGCTTGTTGAATCGCTTTGGCTACCACTTCCTTGCCCGTCCCACTTTCACCTGTGATCAGCACTGGTTTGTCAGTTGCCGCAATACGGCTAATCAACTTATGTATCTTGCTGATGCCCGCAGATCGACCGAGTAAGTCGCTGGTCGGTTGGCTTCGAGAAATGATGGCTCGGAGCTGCTGGTTCTCACGTCGCAGTTGGCCGCGTTGTCGTGCCAGTTCACAGTGGTGTTCCACATCGCCCAATGGACAAGGTTTGGTTAAGTAGTCGCTGGCCCCCAGTTTCATGGCTTGCACGGCCGATTCGATCGTCCCTTGTCCAGTCAGGATGATCACCTCCATGCCAAATTGATTTTGTCGAACCTGTTGCAAGAGTTCGATACCCGACATCCCGGGCATGTTCATATCGAAGATGCCGACATCGAATTCCTGCTGTTCGCACAGACGCAGAGCGTCCGCGCCACTACTGGCCGCCGCCACTTTGTGCCCCTTGCGCTGCATCCACCGTGCGCTGGAGTCACGAAAGTCCTCATCATCTTCCACAATCAAGATTGAGATCGGTTGTTCGTTTATAGGTTCCATGGCTCTTATATTTAGCTGGAGAGTGTTCGTGTTCGAAAGTTAGTAGTGAGCCAGCGGCTCACTAGCGAGGTGATTGTTTGACAGTGGACTGAACACGGCTTGTTTAACCCGCAGCCGTAGGCGAGGTCCGACGATTTCAAACCTCGCCTACGGCTGCGGGTTAAACGCGATAGCGTTCAAAAATGGTGAGCAGGTTGGGATGGTAAATCGATGCGCACCAGTGCGCCCCCTCCAGGTGAATTCTCGGCCGTGATGCGTCCGGCATGTGCCTCGACAATTCGCTTGCATATTGCCATCCCTAAACCGGTTCCTGAGGGCTTGGTTGTGAAAAACGGATCGAACAGTTGCGAAAGCACCTCCTTAGATATTCCACAGCCGTAGTCACGGATTTCGATGCGCTGAAAGGAATGATTGTCGATTGCGACGTTCGTCAGCCGCACATCAATGCGATTGCGATTGGCACTAGCGGCTAGTGCATTGTCCAACACATTCCGCAATACTTGCCCCAGTCGGTGAACATCGACGCGAATCGTTTGACCTTGCAGTTGATCGTCAATATTCAGCTGATGAGGACGGTCCTTAAATTCCCATCGCAAATCCTCGAACGCTTGATGCAGCAAATCAGCCAAAGAACACTCGGCCGATTCCAATACGATTGGGGCGGCGTAGTTGCGAACCTCTTCGTAGTTCCGTTGTAAATCGCCGAGGGCGCGACGAATGCGACCAGTCAAATCGAGCTGCTCTGGCTCAGACTGCAGATCGAGCTCTAACAGATCGAGGCAGGCCCGCGCCCGCTGAAGCGCGTTGCGGCTTTCATGCGCTAAGCCAGTAACCATTTGACCGATGGCGGCCAGTCGCTCGGCTTGAACCATGCGTTGTTGGGCTTCTTGCAATTCAGTAATATCGGTTACCAACCACAGTTCGTGATGATCATAGCGATAGCCAGCGATTTCCAAGGTGCGTGGCGATCCATCCTGACGCACGATTGGCAGGCGAAAGGTGGAGACAAAATTGGCGCGTCGGTTTTCGCGGTAAATCGCCGCGCTTTGATCGGCCGTTTCGGGACACAAAACTGAAAACCACTGGTCAATCGTAGAGATCTTCTCAGTCCCGTAGCCGGTCATGCGTTGCAGGGTCCTGTTTCCAAATAGCCGCTCTCCGTCGATGTAGACGGCACCGGCCGGTAAGTTCTCGACCAGGAACAACATCCGCCGTTCGCTGTGTTCGAGTTCCCGCCGGACTTGATAGAACTCGGCCAATGTGCTGAGGCGACTACGTAACGTCTCCGGTTCGACCGGCTTGATTAAATAGTCGTGAACTCCGGTGCGAATCGCACGAATGGTACTATCCATATCGGCGTAACCCGTGACGATTAGAATCGAAGCGTGCGGAGCGCGGAGTTTCAGCCCTTCCAACAACTCACTTCCGTCAGCGTCGGGTAGTTTGCGATCGAGCAGAATGGCAAAAAAGTCATCCAGATTCTCTTTGTCATGTAACTCGCGCGAGCTACCCACGGTCTCGACATGGTAACCATCCAGCATCAGCACTCGCCGCAGACTACGGCGCATCCCTTCATCATCGTCGACAATGAGTACCGCTAGGTTGTTTTCGGGGGATGTCGACTTTGTATCCTGTGAGGGGCTCAAGAGAACAACAGGTTGAGTCATGGTATTTCGATTCTCATTCGCCCACACGAAGTGCCGGTTGTATTCTACAGGTTTCTCTATTCACGGCCTGCAAGGCGAAAGACTTGACGTCCAGGAGTACAGGTTAGGCAGGAAAGCCTGACGTTTTGGACTACCGGTCAGGCAGGAAAGCCTGACGTACGCTCAGCCGCCCGCAACAAAGTCAGTCGAAAGCAAGCTCCGTCTAGGCGGTCATTGACCAATTCCAATTGTCCCTGATTTCGCAAGGCGTAGCGTTGCGAAACGGCCAATCCCAAACCAATGCCGTTGGCTTTGGTAGTGAATAGCGGTTCGAATATGGAATCTCGATACTCTTTCATGATTCCCGGACCTGTATCACAAATTGTAAGGCAGGCGCGGTTGTCGTCGCACCTGACCGACACAGAAATTTTGCCTTGCCCGTTCATGGCTTGTACCGAATTTCGAAACAGATTGGTTAAGATGCGTGCAATCTGTTCGCGGTCGGCATTGACCGACACACTTCGCAGAATTTCTGATTCCGGTCGATCCAATTCAATTCCGATCGGAAGCGGGTAGTCCCGCAGAGCTTCGTCCAAAATGGCTTGCAGGTTAACAGCCGTCGGGTTGCTTCGCGGTTCATGCGTAAAGTCGAGCAATTCACCGACGATTCGATTCGCTTTGCCAACCGCTTGCTTGATCTCTTCGATGCACTCAACCCCTTCTGGTCCCAGTCGCTCGGCCATGGTCTGTAAGAAGTAGACATCATTTCGAATCACCCCCAAGGGAGTGCGGATTTCGTGGGCCACGCCACCCGCCAATTGCCCCAGCAGCGCGAGCCGCTCGAGCGACTGTCGACGAGCCGCTTCCTTTTCCGCTCGTCGCCGGTCGGTTGCATCGAGGATATTCGCTAGGATGTAGGTCCCCGAATCGGATGCTAAGGGGTGTAGGCTGATGTCTACGGGAAACTCCGAACCGTCTCGTCGCAAGGCGAATAAATCGCGTCCGGCGGCCATGGGACGCGTCTGCGGCTGTGACATATAGCGCGCCCGCTGCTCAGTATGCACCGCATGATGTGCGAAGGGGATCAGTTTTTCCACTGATTCCCCAACCAACTGTGCCTCTTCGTAATCAAAGAACTCCAGTGCGCGCTGGCTGGCTAGGACGATGATCCCATCCCGATCCACTAGCAATAGACCGGCCGGCGACGCTTGAACGATCAAACGAAATAGCTGCTCGTCAGCATAAAAAGTACGATTGTCTGACATAACATTACGCAAAAAGAAATGCAAATGGACTGCGTTGCGGTGGACGCCAAGCGTGTCGATTGGTGCTTCAACCCTACGTTTGGTCCGTTAGTTCTGTGTACCTCAGGCGCTAGCCGTAGGCCTTTTGGGCTTCATAATTTAATTGAATGATTAATCCTAAGGGTGAGCCGTGGCCCGTAAGGCACCCGGCAGTGTTGGTCGCCCGGCCGCGCACGCGTCGCGGCTCACTAAATCAACAAGCCGTTTTGCCAGTCGTGAGCGCCAACGCCTGGGCACCAGCCTAGCACGGGGCCCACGGCTAGCGCTTGAGGTTCACAATGTAAGTAAAATCTGGCTTGCGTCTGAGGTTTATGACAGGCCAGAGCCAAAAGTTATCGGTATTAACGCCAATGCTTGTTGCGTGCCACCCACACTGAACTGGCCGAATGATGCAAAATATGTCGTGCTGCACTCCCCAGAAAGAACTGAGCCAAGGCGGATTTTCCCGTGTCCCCGACGAAGATCAAATCGCCATGCTCCTCATCGGCCAAATGCGCCAATGTGTCACCCACATGCACCGTCTCGCGGACTCGATAGCTAACATTTGCACCGCACTTAGACTCGGCTACCAATCCGGCCAAGTTTTTTTCACAATCGGCAATGGCCGTTGCGTCGTAAATCTCTTCGTCGGGAACCAGTGGTGGGCGTTCCAACAACGTCGTGATTTGCACCTGCGTTTCCGGGCTCCACGGAAGAGCGAAAAGTTGAGCCGCTGCTAGTTTAGCGCCGGGTGAACCATCATAAGCCAAGATGACGCGCAGCGCGCCAGCACGCAATTTTCCGGCTTCTACCGCTTCTGCCGTCCGTGGTCGGACCACCAGCACGGGGCAACGAGCATGGTTGGCCACATAATCGCTAGTGCTTCCCAACAGCGCTCGGGCAACCAAGGAGTGGCCGCGCGCCCCGAGCACTAATACGTCAGCGTCTCTCCGCTTGGCAACGTCCAGAATCGCCCGGTTGGGATGCCCCTCCTCCAACACATGTTCCACTTTGGCGAACTTCGAACTGAGCTTGGCAGCCGCAGCTTGATAGTTCTGTACTGCAGACTCGTGCGCGGTTTCACGCACTTTCATCCACACTTCCGCGTCGATCTCTCCCATAGCGGTGTCGACCACGACAGTCACTACCGTTACTTCGGTGGCATCTGGCCAGGGAAGTCGCGTCAAAAAATCGGTCGCTTGAACCGAAACGTCGGAACCATCGAGGGCTAGCAACAATCGCATTTGAATTCACATCCACGAAGTACACGGGTCTGTAGTAACGCTTCCTGGCAGCATGATAGCAAACGCCGGGCCAACCACACCACCGCGTGCTACAAGTTTGCTCCCCGGTAGGCGGGTTCGATCGCTGGCAAGCCGGAAAACACGGGGGAGCTTCAATGACCTGGGATTTGCAACCCAGACGATCTAAGGCTAGCTAGCAAACAATTGATCTTGCCCTAACGACTAGAGGCAGCTATCTCCTGCTAATGGCGGAAGGTTGGCAAAGCCTCACCATTCGATAATTCTATTGGCGAGCCGCAGGAATGCAGGATTACACAATTACTAAATGCACGCGCCGTTGTGCGCTGAGCGGGCGTCCGTTGGAACCGGACGAAAGCTTTTTTTCAGTGATTGTACCTGCGGGAGAGGATGTCACTCGAGTTGACATTGCCGCCAGCCATTGGACCGGGCCCAGTGAAGGGGCTATCGGATGGTGGCGTGGCAAGATGCCTGCGGCAGCAGCTAAGAAAATGCGTCCTGCACCGACCGGAGTGTTGCTAGACACGCTCACCGATCTACTGCAACGGCCTGGGAAGGAACCACTAGCGTATCTGTTGGCCTTGCTTTTGGTCCGGCGGCGAGTGCTTCAGGAGGAACGGAGTTTCCTTGAGGAAGAGGAAACGCCAGCCACCGCCACGCTTGGCGATAGCGAGCAGCCGTCGTCAGAAAAACCTTGGAAGCTGGTCTGTCCCGCCGATGGCAGGCAATGGGATGTGGCCGTTGTTGATCCAGCCAGTGCACTGTCCGAGGCCTTGCAGGCTGAGTTGAAGGAACTGCTGTTTACCGACGAGTAAACAACCCCAAGTGCCGAGGCCTGAGTGCCATGACGAATGATAATCAATGAGTAAGCGTAGCGTTATGTCAACTGATGAGAGAGACTGCGAGCCAAGCATGGCATGTTTCGCGACGGGCAGAGACCGCTCGTCGGAATCGTCATTGGTCCCATTGCTCCACTGCCTCCCTCGCTCAACAACAAATTACCTGTGTTGGCTAATCCTGGCAACCAATCTAGTAACTAGCGGCGCGACGTGTGCACGGCGGCAAGTAGTTCCCGAATTCGCACCACCGGCAATCTACACTTCCACACCCACGTTGCCCGAACTGGCCGAGCACATCAACCACAGCTTAGCGATTCAGCAACTTGAATCGCAAACGATGACTATTACCAGTCCCGCATTGCTGGCGAAGCTCTCCGGCGCGTTGGCTTGGGAACGACCGCACAACTTTAGTTTGCAGGCCTATCCGGGGATGAAGGTGATGGGGTTGGCCTTTGCGGCGGGGAGCAACAGTAACGAATTCTGGTTGCAACAACAAATGGGTGGTCCGCCGACGATGTATTATGCCAACCACAACGATTTTGAGAATCAACTTGGCCCTCGGCGCATGCTTCCTGTATCGCCGCTGTGGCTGCGTGAAGCGCTCGGCGTGGTAGAGCTTGATCCGTCCATGCAGCACTTCGGACCCCGGGTGGTTCCTGGTCCAGACAATAAGAACAAGCTGATTGTCGAGACCCACATTCCTTCACCGCGTGGGGCGTATCGCCGCCTACTAGTACTGGATGCTCAGACCCGAGTGATCGAGGAAACACGGTTGTACGATCGGATTGGTCCCGAGGGCAAATTGGTCGCCATTGCCCAACAGAGCGAGCACACACAGTACTCCGCCGTCAATTGGTACTTGCCGCACAAAGTCAACATTCAATTGCAACCCGATGAAGGACCGCCGCTGGCATTTACTGTTGAAGTCGAATTCTACATGGTCAATGAATCTGTTTCGCGAGACGCGTCTGCTTTCACCATGCCCGATGCGTCTGGATTGTCCAAGGAAAACATTGCTCCCGGTCCAGGCTTGGCGCAATCCGCGGGCCCAGTGCCACCTCTTTACACGCAAGCTCGCCCCAGCGGACAAAGCTCACTCACCGGCTATCGCGTGGTGCGTTAGCGCACTCGGGTTTCCACTACATCCAGCGTTTGTGAGCCGCCAGCGCAAGCGGCTTGTTGGTCTATTTCTGGATTGCTAGGTTACCCCAATACCGTTCATTTAGGGTGGGGTATGCTTCCAGCTTGCCAACCGGTAGTGACTTCAACGAAATGCTTGCGCAACTAATGGTCAAGTTCGCAAGCAGGATACATACGCCACGATAAAATGGAACGGAATTTGTTTAACGCCGAGCCGGAGCAGGCTGGCGATCCGAGTTCGATCGGCCAATCGCAAAATTCACAGTTAAGACCCGAGCTTCCCGAAGGACAAGTCACAGCCTGCGCAGGCGACGGCAGCGTCCGAGTCTGGAAGTAAGCTCAACGGTATTGGGTATAAACCGAACGACTCCTGCATAATCCCGTTTTTACCGTTGTGCCCTCACTGTAAAAGCTCGGCAATCGTCTGCTCGATAAGCTTCATGGTTGCCTCTCCCCCTCCTGCCACGAGACACACGATCCCTTCGCGGTCGATGACCATGTAGGTTGGAAAGCTAACAATTTGGAATTCCTTCTTGATCGTATCATATTGATCAATGACCTGACTTCCGGTCAGCTGATGATGTTCGACAAAGCTTTTCATCGCAAAGATGCGTTGTCCACGCTTGGCGAGCGGATCAGGAACAAATGATTTTTCCTGCATATCCCAGCGCCCATGCCCTACACTGGTGATCCCAACGATTTTCAATCCTCGGGATCCATAACGCTCTTCCAGCGCCTTCATCGCTGGAAATGCCTGCACACAGGGAACGCACCAAGCTTCCCAGAAATCGAGCAGCACAACGGAGTTCTTGTCGGTTCCCAGTTCAGGCAGCTCGCCTTGAATTACGATACCGTCGGCGATAGGAGGCACATTGTGATTGAGCAGGAGGGAGTCTTGCACGCGTGGATGATTCTCGGAGGAAGCTTCGATTTTCGCGACGATATACTCGCGGAGGTCCGTTGTCGTTCGCTCAACCAGATCGGCGAACGAGTTGAAATCACGGAGCAGCAACTTCCCAGCGGTCTCTAACTCACCGACGAGCGCGCCTGCAAATTTACGCTTGTCCGGATCTTTGACGTAGAGTTGTGCAATTGAATAACACGCGTCGATATTGCGCAGGAAATAGAGCTCCGCTAGCTCACCGTCTGTTGCCTGGCCGAGCATTCGCAGGGCAGCTGACTGGCATTTACGAAAGACGCGCAGTCGATCTTCTGCAGGTACTTTGAAACAGCCTGGACTTTTTGCAAATCCTACCAAGCCGTGTATTTCTTCGGCTGACGGAGTAGCTGAAAAATCATGTTCGAATTTTTTCAAAGCGGCCGTCGCTTTGTCACGCATGACCGCATCTTGAACGAAATGCCTCTCCCAATTTAACACGACCCGAGTCAACAGAAGGCGATGCAAATAGCACCCTTGATGCTGATCAAAAGAATTGAGCTTGGGTAGAATCGCACGCAGTTGGTCGTTTTCGGCGTACGCGTTACACAACTTGTTGAGCGCATTGGACCAATGCAAGGCGTACTGCTGCGCTTCTATGCGATCGTCGGGAAGCGGCAACTGGAGCAGTTGCTCCAACGCAGAAATCCCTTCCGTGGGATGCTTGAGCTCAAGTAGGCGTTCCGCCACGAAACTGCGCATTAAGAACAGCAACGAGGCCGAGCCAGAATACCTCCCCTCTTGATTCAGCTCACCCAGCAATCGGATTGATTCGTCAAATCCTGCCTGTTGCACCTGCGGTAGCACCTGCTCCCACTCAGTTAACAAATCCTTAGTTTGTGCGCGGCAGGTGATAGGGTGAGTGGCGGTGAACATCAATAGCAGCTGAACCATCAATAGCAGCTGAACTAAGATAAGTTGCTTGTGGTGCATCGCGATTATCCATCCGACTGTCTGACGTTGGCGCGGTTTGCTCCGTCGAGAATCTTTAAATTATACACAATTGGCTCTTGCGAAATGTGGGTGTTGGGGTTGATGTGTATCGAGAGTGGGTACTTGATGTTTCACTGTGATGCTGGCTGAGGGGCAATCCAAAGCGGTGATGAATCCCCGCACTCCAAGGGAAATCCCCGCGGTCCAAAGGAATCGGTTACAACTTAGTCTAGCCTAACGAAAATCAAGCTGGAGACTGTGAGCTATGAGATACCTATTGTTGGCCGCACTACTATTAACGACATCTGCACACCTTCAACTCCGTGCCGCAGAGCAGCCTAATATCATTCTGATATTTGCGGACGACTTAGGGTATGGTGATCTGGCCTGTTATGGGAATCCTAATAACAAAACCCCGAACATCGATCGACTAGCGGCAGAGGGACAGCGCTGGACTAGCTTTTATGCCTCGGGTTCGACTTGCGTTCCCAGTCGCACCGGATTGATGAGTGGTCGACATCCGATCTTGCTAGGCGACCAACCGCTTTCGGCGGACCGCGATGCGTTGATGCCGGCCATGCTCAAGCGGCAGGGCTATACTACCGCGATTCTGGGCAAGTGGCATTTGGCTGGGTATCCACAGGATTTTACGCAATCTCCGATGCATCCCTTGGAATGCGGCTTCGATTACCACTTTGGCACACCTGGCAGTAATGATGTCCCTGCGCCAGCTGGCAAAAAACAAACGCGAGCCGTCTTCGATGCGGCGGACAAATTCACTTTTCAAGTGCCGTTGATTCGCGGGCGGGAGGTTGTCGAGTATCCCGCTGACCAAGAACTATTTACTCAGCGTTACACTTCCGAAGCGGTAAAGTGGATCAAAGCGCATAAGGACCGCCGCTTTTTTCTGTACATGGCTCATAACATGGTCCATGCGCCTATCTTCGCTTCACCAGCGTTTCAGGATCGAAGTGCAGGCGGCAGATTCGGCGATGTAGTTGAGGAGTTGGATTGGTCGGTGGGTGAAGTCATGAAGGCGCTCAAGGAGTTGGGTATCGACGACGACACGTTAGTGATTTTCACCAGCGACAATGGACCTTGGTCGGTGTTTGGTCCTCACGCGGGGACAGCCGCACCGCTGCGAGGCGAGAAGTCAACGGCTTGGGAGGGAGGCTTCCGTGTTCCATGCATTTTTCGTTGGCCCGGTAAAATAGCACCTGGTACGGTGGATGACATCGGAGCAAATCTCGACCTCTATGCAACGTTTGCTGCGCTTACCGGAGGCACCGTCCCTACGGATAAACCAGGCTATTGGTCACACGATCTCAGCCGCTGCCTCATGAAAGGCGAGCCATCGCCGCGGGCCGAGTGGTGCTATGGCCCGAGGTCAATCGCCTTCCGCTCAGGACGCTACAAAATACATTCGGCGACACAATCTCCAACCGACCCCATCGCTCGTGCCGGCACACCCACTACACGTCACGATCCTCCGTTGCTGTTCGATCTGGAAGCCGATATCAGTGAGCAGCACAACATTGCCCAGCAGCAGCCAGAGGTGGTCGCAAAACTGCAAGCCGAGTTGAGCGAGTTCTTGGCGAAGATGCAACCCACAGTTCAAGCGGATGAGCGGCTGAAATCTAAATCTCGCGCTGCGCCTGACTCCAACCGAGCCGCCGTGTTTCCCGTTGGTGCCAAGCCCGTGATGCTGCAAGAGCGTGGGGCTGGCGAAGGGCCGCTATGGGTGGCCGGACTGGGCCTGCTGACCAGCGGCGATGGCCATGTCATGCTGCGATCCGAGTCTGGTGAGCAATCCATCTATATTGAAAACGCCGGCACCAATGGACTGGGGTTGGATGCAAATGGGCACCTGCTCATGTGCCAGAATGTGCTCAAACGCATTGCCCGCCGAGATCCAGTCAATGGTCAGTTGAGCTTTCTGACCGACTCTTACGAGGGCCACCGGTACAATCAACCCAACGACATTACCTTTGATTCGAAGGGACGTATTTACTTCACGGATCCGCAGTATGGACCACGCGACAAGATGGAGATGGTGGACGATCGGGGGCGTCATGTCGAAGGGGTCTATCGCATTGATCTCAATGGTAGCGTCACACGCATCATCTCCCATGAGGTTGATCGTCCCAACGGATTGGTGATCTCGGAAGACGACCGCTATCTGTTTGTAGCGGACAATAACAACAATACGGTGGGAGGCGCGCGTAAACTATGGCGATTTGAATTGTCGCCGGCTGGTGACATCGTGACCAATAGCGGGCAACTACTGTATGACTGGGGGAGTACTCGTGGACCGGACGGCATGGAGATGGATCAACTCGGGCGGCTGTACGTGGCCGCAGGTTCCAATCGACAAAACGCTCCCTTTGAAACCCAAGCCGAGCCGACGGCCGGTGTATTTGTCTTCTCGCCTGAGGGAGAGCTGTTGACCTTTGCACCCATCCCCCGCGACGAGTGTACCAACGTAGCCTTTGGCGGCGACGACAGGAAAACTCTGTTTGTAACTGCCGGCGGAACCTTATGGAGCATTCCCACTCTAGTGCCAGGGCGCTAGTGGGTCACCTCTGCCAAGTGGGTCGCACCTGCCGGGTGCGACTTCGATTGTCCAGCCGACCCAAGTGGGTCGCACCTGCGGTGTAAGACGTACCATCTGTTGGTGAGCATTTTAAGTTATAATGAAGAATATAGCTCCCGCCGCCAGACTACGAGAATGGGAATGAGTATCAGCAACCCGATCGAAATCGACATCGATTACCCGGAATCGGATGGACGTCCTATGGGTGAAACGGATACGCATCGTAGGTGGATTGTTCGCATTGACGAATTGCTCAAACAACGTTTAAGTGGTCAGCGAGTGTACATCGGTAGCGACTTGCTGGTCTACTATCAGTGCGGCCAGCCGCGGCGGTTCGTGGTGCCCGACAATTTCGTCGTGCTCGATTGCGAGCCAGGTCCGCGACGGACGTTCAAGACGTGGGAAGAAAAGCGAACTCCGGATGTGGTCTTTGAAGTTACCTCGCGTTCAACCAAGCGGGATGATTGGGTGTTCAAGCCAAAAATCTATGAACAGTTTGGAGTGTCGGAATATTTTATCTACGATCCCCTGGCAGATTATTTGCACCCTTCCATTCAGGGTTTTCGCTTGAAGAATGATGTCATGGTCCCCATGGAATCAGTCAACGGTGAGCTTGTGTGTCAAACTCTCGGCATACGTTTACGACTGGTGGGGCAAGTGTTGGAAATGCTCGATGTGGCCACGGGTGAGCGACTGCTGACTGAAGCAGAAGCCAATCGAAAGCTGGCGGAACAACAGCGGGAACTCGCTCAACAGGAACGCGCAGCCCGCGAGCTCGCTGAATCCAAAAATCGACAGCTCGAAGAGGAGATCAAGCGTCTACGTAGTGAGGGGGGCTTGCCATCGTCGCAATAATGCCGCGACATTCAGTTGTAGCGCAACTCGCCAGCAATTTCGGCGCAGGCAGTTTTTCCTTAAACCACCGAAATTCTTGGCGAATTCCGCTACGTGGAAATCATTAACCTTGCGGCATTCGTGTCAGCCACCTTGTTTGTTTGGCCATGGCGTACGATCAGCCGAAAACGTTAAAATAAACCGAACAATTTGCATTCTTTCATTTTTATGACAGCGACCAACAGGTAGTGAACCGATGCGTAAAGCTTATGACGTGGTGGTAATTGGGGGCGGGCCTGCGGGCTCGACGGCGGCCAGTTTAGTGGCTCAAGCGGGGCGATCGACGTTGTTGGTCGAACGCGAAAAATTCCCGCGATTTCACGTTGGCGAATCGTTGATGCCCGAATGCTACTGGCCTTTGGAACGTCTCGGTCTGATCGAGCGGATGAAAGCCAGCAAGTTCACTCCCAAGAAGAGTGTGCAATTCGTGACTGCTTCAGGCAAGGAGTCGGAACCGTTTTACTTTACCGAACACGATCCTCGCGAATCGAGTACGACATGGCAAGTGGAACGGGCCGACTTCGACAAGCTGCTCTTCGACCGCGCGGCCGAACTGGGGGCCGATTGCTACGACCAGACGCGAGTCATGGATGTGCTGCTGGATGACAATGGCGGCACGCGCGGCGTCAAACTGCGTACGGCCGACGGCCAGCTGCAGGACGTTTCTGCCAAGGTGGTTATGGACGGCTCAGGACAATCGTCGCTGATCGCTAACAAGCTTGGGTTACGCCAGGATATCGCGGATCTGAAGAAAGCGGCCATTTGGGGCTACTACAAAAATGCGATGCGCGATGAAGGAGATAATGCTGGGGCGACAATCATCATGCACACCGACCAGAAGGATAGCTGGTTCTGGTTCATACCGCTGAGCGACGAGGTGACCAGCATCGGATGTGTGGGGGACACGGATTACATGCTCAAAACAGGACTCGACACCGAGGCGCGGTATCAATTGGAACTCGACCGCTGTCCGGGGCTGCAGAGCCGCCTAGAGAAAGCTGAGCGTCAAGGCAAACTGCATGTGGCCAAAGAGTATTCCTACTGGACCAAGCAACACAGCGGCCAGGGGTGGGTTTTGATCGGCGATGCGTTTGGCTTTATCGACCCTATTTACTCGTCGGGCGTCTATTTCGCACTGGTCATGGGAGAGAAGGCCGCCGATGCGGTAATTGAAGGCTTTCAAAAAGACGATCTGTCAGCCGAGCAGCTTGGCAAATGGTGCACGGAATTCAAACACGGCTCGCAATGGATTCGCAAGTTGGTCGATGCGTTTTATACGAAAGATTTCAGTTTCGGGGGCTTCATGCGCGATAATCCTCAGTTTCGCGGCAATCTGACCGATTTGTTGATTGGTCGCATCTTTTACGATGGCGCAGGGGATATCTTTCAAGAGATGGACCCGGCCATGGCCAAGAAATCTGGCTCAAACGCGATGGCCTAAGGTACGACAGGCTTTCCAGCCTGACCAACAGCTTTTAATGAAAGCTCAGGGCTTGGTCGAAGTTTTGGCTTCTTATCCGACAGCGAGAGCCAAGACAGGATGTCAGGCAAGAATGCCTAACGTACGCTTGCTTCGAGGCCGCTTCTAACCGACAATGAAGGTGTATTCATTCGCATTTTATCGTCGCACGAGGCTAAAAGCACATGCCCCGCACCGCCACTGAAATTTTGTCGCAAGAGTTCTTGCTGACCCGCGCAAAGATTCTTGAGGTGGCCGCTTTCTACGATCGGCTGGGGCAATTCCCAGACGGCGCCCCCAGTCCTCAGCAGCTCGAGTTGCTGAGTGCCGCGTGTCGCATTCTCACCGACGACCAGTCGGACAAAGCGGCTCGAGTGCAATTGCTGTTCAGCCGCGAATTTAACCCGCAGTGGCGTGACGAATTCGGTATTTAGATTCCTTCGGAAAGTTATGCACGCATGGATTACGTCGATCCCCACATTCACATGGTCTCGCGGACTACCGACGACTACGAAACGTTGGCCAAGATGGGTTGTGTGGCGGTAAGCGAACCTGCCTTCTGGGCGGGATTTGATCGCGGCACGGTGGATAGCTTTCGCGATTACTTTCGGCAGTTGACCGATACCGAACCTAAGCGAGCCGCGCAGTACGGTATTCAGCACTATACGTGGTTGTGCATCAATGCTAAGGAAGCGGAGAATGTTTCGCTATCCCGCGAAGTAATCGCCATGATTCCGGAATTCCTTGATAAACCAAACGTGTTGGGGATCGGTGAAATTGGTCTCAATAAGAACACCAAGAATGAATCGACGATCTTTCTCGAACATGTGGAGTTAGCGGTAAAGTATCAGCAGCAGATTCTGATCCACACGCCTCACTTGGAGGACAAATACCAAGGGACACGGATGATCCTCGATATGCTCTGTCACGACTCGCGGATCGAGCGACAGCGAGTAATGGTCGATCACGTGGAGGAGCACACGATTGGCCCAGTCTTGGAAGCCGGATTTTGGGCTGGGATGACGCTTTATCCGATTACCAAATGCACACCGCAGCGGGCGGCAGACATGATCGAGAAGTATGGCCCTGAGCGGTTGATGGCCAATTCGGCTGGCGACTGGGGGCCAAGTAAGCCAACCGCCATTCCCGATTTGATATTTGAGCTTCGTCGTCGCGGCCATCCAGAAGCGGCCATTCGTCGAGTGGTCTACGACAATCCGCAGCAGTTCTTCTCTCAGAGCAAGAGTTACCATTTTGCGCCGCGCGCCTAATCATCAAGGGCAGGGACCTTTTGTGGTCCGATTTACTTGAATTGGTCCGTGGGTATTGAACACGAAAAATTATGTTGATTGGACTGTGCGGTGAAGAAGCATCTCCTAAGCGAATTAAAAGGTGGCTGGATTGTCGGAGATTTTGAGCCGAGTCTTATTCGCTCGGTGGAGGTGGAAGTAGCGGTAAAGTACTACACGGCTGGGCAAGTCGAACCACGTCACCATCATAAAGTCGCTGAAGAAATTACGGTCCTGGCTGTTGGTCGTGCCCGAATGTGCGAGCGGACCTTCGAAGTGGGCGACATCATTCATTTGGAGCCCAACGAATCGACAGCCTTCGAAGCGTTGGAAGATTGTGTTACTGTGGTAATCAAGCGACCGAGTGTGCCGAGCGATAAATATCTTGATTCGTGACACTTCTCATTGAACGCCACCACCGTTAGCTGCCAAACGCTCGAAATGACTGCATTTTCGTACTCGTACTCAGCTTTCGGCACTACTCGTGCTCGAAATGTCGCGGGGTTCCGAGAAGGAGCACGAGTAGCATTTCATTGTGTACAAGTACGATTTCATTGAGTACGAGTACGAGTACGATTTTGCTGCTAATCTTGGTGGCGATCAGCGAGAAGTGTCGGATTAGTTAGCATTTCGGCAAGGCCATACACGGCGCAGTGACGAGCAATCGTGGCCACCTCATGGGTTTTTAGATCAGGTTGCTAAGCGGCTTTTCGGTTTTGACCAAGTTCGCTTTGCAGCAGCTCAATTTCTGCAATTCGTGTTTGGATATTGTCATAGTTGACTTCGTCGACGTTGGTTATTGCCAGTACGTGGGCTCCGGATTCTCGAGCGGCCTGCAAGCCGAAGGGACTGTCTTCACAAATCAAGCATTCCGATGGGTGCAAGCCCGCACGGTGCATGGCCTTCAGGTAGATTTGCGGTGAGGGTTTGGGATGGCGAACGTCCTCGTTGCTCAGACAGAACGACAGATACGTTCTTAATTGAGCCAGCTTCATCATGTGTTCGATGGTTGCCCGAATGGAATTGGACGCGAGGGCCAGCAATAGCCCTTGCTGACGTAAGCGCCGAAGTGCATCGACGTGAACAACGTTCGGTACCAATCGTTCATCGATGAGGTGAGCGGTGTAGCGTTGTTTCATTTCGTTGATAAAGCGATGCAGGCCTCGAGGCAGTTGCTCCTCGTTGGAAAGCATCTCCAGCTTCGTTTTCGTCGGCAGTCCATCAAATCGGGCCTCATGGTTGGGCCGGTCGATGTTGTAACCAAACAGGGCTAACGACTGGTTGAGCGCGATGTAGTGCCACTCTTTGGCATCGACGAGAACGCCGTCCATATCAAAAATAACTGCTTTTATTGACATAGGAAAACCTCAAATTCCTTCGGAAGATCCGTGCACAGCATGAGTTTCCCCAATTCCGTACTGGATTCCTGTGCCGTACCAGTAGTTGTTCGCAAGATCCAGTTTTTCAATTCGGTCCAGAGCCCAAGATGTTGGCGGCCATGCAGTTCGGGAGAGACAATGCAGACACTCTTTCCCGCCATCAGCCAGTGTTCCCACTCCGAAGAATCAAACCATGTACCGTCAAAACCATCGAGCCAAATGCCGGGCGATGACTGACTTAATGGAGAGTTTGGTTCCAACTCACTACGCCGTGCAAAAGTGGACATCCCCAATTTGCCATAAGCTCGGGAGTCGGGAACCGACATATCGAAACAAAAATAATCTTGGACTTGGTAACTGTCTAGCAACTGCTTCAATTCGGCTGCCAGACCATCGGCCTTGATATTGATCGCCAGAGTTCGATGCGAATTCAAGTCGTTGTAGCGAGCTAGGAAATCATCAAAACTTTGCTCATCGCCCTTCGGCAAATCATGGCTGATAACCAGCTTCCCAAGGCAATCTCGAACGTCGGTTTCGATGCCAAAGCCGGCAACGAGCGCATTTTCAAATGCCTCGGCTGAGTTTTTTTGCGAAGCTTGCTTCCAAAGACCGCGGTGGGCAAGCAATTCCACGCTGATTGTCATTTTGGGTTCTCATGAAGCTAATTGCCATGAACCGAGCCGTTGCTCGATTTTGGCAAGTGCAAAAAAACTCTACACGAGCGAGTGAATACACAATTATTTCGGCCGATGTCTAGACCACATGTTTACGCCGCTAGCCTCGAAAACTGACGCGGATGGTTGGCGCCGTGAGTACTGCTGCCGTCAGAGATGATCGCATTGAGCATATCCAGAACGCGTTGGCTGCTGAATTGCGAAATGGCCCAGTCTTGCAGGGCTTGATGGTCAAAGGACTCAGCTAGCATCTGTGACAGGAGTTGGCCATCGGTCTCGGGATCTTCGGATACAAAACCATGGCCCAGGCCGACCAATTTGTTCATAGGGGGCGCATTGCGAACGATCGTCCGGCAACCACAAAACTGAGCCTCCAGGATCGGCAACCCAAGCCCTTCGTCGAACGATGGAAACAATAGAACTTTTGAAGACGCGAAAAGCTGCTTGACGACTTTGGCGGTCGCATTGGGGTACCACTCAACGTTCTTCACATTCAGGTCGTGGAAGAATTTCGCTAATTCTCGACGCGTGCAGCGGATTCCACCGTAGATACTTAGCAGTTCAATGGTGTCACTTGCTGCGTTGAGAATCCCTGGCATTAACGACAGTCCTTTACGCCAATCAAACGGGGATGCCAAGATGACTTGACGGCCTCTTGCATGGGAGGCTTGCGCTACATCTGAATATGCAGGAGGTAAAACTGGCGGAAGCGCATGAACACGTGAAGGTTCTATCTTAAACAAGCTACCTACGTCGTCAGCTGCTTTTTCGCTGATAGCGAGAATCGCTTCGCAGTGTTCTTTGTAGTACTGAAATCCCTTTTGATGTTGCGAGGCAAAAGCGAATGGTTTGTCTGTCCGGCTGTAGACATATTGATTGGGAACTGTGTCGTAAACCATCCCCAAGAGCTTTGTGCAGGGAATTCGCTTGTCAAAATTGACCAGCCATGGATTGGTAATAATTGCCACGTCGTAGCCCTCGATCTCCAGGCTAGACCCTATATGAGAACAGTAGAAATCGGCAGGAGTTGTTTCCCGCACTGCTTTCATTTGATGCCCTGCTTGACGGGCAACTTGGCCAGGCGTACCACGGAAAACAGTATCATCGGCTTGGCAATTCCCTAAAATTGTGGCATCCCGCTGCGGGACCAATCGATACCAATGATCGCGTCCAATTGCATTTCTGTAACACGAAACGAAGTCCACTTGATGACAACGCGCAAGCAACGTGTAGAGGGAATAGATGTAGTTGCGTACCCCAACGTGATGGCACATAAACCCAGGTTCAACAATGAGGGCAACTCGTTTTTGATCAATCATCACTCACTCAATGCCAGTTCTTACCGATAGACAAATTGGGACACAATGCAAGAATTCGCACTCTACAAAATCAAGCAGCTTTCCGTAGCATTTTCTTAATGTGGGGCCGCAACCAGCGTTCGAGTTTACGGCCGGGATTCAGAAGGCTCATGTGCTGACTAGCGTTGGGGCGCAATCCAATTTGACCTTTCGCGGCACCCTCTGCAATAAAGGCTTTGGTGTATTCCGGCGTAATTCCAAGTGTCGTCGCACTGGAGAAGCAATTGATACGTGGTGGTAGTCCGTTATTGCGAAAAGTATGCGACAGTTCCAGGTCCTCGGCCTGATTCCAAAACAACATGTCATTGAACCGAATGTCGCGAAGCGTCTCGGTTTTCGCGATCAGCAGACCACCATTAAGGAACTGCATCGGACGGAGTGTGTTGTAGTCTGCGCAATCCATGGGATCCGACCAAGACATGTTTCCGCGCGACATCGCCGCATAGGCAGGGAAACGCGTTCCGCATTCATACCACTGTAAAACAGTGATGAAGTCAAAATCGTATCCAAATCTTTCGAAGCCTACAAAAAAATTGGAATCCAATACGTAACGGTCATGTGCAATCAGCAAATTAGCGTTCGAAGCAGCCAGAGCAAGATCATTTTTCTTTCGTGAGATCTCAGCCAGGTGATCACGATATTGTGTTTCGTGGTACCGAACAGAAAACTCATCGTAACCAGCATCGTGTGGGCCGGCGATTAGAATTTCATGCGTATGACTTGGATCAGAATCTCGAATGGAACGTAAAAAACCGAGTACATTCTCGCGTCGCTTGCCCTGTGTGATCATCGCGAATGTCCAATCTTTGGCGCGATATCTGTCGAGGTTTAGACGTTGTACGTTGAAGACTGTCGTGTAGATGCCGTTTTCCACCACCTCTGAGTCTATGGAAATCCTTGCGTTGTAGCGGCGTCCCAGGAAGTGTTTAAAGTTAATGACGGTGAAGTGTTGGTTTTGTTGATAGCGGACGACCAACTTTCCTTGATCGCCAATCAAACGCAGCAGTTCATCGAAAACTAGTTCAAATTTCCCAGGAGGCAAATCGGAGGGCATTTGCTCGTAGTACCAAACCACATCGTATTTCTGATGATTGGCTGGCGACAGCCGAAGGTTGGTACAGCCTAAGGGGTTGGCGCTCACAAAATCAAAAGGTGGCAATTCGCCGAACCAAAAGTGCTTGTCGAATGCTTTGGTTAAGTCCAATAGCGTGCCGTTTAAATTGACAGGCAAAGCTGACATCAGCCGGTCTCCAAAATCAAAGTGAATTTAGATAGTTTTTGTGTACCAACAAGCAGTCCAGTTCCGTCAATTGTCCGGTGTGGCATTCCTGGAAAGCCATATCGCGTTCGCGATAGAAAGGATGGGTGTCATAGAGCGTGAACCCTAAGCTGTCGAGATACTGAAGAGCAGGTAGTAGTGTGATTGAACTACGATACTTCTGACGCGTAACCAGCTCGATCAAGATGGCCTTGACGCGACCACTTTCAAGTAGTTGCGTAGCTCCTTTTAGAACGGCTTCCTCAAATCCTTGAACATCCACTTTCATGGCGATGTTTTCAGTCGGTGCGGAGGCGGGATTGGCCGACAGATAGTCGTCTAACGTAATCACTTCCACTTCAATTTGCTGACGGTCGTTGGCATCAAACCATGACCCTAAGAAATGATAATCGTCTTCAAATTCTAGGAGAGAACTGAGTCCACTAACTCGATTGTAGACGTTGAGCAAACATTGCCCTGCCTCCGCGCCCACCGCGTGGGGAACGATCGTGATCTTAGGCCAGCGAACTTTCCGCTCATTCAACTGTGCCAGCATCGCTGGAATGGGCTCGAAAGCGACAATACTCTTGGCCGAGTCAAAGTGGGCGACGCGGTCTAAAAACCAGCCGTCACTGGCACCGATATCGAACAGCGTAAAGGGAGTTTCGCCAATGACCGTCTCCATCAAATTGCGAACAATGGAGTCCTGGCCATGTGCGATTTGTACAACGCCAAGACTAGCGGCACGGTGAAAATCCATAGCCGCCAAGCGGTAGACTGTTTGTGAAAGTTCACGAAAGTGCTCGATGGGTAATTCACGCGACTGCTCAACTATTCGCAAATTGAAAATCAGCCGGTCCGCTGGCGACATCTTGCTCATCAGCTCACAGTCGCTGGGAACCGCTTTATCCGACGAAACTTTCTCCCCAGATAGCAGTGGCATTGTGAAACTCCTGTTAGTTCGTTGCGTTATGCGGCTCGATGCATGCCGAATGGAAGTAGCGCCTTCTTGCCGGCTTCGCAGCCCAGGAAATAGTCCAGATCTTCGGGAATACCCAAGCCGTACATCCCGTCTCGTTCTTTGCCAATATTCACAAACCGGATGTGCTTGCCTTCCGCAATCAGGGAATTGTACGTTGGAGCAACATAGAACTCGTTGTTGACGCGCAAGTCCTGCGCAATCATCTTCTCTGCTGCCGAAACGAAATCGCAACCATGTCGGAAATTGTAAATGCCTACCGTCGCTTCGTTGGAGACAACTTTCTTTTCAACAACTTCGACAACAGCCCTTTGCTCATCAAGCCGAACGAATGACCACTTTGGATCATTGGCTTCCATAGTCATGATCAGTCCACTGATAGGCGACTCGTCGAAACGCTCAAGGTAGTCGTCAATAGATACATCTACCCATTGATCACTGTTGGCGATCATCAAGGGTTGCTCATTATTGATGTAGTCGTGAGCCAAAAGCACCGTACACGCGGCGCCCTGTGTTACACCTCGGACAGGCACGATTGCGCAATTCGGCGCAGACTCCTTGAGTAGCTTCTCTACAGGGTACGCTTGAAGGTGCTCTTCCAAGCACAAGAAGATAAATCGATGTTCTTGTCGAGGCCGGAGGTTTTCTATAACCAATCGAATCATCGGAATGCCATGCACGGGAATGAAGGGTTTGGGTAACGCAAACCCCGCGTTAGCAAAGCGACTTCCGCGACCCGCCATCGGCACAACTATTTGCAACATGCGCATATCCCTTCGCAGTTATTCAGCTGATCCATCAGCGTATTAAGTTTTTTTTTCGCGCGCCGGGACGTTTAGTTTGCCGGAAATCGACGGCTCCCACGCTTCAAAAATGGTTGACGTACGACGTACCTAGCCGAGTATTAACACTTCGAGTACTAACACTTCGGGCCGAAACGAAATCCCGGGCCGGAGTCTAGCGAATAGTTCCCCGAGACAAAAGGGCAGTTCGGCGGCCACGAATCTTAGCTGAATTGGCAAACAGATCGGGCCGATACATACCCCATGCATACTGTCAAAGTTGCAGGCTGACTCCTGCGATTGCGTCGGTCAGGCGGCAGGTTGGATGCTAGCATTTTCGCGGATTGCGGCCAGTTGCCGATTCGCGATTGAATCGTTGACGCAAGCTTGCTATGAATACCGCGAACGAAGCAAACTCTGATAGGTATTTCGGACTATGAAGAATTTTTTGCGCGCTCTCCGCATGGCTCGCCAACACTGGCTGTCGGTCGTTTTGGCGGCCGTCTGTTCCTTCGCTGTTGCTGCTCTGTGGGGAGCGAACATCGGGGCTTTCTACCCCATCCTGGAAGTGACCATCAATGGTCAATCGATGCAGGAATGGGTCGACGAAGAACTCGACAAGCGCTCCCAGGCTATCGTTGAAGTTGAGGCCAGTATCGCAGCCCAGAAACAGGCGATGAACCTAGCCGGTGACCCAGCGGGCAACCCGACCACGGCTACTGGCAGCCTGGAATCGTTGCAGACGCAATTGCTGGTCCAACAAACTCAGCGCGCGTATTACGCCAAGCTCAAGCCGTGGATCGTGCGGTGGGTACCGACCAGTCCCTTCCAGACCATTACTTTGATCGTCGTCGGCCTGTTGGTTTCGACGATGATTAAGCACTTCTTCCTGATCAGCAATGAAGTTTTGGTAGGCAAAGTTGCGCTGGATATCTCCCGTTCATTGCGAAATCGAATATTCTCTAAGGCCTTATCCATGGATCGCGCCTCCTTCGCAGGTGCAGGCAATGCGAGTTTTGTTACTCTGATCGTACATACTACCGACATGCTATCAACGGGATTGATCAACGCCTTGGGGGCCGCGTTGAGGGAGCCTCTCAAGATTGTCGCATGCTTGATAGGTGCTTCAATGATCTGCTGGAGATTGTTGGTATTAAGTGTATTGGTTGCTCCCGTGGTGGGAGTACTGTTGTATTTCGTGACTCGTCATTTGAAACAAGTCTCCCGACGAATGCTTGATCGGGCCACCGGATTCCATGAAGTGCTGTTGGAGGCTTTGGCCAATATCCAGACCGTTCAAGCCTACCGTCGAGAGGATTCGGAACAAGGACGGTTCGAAGATGCCACGTTGCTTATGCGCCGCTTTAGTTTGAAATTTCTGTTTTTAACTTCGCTCTCTAAACCAATCATCGAATTCATGGGGATCGGCATGTTGGGAACAACCATCATTGGTGGAGCCTACCTGGTTCTCAACCAGCAAACTTCGCTACTGGGAATTCCTATCTGCAACGAGCCCTTGAGTGTATCGGCGCTGTTAGTATTCTTCGGCATGCTGGTCGGTATTAGCGACCCGCTGCGAAAACTATCAGCCGTCTACTCCACGGTCTATGCAGGAACCATTGCCGCCGATGCGATTTTTCCGATCCTCGATCATGCCAATCGTGTCATCGACCCGGTCGAACCTGAAGCATTGCCACGTCCACACAAAGTCTTGCGTATCAATTCAGCGAGCTTTGCGTATCCCAATTCGAGCCAAAAAGTGATTGACGAGGTTTCATTGTCGATTCCCTTTGGATCAACGGTGGCCATTGTGGGGAGCAACGGCAGTGGAAAATCGACGCTGATCAATCTACTCTGCCGTTTCTATGACCCCAGTTCGGGTCGTATCGAATTTGATGGAATCGACTACAAAGATCTTCGCATCGACGATGTGCGCTCCCGTTTCGCATTGGTAAATCAACAGACTGAACTTTTTAACGAGACAGTCGCCTACAATATTCGCTACGGCAATCCGTCAGCCAGCGACGAAGATGTGGAACGAGTATCGCGCGGGGCGCACGCACACGAATTCATTTCCACCGTGCTCGATCAAGGCTATCAAACGCGAGTTGGGCAAAACGGCAATCGACTCAGCGGTGGACAGCGGCAACGCATTGCGCTGGCGAGGGCCCTACTGTGCGATCCAGAAGTGTTGATTTTGGACGAAGCAACCAGCCAAATCGACATGCACAGTGAACAATTAATCCGCGAGTCATTGGCCGAGCACCGAGGCGAACGGACAATGATCATCATCACGCACCGCGAGAAATTGTTGGAATTGGCCGATGTGGTGTACGAAGTGGTCGACGGGCAGCTCGTCGAGCGAACTAACCTGACGAGCAAAGCGGCCTAGCGCTGGGTCAAAGTTCGATAAGGCGAGGGATAGCACGGATGGCAAAGCCGGAACACGGATGAGCCGCTGGTCTGTTCAACCGCTATATTGTTGCGACACTTATTTTCCGTACGATGCTAAGGGGCCAGGTTCGCCAAGGCACCACCCGAAAGTAGTGTTTTCTGACTGCTTTTTCTCGGGCACTTTCTAAAAAATTTGACGCGTTCCTGCGGGGCAAATACACTGAGACTGTTCAACGGTCTAATTCTACCCCAGCTTGAATCACTGTAATTTCGTTTTCAGTGGTGATTCTGCGGCGAGTACTGGGACCTTCCCCGCATCCTTTTCTGGCCCGTGGCCCTTTTCTTGGATTCTAAACATGGCTGTTCGCGACAGGAATCTATTTGCATGGCAGGCGTACGTCATCACGATGTCGTTTGTTTCCGTTGGCCTGTTGTTGGGAATGTTCTTTCTGTGGCGCAGCTACAGCGATCTCGATAAGCAATTTAAGGAGAAAAGCACGCAACTATCCGAGCAGGCGACCCAGTTTCAGACCAGCGAAGCTCGTGTCGATCGGCTATTGTCGATGGTTGGGCACAGCGAGAAAACCGTAGATGAACTGAATGCCGAAGCAACCCGGTTTGCCACCGATGAAAAGTTGGGGCCAGTCGAGAAGGAGTTTGCTGCACAGATGGGCCTCTTCGCTCCCAATGTGGCAGCCAGCGAAAAGAACTTGATGAAGCTCCCCAAGTATCTGCTCGATACCGTGCGCGCTCGCAATGAAGATATTGACAAGGCACGGGAGCGCGAGGCACAGATTTTGGCTGAAAAAACCGCCACTTTGCAGCGTGAAACCAAGGCCCGGCAAGACGCCGAAACAGCACTCAAGAAAGCCGAAACCGACCTTGCTTCCGTTCGCCAGCAACACGCCGAGGCGGTTGCCCAACTCAACGAAGAGAAGAGGGCGACTCTCAATATGTATGACACCTACAAGCAAGATCATGAAAAGCAGCTGAACGCGTTGAAATCAAAGAATCAAGAGTTGAGCACTTCCAACGACACGCTCACCGAGACGGTACAGAAGAAAATGGACGAGCTGAACGAGTTCAAGGATCTCGATTTTGCCAGCCCGCAAGGGTATATCGTCAATACCGCCAGCCGAGGCGAAATGGTGTGGATCAATCTTGGCCAAGATGATGGTTTACGAGTTGGAACAGCATTTACGGTCATTGACGAATCGTCTATTAAAACCAGTCAGGCTAAGGACAAAGCGCACATCGTCATCACACGCATCGTCGATGGTCATCCGCACTTAAGTCAGGCTCGAGTGACCGATTACGAACCGACCAATCCCATTGTGACCGGCGACAAGGTCTTCTCTCCCGCTTGGCGACCTGGCCGCACCCCTGGGTTCGCACTGCTGGGTGAAATGGACTTCAATGGTGACTATAAGGATGACATCGCCGAAGTGCGCACGATGATTCTCCGCGATGGGGGCAAGATCGATGCCGCAATGGATAGCAAAGGGAATAGCGATGCAAGTTTGCCAGGCATGAATCCCAATACCGAATACTTGGTGCTTGGGAGCGACGTGGGAGTTGTCCAACCGAATAACCCAGCCTCGATGACCAAGCAGGCTGCCTATGAGAAGTTCTTGGCCGAGGCCCGTCAGAACGGCATCATGCAGATTTCATTAGATAAGCTGATGGGCTACCTCAATGCCGACCCAGCCCAACGAGTGATTCCGATGGGAGATCGCATTCAAGGAAAAGACTTCCCGGCTCAGCGATCTGCGCGTCCGCCGGTCAGCTCAGGCAATGTTAGCGAGATCTTCCAGTCGCGTCGGCCAATCAATCCGTAAGGACATAAAGGACCTCGTTATCCTTTTTAGACGAGGCAACTGAACCGCTCACCTCCCAATTAGCCCGAGAATTGTGGTAAATATCAACGATTTTAGGGCTTAATTGGCTTTTTCGCAGATTATTAAGTGGAATTATTGACGCGAGTACTCACTCCGAGTAATATGTTTCGCAGTCTGCCTGTTTTACCAACACGTGTTCCCGGGAACTACCTCATGAGGAAATTAGTCTGTTTACTGCTCGTCGCCCTGAGCTGCAATGCTTACGGTCAAGAAGAGCTTCGATCAGTCGTTGATCAACCAGAATCCATCGGAAATGACCACATCAATTTTCTGCATCAGCGTGAATGGGTTCGCCTAAGTAATGATGGGACCATTGGTGGCAAGCTGCTAGTGCTCAGCGAAAGCGGTCAAACTGAGGGTCGCATCGGTGCTAATGTAGTTGTTTCGCGCGACGGCAAAGCCATCATGGAAACAACCACCGATGAGCGTGGTGGTTTTGTACTAACCGGACTAAAGCCTGGCACCTACGCCATCCAAAGCCGCGGGGATTACACGTTTGCAGCCTATGCGCTCCACGTGCTGCCCGCCAACGAAAAACATTTGTCAAGCGATCTGGAAATTTATGCCAGCGTTATTGCTGAAGACGTAGCCGCCGAGCTGTTGGCTGGTGATTTGGTCCCAGCTGATCTGCAAGCCGAGTCGAATGTGTATTATCGCAGCTTCGACAAGGATCCGATTGCTAACGAACGTAAGTTCAATAACTCGCACAAGATCGTGCTACGCAATGGTACCCTGGTTGGCCGCGTTTCACGTCCAGGTTGGACTTTTGGCGAGCAAGACCTAACTGGGACGATTGCTCAAATCGTTCAAGACGGCAAAGTGGTCGGCAAGACTGCCGTCAATAAAGATGGTTACTACGAAATCAAGAACGTAGAGCCCGGCGTGTACGACTTGTTTGTCAATGGTGACGATGGCTTCGCAGTTCTCTCGTTTGAAGCAGTTGCAGGCAACGAGCCTGTTGTGTCCAAGCTGGGGTCCATCCACATGGTTTCCGCACAAATTGGTATGGCTTCGGATTGCTTGTGCTGCGAGATGATTCAAGTGCCAGAATTGAATGCCTGCTCGACTTGTGCACCCATTGCTCCTCCCATGCCGATTATCGAAGAAATCGTTTCCGTCGGTGAACCATGCGGCCTGCCAGTTGATTCGTGTGGCTGCGGTGCTGCTCCTGTTTGCGGGGGTGGTTACGCCGGTGGATTCGGCGGTGGCGGCGGCGGTTTTGGTGGTGGATTCGGTGGTGGCGGAGGCGGCGGTGGCCTTGGCGGAATTGGTGGTTTGCTGGGAGTTGCTGGCCTAGCCGTGGGTGTCGCTGCCTTGGCCGACAATAACGACGATAGTGGTTTCAATGTAAACTTGGCCACTCCGATTCGCTAATCCTGACATTGTTGTCGAAACCGTAGTTCGAAAAAAATATTGCAGACTAGAAATCCGCGGGAGTATCTCCCGCGGATTTTTTTTCGTTGATTGGGTTTTCGTTGATTGGGGAAGCCGTGTCGGTAAATTGACATCGATAGTTGTCGGTAGCGACTTGCTCGGTTATGCTCGTCATCCCACATCTAACCCCATCTAAGCTGTTTACCTTAATTTTGATTGAGAGTTACAAATGACTGCTGAAGCGGTTTCCATGGATCCCCAACAAGCTCGCGAGAAGTTGGACGCGCATGTCTATGAAACAGTCCAATGGCACTTTAATGATTCCACGGGTTCACCGTTTTGGTTGAACAAAAAATCGGAACTCAGCTTCGATCCCTTGAAGGAGGTCAAGGGTTTTGATGACCTCAAAAAATTCCCACTGTTTGAAGACGATTGGTTGCGAGGCGGACCGGTCAGGCGGTGGGTTCCCAAGGGGCTTGATGGCCTGCCAACGTTCGTTTTTGAAACGGGTGGTACCACGGGTGTCCCCAAGAGTCGCGTGGTTATCGATGACTTTCGAATCGACTATGAAATGTTCAGCCACACACTCCCCGACCAATACTTCCCACGCGGATCGAATTGGTTGATGCTTGGCCCTTCGGGACCACGACGTTTGCGATTGGCCGTGGAGCATCTGTGTCAGTACCGCGGGGGTATTTCTTTCTGCATCGATTTAGACCCGCGATGGGTGGTGAAATTAATTAAAAAAGGTTGGATGGATCACTTAGAGGAATACAAGAAGCACTGCATTGACCAGGCCATCACGATCTTGACAGCCGGGCATGATATTAAGTGTATGTTCACCACTCCGAAGTTGCTCGAATCGCTGGCTTATGGCCTCGCCGAACAGGGGACTAGTATCCAAGAGATTGGCATCACTGGGATTTTTTCCGGCGGCACCGAATTTACTCCACAATGGACTCGGTTTTGTGTCGAGGAATTGTTGGGTGGTCCGGTTGAAGAGAGCGGAGTGTACATGACGCCCACCTACGGCAATACGCTGATGGGCCTGGCTTGTAGCAAGCCTGTGACCGCTGACGACAACTACAAAATCTCCTACTACGCTCCTCAGCCACGGGCGGCGGTCGAGGTGGTCGACTTCGACGATCATACACAAGTTGTCCCCATGGGTGGGACTGGGCGAGTGAAGCTGTATACCATGACCAAGGAGTTTTTCGTGCCTGGCTTCTTAGAACGCGACGAAGGCGAACGCGAGCCGCCTTACGCAAAGTATCCTTGGGATGGCGTCAGCGGTGTACGTCCCTACCACGCAATCGCTTCGCAAACCACTGTTGGCGTTTACTAGCCGTTGATCACTGCAACCATTAACCCGCCTGGAGAAGCTGCCATGCTAAAACTACACGCATTGCGTTTTGGCAAACCGTATACGTCGCTTGAAACACAAGAGGTCGTTCATTTCAACACCGGCGAGCCCATCGCCAGTATTTCGCAAGTCAACGGCGGCATGTTGCAACTCGACATGAAGCATGCTCCGCGAGCTCGCGGCGTACTTCGCGAGATCCCAAGCCGGGAACTGCTGGAGCGTTGTGGCAGGGCTGCGGAGCTATTTGCTTCAGCGACACTACCGATGGGCGATGGCACGCAAAGCGTCGACGACTTTATCCATCAGCAGTCGGCCAGTACGGGACTTCCCGAGCACATGTGTCTGGCAAACATGAAGAAGAACTCCTTCGTGTTGGCCAATATGCAACAGATTTTGGATGCGCTCACGCGCGGACTCGACTTAGAAATCTTCACACGCGGTCATGGAGAAGAGGGGCGTGGCGTGACGGTCAGCTATCAAGTGCAGTCGCCCGTGTTGGGAGCCGTCTTGCCCAACAATTCCCCCGGAGTGCACACCTTATGGCTCCCTGCGGTGGCCCTGCAAATCGGTTTGCTCCTCAAGCCCGGGAGTCAGGAGCCGTGGACTCCCTACCGCATGATTGCCGCATTTATCGAAGCCGGTATTCCGGCCGAAGCATTTGGACTGTATCCGGGCGGTCACGATGTGGGGAGCGCGCTGCTATCGCGCTGCCGTCGTTCCATGATTTTTGGCAGTGCTCAAACGGTCGAGCAATACGCTGGCGATCCTCGAGTCCAGCCTCACGGGCCCGGTTTCTCGAAGATCTTGATCGGCGATGACGTGGTGGATCGCTGGGAAGACTATCTCGATCTGATGGTCGAGAGCGTCTTCTCGAATAGTGGAAGAAGCTGCATTAACTGCTCCGGGATCTGGGCCTCTCGGCATACCGAAGCAATTGCCAAAGCGTTAGCCGAACGTCTCGGACCGGTCGATGTGCTCCCTCCGCAGGATCCGAAGGCAGGACTGGCGGCCTTTACGAATCCCAAAATGGCCACCGGAACGTGGGCCATGGTGCAACAAGACATTGCCGAATCTGGAGTGACCGATGCCACGGCTGGTTTTGGCGAGCGGCTGGTCGAGAAGGAGCGCTGCGCCTACTTGCGACCGGTCATTCTACACGCCGACAGTCCCGATCGCGCGGTGGCGGCTAAGGAATATATGTTCCCGTTTACCAGCGTAGTCAAGTGTCCCCAGGCACAATTCCTGAAGAAGATCGGCTCGACTTTGGTCTGCACTGCGCTTACTGAGGATGAGCGGTTGATTTCCGAATTGACTGAGAGTACGGAGATCGACCGATTGAATATAGGCCCAGTCGCGACCAATCGTCTGAATTGGCTGCAGCCGCACGAAGGCAATTTAACCGATTTCCTATTCCGCTCTCGGGCTTACCAATTGGCACCTATGTCAGTCCCCACGCCGGTTTGATATCGAGCGCGTCGCTATCAGCTCGTCGAGGCCACCGGCTGTCGATTTAGTCGTTTAACCCGGATTATTCGTTGTCGATTTGGAAAAGTGTGTAACACGTTTGTAGTACAGGAGTTTCATCAAAGCGCTCAAAAACGCGCTGTCCATCAAAAATGCGCTACTCTTACCACAAGCCCAGCGTTCTATCCGTGGTCCGGCCTTGCCATCCGTGCTACCCCTTACGTCTTTGGTCTAGCACGGATAGCAAAGCCGGGGCACGGATCAGCGCGCGATACCGTGTACTGGCCAGGTAATCCTGAATAACCATAACAATGTTCGAGAAATCGAGATCAGCGGCGAGTCAGTTGCACACAATCTCGGCAATGAATAATCCGGGTTTAACTCGCAGCTTCATCACACTAAAACGATAGCTCGTCGAGCCGATGAACTATTAGGCGGTATGAATTGCCCGTTTGCTCACGGCCATGGCTGCTTCGTGCAGCAATTCCGACAGCGTAGGGTGGGCATGGCAGCAGCGGGCGATATCTTCGCTGCTGGCGCCAAATTCCATGGCGGCCGTCGCTTCGGCGATCAGATCACCGGCACGGGCGCCGATGATATGCACTCCTAGCACACGATCCGTCTTGGCGTGTGCCAAAATCTTGACGCGTCCCTGAGTGTCTCCTAAAGCCATCGCGCGACCGCTGGCACCGTAGGGACAAATCCCCTTGATATACTCGACCCCCGCTTCATTGAGCTGCTCTTCGGTTCGACCAACCGAAGCGATCTCGGGGTGGGTATAGACCACAGCTGGAATGGCGTCATAGTTGACGTGACTCTTCATCCCCGCGATCTGCTCGACACAAACGATCCCTTCCTCACTGGCCTTGTGTGCAAGCATCGCGCCACCAATCAGATCGCCGATTGCATAAATCCCTTTCACCGCGGTCTGCAAATGCGCGTCGACTGGGATAAAACCTCGCTTGTCGGTCTCGATACCGACCGACTCCAGCCCTAAGTTGTGCGAGCAAGGGAGCCGACCGGTAGCCAACAATACTCGATCACATTCGATAGGCTCGGCCCCCTTGCATTTGACGATGCACTGCTGGCCATTGAAATCAGCCCCCTCCACCCAACTTCCCGTGCGAAACTCGATACCTTGCTTTTCGAACGAGCGATGGGCGAGTTGCCCAATTTCATGATCGAGTCCAGGCAGGATGCGGTCCAAGGCCTCAAGCACAATCACTTCGCTGCCGAGTCGTTTCCAAACGCTACCAAGTTCCAGGCCGATGTAGCCGCCACCAATGACCACTAGCCGCTTGGGAACAGCGGGATACTGTAAAGCAGAGGTGCTATCGCCAATGCGTTCTCCATCGACGGCAATACCGCGCATGCCAGCGGGCTTGCTGCCCGTCGCCAGAATGATGTGCTTGGCCTTAATCGCCACAGCGCCGTCGTCGGTGGCTACAGCGACTTGATTCACGCCAGTCAATTTCCCCCGGCCATTGTATGCGGTAACTTTGTTGCGTTTGAGCAGCATCGAGATCCCGGAGGTTAGCTGCGCAACGATCTTGTTCTTGCGCTCCATCATGGTCGCCAAGTCCAGTTGCACGCTGGAGAGCTTGACTCCATGAGCGGCCATGTGATGTTGGGATTCGTAGTACAGATGGCTCGATTCCAACAGCGCCTTACTGGGGATACAGCCGACGCGGAGGCATGTTCCACCAAATACAGGATTGTCATCGATGCAGGCGGTGTTGAAACCCAATTGTGCCGCGCGGATTGCGGCCACATAGCCTCCAGGGCCACCACCGATTATCACGACGTCATGTTCAACAGGTTTCATGGCTCATTTCTCTTAAAACGGAAGGCTAATCATTCGTCGTCCAGGAGATCGTCGTCGACGTCATCATCGTCGTCGCTCGAACTATCGTCATTGGGGAACATCTCGCTGTCGTCGGGCTCGATCTCGTAATCGTCATCGAGCTCTTCCTCGAAGTCGTCGTCAAAGTCGTCGTCGAAATCGTCGTCGTCGAAATCGTCGAATGGATCGTCATCTTCCTCCGGTTCGATGGGGTCGATCTCGATGGGTGCTTCCTCATCGTCGTCTTTGTCAGTCGACTCCGTGCTTGCGTCGTCATCTCCACTGTCGTCATCGTCCCAAGCATTGTGAATTCTTGGAGGCACGACTACTTCTGGGGCGGCCAAGGCGAGTTGCAGCCAATCCTCTTGCTGCGGGTGGCAGCCACTCTCCACTTTTTCGATCAACAGCGACATAACGATTCCCTGGGAAGAACATCTTTTTTGATTGAATGCAAAAACTGGCTTACAAGTTCGATTTTGTCAACGTATCCAAGCCTCTTTGGTGGGGCAATTGTTTATATTGGCGTTGGACTTTTAAGGTCGACGAAGTATATCGTCGCTTGGCGCTTCGAGTCGAGTAAGCATTCCGAGTTGCACCGAATTCGACTCGGAGTGCCAAGCGACGACAAAACCGACGATCGAACCTTTGCCGAATGATAACTTGCTCCAACCGAAAGAGAACCCGCCGTGACAACATCTGAGAGTCCGCAGGAAGGGATTGGCTGGTGGGGGCGGTGGGCCGCCATGCCGTTGTATTGGCGAATTCTGCTGGGGATGGTGCTCGGGATAGTAGCTGGGGTATTGCTCGGCCCCCGCGCGGAATTTTTGCGAATTCCAAGTGGGATTATCCTGCAATTGCTTAGCGCGCTAGCTCCGCCGTTAATTTTGATCGCCGTAGTCCATGTGCTGATGACTTCGGTCATACCCCGAAGTTCGGTGGCCCGCTTGGCTGGCCTGCTGCTGCTAAATACCACAGTGGCCATCTTCATTGGTTTGACGGTGGCCAACGTCATGCAGCCTGGTAAATGGTTGCGAAATTCCGATGTGCAGGCTGAGCTTTCCACCGAAGGGGCTACCCGTGGAGACACTGCCGACGGGGAGCTCTCCGCCAATCCGATTGATCAACTCCTCGGCAGCGTGCCGCGAAGCCTGTTTGGGCCGCTGGGAGACAAGCAGAATGTGATTGGCGTGATCATGATCGCTATCGCCTTCGGGGTGGCTCTGCGGACGGCTAAGGAGACACCCATCCATACGCTGACCGACTTAGTGGAAGTGGCCTATCGCACGCTGATCGTGGTGCTGCACTGGATCATCGAGCTGGTGCCGATTGGCGTGGCGTGCATCGTGGCGGCGGTGATCGGGACAGAAGGTTTTGGTGCCTTTGTGAATCTAGGTGCCTTTGTAGTCGCCGTGCTGATCGCGCTGAGCCTACAAACGGTATGGTATTTGGTGCGAATTCACTTTTTTTCATGGGCCTCGCCATGGCGCGTTCTGTCAGGCATGCGCGATGCGCTGTTGATGGCTTTCTCAACGGACAGTTCGACCGCGACCATGCCGGTCACCTACGCGTGTCTCAAGGAAAAAGTTGGTGTTCGGGAAAAATCAGCCAGCCTGGGGGCGTTGGTAGGCGCCAATTTCAATAACGATGGAACGGCCCTGTACGAAGCCATGGCGGCCCTGTTTGTGGCTCAATTGGTTGGCATGGATCTGTCGATTACACAGCAATTAACGGTGGTTTTCACCTCGATTTTGGCTAGCGTTGGCGCGGCGGGGATTCCTGAGGCAGGGATCGTCACCATGACTTTGGTTTTTACCGCAGTCGGACTGCCAGTCAGTCAAATCCCGATTTTACTGACCGTCGATTGGTTTCTCGATCGCTGTCGGACCACGATTAACGTACTGGGAGACGTCAACGTAGCTTGCTTGATGGACGGTAAAACCAAATCCGACGCGCCTTAAAAATTGGATTGAGTTCCATTCGCTTGGAACATGCGCAAAAACGGTCTCTGGAAATTACTCAGTCAACATTCCGTATTTGCAGTTGACGGCCCTTGCAGTCACTCTTAAACTCTCGTGCTTCCTGTGTCAGCGGAATCTGATTGCTGGAGTGCGGGTCCTTCGCACGAAAGCGTCGCGGTTGACAGGGAGTGAGTCCAGTTTGTGGTTTTGCGTGTATTCGGTGTTGAGAGGATAGACTGTGTCGGCAGGTTCGCACGAAGTTATTCGAATTCGGATGGAAGCCTACGATCACTCGGTGCTCGATCAGAGCGCCCAGGAGATTGTGGACACCGCCAAGCGGACGCATTCCGAGGTGCACGGGCCAATCCCTCTGCCTACTCGAATCGAGCGCTATACGGTTCTGTCGGGTCCTCATATTGACAAGAAGGCGCGGCAGCAATTTGAGATTCGAACCCACAAGCGACTTATCGATATTCGCCAGGCAACAGCCAAGACTATTGAGGCCTTGAATAAGCTGAGTTTGCCGGCTGGTGTCGACATCAAGATCAAGGCAACGGCTCGATAGCCTTGCTGTTTCGCACGGGTTGTGTGTTGCGGATGATCTCTGGCGATCGTAAAAGTGCGGTTGCTCTGAATCGAATTAAATCAACGAGTCCAGTTCTATGCCACGGAGGCTAGTTGGGTAACTCGAGGCTATTCGCCTCGGTCCTAGTTAGCAAGCGTTAGACGGGAAAGCAGAAATGACTAAGGGTATTCTCGGCCGTAAGGTCGGTACAACGCAGATTTTCCAGGAAGACGGCACCGCTGTCCCTGTGACTGTATTAGAGGTTGGTCCTTGTCGTGTCCTGCAGGTTCGTACCGTTGAGCGCGATGGCTATGAAGCGGTTCAGCTTGGTTATCTTGATAAGCCGCGTCGGCTTTCTAGTCGCGCCGAGCGTGGTCATGTTGCTGCGATAGGTAGTAAGCGTTCTAAGCGATTGACTGCGGCGGGTGTTGCGGCGGCTGTTAAGCCAGGGTGTGAGCCTCAGCGATTTGTTCGCGAGTTGCGTGGCAAGCCGACGGTTGAGATTGGGGCTGAGGTTACGGCTGCGATTTTCGACGGTGTCAAGGCTGTTGATGTGACGGGTGACAGTAAGGGCCGGGGTTTCTCGGGTGTCATGAAGCGGCATAATTTCTCCGGGCAGCGGGCTACTCACGGCGTGAAGAAGTGTCACCGGCATGCTGGTGGTACTGGGATGAATACTTATCCTGGTCGCGTCTTTAAGGGGAAGAAGATGCCGGGTCAGTATGGCGCGACGAAGACGACCGTTCGCAATTTGAAGATTGCTAGGGTCGATGCGGATAATAATTTGTTGTTGGTGCGGGGGTCTGTTCCTGGGCCGACTGGGTGTTATGTGGTGGTGCGGGAGACGAATAAGGTTGGGTAGTCCCTGGGTGTGCTGGTTTGGGGTGTCTCGGTGGATGCGCGTTAGGCCGGCGTTTTTTGGTCTGTGGCGATAGTTGAAGTTGGTTCGTTTTTTAAGTGGTTGTCTGAAATGGTCACATTGCCAGTTTATGATCGTAGTGGTGCCGAGGTCGGTAAGGTCGACATCGATCCGGCTGCTATTGCTCCGACGATCAACAAGCAGTTGTTGCATGACGCCATCGTGATGTATATGTCCAACCTTCGGCAGGGGACGAAAAAGACGAAGGGGCGTGGTGAGGTTTCGGGGTCGACGAAAAAGATGTATCGCCAGAAGGGGACGGGTAACGCTCGAATGGGTTCGAAGCGGTCTCCGCAGCGGCGTGGTGGTGGGCATGCGATGCAGCTTAAGCCTCGCACGTTTTATTATCGCTTGCCACGCAAGGCCATTAGGTTAGCTACCCGCATGGCGATCGCCTCGAAATTGACCGACGGTCAGGTGGTGGTTGTTGACCGTTTGGATATGGATGCGCCTAAGACCAAAGAGATGGCTAGCTTGTTGAAGTCGCTGGGGTTGTCTGGGGTAACTACTTTGGTGGCGACTGGTGATTACGCAACGAATGTGCATATGAGTTCGCGGAATATCCCTGGCGTGCAGGTTACGCGAGTGGCGGATTTGAACGCGCTGAGCGTCTTGCGTCCTAAGCGAATGTTGGTGACCAAGGACGCTTTGGAGTTAATTAAGTCGCAGTATGCGGCGCCGGTCAAGGCCGAAGTAACCGTAGCCTAGAAGTTGATCCAAGTTGAATTGTAGTTGGAAGTCAGAGACATGAGTGGAACAACCGAATCGAACAAGGGGCTGAAGCTCGAGCCGCATCAAGTGATCCTTCGTCCGTTGGTTACGGAGAAGGGTGTGCATCGTGCAGCTCGCAATAATCAGTATGCGTTTGAGATTCATCCGCAAGCCAGTAAGACAGATGTTCGCCATGCGGTTGAGCATCTGTTTAATGTGGTGGTTGAGAGGGTAATGACCCAGAATCGCAAGGGTAAATCGCGTCGCTACAAGCAGCGATTGGGTGCCACTGGCGGTTGGAAGAAAGCGATAGTAAAGCTCAACTCGGAGCATCGCATCGACTTCTTCTAGGTGAAGTGGGTTGAGGCGTTGGTGGGCCGGGCTAGGGTACGACGAACGGTACGGATCAAATACTAGGTAAGTACGATGGGCATTCGCAAATACAAACCAACTTCCGCGGGCCGCAGAAATGCGTCGGTAAGCGACTTCGCTGAGCTGACGCCGGGTGCGGTCCCTGAGAAATCGTTGTTGCGACCAAAGCCTAAGAAGGGTGGCCGCAACTTCCAGGGGAAGATTACATCGCGGCATCGCGGCGGCGGGCATAAGCAGCAGTATCGTGTGATCGATTTTAAGCGTGATAAAGACGGCATTCCTGCCAAGGTCGACTCGATTCAGTATGATCCGAATCGCTCGAGCCGAATCGCGTTGCTGGTGTATGCTGACGGCGAAAAGCGCTACGTCATAGCTCCCGACGGGCTTAAGGCCGGCGATCGCGTAGAAAATGGTAGTGGTGCGGCCCCCAAGGTTGGGAATTGCATGCCGTTGAAGAATATGCCACCAGGGACTGAGGTGTTTTGCATTGAGATGCAGCCTGGGCGTGGCGGTGTGATGTGCCGCAGTGCTGGCACGCTGGCTACATTGATGGCTCGTGAGGCCGATTGGGCGCAGTTGATGCTCCCGAGTGGCGAAATTCGGCGTATCCCAGGCGGTTGCCGGGCGACGATTGGAAAGGCGAGCAATCCCGATCACGATGCGGTTGTGTTGGGTAAGGCTGGCCGCAAGCGCTGGATGGGGCGTCGGCCGCACGTGCGTGGTACGGCGATGAATCCGATCGATCACCCGCACGGTGGTGGCGAGGGTCGTACTAAGGGTGGTCGTCATCCGGTTACGCCGCAGGGTAAACCGACGAAGGGTGGCTCCACTCGTGCGCGGCGTAAGCCGTCGAACTCGGCGATCATTCGCCGTCGAAAATCACGTCGATATGGTCAGTTGAAGTTGAAGTAAGAGTTGTGCGGCTCTCCAGGTCGCGAACAGAATTAGTTGTCGCGCGGCTCTCCGGGTCGTGAAGTGTCGGTTTAGTTGTCGGTACAAGTGAAAATCAGAAGTTGAATTGAGATATGGGACGTAGTACCAAAAAAGGACCGTTTGTCGACCCTCGCCTGTATGGCAAGGTCGTCAAGGCGCAAGAGTCAAATTCGGGCGAGCCGATTACCACGTGGGCGCGTCGCTGTACGATTGTGCCGGAGTTCGTTGGGGTTACCTTTATGGTTCACAACGGCAGGCAGCACATGAAGGTGTTGGTTTCGGAAGATATGGTTGGTCACAAGCTGGGTGAGTTTGCTCCGACGCGCACTTTCCGCGGCCACTCTGGGCGTGGCAAGAAATAGGGTGTCCCGACGCATCGCGTTGGCGTGCACACCTGACTTCAGTAAAATTTGCCCGGTGGCGAGTCTGCTGAAGATGACGAATATAAAGTTGGTTTGACGGCCTTTCGTCGCAGAAATACTAAGAGTTAGGGTTGGTACTATGGCATTTACAGCCATTCACAGATACGCTCGGATCAGCGCCCGCAAGGTGCGTCCCTTGGCCGATTTGGTGCGCGGTAAGTTCGCAGATGAAGCGTTGGACTTACTGAAGTATCAACCGCATCGCGGAGCTCGCATGCTGGAGAAGGTGTTGCGGAGTGCCGTGGGTAACGCCCAGGATCCGGAGCAAAATAAGGGGCAAGCCTACAACCCTGAGCGTTTGGTGGTTACCGACGCGCGGGTCGATGGTGGTCCAATGTTCAAGCGAATTCGGCCGCGAGCCCGGGGGATGGCCTTTGGTATCTTGCGTCGTACGGCTCACATCACGGTCGAGCTGCAGTCGATCGATGATTTATAGGGTTCAGTTTCGCTACGACCAGTAGCTAGAAAAACACAAGCGAGTTGTTGTTATGGGACAAAAGGTTAATCCTATCGGCTTTCGGACCGGCGTAGTGATCGGTTGGAAGAGTCGCTGGTATGCCTCGAAGAAAGAGTTTGCGGAGTTGCTGGTCGAGGATCAGAAGATTCGCAAGTTTATCCTGAACCATCCTGACACTCGGTTTAGGGCGCAATACAAGAATGCGGGCATCGACCGCGTTGAGATCGAGCGGACGCGGGACGAAGTTCGCGTTATGTTGTTCGTGGCTCGTCCGGGGTTGATCATCGGTAAGAAGGGACAAGATGTCGAAAAGTTGCAGGAGGAGCTGCAGTCGCTAATCGGGCGGCGGGTCAATCTGAAGATTGAAGAGGTGGGTCGCCCTGAGCTGCAAGCTCAATTGGTGGCCGAAGATATCGCACAACAGTTGATGAAACGTACAAATTTCCGTCGCGCTATGAAGCGCGCACTGGAAACCACCATGGACGCGGGTGCTAAGGGCATCAAGGTCCAATTGGCGGGACGACTTGGAGGTGCCGAAATGGCGCGTCGCGAAAAGGCCAACGCCGGATCGCTGCCGTTGAGCACCATTCAAGCGAAGATAGATTACGGTTTTGCTGAGGCTCAGACACCTCAGGGGAACCTCGGCGTTCAGGTCTGGGTAAATCAAGGTTCTTACGCGGGAGACGCTAGCGATGGCGCTGATGCCCAAGCGGGTCAAGCATCGAAAAAGCCAAAGAGGTCGTATAAAAGGTAATGCTACCCGCGGCAACAAGGTCGTCTTCGGCGACTTTGGTTTGCAAGCGTTGCAGGGTGGCTGGATCAAGGCGCGAACGATTGAGGCCGGGCGTATCGCCGCACAACAATATGTGCGTGGCGAGGGTCGGTTGTTCATTCGCATCTTTCCTGATAAACCGATCTCGTCAAAACCACTTGAAACCCGAATGGGTAAAGGTAAGGGGGAACCCGAAGCCTGGGTGGCGGTAGTTAAACCTGGTACAGTCCTGTACGAGTTGGGCGGTGTCACGGAACAGCAGGCGAAGATTTGCTTCGCGCGGTTGGCGGCCAAGATGCCAATACCAGTTCGGCTGGTACAGCGGCGGCCTGCCTAATTAGGAAAGATGCTCAAGATGAAGATCAATGAACTACGTGAAATGAGCGACGAACAGCTCGAGTTGACGGCTAAGGATGCGGCGGTGCAGATGTTTCGCCTGCGGGTCCAGTCGCAGACTGAAAAGCTCGATGCCCCTACCGAGATGCGCCGCAACCGGCGGTTGATCGCGCGGGTTCGGACGTTGCAGACACAGCGGACTAGGGCCAAGCAGGCTTCGTAGACCGTTAGCCGCTCTGGCTCAGGGTTATATTTGTAGACTTGAATTTGCTGAATGTTACTTAGACTAAAGACCGGGTAGGCGCATATGCCAGCGAGAGTAGTAGTAGGGATCGTTACCAGCGACCGGGCGTCCAAGACACGACGGGTTGAACTCAATCGGACCGTCAAGCACGCCAAGTACGGGAAGTTCATCAAGCGGCGTTCGGTGTTCCATGTACATGATGAGAACAACGAATCTGCTATGGGCGACAAGGTAGAGATTCGAGAGAGTCGACCCCTGAGTCGACTCAAGCGCTGGACGTTGCTGCGGGTTATTGAGAAGAATAAGGCAGTGGACCTAGCGGCATTAAAGCTTGCTCGGCGGGCGCAGACTAATGAGCAGGCGGAAGTGATCCATGAGTTGGCTGGTGACGCAGAGTAGCGAGGTTTCGGGGTAATGCCCGGACTACTTGGACCAGGGTGAGCGGGACGCGGTTTTGGCCCCTCGATAATTGAACATTTGATCTCGGTGAAAGTTTGGGTGTTAGGTCATGATCCAACAAGAAACACGCTTGGCCGTGGCTGACAACAGCGGTGCTAAGGAAGTGATGTGCATCAAGGTTTTGGGTGGCAGCCGTCGGCGCTACGCAGGCTTAGGGGATGTAATCATTTGCTCGGTCAAAGCGGTTCAGGCCGGTAGTGAAGTTAAGAAGAAAGCCATCGTGCGTTGCGTAGTCGTTCGCTGCAAGCAGCCGACCCGACGCACCGATGGGAGCTATATTCGGTTCGACAGCAACGCCGTGGTGCTGATTGATAAAGATGCCAATCCGCGCGGTACGCGCATCTTCGGTGCTGTTGCTCGTGAGCTTCGTGAGCGTCGCTTCATGAAGATTGTCAGCCTCGCTAGCGAAGTGGTGTAGCGAGTTTGGCGGTAACGTGTCGGAGCAGGTTCGGACAGAGAATCAGGTAGATTGACAAACGAAGGTTAGCGTGATGTTGATTCGCGAAGACGATGAAGTGCTAGTGATTTCAGGCGTGAGCAAAGGCAAGCGAGGTAAGGTTCTGAAGGTTGACCGTGAAGGGGGCCGAGTGGTCGTCGAAGGGGTCAATCAAGCCTACAAGCATGTGCGGCGCAGCGCTAAGAATCCGCAGGGTGGTCGTCTAAGCAAAGAGATGGCCATTGATGTTAGCAACGTCGCTCTGGTCTGCCCGCAGACCGGTAAGCCGACGCGGCTCGGAGTGCGCTATATGAAGGATGGCAGTAAAGAACGGTACGCCAAGCGGAGCGGCGCTTCGCTAGGAAGTATTGCTCCGGCTAAGGCTCGCTACGCGAAAAGCTAAATGTGCGTAGCGGAAATCGCCAAGATTTTCGGACGTTAAAGACTCACGAAACTCTTGGCGAGTTCCGCTACGAAGACAGTGCTAAGTAAATTTAAGATCACACAGGTTTGGAAATAGGAACCAGCGGCGATGGCCCCACGGTTGCAAGAACGATATCAAGACGAAATCCGCCCAGCTTTGGCTGAACAATTGGGGATTAAAAACTCCATGGCGATTCCCAAGGTTACCAAAGTGGTCATCAACATGGGAGTTGGCTCGGCCGTGGCTGACAAGAAGAATCTCGAATTGGCCTTCGATGCCATGACGGATATTGCCGGTCAGCGACCCGTGCAGACCCTGGCGCGAAAATCAATCGCCGGATTCAAATTGCGGGAAGGGATGCCGATTGGCTGTAAAGTGACCTTGCGTCGCCAGCGGATGTATGAATTTCTCGATCGCTTGATTAGCATTGTGCTCCCACGGGTTCGTGACTTTCGTGGAGTGAGTCGCACTGCCTTTGATGGCCAGGGGAATTACACCTTAAGTTTGACCGAGCAATTGGTTTTTCCTGAGTTGAACCCTGACAAATATACCAAACCGCAAGGCATGAACATTACGATTGCTACCACCGCAGTAAACAATGAGCAAGGGTTGTTGCTGTTGGAGTTGATGGGTATGCCGTTTAAGGCTGCCAAGTCTCCTGCGGCGTAGTAAGCTTCGTCGGCCGTGGAGTTGCTCACGCAAAGTGACGGGGCTCCGGCGGGTGACGAGTGACAAATTAAGAGATTAAGATTGACATCGCTGCTCGAAGGATAAACGTCTTTTGGGATGGGCGGTACGTGCCGAATGTCGGCGGTTTATTTCATTCACCTGTTGGATTAGCGGGGACGCATATCCCGTGGCAAGCAAAAGCAAAATAGCAAAAGCGAAACGCACGCCTAAGTTCGCAGTGCGGCGAGAGAATCGCTGTAAACTCTGTGGCCGGCCTCGTGCGGTCTATCGAAAGTTTGGGATCTGCCGAATTTGTTTTCGCAAGTTAGCAGACCAAGGATTGATTCCAGGTGTTCGTAAGGCCAGTTGGTAGTTTTTTTCCCACGGTGTGGATATTGGCCCGTGAGAGTTATGAAAAGGGACGCAGACCGCGATGATGACTGACCCTATCGCTGACATGCTTACTCGCATTCGGAATGCCGTTCGTGTTGAACGCCCGCATGTCGACATGCCATTGTCACGACTAAAGCTTGGTGTGGCCGAAGTGCTTAAGCGCGAAGGATACATTTGGGACTACAAGGAAGTGGACGCCGAGCCCGTAAATCACTTACGTATTGAACTGAAATACGGTCCCAATGGGGAACGTGTGATTCAAACGATTCGACGCGTTAGCAAGCCTGGCAAACGAGTGTTCAGCAAGAGTCGTGACCTGCGCCCTGTGCTTAATGGTCTGGGGATATCGATCCTCAGCACCAGTAAGGGCTTGGTCAGCGACCGCGAGGCTCGGCAGCAGAATCTCGGTGGTGAAGTGCTGTGCGAAGTGTGCTAAGCGTGAACTATTCAAACCATGTCGTAGCGAATGTCGCCTAGACCTTCGGCGGCGAACATTTCGAGATCATTTTTTAGAGTGGCTTAGCCATGTCCCGTATTGGTAAAAAACCTGTAACAGTTGTCGATGGTGTCAAAGTCAACGTGGCCAATCAAGTGGTCACGGTGGAAGGCCCCAAAGGCAAATTGGAATTCTCGTATCGTCCGGAGGTTTCGGTCGAGGTGAGCGAGGATGGGCGTTCGGTGGTTGTGAGCCGCGATACCGAAGAACGCACCGCTCGGGAGCTGCATGGGCTGACACGTGCCGTCATCAACAATATGATCGTTGGTGTCAAAGATGGATACGAGAAACGGCTCGAAGTAGTTGGCGTGGGTTACATTTGTGCTATTCAAGGGAAACAGTTGCAGCTTCGCGTTGGCTTTGCTAACGAATTGAAGAAAGCCATTCCTGATGAGTTGGAGGTAACTTGCCCTGACCAGACTCACATTGTGGTTCGCGGTTGCGATAAGCAAAAGGTCGGCCAGTTCGCTGCAGAAGTTCGTTCATTGCGAAAGCCCGAGCCTTACAAGGGCAAGGGAATTCGCTACCAAGGTGAACAGGTCAAGATTAAAGCTGGTAAGTCGGCCAGTTAACCACCGTGATGGAATTGATAGCCATAGCGGACCTCGCCAAGAGATCCGATGGGCTGCCCGCTGTGTGGCCCAAGGAGTTTGGTTCGGTTCCGCTCCCCAATTGTCAAAATTAGTTGTAGTAGCTGGGTGACCCGTGAAGATTAAAAAGATAATAAACAAGCAGCGCGAGCGTCGCCGCTTTCGTGTCCGTACCAAGGTGCGTGGTACCGCTGAGCGTCCACGTTTGAGCGTGCAGCGTTCACTACGGCATTTTTCAGTGCAGTTGATTGATGATGTCAGCGGTCGCACGCTGGCTGCGGCTTCGACGCAAGAAAAAGCTGCCGCCGGTTACGGTGGCAACAGTGATGCCGCGGCCACGATTGGCAAGCTGATCGCCGAGAAGGCCCAGGGCATGGGCATCAAACAGGTTTGCCTGGACCGTGGCGCGTGCAAGTATCACGGTCGTGTGGCGGCGTTTGCTACCGCCGCTCGCGAAGCGGGCCTCGTCCTGTAGATAGTGGCTCGACGCTCCGCGTCGAAACCAACGATAATCCAACCGCCACTCGAGTCACGCGGCTGGGTTGCCAATACGACAGTTTGCGTGCAAAACGACAAGTTATAAAAAGTCAGAATCTACCATACACTAAAAACCCGAATTCGTGGTTTTCCTAAAGGGTGCCTGCATAGTGGCTAACGTACAACAACAATCAAATGACGGGTCGATCGAGCGCGTATTGAAAATCAAGCGCTGTGCGGCGGTGGTCAAAGGCGGTAGGCGGTTCAGTTTCGCGGCATTGGTAGTCGTCGGCGACGGTAAAGGGCGCGTCGGCTACGGTTACGGAAAAGCCAATGAAGTTCCGCCAAGCGTGCAGAAAGCTCAGAAGCAAGCCAATCGAGAAGTGGTCGATGTGCCAATCGTGGAAGGTACTATCCCACACGCTGTTATCGGTCGCTACGGTGCGGCCAAAGTGATTCTGCTCCCGGCCAACCCCGGTACCGGCATCATCGCTGGTCCAGCCGTACGGGCCGTCTGCGAAGCGGTGGGGCTCAAGGACATTCTCACCAAGAGCTTTAGCTCCAACAACCCATCCGTTCTAGTCAAAGCAACATTTAACGCATTGAAGCAGCTCCGCACACGCGACTTCGTTGAGCAGCTCCGTGGAGTCAACCTATCATGAGAATTGATGACGTAAACACAGGCATCACCAAGCACCGCAAGAAGACGCGTATTGGCCGAGGCAATGGTAGTGGGCAGGGCAAAACCGCCGGTCGTGGGCAAGACGGACATAAGTCCCGTAGCGGATATTCGCGTCACCCAGGGATGATCGGCGAAGATTTGCCGATGATCCGCCGAATTCCCAAACGTGGTTTTTTCAACAAGTACGCGCAGACCGTCATTGCACTGAATGTGGGCGACCTGGCGGCTGTATTTGAAGCCGGCGAGGAAGTGACCCCTCAAATCTTGCAGGAACGTGGGATCGTTAAAAAGGTTTTTGACGAGATTAAGATCCTGGGTGATGGTGAACTGGACAGACCGCTGAAGATTTCAGCGCATCGTTTCAGTACGTCTGCTCAGGAGAAAATTGCGGCAGCCGGCGGCACGGCGACTGTGTTGCGCGCCAAGCGAACACCGAAACAACGTGTTGCCGATTTGGCTCAAGGCAAGAAATAGACACCGGATGCGTCTGGCGATTGAGGAGCCGTTGCGATGTGGGAAAAACTAAGGGTCATCTTCACGATACCCGAACTACGCCAAAAAATTCTGCTGACGCTGGGGTTGCTCGGCGTTTATCGCATTGGCTACCAAATCCGACTCCCCATGGTCAATCCGCCCAGCGGGGTAGGAACCGGAAATCAGCTCGATAACTTTCTTGACAAGATCTCGCTCTTCGCTGCGACCGACTTGCGCGAAGTGACAATATTCGGATTGGGGATCATGCCCTATATCTCGGCTTCGATCGTGTTCCAATTGCTAGGTAGCGTATGGAAACCGATCGAGCAACTCCGCAAGGAGGGACAGACCGGGATGAAGAAGATCAACGAATATACCCGCTACTTGACCGTATTGCTGTGCGTCATCCAAAGTTGGGTCTACCTCAAGTACGTAGTGATGAGCGATCCCAATATGGTCGCGTCGCAGTTTTGTATTCCCGGAACCAGTCAACTGCACTGGGGTTGGCAGCTTACGGCTATCGCGATCATGACCTCCGGAACTGTGTTCCTGATGTGGTTGGGGGAGCAGATCGACGAGTACGGCATAGGCAACGGAATCAGTTTGTTAATCATGGCCAGTATCTTGGCGCAGATGCCACGTGCCCTACTGGAGTTGCGGCAAAACATGACCACCGAGCTTAGCGGTTCTTCCGGGGAGATCGGGCCGGACAAGCTGATTGTTCTGGCGGCTTTGTTTATCGCCGTGGTTTTTGGCGTAGTGTTCATTACGCTTGGCCAGCGGCGCATTCAAACACAAAGTGCGAAACACGTGCGCGGCCGACGAGTCTATGGCGGTACCAAGCAGTACTTGCCCCTGCGAATCAACCAAGCCGGTGTGATGCCCATCATTTTTGCCAGCAGTTTGCTGATGCTTCCCGGAGTGTTGTTCGGAGTAATCGCCAGCTGGTTTTCTGGAACCGAAGCTGTTTCCGATACGTCTTGGACGCAAAGATTTGCCGGTTTCTTCCAGAGCTTGAGCCAGACGTTTACTAGCGGGCAATCGATGACTTACATTCTGATGTATGTCGCCTTGATTTTCTTCTTCTGCTACTTCTGGACCTCAATCACCTTCAATCCTAAGGAAATGTCTGAAAACTTGAAGGATCACGGTACCTTCATTCCCGGTTATCGCCCCGGCAAACGGACGGCAGATTACTTGGAAAAAGTGATGATTCGCATTACCTATGTGGGGGCCGCGTTTTTGGCTGCGGTAGCGATCGTGCCGATCCTAGTTAACATTCAGCTAGGCGTTCCGTTCTCCGTAGCATCCTTCTACGGTGGTACTGGTTTGCTGATTGCAGTGAGCGTGGCGTTTGATTTGATTCAGAAGATCGACAATCACTTATTAATGAGAAACTATAAAGGCTTGCTGGAGTCGTAGGTTGACCAGGCCTTTGGGCCTTAGCTCTGGATCGCAACGAAAGCTAGCCTCTCATGGGTCAAATGGGTGGTGCCAGGGCTCATCGCGGCGGGGAAGATTGAGCTCGTCCGGAGTTAGTTTGTTGAACCGAAGGGCCTGCCATGCGCATAGTCTTCATTGGACCTCCGGGCGCTGGTAAAGGAACCCAATGCAAGAGGTTGGTCCAATCGCTGGGGATACCTCAGTTGTCGACTGGCGAAATGCTCCGCGAGGTAAAACGTCAGGATAGCGCCTTGGGTCGCTGGATAGCCGGGCACTTGGATGCAGGCCAACTTGCCCCCGATCACTTGGTGATGCGAATCGTCGCTCAGCGGTTGACGAACTCGGATTGCGACCGGGGATGCTTGTTTGACGGCTTCCCGCGAACAATGATCCAGGCTCAATTGCTCGACGAACATTTTGCTCGCACCTCTCGCAAGCTCGATTCGGTGCTGGAGCTCCAAGTGGCACAGGAGCAGTTGGTAGAACGGATGCTCAAACGAGCCGAGTTGGAGGACCGTGGAGACGACGACTACGAAACAATTAAGGCTAGGTTACGAGTCTTCGAGACTCAAACCGCGCCTGTGTTGCACTACTACAAGCAGCGCGGATTGCTGACCACCATTGACGGGATGCAGTCGCCTGATGAAGTGTTTCAAGAGATCTGCCAGGCCGTGGCTTGCAGGGAGTGAAGTGCTGGAGCGACAATTTTTGAGGAATATCCAAGACGCGCCAACAAACTTGCTCACACATCCGTGACTTACGGCTTGTCAATATAGGCCAAGTTGCATTACAATACTCGATCCCCAATTCCGATCTGTTCATTTCGACACGGCGATTATCGTCGTAAGTCGTTGATTTAAAATAACTTACGGCATTTTATAAGGAGCCTTCCGTGCCGCGTTTACTCGGTGTGGACATACCTAACGACAAAAAGGTTTCCATCGCATTGACTTATCTTTACGGTGTTGGCCCAAAGGTTGCTCGTGAAGCGTGTGTCAAGAACAACATTGATTCTGAAAAGATGGCTCGTGATCTTGATGAGGACGAGCTGAGTCGCTTGTCGACATTGTTGGAGCGCGATTACACAGTCGAAGGCCCGCTGCGTCGTCTGGTCAGTCAAAACATCAATCGCTTGCGAGAGATTAAGTGCTACCGCGGCATGCGTCACCGTATGAGCTTGCCAGTGCGTGGCCAGCGCACGCGAACGAATGCTCGCACTCGCAAAGGACCGCGGAAGACGGTTGCGGGTAAGAAGGGCGTTAAAGACTTGCGTTAGTCCCGCAGTCTTTCAGTTGTGAAGTATATACGCGAACCGGCAACAACGCCGGGCGCAATCCCCCTGATTTGTCCGTTTTACGGTTCGAGAGGTTTGAAGTGGCGAAAGTTAAACGTCGCAAGCAGCGTCGCAATGTAACGGTGGCCGTGGCACATGTCCGCTCCACGTTCAACAACACCACGGTGACGATTACCGACACCAAGGGTGATACTTTGTGTTGGGCCAGTTCGGGTACCTGTGGTTTTAAAGGGAGTCGCAAGAGTACTCCGTTTGCTGGCCAAGTCGCCGCGCAACAGGCTGCTGAGAAGGCTGCCAAGTTTGGGGTCAAGGAGATTGAAGTGCGCGTGAAGGGGCCGGGGTCCGGTCGCGAGAGTGCCATCACTGCTCTGCAAACCGCTGGGATGACCGTCAAACTGATCGAGGACGTTACCCCCATCCCTCACAATGGTTGTCGACCTCGCAAGCGCCGCCGCGTGTAAACCCAATTGACGTGTTTACCAGACGCTTAGCCCCCCCCAGTAGATCTCTCCCCTGCAGGAAACTGAAAATATGCATGTTAAATGGCGCGGTTTAGAGCTTCCCAGTGCGGTTCATCCCGACTTGCACACCTTGTCGCCGACCTATGGCAAGTTCGTGGCTGAGCCTTTCGAGCGCGGTTTCGGTACTACGGTTGGCAATAGTTTGCGACGAGTGCTGCTCTCCAGCTTGGAGGGGAGTGCCGTTACGCAGATTAAGATTCGCGGAGCGCAACACGAGTTCACAACGCTCCCCGGCGTTTTAGAAGACGTCACCGATATCGTGTTGAACGTCAAATCGCTGGTAGTCAAGAATCATAGCGACTCGACCCGCGTGATTACTGTTGAACGAAATTCCGCGGGCATTATTTCGGGTGCCGACGTCGAAACAGATGCGGATGTGGAAATTATCAACAAGCATCAAGTGCTGGCCACGCTAACCGAAGACGTCCAGTTCACGATGGAGATGGTGGTTGAGAACGGACGCGGCTATGTTCCGGCCACCGAACACAGTACACGCGATCACGAAATTGGGATTATCCCTGTCGACGCCGTCTTCAGTCCAGTTGTGCGCGTTCGTTACGAAGTCGAAGAGACGCGCGTCGGGCAGAAAACGAACTTTGATAAGCTGAATTTGGAAGTTTGGACCGATGGTTCTATTGGACCAGAGATGGCCTTGGTGGAAGCGGCCAAAATTTTCCGCAAGCACCTGAATCCGTTTGTGCAGTACAACGAACTTGGGCGTCAAGTCCACGCTACCGCCCGTGGTGGACCCGGTTCAGCTGAAGCACAGCTGGAGGCCAAGCTGAATATGCCTGTCGCTGATTTGCGGCTGAGTGTTCGTGCCGGTAATTGCTTGGAGAGTGAAGGGATTCACAGTATTCGCGAATTGGTGCAACGCAACGAGGATCAGTTGCTTGAGATCCGCAACTTTGGTGAAACCACGCTGACCGAGGTCCGCGACAAACTGGCAACGCTCGGTTTGCACCTCGGCATGCGTCTTCCTTCGGCGCAAACTTTCCGCTAGTTTATTGTTGGGAAAGGGGTCTGACCCTTTCCTGTAAAGTCTAGCAACCATTCAAATTCGACTCGCCTCCCAAGGGTCAGACCCCTTTCCCGGCACAAACTAATAATTTGCTAACGGTTATTTATTATGCGTCACAGAAGACACGGTAGAACTTTAGGTCGAGCTCCCAGCCATCGTCGTGCGCTGCTCCGCAATTTGGCATCGGCGCTATTCATTACCGAGCGCCCCGATTCGGAGTTCGACGTTAATCCGCCCAAGGTCAAGGGGCGCATCATCACCACGGTCGCCAAGGCTAAAGAAGTCCGACCGTTGGTTGAGAAGTGTATTACGATCGCCAAAAAGGGTGTGGCCGCACAACGCGCTGCCGCGGAATTTGGGACGGATGCTGAGCGCAATTCAGCTCAATGGAAGCAATGGCGAGAAGGGCCCAGCCACTCCAAGTGGAGCGCGGCCATGGCTCCAGCCGTCACTGCCCGCCGGCGACTGATCGCGATGCTGTGTGACAAACAAGCCGTCAACATCCTATTTGATGAGCTAGCCGAGCGTTTCGAGGAACGTCCAGGTGGCTATACGCGTATTCTCCGTTTGGCCACGCCACGTTTGGGAGACAATGGCCCGCGTGCGATTTTGGAATTCGTCGGTCGCAACGACCGGGTTGTCAAGCGCAGCGAGAAGCCGGACTTCGGCGGTGAGGAGACTGAGCCAACAAACAGTGAGCCCAAAAGCAGTGCGGCCGCTGAGCAGTCCAACGCAGGTGGTACTGCTGAATAGTTCAGCCGATTGATTTAGGCAGTGGTGTCTCGGGTAACTCCGAGAGTTGGTTCGTGTCGCCCAAGCTTCACACCAAGGAATTTTGAAACAGTTTTTGCGATCAGAATCGAGTTAAGCAATGGCCAAGGGCAAAAAGAAAAAAGAAGTAGTTCACTTAGTCTGTGAAGAAACAGGGGATTACAACTACACGCTACGTCGCCGGACCGGTGGCGAGAAGTTGCGGCTCAATAAATTTTGTCCGCGTCTCCGCAAGCACACCGTGCATGTCGAGAAGAAAAAGTAAACCGCTTTTTTAATGTTTAGCTTCAAAGAGATCGCAGCTTCGCCGGGGCTGGCGATCTTTTTGCATTCTTATGGGCGGCCGCTCAGCGAGACCCATAATCGCTCCGGGCGAGAAGAATGTCTCGCTTGGCCTCGGTAGGGCTCATGTTTTACCGAGGTTTAGTTTTTGAATATCGAATGATTTTCGCCTACAGCCATTCTTTTTGCCCTGCCATGCCTTGAAAAACCTATCAGAATAGAATCTTGAATTGATTGACTACCCACAGATTCGTCTGAAGAGCCAAATATCCAAGCGTGGTGGTTGTGCAACTTTCGGTCGGATGAACCCCGAACACACCATTATGCTAGCGGTGAGAGGATACAAAAAAGCGTTCCAACGAACCCACTATTTTCGGGTCAAGCTATCAACTCACGGCAGCGAAGGCGCTCAAAGGCATCCATCGAGCGGGTGCGGACCGGCTTCCCTGCCGTGAGTTGATAGCTTGATCTGAAAACACGCGCTGTGGAAGTGCTCGGGATGCAAACTTGCCTTGGGTACTTGCCCGGCATACGATTGCAAACGTAATAATGCAGAGGGAATCCACCGGGGTGGCTTCGCTCATGCTATCAAAATTTGCGTCTCCTGTGGTGTCGGCCCTGCGCTCGGCTGCGATGTTGCTGACCGGATTTTCCCGACGGCGTTTCTAAGCCCAAGCTTTGGAAGGTGTCTATCGGCGCGGAGTGAAAATTTCCAAAAGTGAGTATGCCCCAATTGCCGCAAGACTCAAGCGGCAGAGTTCAATTGCCAAGTGGAGTGTCACAATCGCCCCGATACTAACTTGCGCACCGAAGCCATCGTTGCTTGCTATTGGTCAGACACACCTTCTATGCCAACAATAAATGTAGACTGTCTCAATGTACGTCCTCGCAGATCACGAAACCACTACTTCGATCGGAAAAGGCGTCGTATAGGTAAGTCGCATTGTCTGGCTGGAACAGGACACTCCCAGCATTCTTGTTACTTCGGTCGCCAGACACTACGACTTACCTATACTCTGCCTTTTGTGGGTTCGTTGGTACGCTTATTTTGTCCCGCTGCCTAACATCTATACGTCGCTGAATCTCGTCACCGCGGGCTTCAGCAACAAGGAGCTAGCCCGACAGGTGAGCTGTCGGAAGACCTAGACCACATCACCTCGCCGTCAGTGGGTGTGGGATATTGGTTGGTCACTGCGTTATAGCCGTGGCGGGCTGCTCAGTTGTAGGCGAAACGCGGCGACTTCCTCGTGCTGACACAAAACTTACACCCCCTCCCCGCAGGTGCTTGCAGCCGCCAAATTGGCTGCTAAATTAAGAGCGGTTGAATCTGCCTTGGACGTTTTATCCACTGCAATCAGCTCGCCATTCCGCAAGGTGAGGTGCACAGTAACGAAGCGACAGCAGCAGCTTAAGCCCCCATGAAACTGCCATGGTCCGTGGAACGTGTTGAAAACTCTGCAGAAAATACTGCAGCGAACGGTGCATTGACCGCATCGCGGTAGTGCAATTGTCCTTGCTCTCCCCCCTCAAACGTTTGATCTTCTATCGCAAACTGGCGGGCACGAACCGCCTAAGGAACATTAAATCATGTGGCTGCGTTGCAAACTTGGTTTGGTCCAACATCGTTCCGCTCCCTCGCCAGCGAAACAACCTCGCCGGCGGCGCACTCACAGCCACTTCTCGACAACCAGGTTGTGTGTGGAGAACTTGGAGGTCCGGCGGCTGTTGACAGCGGATTTAGTCAGCGACATCAACCCTTTGGGCGATTCTGCCCCTTCATCGTTGGCCAATGTCGATGACGTTATTTACTTTGCAGCCACGGACGGCCAAAACGGGCGTGAATTGTGGAAGAGTAATGGAACAGCGACGGGCACGACGCTTGTCAAAAACATCAATCCCCATGGTGACTCGTCCCCTCAGGACTTGGTCAATGTCGGCGGCACTCTCTATTTTACAGCCGATGACGGAGTGAATGGCCGCGAGCTGTGGAAGAGTGATACAGTGAATGGTGCCGTGTTAGTAAAGAATATCTATGCCAGTAGCGGCAGTTCATCGCCGCAGAGCTTAACCGCCGTGGGCACCAGCCTCTACTTCACCGCTTACGATCCGAGTCGCGGCCGCGAGCTATGGAAAAGTGATGGCACGGAAGCAACAACTAAGATGGTCAAAGACATTTTAGCCGGCAGTGGCAGTTCCTTGGTTAGCAATTTGACCGCTGTCAATAACCGGCTCTTTTTCCGCGCTTATACGACCAAGTCAGGCTGGGAACTATGGAAGAGTGATGGCACGGCGGCAACAACTAACATGGTCAAGGACATTAGAACAGGCAAAGCAGACTCCTCCCCGGGCAGTCTGACCCAAGTCAACACGAATCTGTTTTTCCGCGCCGACAACGGCCAAGGCCGCGGTCTTTGGAAGTCGGACGGCACCAGTGGCGGCACTGTCCTAGTAATGAACATTTCCCCCGACAATCTAGCAAACGTGGGAGGCGTTCTCTACTTCATGGCCGGCACGCAATCGACCGGCTATGAGTTATGGAAGAGTGACGCCATGGGGACTGCTCCAGTCACGGAAATTAACCCGGGCCCAGGCAGCTCATCCCCTGGAGGACTACTCAGCGACCCCACCGGGAGCACCCTGTGGTTCGCTGCCAGCAATGGCGTGTATGGCCGGGAGCTCTGGAAATATGACGCGGGCGGTCCCGCGATGATTGCGAACATAAATCCCACCGGGGATTCTTCCCCTGAGAACTTAATCAAGGTTGGTAGCACGCTGTATTTCACCGCTGATGACGGCGTCAACGGTCGCCAATTGTGGATGAGCGATGGCCTCCCCGGGGGCACCACACAACGGGTCTTAGTCGGCACTACCAACAACGGTTTGTCTTCTTCGAACTGGTTCACTTCTGCCAATGGAACGCTGTATCTGGATGCCGACCAGGGAATTCATGGCATCGAACTTTGGGCAGTGACGCCTTCTCAAGCCTTGCCGGGCAGCGTCGCTCAGTCCAATTACAATTCAGCTCAGACCAGTCCGAAAGCGACGAACGATGCTCGCACCCCCCCGGTACTGTCTCAACGAAGCGATAACAACCGTGCAGCCGTCACCACGGGTGGTAACCTGGCTGATGCGGCGGCAAGACGTGCAGTGCTAACGCTGAGTTTCAAGGAACTTATTGAATTAGACTCATTTGAAGTTGATGATCTGCTAGATTTTTCGACAGTCTTCGATCTGGAATTCTGACAATGGCGAGATCAGCATTCGCTCATTGCACAACGTAAATTGCGAGGGGCAGCCTGTCGTACATGAAATGATCCAATTTGGGAACCGCTGACCGAGAGCCGCCGTCCATATTTATAATAAAGTGTGGACAGTTTCTCGGTATCTGTCCACGTTGGGTTTGTGCTGCCTTGCCACTCACAAGAGAGCGAACAATGAAGATTTTAACCGCTGCACTCTACTATTGTCCTTAATGATGGTAGCTCTCGTTTTGGCCCGAGATCGCTCGCGGGAACAGTAAAGCCTCGAACGAGAAGGGGGGTATACCACGCGAGTTGGTGGTTCCCGAGGATGGTGCAAATGCTCACTAGGGGACCGAGGAAGGACAGCCAAGTCTACGAACAGATCCTGATGACCGAAGAGTCGCCCCGTATGTCTTGCCATCGGATCGCAACGATCGGAAGCTAGGTGTTTACGCCTCCCCGGGTGGTGCCTCTACACGGAAAGCAAAATAGTGAGCGATCTTTCGTAAATGCTTGTCTGGCAGCGACTTACCAGATTGCGAGTCCCGACCGGTGGCAGGCTCATGGCCGTGCTAGCTCGGAAAAGTAGCTTTACAATCACTCTGGGGGATACAAGTGATGCAATCTGAAGTTCAGCAGCTATCGAGAGCTGCATACCACTGTTTTCGCGGTCGGCGTGATTTTGATTTTCACCGTTGGCGAACTAAATTCAAAGCCTGCCTGCGCCGTGCAAAAAACAGTGCTCCATCCTTGATTTCTTTGAGAAAACCGCATTTTCACGATGGCCAGCTTTCGCAAATCTATACATCGCTCATGCTCGTCATCGCCCGCTCCACGCAGAAGGAATTGGCTCGACAAGTCAGCTACCCCGAGGCGGAGAACCGGATCCTGCGGAGCCGCCTGCCATGTCGTATCAGTCTAACCCAAAGAGAGAAGGCGCGTTTGGTCCGTTTTGCCCACATATTGGGTTCGGCTCTGAACGAACTGGCCACCGTCGTGCATCCCGGTACCATCCGCCGCTGAATCCGAGAAGCCGTAGTCAAAAGGCCGGCGCGCCAAACGAAGAATGGCCGGCCTTGCACCGCCGAGCAGATCGAGAAACTGATTCTCAAACTTGCGAATGAGACCGGCTGGGGCTTCACCCGTATTCTCCTCTTCCAATTGCGCAGGGTGGGAGTCCGCTCGGTCACTCGCAATACTGTGAAAAACACCTCAGACGCAACGGTTTCGACACTGGACCCAAGCGTGGCGCTGGCACTTGGGACGAGCTTCTCAAGCGGCACGCCAAGACGATGTGGCAATGCGACTTTTTCTCCAAGAAGATCGTGAACA
>JBGSNE010000131.1:0-16409 GCA_041739785.1 Pirellulaceae bacterium
TTGCTGCAAGACACCGGCTTAATCAAATAACCTACTGCGGTCAGTTTCCTAACCAAACAGAGAAGTTGCGGGAGCCGGATTCGAACCGACGACCTCGAGGTTATGAGCCTCGCGAGCTACCGGGCTGCTCCATCCCGCGAGATAAATAGTACTCATGAGCGTCTTTGTGTCTAGGGGCAGCCCAAAAAATAGTTGCGACTAAGTCATGCTGAGATGATTTCGCCTGTGAGGTCCATTGAAATCGTCTGAAAAGTCACGATCGGTGTTGTCGGTCGAAGGTGACATGCAAAAAATTGCGTTGTGAACTTAAGTCACGAATGATGGGAACGCCGAACAATTTCTAGGATAGAAATAACAGGGAAAGTCGTAGTGCGTTCCGCTGTAAGAAACCGATTCAGTATTCAGGATTCTGGCGGTGAGTAAATGGGACGCTGGTCACAAGTTCCAACACGATTGCCGAAAAACGATAGTCGTTCTTCTCGGCGGCAGTGACCATGCGATCAACCACGCATTGGTCACTGGCTTGAAAACCACGTCCGAGGGCGTAAATCAGTAGGCCACGGCACAGCTCGCCGACGATGTCTGATTTACGCGATAACAAGTGATCCTTGAGTCCAACGATGCCAACAAATTTGTGGGTGTCGTCAAGTTCGGCCGAGGCGTCGATGGCGATACCCGCGTCGGTGTCCCGCCAACGCCCAATGGCGTCAAAGTTTTCCAAACTGAACCCCAATGGATCAATCTTGACATGGCAAGCCTTGCAATCGGCACTACTTCGATGAAGTTCGAATGTCTCACGCAACGAGCGCCTCGTACCATCGCTACTATTTTCCAATGGCGGTACACCGGGCGGAGGCGGTGGGGGTGGATCACCTAAGAGCTGACCGGCAATGAAATTGCCTCGACGCGGAATGTTGCTTCGCCCAGGGTCGGACTGAAGCATTAAAAGTGCAGCCGACGCTAACAATCCGCCTCGTCTTCGATCAGGCAGCTCAACCCGCACAGGAGTGCTACTATCTACCGGAGGCAGATCGTAATGCAAGGCCAGTCTTGCATTGGCGTAGGTGTGATCGGAGTCGATCAGTTGCGTTGCCGCGCGATCCTCCGCAATGATCTCCAATAGAATTAAGTTCGCCTCATCACGCATCGCTCGACAAAGCTCCGCATCAAACTCTGGAAAGAAATTAGGATCCGGCTGGTGTGTGTCGAGCCGTCGTAGATCCAGCCACTGCGCAAAAAAGTTGTCCACCAAGGCACGGCAGCGACGATCGGTCAACATGCGGAGCGTCTGTCGTCGCAACACTTGGGGGTCGTGTAAGCGTTCCTCGCGTGCTCGCTGCAGCAACTCGTGATCAGGTGGACGCGACCACAGGAAAAAGCTGAGCCGCGACGCCAACTCATAGTGACTCACCAAATAAGGATGGCGCGCAGTGGGCTGATCCTGCTCGATACGATAGAGAAAACGTGGCGAAATGAGTATGGCGGCCAAGCAATGCCCTATGGCTGTGTCGCGTGATTCGCCTTGCTCGATTGCCTGATCATAGACCCTTAGCAAACGATGGAGATAAAACTCTTCCACCGGCCCGCGAAAAGCCCGTTCGGCGAATTGGTTCAGTACCGCTTGGGCTCGTCGGCGGTTCTGCTGTTCGGCGGCGGTCAAACCCATCGGGGCCCCAGGCTGCGAGCCGACTGCCGCGATGAGCCTTCTTCAATCTGCGACATGCGCTGCAGCATGCGGGCGAACAGGGACATGTGATGCGAATTGATCTTGGTAAGTTGGTCGTGATTCTCAGGCTTTTGTTGATGATGAGAAGTGGAATGATGAGAGCGGGGGGCGTTGATTTCGCGGTAGGAGCGACCTGATTTTTCGTATGAAAACATGAAGCTGGCCACGCGCGTCGTGTCGGTTTGAAACGCAAGAGTCAGAATGTCGAGCATCAAATTGACATGCTCAGCATAATCACTTGGAATTCCCTTGCCGCCGGGAATGATCAACTCGGGTATCTCGCGTTCGTCGGCGTGGAGCAACGGGTCTTCGACAAAGGCATCTTGGTGGTGCGAATGTTGATCCTGCTCGCTGAGCTCAATGCGGCGTTCCACACTGTGCAAACCATCAAGATACTCCTCGAGCTTGCGACGGTCGTGAAAGCCGAGTTGTCATTGCAGCGACTTGGTCTCGTCTTGCACCAAGTCCAGTATGCTGGCTTCGATTGAGTCGGATTTGAATGTCGCAGCAGATTTGCTTGATTGACTCCAATCGGGGACGGTTGGCCGTTGACCTCGGAAAAGTCAAACGTAAAGCAGTCTCGGGTTGAGTTCTAACGAAACGGGTGTGGTTGGACTGCGCCATGAAATATGTGACATGTAGGTACCGCTGTAGCCATGGTCTCCGCGATGGCCTGGATCGATGCCCAGTGCTAATGAGTCGACGGGTGTGGCCAGTCCAATTTCTTGGGCAACGACTTGGTCAACCGACTTGCCGCCAACTTCGGGTTGTTCGGAATGTTTGCATTTCTTACCAACCAGAAAACCACCACCGGCCGGTTCGTGAGCAGCCCCGTTACCATCGCAGTGATCGGCGGCTAAATTGCTGATCACCGTCACTGAATCACGAACGGGCTCTAGCGCGGCGAGGGTTGGGGGAAGATTCTGCAGCTGTTCTCGGGCTTCGGGGCGCCAGGCAGGCATGTGGACCCCATTGGGAACATAGAAATACGCCATGCGGACCGGCGGCCCAGCAGCGCCAGCTATGCTGCGCGAAGGAGTCATGATTTCTAAACACGGGAGAGCCACCGCAGCACCAACTCCACGTAGCAACGTACGCGCGAAATCTTCGAGTTCAAGATGAATCCCTTGCAAGGATTTGAGGACAACGGTTCAGTGGTAGGCAAACGAGGTGGGATGCAGTCAGCGGGACATGTGGCAGTCTAACAAGGAGCGTTTGGTAACCGCACGCTGCCAGCAAACTTCATTATAACTGATTTGCGATTCGACTTGAGGCTGGCTTGGTTGGTGATTCAAGTCACATCTCCAGGATTTAAACAAGAGAGAACGGAGGAAACAGAGAGGTCGGATGTAATGCTTCCGTTTCCTCTGGACTCGCCTGTTGTGGGTTCACTATGGGGCCAGGTCAAAAAGTGGGTACCATTGGGCATTAGCCGCCTGTAACTCAGGAAGCAGCAAGGGCTAGCGCCCACTTCGCTCAGTTTTTTCACAACTTCGGCGAATATTGACGCACCAGCGGCCTAGTTGTAGTTCGGATATGCCCGTCCATTCGATTTTACCTAACGCAAGTGCCTTAATGTTTGTATTTTCTGAACAAATGGGGCGCCGTTCAGAGATCGATAGCATGTTCGGCAATCATCCAATCAACCGAAGTGTCGTCTATTTAGATTTTTCCCGCAGCAGGGCATCAGGGATGTAGAGCACGGCAAATGATCTATTGTCTATATAATGTCCGTTTTCAACCACTGGATATTTGATTTCCAAAGCAGGTGGCTGCGACTGATAGGTTCGATCCAGCAGTATCCAGCGGAAGCCGTATTGGGCACTGAGGTCGATCAATTCTTCGGTGGTCCAATCACGTATCCGCCCCGAGCGATCGCGTGGCGGGGCACAGTTTTGGATGCGATGATACCACTCGATAACCGAGGCATTGTCCTGCGGTACATCTTTCCAACACACGACCTCAGCCCGCTGTGCATGCCATTTGAACGATTGCTGATACTTGGGGGTCAGCCAGAACGAATCTGACGGGCTGTTTTCGCGGATCCATTGGCAAACGGCCAGCCAATCAACATAGCGCTCGGTATCGATCGCGTTTCGACCGACCGACTCGACCACGAGACGATCAGCTGCCGGAACGTGGCGAGTTTCGTTTAACTGCAAGCGGCTTGCGGCGGCCAAGATGGTTGCCACTATGGCCACAGCCAAGAGGCCGTTCTTTAACCACTGGTGCTCCAAAGGCCGGTGGGATGGAGAGTGCGGCGAGGTTGAAACTGAGGATGAAACGATTGCTCCTGCTAGCCAATTCCAAATAACTATTGAACTGACCAGGGGCACAGCAATGTCCGACCAGCGAAACCAATAGAACCGCAAGAGCTTGGCGGCAATGTCTGGACGCGGCACGCTGAGCGACCAATCGATGGCCAGTCCCAAAAGTGCAAAGATCACCGACATCCAACCACACAAAAGCAGTCTGCCGAGTCCAGTCTGAAGCTTCGAAGTTTTATTGTCGTTTGATTGGCTGTGACGATTGGAGCTCGTCCAGAGAATCGTAGCGAACGCAAACGCGAGCAGCGAAATCGAAGCCGCCCAATGTCTGTGAACGGCGAAGAGTTGTGGGGAGAGGTGATGTGGCAAGCGCATGAAGACATGGACTTGGGCCGCGCTAACTTTTTCGATTACGTCAGGCCCACCCAGTCCGAGTGCGGCTGGTGCCACCCCCACTAATGCCAAGGCCGCGCCTGCGAACAGCCAAGGCAGCTGTTTGGGGACTTCTTCTTTTAAATTGCCCTGCCATAGCCAGACGATGCCGGCAGTGAGTCCAGCCCAGCCACCCACCAGCGGGTGCCAAGCCATGGCTCCTCCCATGGCCACCCAAACCCATTTCCACTGGCCGGCCACAACCCCTGCAAGTCCCAGAATAACTAGCGGGTAGGCGATTGTTTTAGCTTCGAAGCCACCGACCACCCACTCTCCGGCCCAGTTTCCAAAGTGAACTCCCAATAACCAAGTGGCCAGTACAAAAGGGCGCAAAGCCAGTGGAAGTTTGGCACTTCGGCACAGCGTTAACCAAGCCCATGCCAATAAGCCCCAGCTAATTGCGCGCCCCAACCAAGCAACCACATCAAGCGAGAGCGCTTGAGCCGCTATTCCAGCCACGGCACTGGCTAGAAAATGGGAATCGTGGGACTGGAGGAACAGGTCGCCAGGAGCAAAATCGCTGTTCCACAAATGTTTTGCTTTAGGGAGATAGTGCGATTCGTTGATTCCAGGAACACCTTCACTCACGCACAAAAAAGTGACCAGGAAGAAAATCAGGCACTGTATTAAGGTCGAAAACAGAGATTTTTTGTCACATTCTCCCCGTTCTTGTGAGGCTGACATGGAGTGCCTTGTGAGTAGTTTTTACCGATTTTGACGACTCTCGGTTGACTATTCGCACCAGAAGTTGCAAAAAATCAACAAAAAGTGCGGTTGGGGGGCTAGGTTTTCTTGACTCTGGCTACATAGTGCGTAGAGTGAATGTAGCAAGCCACAAGTTGTAGTCTGGCTGAAATTCCGCAGTAACTCGAACAATTGCAAGCCGAACATCCCAGAATAGGAATCGGCCCGGAGCCAATTACCAAAGGAAGGGTCTGATGTTAGTACTTTCTCGCAAAAAGAACGAGAGCATCGTCATCAACAATGACATCACCATTGTTGTCGTAGAAATCCGTGGAGACAAGGTACGTTTGGGGGTGGAAGCACCACGCGAGGTGCCTGTGCATCGCCGCGAGGTCTACGACGCCATCCAGCGCAGCCAGCAAGCGGATGATGCCTCAAGCAACGCCAGCACAATTCAAGATTAAAACCGATCGGCCGCATTTTTGCAACAATGCGAGTCGATTTTCAATGAAAATCAGAGCCTATATCTGTCGCGTGTTTTTCAACACTCCATAGATATGGGCTCTCATTGTTTAACCCGCAGCCGTAGGCGAGGATCCGTGTCAAGCTCCTCGCCTACGGCTGCGGGTTAAACAATGAATTCGTCAACCCGATTCGCTGCAAGTTACGATCGAAATTGGCGACTTGATTTTTTCCATGCGGGCGTGACTGCCCGACTGTTCGCGAAGACTCTCCCCAAATTCCGCCATACATCTTTCCAATTAAACTCTTCGCGTGATCTGTGGCGATACGACTTGACCAATGGCAGCCCACCTGTTAAAAATTCTCGCTCTGGTTGGTTGAGACCAACAGAGCCAATGATTGGCCCCTTCGTCTAGTGGTCTAGGACACCGCCCTTTCACGGCGGCAACATGGGTTCGAGTCCCATAGGGGTCACTGCATCCGTCGATTGCAAAAATCCAGAGCTTTCATCACCCTTGCTTCGCAAGGGTTTTTTGTTAGCTGCGGTCACGGATATCTTGACCATTGAACATGTGGTCCCTAACCGCTGGTCAATGAAACATGGCGAAACATGGCGAAACATGGCGGATAAGAGTGGCAGGTTTCTTCGAGATTACTGTGCTTTTCGGTACAGGAAGCGTTACATTTGATCAATACCTTTCATTTCGGCTTCCGCTGCCAATTGATTGCCACTGAGTCTCAAAGTGATTTCTGACGCACCCTGCGGTGGATTCTGTTTCGTACTGTTCAGCCCCGGTCCAGCCAGCGCAACCGAAGTTGAGTCGCGACCTGTGATGGCAAACCCATTGTGCGTCAAGGTGGCAATGGCTGAATTAGGAATGTCAATCGACGGTTGGTCGACAGGCACTGCTGTACGGAATACTGTGACAGTGAACTCCTGACATTTACCTAAGGGCGAGCTTTAGCCTGTTTCCAAGTTACTTTAATACATTGCCGTCGCGCAGGGTGTTGAAGTAGTCGCGGGAGTGATCGCGTTGAAGTTTTGGAAGTGGCGTGTCGTCGAGTGGCTCAGGCTCTTCGGTCATAGAACTGAGCACAGCATCCTGAATTTCAACTTGCGTGACTCCTTTTCGGTTTTCGCCACCAACCTTGCCGCCGTAGACCGTTTCGCCGAGCTTCATTTGGTCGCGGACGCGCGAGTCAAAGAAATCGACTTGATCCTCCTCCTCGGGTCGATCGCCAGCTCCCTGCCCTTCGCCCAAGCCCATACCGGGAATTTGGCCGGGCATGCTTCCCATACAAGAGAGGCAGCCCGCACCGTTGCACTGCTTGCAAGCCATTTGCGATTTACTTTGCGACAGGCTATCCATCAATTGATCCAAATCCTGAAGCTCGGAATCGGATTGATTCATCTGTTGCAATTGGCTCGCCATTTGGGCCAGCGCATCTTGTGCGGCTTGCATATCGCCTTGTTTCATCGACTGTTGAGCTTTCGATAAGGCGTCTGACATCTGCTGCATCATAGCCATGTTGGCATCTTGGGCCTGCATCTGGGCTAGCTTTTGTTGCAACTGTGCTGCTTTCTGCATATCGCCAGCCGCTTCGGCCTGTTGGATTTGATCCTTGATCGCCTGCTTGGATTGCTCGTGTGCCTTGGCGGCTTCCGAGAGCGATTTTTCAAGCTGGGCCAGTTGTTTTTGCAGTTGCTGCATATCGGCTGGGTTCATTTCTCCATTTTTTATCTTTTCCATGAGTTTCTGGAGCGCCTCTTCCGCCTTCTCGAAGTCGCCCTGTTTGAGACCATCGGCCAGCTTGTCTGCCGGTCCAGCTTCGAATTTCTCTAAGTTCTGTAGGTTCTTCTTCAGGCTCTCCGAACTGCCCAATTCCTTGCGGCGTTCTTCCAATTGCTGCTTGATGTCATTGAGTTTGGCCAGCGACTGTTTGGTGTCGAGCTTGGTATCCTTCTCAAGCTTGGCCAATTCCCCTTCCAGTTTCTTGAACATGTCGACCGCTTCGGTCAGCCCTTGCTTCTCGGCTTCGAGTCGCTTCTTTTTGAGTTGCTCAACCAAGGGCTTGGTCGAATTCTTGATTTGCGTCAACGACAGCGATTCAGCCGTGACGATCGGCTCAGGCGCGTCGCGATTGGGAGCGAACCACAAAGCGCCCGCCAACAGCAGTGGCATAACAGGCAAGAGCAAGCCACGATGAAAGCCCCACGTAAAGCGGTCACGAACATCGATCTGCTCAGCGCGACGATTTGCATCGGCGACCAGAGCTTGTCCCAGATCCGTTTCGCGATCTACGGGAGCTAACAGCAGTGCGCTGGATAACCGTTCGCGTAACGTAAAGCGTTTGTCGATCTCCGAGGCAGCGTCAGCGGCAGTGGGACGACCAATCAACGTGAGACATACGTTGAATATTAGCCCAACCAGCGAAGCGCCACCTAGCCAGCTCGCCATCCACACCGCTGAATCGATATCCAAGAAAATCAGTTTCGGTAGCGCCAGCCCCACGAGTGCCAATGCCAATGCGACCGAAAGCGTCCACGGCAAATAGCTCAAGAATCGTTCCGTGATCAGGCGACGCCGCGCGATGCGAGCTTGCTTACGTATCGATTCCATGGCCAAACCCTCATGTCAAAGGAGAGCCCCAAACCGCGACCAACTCGCGTATTAGCTCAGTATGCACCAAGCCTTAGCGGAATATAGACGCTCATTTGCGGCATTTTACGGCAGAAGCACGTACCCCTGAGTATATCGCCATTCGCGTAGCCAAAGCAAAGGTGACTAGCGATTTTTCTGGAAAAGTTGGGGGCGGGAAAAGGTGTCGGACACCAAAAGCCGGAACGGCCCTGCGGGTGCTTGCACTTTTGGTGTCCGACACCTTTTCCCGACCGCGTTGTAACCCAATTCTTAGGTTAGACAAAGCATTCATGAACAAGTCGCGACTTAGGGACCGACCCAATATAAGTTACCGGATCGAATTGTAGCGGCAGGGCGCAAGCCCTCCGGTTTTACGACACCGGACGGCTTGCGCCGTTCCGCTAAAGTTTTACGACACCGGACGGCTTGCGCCGTTCCGCTAAAACGGCAACTTATTTACGGACGGTCCCTTAGTCAATCACTGACTTAATCACTTCGCGAACTTTGGGAGCGGTCCCCAATGAATCGCCTATTCCAGGCAGCGAAATGATGGCCGTGAGAAATGCAAGGACCAAGAACGCAAGAAACGTCGGATCGGATTGATAGTTAGAACTGGAGAACAACCCCGAAAACCAACTGGATGGCTGAGTGAACTTTGTCAAGTCGCGAACGCGAGTCATGCCTAGATTCGTAAATTTGGATTCATCGCTAAAACGCGACTTCAATTCCACTTCCCAAGTCTCACCGGCGTAAAGCAGTATCGGGCGTCTTTTGCCACGTAGTTTGTTGGCGACGGAATTACTTGCGCGGATGCAGAATCCTGTTCGTGATGTATTGAGCACAGAAACGTCGTAAACGTGTCCGCTGATTTTCAATTTACCAGCAGAGTTCTCGGATGCAATGCAGCAGCGATATTCTTGTCGTTCGTTTTGGTCACGACTCATCACTTTTCTCCAGCCAAATAAACCTAGATACCACCTAAACCCTACATCGTTTTCGCACTGCTAGCTTTAATGTGACGGGAAATTCCTCCAAACAAGACTGGGGAGACTGGGCTGAATACGCTTTTGAAGGACTGGTAGCGAATGGCTAAATGGTACGGGTTAGTCAGCTTTTGTTGACTTGCGCGATTGTTCCGGACGATACGAAGAGCAAACGATTCTCTCTTACCGCTAGTCAAGCTTGGAGTTAGCAGTGAATTCCTTGGGACCGCGCCGATCGATGGCGAGCTGGCTAGCATTAGCCAGCCTACTGACGCTCGTCAATCCGCCCCAGGTGTGGTCACAATCGCCTGCAGCCCCAGGCGTGTGGGTTGACGCCGCCGGTAAGGCTCATCAGGTTAGTTCTCAGAGTCCGCCCACCAACGGCTTCCAAAATCGCTATCGTCAACTGGCTCCTCCCCCGACTGCTACGCTGCGGCATTCGGTTCAGGCAATCCTGACCAATAACCAATCGCTGCTCGACGCACACGATCAACGTTTGTCTGAGCCGCTCGTTGGTAGCGGTGGATTATTGGATCGCCCTGCGTTAAACCCGGAGGACATCTCGCCGCTGGAAGCGATGGGCCCAAGTGTAAATTCATCCACAACTCGCGGGCAGCTTCCTGGTTCCCCACACGGTAGCGAACCACCGTCGCGCGGTGGTGTTCCCGCCGGAATCGACCCACATGCTGAGGCATTCGCCAACGATTTGTATCCTTCGGCTACGAAATGTGCCAAATGTCACCAAAAGATCTATGACGAGTGGCGAGTAAGCGCGCATGCCTACGCGGCCATCTCACCGATGTTTCATAAATTTGAACAAAAGATTACCGAATTATCGCAAGGCACGGTTGGCACGTTTTGTTTGCGCTGCCATTCGCCCGCTGCGGTGCAATTAAACTTTCCTCGCGAAGCTTCGATCGTTGATGCTCCCTTAGTCTATCGCGAGGGGGTAACCTGCGTCGCCTGTCACCGCGTCAAGGAAGCGTATGGTCGCGTTCATGGCGAACGGCGTATCGAACCCGGTCCATTACAGGCGCCTGTTTACGGCAGCATCGGTGGGGATGGCGTAGCGCGCGCCATCGCCGACAAAGACAACTACAAAATTAAACTCGATCCCAACGACAAAAGTCCTGGCCAGGAAATTCATTGGCAAGGTATCCAGTTCGAACAACTGAGCGAGAGTGCCTATTGCCAAGCGTGCCACCAAGTGGCCGTACATCCGGGCATCAGTTTAGAGGTTGTATGGGCACAGTATCGGGCGGGTCCGGCATGTAAGAAAGGGATCAGTTGTCAGGATTGCCACATGGGGATGGTTCCCGGCAAGCCTCTTGGATATGAAGTTGGTGCTGCTGCTGAAATGAGCGGCAAAACGGTCGACAATAATCGAAAGCATTCGAATCATATGTTTTTCGGCCCGGGAAACTCCATCGCCCACCCTGGGATCTTTCCGCAAAATGAAAAAGCCTTTCGCTGGACCATTGATCAGTGGGTGCAATACGACTGGCGAAGCGGGTGGGGGACAGACGCTTTTGAAAAAGCCGTAGCAAACCGTCAAATCATCGCCCCGTTTCCAGCGGCTTGGACATCTGCCGACGAACGGCGTGATGCCCGCAAGGTGTTAGACGAGAATTTTAAGTTACTGGATATCAAGAAAGCTTCGTCGATCGCCGTCATGGAAGCGGGGATGCATGTCGAAGGGCCGTTTTTCCAGCAGGCACCACAAATCGGAACAGAATTGCAATTGCACTTTAACGTTCATAACATCAGCGAGGGGCATAATAGTCCCAGCGGTTCATTGGGCGCCCAACCACAATTGTGGTTGAACGTGGTGTTGACTGGCCCGGACGGATCACGACTATGGGAATCAGGCTATCTCGATGCCAACGGCGACCTGGCCAATCATCATTCCTTGCTAGTTACCCAGCGATTGATTCCGCCCGATCGACAACTGTTCAATCTTCAAACGCAATTTATTACCACTGGTGTCAAAGGCCCGGACCGGGAAATGTACTTGCCGGTTAACGTTGACATTGATCAGCTACCATTCTTACGGCCTGGGAACATTCCCTACACCGTCATGAATCATCCCCCATTCATTCGCATGGAGCAGAAATCGATTCCTCCGCTAGGAAACAAGATCGCGCGATATCGGATCCCAGGTGAGTTGTTGAGCCAACCCGGTACCTACCGACTCTCCGCTCGAATGCGAAGTCGCATGGAACCAATCTACTTCATGCGCTTCTGCGGAGCCACGACAGAAATGGAGCGACGAATGCTCGAGCAAACGATCGATTTGCATCCCTACAGTGTCGAATTCACCGTTCGCTAGTCTTCGATTGCCCCGAATTACTTGATGTTTGCAATACGCCCCAATCTCCGAGTTCTTCGCCCAGTCATGTTAGCCATGTGCTGGACATTGGCTGGCGCGCGCAGTCTGCCTGCACAACAGGTATTAGTGCTTGATCGCGCGAAGCCGACCGTCACGCTCGGATGGCCAGTGCAAACAATTCCGCAGAGCTCGTCAGCTGCGGCGAACAAGCCATTTGCCGGAGGCGGTCAGATACTCACACAACCCCAGCCCGTACGGAGCGTTGAGATTGTAATAGACGCACCACAGCCGTTGCGTAAATCACGGCTTGTTTCTGACAACACTGCGTTGGCAGATTTGGCACTACCGCCTGAATTGGTAGGCGCGGAAGGAGCCGCTCCGTCGCCGCCGGCGGTCAAGCCACAGGCCGAGCCCCCTCTGCTACAAGACCTTCCTGCACCACCAGGGGCTCCACGGAATCTGGTGGAAGGTCTGCCAGCCAAACCTCAGCAACCACCGACGTTCAATCCACTCGATGCCCTGCCGCCGGAGGTTGTTGGTTCTATCCCAGCTCCAACTCAATCGCAGCCGGCGGTCCCCAGGCCAACCGTCACCGAGAACCGTTTTGAAACGTCGGCAACAGGCTCCGCCGTGGGAACCGGTCGTATCCCTGACCAGAAACCCGACGACACCAAGAAGCCTACTGGACCGACATTTTACACGGCAGCTGGTCTGCAGACGGATCCCTGCATTGATGAACAGTCATGGCGGGCTCCCTACTATCCTGGAGTGTTTTCGCCCCCACCCATCTCCCCACTCCCCACGGATCCCTGTTCGGAACTCTCGCCGTACCGAGGGAAATCTGCTGTCCCCGTACAAAGGCCTTGGGTTGAATTGTGGCGGCCTCTGTATACCGGTGGAATATACCCACCCGCCAAAGAATGGTTTGGGCGCTACAATCTGGCGATGCCACACTTCATGGTGTACGGTGACTATCGCACAGGGATTGGTATCAATCGTAACGCTGCAGGTGATATCCACAATTTGGCCTATCGCTTGAACCTAGACATGGATCTAGAGCTCACCGCTACAGAACGATTGCATGCGTTTATGGGGCCGTTGGATCGTGCTGGCGACTATACACGACTCGATTTTACCGATAGTGTTGAGTTCAAAAACCGGACCGACATGCGTTTGGACAATCTGTTTTTCGAAGGGGACGCCGGAGCCATCTGGGGTGGTTGGACCGATCAAAACGCTCCGTTTGATTTGCCCTTCTCCGTAGGTTTCATGCCAGTCTTTTACCAGAACGGGATTTGGGCGGCAGACAACGTGATTGGCGCTGCATTTGCAATTCCGTCCAAGAATAGCCCATTGCTCAAATGGTCGAATTACGACGCTACGTTCTTTTGGGCTTCAGATCAGATCAACACTGACGCCTTCCAGGGAGACAACAACGCGGCTGAGTTCTTCGGTACCGCTTGGTTCATTGAAGCTTACGATGGCTACATCGAGGCTGACTATGCCTTCGTGCACGATGATGTCGGTGGGCATCGCAGCTATCACAATTTGTCCGTGGCTTACACGCGTCGCTATTTCGACAGAGTCTCGAACGCTGTTCGCTACATCACTAATTTGGGCCAGAGTTTGCCCAGCGATCAGAGAACTGCTGACGGACACATGCTGCTGATTGAGAATTCACTGATCAGCAAGGCTCCCAATACGCTGGTGCCCTATCTGAATTTCTTCTACGGACAGGGACGCACCCAAAGTTTAGCGCGGGCCAACAATGCAGGTGGCATTCTCAATAATACCGGCATCAATTTCGAGACCGATGGTCTGACCGGTTATCCGACGCTGGATGCGACGGGTGTTAACGCCAGCGGCGCCGCACTTGGGGTCAATCTCTTAGGTGCTGACTTCCAGCATCAATTGATACTTGAAGCAGCCGCGCTGTCGGCCAACGGTCAGCCCAGCTTAAGAAACGCACCCGGCGACCAGTACGCCATCGGTATGCGTTATCAGAAGCCATTGAGCAACGCCTGGATTTTTCGCACCGATCACATGGTCGGCTGGCGCGAGAACGCCCGTGATCTCAGTGGCTCGCGCGTCGAGCTACGTTGGAAATTCTAATTGCGACCAGCGTCCGCGGTAGGCGAAGAGTTCGCTCGACGTGATTCAGTGAGCCGCGACGCGTGAGCGACCGGGCGACATTGCCGGGTGCCTTACGGCCCACGGCTCACTCCTACATCGCCAGCATCGTTTGCATCAACAGCCCGCCAGCGTCCTGCCTTGCTAGGCTAGTGCGATCAATTTGTTGATCGCGATGCAATGGCACAGCGACCCCAAGATCACGGCCAAGTGCCACAGTGAGTGTGTAAACCAAGCGCGGTGACTACGAATTAGGAACAAGATTCCCAACGTGTAACTTAGACCGCCCATTACCATCCAAGTCACACAGACCACTGGTGTACCGGAGAACAAAGCCATCGCGGGAAGCCAGCCCAACAACACATACGTAACCGTAGAGACTGCGTCAATTTTGTAAGTGGCTATTACCTTCAAATAGAATCCTAAGCCGGCAGCCAACCACACGGCAGTCATGATCGTCCCAGTCCAGCCCGGCGGACTCCCTTGCCACATAAATGGCGAATACGTGCCGGCAATCAATAGGTAGATTGTCCCTTGATCCCAAGCTCGCATTCGCTTCCGCCACCGCAGATCGAGTACAGCATGGGAGAGCGTCGAGCACAAATAGACAGTGGCCATCGAGATGGCGAATAGCAAACAATTAACACGCAACCCCAACGGTTTTTCGCTGGTCGCATACCAGAAGAAGACGACCGCTCCCAAGCTGAAGACGAACCCCAGGCCATGGGTCAGCGTATTGGCCAACTCATCGCGGGTGAACACTATGCGCTCAGGATGGGTTGGGTTTGCAACGGAAGCATTCGTCGTCGGACTGTTTGTCATCGCTCAAGCACTAGCTGGTCAATTGATCGAGTTGTCGAACTAGGTCACCAAAGTGTTCCAAAGCGATCTCCACAGGTCGCGGGCTAGTCATATCGACGCCTGCCGAAGCGAGTAGATCGAGTGGGTCCTTAGAACAACCACTACTGAGGAATTGCAAGTAGTCTGCCAATTCTTGCGGCCCCCCATTCAAAACGCGTCGTGACAGAGCGATGGCGGCGGACAGTCCAGTAGCATATTTATAGACATAAAAGGCGCGATAAAAATGGGGAATGCGAAAGCACTCCAGCGTCAGTTGATCGTCGATTACGAATTTCGGGCCGAAGTAGTCTTGGAGCAGTTTTCGATAGACCGCCTTAAATGATTCAACCGTCAGCGGTTCGCCCGCTTCGGCCATCTCATGCGTAATCTTCTCAAATTCAGCGAACATGGTCTGCCGCACGATCGTGGCCCGCACGCTGTCGACTTCGTGATTGATTAGGTAGGCGCGAAAACGATCGTCATCGCTGGTCTGCAGAAGATGTTGCGTGAGCAATTGTTCGTTGAAAGTACTGGCAACTTCGGCAACGAAGATGGTGTAGTTGTAATACTGAAACGGTTGCTGCTTAGCCGAGTAATGGCTGTGCATCGAGTGTCCCGCTTCATGCGCCAGCGTAAACAGATCGTTGAGCACAGCTGGTTTGTAGTTCATCAGAATATAGGGATCACCGTCAAAAGTGCCACAGCTAAAGGCACCGCTCTGTTTGCCTTTGTTCGGATATCGATCGCACCACCTGCCCGCCAACCCGCTACGCAACGTCTGACAGTACTCGGTTCCCAAAGGTTTAAGGGACTCCATGACACTCTCGACCGCTTGCTCCCACGATCGCTGCTGATCCATGTCAGAGACGATGGGAACATAAGTGTCGTAGTGATGTAATTCGTCGATCCCCATCTTACGACGACGAATTTCCAGATATTCGTGGACGGCGGGTAGATTCTTGCGTACCGAACCAATCAGATTCTCAACAACGCTCGACGGCACATTGTCTGGGAACAATGCAGCTTCTAAGCTCGACGGGTACTTGCGAGCTCGGGCGTAGTAGACGTCGCCGTGAATGCTCCCCGCCAAAGTTGCCGACAACGTGTTTTCATGCGCTTCAAATTGCTCGTAGTATTTGTGAAACGCGGCCTGACGAACTTCGCGTTTGGGGCAAATCAGAAATTGACTGAAATTCGAATTCGATAGCTCGACGGATTGGCCATTTTCGTCCTCGATCGCGCCAAATTTTAGATCGGCGTCATTCAATTGTCGAAAGACCTTGCTGGCCGTCTGAGCCATTTCTCCCTGCATGGCCAACAGGCTTTCCTCTGAATCGGTCAGGGTGTGTGCGCGGTAGCGATCGATCCTCTCGAGTACCAAACGCATGTCCTGAAGTTCAGGGGACTCCAAATACTCTGCGATCTGAGTCTCGGGAATACTGAGGATTTCTGGTCGGATATAGCTGGCCAGCTGTCCTGCCTTAACGGCCAGATTCTGAAATCGTGCAGTGAGAGCTTGATAGGTGTTGTTGGCTTGATCCTCTGTGGTCTTGAGAAACGCATACGTTCCCAAGCGTTCCGCCAAGCGATCGACTTTCAAATCCAATTGCAGACAGTCCGCCAGCACCTTAGAACCTTCAGCCAAGCGACCGCGAAAACTGCTGTACTCACCGGTCAATGTCTCCAAGACTTTAAAGTCCGCTTCCCAATCAGCATCCGAGCTGTAGAGGCTCGTCAGATCCCATGTATCTCCCGCCGCCACTTCACTTCGCGCGATTAGTTTTTTCACTTCAGCCATGAAATCTTACTCCTCAGTGTTAATCACGAATACAAGTGCCAATCACGAATACAGCTGGGCAATGGATTTCACCGTAGCGGAATTCGCCAAGAATTTCGGCATTCAAAAGGACCTAG
>JBGSNE010000163.1:0-8589 GCA_041739785.1 Pirellulaceae bacterium
GCATCAACTATGAACAAACGATCAACCGTGGCAGACCGCCAACGCTTTTCAAAATTGCTTTGAAAAACGACATTTCGCGGTACGCAAAGAGCGTACGAAAATTATTTTAAAATGGAACTTGACAGTGCTAGAAGAGCCCGGACGGAAATCATTGCTTGCAATACCGTGTAGATAACTAAGGCCTTTGGCCGGGGCAAGTAAATCGGCTGGGCTTTCAGCCCTGATTATGGAAATAGTGAATCTTCTAGCTTCTCGCCTCTTGCTTCTCGCCACTTGCCGCTTGCTTCTCGCCCCCAGAAATGAATTCCCTACGTTCACGCCGCTCGCTTCTCGCTTCTAGCCGCTCTCCTCTAGCCTCTCTCCTCTCGCCTCTCGCTTCTGCCCTCTGGATTGCTAAAGGAGTTGGTTGGGATAACGTGCCGCGACGGCTGTGGCAATCGTGGGTGATGCGGAGTGGACTGTTGCGCCGTCGGTCGAATCCAACAGAGTATGGGTGGGACAAATTTCCGAACAAGGGACTGACTCAAGCCCAACGGTCTGAGCAATGGAACCAGCGACGGCAGCGTTTCTTTGCAATTCCGAACGGCGATCAACTTCGCGAACTGGTAACGCCAGAACAATGGCGGGTATCCGTAACTGACGTCTGCGAACAGGCGGTGGAAGGAAACTACCCGTTCTTCAGTCGCTGGCACGGGGAACTTGGCTGGCCACCCAATTTTAACCTCGATCCAGTCAACAATATTCATTGGCCCGTTGGCGAGCATTGGCTCAACACGGCGCGCTCGGGGCCACCTCGCAACGATATCAAGCTGGTTTGGGAGGCATCGCGCTGCGCGCTGGCCTTCGACTTGGCGAGGCAACACGTCTATTCCAATGATGATGTCTGGGCGGAGCGATTATGGCAGTTTATTGACGCTTGGATTGCGCAAAACCCAGTCAATCACTCGGTGGCTTGGGCCTGTGGGCAGGAAACCGCTTTTCGATTGATGGCGTTGCTGACTGCCGTCATGGCGACGTTCGATTGCTCCAGTACCACGCCAGAGAGACTTGCACAATTTGAACTGTTGTGCTGGCAGTCCGCCAAGCGGATCGAAGCCAATATCAACTATGCCATTAGCCAAGAGAACAATCATGCGCTCAGTGAAGCGACGGGGCTGTGGACGGTAGGTCTGTTGTTTCCCGAGTTCCCGGAGGCGAAGCGCTGGTGCGATTTGGGCCGACGCGTGTTGGAATCGGAAGTACAGCGCCAGATCTATGGAGACGGATCCTACGTCCAGCACTCGATGTCGTATCACCGCGTGATGTTGGACGATTTGTGCTGGGCCATTCAATTGGGGCGAAGGCAGGGTGAGGAATTCTCACAAGAGTTGTTGCAGAGAGTAGCTGCGGCGACGGAGTGGTTGAGTCAGTTTGTTGATCGCGACAACGGACGTGTGCCCAATTATGGTTCCAACGATGGTGCCAACATTCTACCCTTGGCCTGTGGCGACTATTTAGACTATCGACCGACGTTGCAATTGGCAGCCGTGGTTAGCGGCGTGGACTCTGGGCTGGGCGTCGGGCCCTGGAGCGAGAAGACGCTATGGCTGACGGGTAAAGTGCCTGAGCCGGGTGGTGTGCCGCCAACAGCTGAGACTTGGCAAGCTGAACAAGGGGGTTATTTCGTAATGCGCGGGCCCGATAGTCAATTGATGACGCGGGCTACCGAGTATCGTGATCGACCCGGTCAATGCGATATGTTGCATGTTGATTTGTGGGTCCACGGCATAAACATTTTGCGTGACGCCGGAAGTTTTCGTTATTATCACGAAGATCGAAAAATAAAGAACTATTTCTACTCGGTGACCGCGCACAACACAGTACAGGTTGGCGATAGCGAACAGATGACCAAAGGCCCCAATTTTCTTTGGTTCCATTGGCCAAAGGCCCGTGGTAGATTTACCAGCCCCACCGAATTGGACTGTCGGGCCGAATTCTCAGCGTCGATCCGCTACGTTCACCAACGCGATATACGACGCGCAGGGGACAACTATTGCGTGATCGACCAAGTCACTGGCAGCGATCGCTTCACGGCTCGCTGGCGACTTGCGCCAGAACTGACTTGGCGACAAACACAACCTAACAAGGTCGTCGCCGGCTTGCCCGGGGGAGGCGATATTGAAATTAGTTTTCGCTGCCAAGCTGCGGAAGACTGCCTAGTCTCCTTGAGCGAAGCTTGGGAGTCATTGTACTATGGGGAGCGGTCGTTGTGTCCGGCGGTGACGGTGAGCGACGCGCGGGGAGAGTTGGAAACGAAGATAGTCGTGAGGGGGGAGAGGCTAGGGGCTAGGGGCGAGAAGCTAGAGGCTAGAGGCTAGAGGCTAGAGGCTAGAGGGAAATAGAAGGTAAGCGATGGTGGAACAGATCGTGGAGAAAATCAACGAAGTGCTTGTCGAAGGTGGGCGGGAACCGGTGACTGGTATCGTGCGCGCGACTCGGCTACGCCAAGACTTAGCACTGGACTCGTTGGAGCTGGCTGTGTTGACTGTGAAACTGGAAGCGGCAACTGGAGTAGATGTTTTTGCGCGGGGGATCGTTAGTACTGTGGGGGAAATTGAGGATCGATTGCGCGGTGCATGAGCGCTGATCGATTGTCACGAATTCCAGCGTGCAGCCGTGTTATTTAACCCGTCGCCGTAGGTTTTGATGTTACGATTTACCTGCAACAATGCAACTTCAAAAGCCTTATACGAGGATCAGAGTGGAGATGTTCGCCTACGGCCGTTGTTGCCCTCGCAATTAAGTGCCGAAGGCACGGAATTCGATAGCCTGGGATGCAAATCCCAGGTCATCGAGGCATCCCGCGTTTTTCCGGCTTGCCAACGATCGACCGCGAATGCGGTCGATCGTTGGCAAGCCGGAGGTTGTGTGTGTGGCATTTTCCCTGGGGTTGCACCCCAGGCTACCCAACACCACCGCTTCGCGGTTGAAATAGCGCAGGCTTCAAAACCACGGCTACGGGTTAAACGAAGCGATAGTCCACTAGCGTCCATACGGCTATGTGACAAGTTCCTTGTCCTCGTGCCGTTCGTATCTAACAGCCTGGTTTTTTGGCTCAACAGCAAAAAAGGATTCTGATGAAAAAAATAGCCTTAATTACTGGTGTGACTGGTCAGGATGGTTCGTACTTGGCCGAACTGTTGCTGAGCAAAGGCTACGAAGTGCACGGGATCAAGCGGCGTGCCTCGAGCTTCAATACCGAGCGAATCGATCATATTTACCAAGATCCACACGATGATCCGTCGTTCTTTTTGCACTACGGCGACCTCAGCGATACCAGCAATCTGGTGCGAATTATCCAGCAGACTCAGCCCGATGAGATTTATAACTTGGGGGCAATGAGCCACGTGGCGGTATCGTTTGAGTCTCCGGAATACGTCGCCGACGTCGATGGGATCGGGACGCTGCGCATACTGGAGGCCATTCGTATTTTGGGGCTGGAAAACAAGACACGGTTCTATCAAGCTTCGACATCGGAGCTATATGGCATGGTACAAGAGGTACCACAAAAGGAAACGACTCCTTTTTATCCACGTTCACCCTATGCTGTCGCAAAACTCTACGCGTATTGGATCACCGTCAATTATCGCGAAGCCTACGGCATGTACGCTTGCAACGGGATCTTGTTCAATCACGAATCAGCCCGCCGTGGCGAAACGTTTGTAACTCGCAAGATCACGCGTGGCATGGCGCAAATCGCACTTGGCTTGCAAGAGTGTCTGTATATGGGGAACCTCGATTCGTTGCGTGACTGGGGACACGCCCGCGACTACGTGGAAATGCAATGGCTGATGTTGCAGCAGGAGCAACCCGAAGACTTTGTGATCGCGACGGGAGTTCAGATCAGCGTCCGCGACTTTGTGAACCTAGTCGCTCAAGAACTAGGCTTGACGATCGCTTGGACGGGGAACGGCGTGGAGGAAACAGGTACCGTTTCGGCCGTGGACCGTAGCAAAGCAGCGAGCGCTCGAGAGGCTGCCTGGTTGGATAAGCTGATTGGCAAAACGGTGGTGCGAGTCGACCCTACCTATTTCCGACCGACCGAAGTTGCGACGCTGCTGGGTGACCCTACCAAGGCCAAAGAGAAACTTGGATGGGTTCCCAAGATCACGGTTGCTGAATTGGTCAAAGAAATGGTGGTCAATGACCTCGATCAAGCGCGACGATTGTCCGTGCTCAAGGACTCCGGTTTCGACGTGGCCGTTGCGTACGAGTAGGATTAGCGTTAAGTATCAATCGGTTGCCAATGAGGTAACTTGGTTGAGCAACGCCGCTGTCAACCACCATACCTGCTCGGCACTAGCGAGTGGGCAGCTAGGATTGAGTGTTTTCCGCGATCATATTGCCAAACAGCCAATGAAACCCATTCGCCACCGCGATTTGATGCTCGCGTAATTTAGTGCCGCAGGCACGGAATTCGATAGCCTGGGATGCAAATCCTGTGAGTTAACCATAAGTTTGTATTTATCCCGAAGGGATGTGAGACATTAGCCGTAGGTCGCGCTAGCGCACCTACGGTTACGTTTGATCACGCTGATTTTTCGACCCCGCAGGGTGTCGCAGCGATCCGGCTGGTAGGGCTGCGACCACCTTCGGGGTCGAATAGCACGTTGTTTTTCGTTTTCCGGTGGTTTTCGCTGCGCTCGACCACCGGCTAATAGCTTTAACGCCTTCGGCGTAGTTTTACTTTTGTTTAATTCACAGGGTTGCACCCCTGGCTACCGAACAACACCGCTCCGCGGTTGAAATTTCGCAACAGTGAATGATCTCTTTTTTGTTGATGCTTCGCAAAATGTGGCGATTGACTACGATCAGTTGCTGCGAGATGTGGCTGCGGCGGAAAGTATTCCAAAGGTCGTTGTCTACGAAGATTGCTACGCGTTGTTCAAAACATTGCTGGTGGCAATCGAACGGGATGCGACGTTGGTTTTAGTGGATGAAGCGGCGGATTGCGCTGACGCGGAGAGTCTGTTGGAACAATTCGGAGGATTGGAAGCGAATGAGTGGTGCTCGGCAAGTGGGATGCAGGGGATAGACGCGAATAAGTCGCACTCGGCAAGTGCGACCCACGGGAATAACGCGAATAAGTCGCACCCGGCAAGTGCGACCCACGGGATTGACGCGAAGGAGTGGTGCTCGGCAGGTGCGACCCACGGGAATAACGCGAAGGAGTGGTGCTCGGCAGGTGCGACCCACGGGAATAACGCGAATAAGTCGCACCCGGCAGGTGCGACCCACGGAGGTGCGACCCACGGAGATGCGACCCACGGAGATGCGAAGCACGGAGATGCGAAGCACGGGAATGTGACCCAGGGAAAGAAGGGCCGCATTGGATTGTTTACGTCGGGGACGACGGGTAAGCCGAAGCTGGTGCTGCATGCACTCGATTCACTGACCCGTGCGGTGCGTGTTGGCGACAAACATCGAACTGACGTTTGGGGATTGGCTTACCATCCAGCCCACTTTGCGGGGCTGCAAGTTTTTTTTCAAGCCTTGGCAAATCGCAACAGAATCGTGCGACTATACGGGCTCGAATCAGCGCAAATGCACTCGGCCATCGAGCAAGAGCGAATCACACACCTCAGCGCGACACCAACGCTGATGAGATTGCTGGTGAGTGATCCTCAGTCACATGCGAAGGTCACCAGCGTGACGCTGGGTGGAGAGCGTATGGAAGCGGATTTGCTCGGTAAACTCACGGTGATGTTTCCGAACGCCAAACTCCGCAATGTGTACGCTTCGACCGAGGTGGGGTCGGTGCTGGCCTCCGATGGCGAACTATTTAGCGTGCCAACGGCCTATGATGGTTTGATAAAAATTATGGATGGGGAATTGGCCGTTCATCGCAGCTTGTTGGCAGCATCACTGCAAGTGACAATGCGCGACGATTACTACGTTACGGGCGATTGCGTAGAGGTGGTTCAGGACAAACCCTTGAGGTTTCGTTTTGTGGCGCGGCGCAGTGACTTTATCAATGTGGGAGGCTATAAAGTCAATCCGCACGAAGTCGAAAGGCACTTGCTGGACATGCCGGAGGTGGTGGAAGCGGCCGTGTATGGCAAATCCAATTCCGTGGTAGGCAACTTGGTCTGTTGCGATTTGGTGTTGTGCGCGGGACAACGGTTGACGGCTAAGGAGATTTACGCCAGATTGGAATCGAAGCTTGCAGTCTACAAGATACCACGCGTGGTTCAGGCAGTGGAATCGCTCCGCATGACATCCACTGGAAAACGGCAACGCGACTCATGAATATTTTAGTTAGCGGTGGCACTCGCGGCTTGGGCTTGGAAATCGTGCGGCAGCAATTGATGGCCGGGCATGCGTTGTGGGTCGTGGGGCGTGAGCTGTCTGGCGAGTTGGAATCGCTGCAAAAACAATTTCCTGGACGAGTAACGTTTGCCGCTTGTGATTTGTCGGCTCCCGAAGCGATTAAAGAGCTGATTGGAAGTAATCTGCTGACGAAGGAAACGCCCCTGCATGGTTTGGTTAACAATGCAGCCATGGCCTATGATGACTTGGTCAGCAACATCGACTTGGGCAAGTTGGAAGAACTGTATCGCGTCAATGTCTTTTCACCCATGCTGCTGACGAAGCTGGCGATTCGACAAATGCTGCTACATAAGACTGCTGGATCGATCGTGCATGTCTCTTCGATCAGTGCCCACACGGGCTATAAGGGGCTGGCTATGTACGCTTCCACCAAGGGAGCGTTGGAGGCCTTTTCCAAGAATGTAGCGCGTGAATGGGGTGGCATGGGCATTCGCTCCAATTGTGTCGTGCCAGGCTTCATGGAGACCGACATGTCGTCCAGCTTGTCGGACGAACAAAAGCAACGCATTTTCCAACGCACGAGTCTCAAGCAGCCGACGGATGTAAAATCGGCAGCAGCTACGGTTGGATTCCTACTATCCGAGGCAAGCAGCTCCGTTACTGGTCAACAGTTTGTAGTGGATGCAGGAACGGTATGAAAATTCGTCGTACACTTCCAAATCAAAAATCAAAAGTTTCTACTAATCAATCGGAAATGAAGTAACTAACGGCTGATTTTCGATTGAAGATTGAAGATTGAAGAGTGGTGAATGGTGAATGGTGAATGGTGAATGGTGAATGGTGGATGGTGGATGGTGAATGGTGGATGGTGGATGGTGGATGGTGGATGGTGGATGGTGGATGGTGGATATGGGTTTTCAGGGCTGAAAGCCCGGACGATTGTCTAGCCCAGGCTGGAGGCCTGGAGGAAATGGTCGCGTCTTACGCCAATAGGGCCAACGGCCCGACAGATTGTGTTGCTCCCGTAGTGTTACGCCCTCTCCGACAATCGTTGCAGATTCTCCGCAGAAGAGTTTCCATGGGATAGCACTAATACTTGGAGGGCGTTGACCGTATCACGTTGATTGCCGGCCTAGACAATCGGCCGCGCTTTCAGCCCTTTCGGTAATGCGGCGAGAGGTCCCCGGCCGACGGCCGGGGCTAGAGAATCGGCCGGACCTACGGCCCTGTTTGTGGTCAACATAATACGAGCTCTCCACCATCTACGACCCTGAATTCATCGCACTACACCTGACTCCAAATTCAACGCTCGAATGCAAACTTCACCTTCACTTAAATCTAATATCTGCAACACTGCGTCATGACCGAATTGAAAAATGCAAAAACGCTGGCGTTCTGCGCGACTAACCCGCTGGCGCGGGGAACGGAAACGAAGGAATTGAATTGAATAAACTCCCAATACTGGTGATCCTAGGCGATCGAACGGCGCATGAGGTGTACGAAGCTGCGCTGCTTGGTCACGGGGAGCAGTTCGGCGCTATCGAAAAGATCTATTTCGAACCCGATAAGTTCACTAACGACGATGTGCCGCGATTGGCGGCACTAGCGGTTGATATCTACTTTCATGCGGGAATGGCCAACGATGTGCTCAAGCGGCAAGTCGTCGAGGCATGCCGTTCGAATGGTTGGCAACCGCAGAGCGTGATTCATCCCACGGCCGTCATTTCTCCGTCGGCGACGATCCAGCCCGGCGTCTTCGTGGGACCGTTGGCCGTGGTGTCAAGCCAAGCGGTGGTGGAACAACATGCGATCGTTCATATCCACGCTTCCGTAGGCCACGATGCTCGCATCGGCGCGTACTCAGCGATCCTGCCAGGGGCGCGCATCAGCGGTCATGTGACAATTGGAACGCGTTCGCTGATTGGCAGCAATGCCTTCGTGGCAGCCGGCAAAACAATAGGCAACGATTGCCGCATCGATGCGCTCAGCTACGTCCAACACGATGTGCAAGATGGGCACGTAGTATCGCCCCGCTATCCACGCCCGTTAAAAAGAGTAGAGATGCGAAGCGAATGACAGGTTTCAGGTTTCAGGTTTCAGGTTTCAGGTTTCAGGTTTCAGGTTTCAGGTTGAAGGTTGAAGGTTGAAGATTGAAGATTGAAGATTGAAGATTGAAGATTGAAGATTGAAGATTGAAGATTGAAGATTGAAGATTGAAGATTGAAGATTGAAGATTGAAGAATGAAGATTGAAGATTGAAGATTGAAGATTGAAGATTGA
>JBGSNE010000200.1:0-26738 GCA_041739785.1 Pirellulaceae bacterium
AATTGACTCTTAAAACAAAATAATTGGGCACTGGCAGCAGCAATGGAAACACTCGACGACGAAACCAAAAAATAAAACCACTAATCGCCTACAGGCACCCACACCGATTGATGTTTAGTCAGCAGTCTCCGCAGTAGCCGCTGAATCGGGATGGTTCATTCTAACATTGATCGGTTAGCACTATGTCCTGCGCCGATCAAAATGGAAACTGCGGCTACGAAGGCGACGGCAGGATTGGTCACCAACGCAGGACTAGTCAATGGGCTGGTATGGTCACTAGACAGTCGTGGACTACTCACTGAAGTTGTCGTCGGATCCAACAAGTTTTCAAGACGGCAGCTATAGTTTGGGCATATCGACGTAGCCATCGAATGCCGGATCCAGCTACCTGCCTTCCTCCTGCCGGCGCCTGCGCAGGCTGCGACTAACCCTGCGCTGAGCTCTGTCGATACACACGCTCCAGATAAACAACGAAAAGACTAGTGCTACAGCAGCCTGCTCCGGCTGGGCGTTAAACGATTTGACTCCGGCTCAACCATCAATCATCAATCATCAATCATCAATCATCAATCATCAATCATCAATCATCAATCATCAATCATCAATCATCAATCATCAATCATCAATCGGGAATCAGCCGCCGGTCATTTTGTTTCCGATTGATGAATGATGAATTAGGATTTTTGATTTTGGAGCATCGTTGAGCTCAAGTGCCGCTTCCGATTGCTTTGTTATGCATTCAATTGCCCAATCATCTCCCATCTCCCTGACTCCCCATCTCCCATCTCTCAGACTCTCCTTACCCGGTCATCTTGGGTAGAGGTTTACCTTGAAGTTGATAGACGTAGCGCAAGACTTCGGCCACGGCCGCGTATTGCTCAACTGGAATGGTTTGTCCGATCTCCACGTTTTTAAAGAGGGCTTGTGCCAGTGGTTTGCGTTCAACAATCGGCACATTGGATTCCAAAGCCAGTTTTCGAATACGCGCCGCCACGTGCCCGGCTCCTTTGGCGACCACGACGGGTGCCGGCATGGTTTTCACATCAAACTTAATGGCAATCGCCAACTCGGTGGGGTTGGTGATGACCACATCGGCGCTGGGAACATCACTGTGGATTCGATTCATCATCAATTGTCGTTGTACCGCTCGTCGACGCGCGGCGATCTGCGGATCGCCGTTCATCATCTTCATCTCTTCCCGAATCTCTTCGTCGGTCATTTTCAAGTCTTGTTCCATCTTCCACCATTGAAAGCCGTAGTCGAAGACAGCCAGCAACAGCAAGACGATGGCAGTCCTCAGACACATATCAATCGTCGTGTCCCACACCAGCAAGCCAACCTCGCCGACGGTCAACATTTGAGCTTGTACGATCACGTCCCAGCGCCCCCACACGCCGAGGGTAATCACCAGAGCCACGAGCGATATTTTCAACAGTCCAAATCCGAGTCGTGCTATGTTCGGCAAATCGAACAAGCGTTTGGTCCCCGCCAGTGGATCGATGCGTTTCCAATCGATTGTGAGTTTATCGGGTAGGAATAAGAAGCCAATCTGAAACCAATTGTTGACCAGCACAATTCCGCAGACGCTGAGCATGATTGGCAGCAGCGCCCAGAGGCACTCCAACACGCTGCCTGCGATCAACCCGGACGCGGCACGAGGATCGGCGTGCCAATAGCGAGTCTGTGTGAAGCCAGCCTTCATCAACGTGGCGACAACGGTGGCGAGTTGTGGTCCCCACCAACGTAGCGCCAGCACGGCTAGTAGCAACACCAAAGCCGAGCCCATATCCTGACTGCGCGCAACTTGTCCCTTCTCCCGCGCTTGTTGGCGGCGGTAGGGCGACGCGTCATGTTTCTTTTCACCTGAATCTGCCACGAGTCTTATTTAATACCAAGTTAAGGTGAGTCGTTCCTGACTAAGTGGGTCGTTCCTGCCGGGAGCGACTTCCTTTGGTCTCAACCAAAAACAACAGCCTGGACCAATGGAAATGTGGGAGGTAGTACTTGCTGAATTGCTGAGTCATTCGGCAGAGGTGACAGGCTCGAATACTGCGTATCGTCACGCTCGGCAAGCGTGACCCACTTAGTCACACTCGGCAAGCGTGACCCACTTTGTCACGCTCGGCAAGCGTGACCCACTTTATGGATCTCCTGACGCGATGCGATGACAGCTATCTACCCACACGACCAACTCATGCTGGTAGACCCAACTCACGCTGCCAATCGACATAAACAACAACGTCAGCAGCGCCAGTGCATTGATATTGAAACCGATAGCCAACACGTTGAGCTGCGGCAGCGTCCTAGCCAAGAGACCCGTTACCAAGTTCGAGAGCAACAAAGCGGTGGCCAGCGGCGCTGCTGCTCGCAGGCCAATCTCGAAAGTGTGTTTAGTGACCAAAACGATCTCTTGCAGCCAACTTTCGTCGAACATTACGGCACCTGCGGGATAGCGTTGATAGCTTTCCAAGCAACATTCAATTAGCTGTCGATGGCCACCGACGAGCAAGAGAATGGCCATGGCCAACCAACCCAGCATATTGGAGATGACTGGCATCTCCTCATCGGAACTTGGGTCTACAGCGGTGGCAAGATCGAAGCCCGCCAAGTGACCGATCGACTGTCCTGCAATCTGCAGGCAGGTGACAGCCAACATGATGACGCTCCCCAGAAGGATTCCCAGCAGTACTTCACAGGCAAGCGGAATGGTTAGATTCAGCAAATCCGCGGGCATGCGGGTAGCGGTATCAAACGCGATGGGGGTGAGCAGCGCGGTCATACCGAGCGCGATCCCTGCTCGAACTCGCATGGGAACCGACGACGAACGCGTGGGTGGGGTCAGCATCAAAACAGGGCTGATCCGCGCCAGCACAGTCATAAAGACCCACAGCGGTTGACTTAATAATCCAAGTAAGGCATCACCCATCATGCAACTCGTTGTCTACTCGTTTGCCTGACGAAAGTCTTGGCGACTTCCGCTGCAAGGCTACTTGCTAACCACCATGGGTATATCGGTATAGGTCTTCCGCGTGTATTCAATCATGCGATCCGCGATCCAGGGAAGACAAAAGACCAGTGCCAGAATCATCGCGATAATTTTGGGGACGGCGTTGAGGGTTTGATCTTGGATCTGTGTCACGGCTTGCATCAGACTAATCACCAAGCCCACGAGCATACCCATCAGCAGCAGCGGCGCACCGATCAACATGGCAGTTAACACGGCAGTCCGTACTAGTTCTACGGCATCGGCGGGATTCATTAAATTACTCCTGAATGAGTCTGTCTGTCGCTTTTTTGCAAATCTCTGATCACTTGGTTTCACCTCATTGGTGCCTGTTACATTGAATAACAAGTTAAGCCGGCCGAAAATCTTGGCGACTTCCGCTACGGTCACGCGCAAGTTTAGGAGATATCCGCTACTGGCACATCCGAACTGAATCGGTCAACCGTAGGTCCCGAAACTCTCCAACAACATGCCGACAATCAGATGCCAACCGTCAATCAACACAAACAATAGAATTTTGAAGGGGAGTGAGATCATGGCTGGCGGCAACATCATCATGCCCATCGAGATCGTCACGCTGGCTACCACCAAGTCAATTAACAAGAAAGGCAAAAAGATTTGAAAACCGATTAGGAATGCGGTCTTCAGTTCGCTCAGCATGTAGGCGGGCAAGAGCACTTGCAGCGGTACTTCCGCGAACGAGGTTGGTAGCGGGCTATCTGGTTTGTAATAGGTGTAGAACAAGTAGACATCATCTGCGTTGTCAGCCATGTCGATCTGTCGACTCATGAATTCACGAATCGGCTCGATGCCCAAACCCCAAGCGCGTTCGATACTCATCGTTGACCCGGGAGCCGTATAGGGAGCAATCGCGTCGTCGTAGACTTTGTTCCAAACGGGGGCCATAATGAACAACGTCATGAACAGCGAGATGGAAGTGATTACCTGGCTGGGTGGCAACTGTCCCGTTCCCAACGCCTGTCGCAGCAATCCCATGACGACGATGATGCGGACATAGCAGGTGGTCATCAGGAGAATCGCAGGTGCCAAACTCAGCACAGTCAACAGCATTAATATTTGTAAGCTGCTGGAGAGCCCCTCGCGGCTGGTCCACTTTTCGGGACCACTGAGCAGAAAGTTTTCGATATTGGGTGCGTCTGGCTCCGCGCGGGCTGCCAGCGACTCGGTTACCTGCTGAAATAATCGCCCAGTACCCGAACCATCGTCCAGTCCAGACTGCTGAGCGACCAGTGTCGTACAACTCAGGCAGAGAGTAAACAGGAACACTCCAGCCAAGACGACGATCTTTTGTGTGATGGTTCCAACCTCACAAACTGCGGTGAGCGTTTCGCGACGACGTAGCGGAAGTCGCCAAGACTTTCGGTCGTGTTGAGAAGCCGTTTCTGTCGGGCCGACGAAAGTCTTGGCGACTTCCGCTACATTGCGTTTGATCATCGCTTTCCTTCTTGCAGCAAAACGCTTTTGAAGGAGTTGGTGATGCTACCGGGTTGGCCACTCTCGCACAGACCGACCAGCTGGTCGACCTCCAGGGGATCGGTAATTTCGCTCAACGTTCGCGCTTCGCCTTGAATCACGCTCACCAGCAGCAGCTTGGAACCGAAGCGAATAAGCACCATTTGCTGGCGCGCAGAGATTGAGCTGCGTCCTAGCACATTGACCACTTGTTTGGATAAACCTCCACCAACCGTCGAGTGAATCGTTTTGCGATAGCACCAAGCGACACCCAGAAACAGTCCAACCACTAACAGTAGACTGGAACCGACTGAGACGGCCGTTTGCAGCGGGCTGGACGCCGGCTGCGGTGTCTCCCCCTTGAATCGATCGCTGGGAGGCGCCAGCGGAATGTGTTTTGACGTGCCGATCTCGCCGCCATTGGCGATGTTGCTGACGACCGGCTCTTGAGCTGCGGCGGTAACCACCGTGGAGTGAGCGACCGGCAGCGGTGGATAGGCTTGTGCGTTATTGGGACGCAAATTACCGCTGGCTGGATTGCGCTCCGCAGTCCATGAAGGGGCGCTTACCGAATGGTCGATTGCGACTGGATTCTGACCAGAAACTGGAGCTGGAGAGAGCCCCGAACCACCGCTGGAAATAATGGCGGTGGGATAGTTTGTGGTCGAATCTTGGGCGTGAGCCGCCAGAGTTGAGGCCAAGCAAGCGAACACCATAGCAACCACGGTCCGTGTGGCGGTGCGATATTGTTTGGCGGTGGGTCGCATGGTCTGAAATCCGTTTCAAAGTCGCTCGACTCCCCGAGTCGAAATCTGTTTCAAAGTCGCTCGACTCTCCGAGTCGAGTTCCTTCGCCGCTCTCGTATTATGTCAAAGCTCAGTTCTAGCCTAGTGGACGAGGTTACAAGTCCCTTTCGTGTCGTGCCATCCCGAGGACTCGTAACCTCGTCCACTACGACACCCCTTGCTTCGCGAATCGGAGAGTCGAGCGACGATGGGGTTATGTATCTTCGATCAGAGAATCGGAACCAACCAACTCTGCGACGCGGACGCAAAAATTATCATTGAGTACCAAGATCTCACCGCGTGCCACTAAGCGACCGTTGACGTACAAGTCGACGGGGTCACCAGCCAGCTTGTCAAGCGTTACTACAGAACCGCGGCGTAGACTGAGTACATCCTCCAGCAACATGTGCGTCCGGCCCAATTCGATCTTCAAATCGAGATCAACGTCCCGCAGCAGATCAATTGAGCACTTTTCGGGCGGCCCTTCGCGACCGACCAAGTCTTCGAGCTCAAATGGTCTCGCCTTGGGGGATTGCACGGGCTCGGCATCGATTTCGTTCAGTGCCGCCTCGGCGTTCTCCAGTAGCTGAGCCGCATTCTCTGCCACCTTATCCACGGCGACTTTCTCTGCCGCGTTGCTGGTCGCTTCTCTCTTTTGGACTTCCTCCGCGGAACTCATACCCATGTGCCTCCTGCACTGTGCAAACGGTTTTTACTCTTCTCGCAATTGGTAGTCGTTGAACCCCACACCCAGCAAAATGGGATGATCTTCTCCGAGAATATCGTTGCTTGTCGCAAGAATGCGGCGTTGAATCAAGCCCAACTGGTTTTCGGTCAATTCATCCATGGTCGCATTGCGAACTTCCAAAATCATGCGATGGTTGAAACGCCCCTGACGTTCCTTAAACAATTGCTCCAAAACCTTCTCATCCTTGGCCTTGACGGTGCCAAACAATCGAAACTCAACGCTGTAATTGCGGTCCGAGCCCGGAGGGGTAAAGACCACACTATAGGTTCCCAAGGGGAATTCTTTGATAGCATTGGGGTCATCCACTTTTTCCTCACCATCTTTTTCCATGCTCTTTTCGACTTTGTCGATCAATCGCGCTTCAGCCAATGCGGCCACGTCGTCGGCGCTGGGAACCATAAAGAAGAAAATGAAAGTCTCAGCGATCACCACGCTAGCAACTAATCCCGACACGAGCAATTTCGGAACCATCGATGGTTTGGCTGGTGTCGTTGCGACTGGGGTTGCTTCGGCCATAATTTCATTACTCCGCGGCTGGGGCGTTTAGAATTTGGTTGTCACGTTCTTGAGCAGTACCGATCAGTTGATCGACGGTCTCTTCAAGCAAAAACACTTCGACACGTGGGTTGAGTCGGGTCTTGTCCGGATCGCTCGACAAGTACATTGGCTCGCCAGCGCCAGCGGTCGACAATCGAATCCGCTCCGGCGAGATGCCATGTTTGTCGGTCAAGTACAACATCACGCTGCGACAACGGCGGTAGCCTAAATCCATTGCGTCGAGTGGCTGTGCTCCTTGGGTAGCCAATTGCTGCGCGGTATGCCCACGAACTTCGATCTTTTGCGGTTTGCCACTAAGCAGCTTGACCTGTTCGTCCAGCGACACCTTGGCATCTTCGTTGAGTTCTAACTCGCCGTCTTCGAAAAAGACAACGGTTCCAATCGCAGTGTTGCCACCTGGGCGAACAATCCGCACGCGTTCGTTCTCACCCACGGGTGCTTTGGTAGGAGCCCCGCCTTTGTGTGTATCGAGTTTTTTAGCGCGGCCCGTGGTGGACAGGACGCGAAAGGCGCTTTGCCGCGGTGTATGGTCTCCCGGCGAGACGCTGTCCGTCGATCGATCATGACCGAACTGTTTCTCGATAGACTCCGCCACAGCTTGATACTTCTCATCTTGCTTCATTTCGCTCATCGAAACCAGCATGATAAAAAAAGTCAACAACAGCGACATCATATCCCCGAAGGTCACAACCCATTCGGGAATTCCTATTGGTGGATCTTCTTCCATGACCATTTATTCCTTATCATTCTTGGGACGACGTTTAGGATGGATGAAGGTCAGCAGCCGTTGCTCCAGCGCACGTGGACTTTCGCCCGACTGGATCGCCAATACGCCGCGCACCACCAGTTCCATCGCATTAATTTCATATTTACTGAGCAATCCCAGCTTTTCGGCAAAGGGTTGAAAGACCACGTTGGCCGCGATCGCGCCATAGAGTGTCGTGATCAGTGCCACGGCCATACCTTTACCGATGTTCGAAGGGTCGGACATATCCGCGAGCATCATGATCAGCCCCATCAGCGTTCCGATCATTCCGTACGCGGGAGCAAAGCGGGCCAATTGATCAAGTATGGAGCGTCCTTCCTTGTGTCGACGAGCCAAAGACTCCATTTCCGTTCTCATCACCGACTCAATCGTGTCCGCATCATTGCCGTCGATGGCCATTTGTAGGCCCGATTTGATGACTGGCTGAGTTACATCTGCCATCTTGCTCTCCAGTGCCAGCAGTCCATCACGACGAGCGACTTCCGCTAGCCCAACGAGCGTCTTGATCAGTATTAGCAGGTCATCGGATTTGTTCATGAAGGCTTTTTTCATGACCAGCGGCAGGGTTAGATACGACTTAAGCGGAAAAGCCATCGCTCCCGCCGCTGCCGCTCCACCAACCACCACCGCAATCGACGGGATGTCGATAAACGCCCCGAAGGAGCCACCTCCGATCACGATCGAACCTAAGATCAGCGCAATGGCCAGAAAAAAACCGATGATTGAGGTAATGTCCACGTGAGACTACTCCGAACGAACTGCGACAGAGGGTGACAAATGAAACGCAGGCAACATGGCTTTGCGCTGTTGATAATCTACGGCCAATTCAACCACATGATCCATGCCTTCACGAACGACAATTCGATCGCCGGACGTAAGCGTTACGAACGTATCTGGACGCTGTTCCACGTAGCGAATCAAGTCTGCATTTAATATGAAAGGCTGGCCATCTAGGCGAGTCAATTTGATCATGGGAACCACGAACTACGTTAAGAGTTTCCGTCGGGGACTCCGACGAGGGTGGAGACCTTCCAGCAAAACGTAGGTTACAAATGGCAGGCACCCATGAGATTGATGAGAAAAAACATCATTTGCCGAAAAGAAACGGCCTGAGGCAACAGTGCATCATCAGCGCCGCCGACACAACCGTTACCACCCGCAGCCTTACGGGCTGGTGGATCACTGTTGAGTTGTTTTACCCGCAATACCATTCAAAGTATGAACGAAGTCGTTTAAACAAGTTCCGCACCTGAAAAGTGGTCGTACTAAAAAGAAGCGGCGGGATCTTCGATGAGATGGCAATAGCTGTTGTAGCGACGTGGATCAATGCGACCATCGGCCACCGCCTCCTGAACCGCGCAGTCGACTTCGTGAATATGGGTGCAGTCGGGAAAACGGCAAGCGCTGACGTAAGGGCGAATATCACGAAACAGCCCCGCGACTTCCTCACCAGCCACATCCCACAACTCGAGCTGTCGGATGCCTGGGGTATCCACAAGGTAACCTCCTCCAGCCAGCGGCAATAGTTCGGCCGTTGTCGTCGTATGCTTCCCCTTGTGGTTGTCCGTACTAACAGGTTGCACGCGCAACCCCAAACCTTCTTGTACAGCGTTGAGCAGAGAACTCTTGCCGACACCGCTTTGACCGGCCACCACACTTTGTCTATCGGTCACTAAACTTCGCAGGTGCTCAATTCCCCACCCTTTTTCGGCGCTGGTTAACAACGTGCGGTAACCCATCTGCGCATACACGCCAAGCAGGGGTTGCAGTTCGGTGGGGTCGATCAAATCGGCTTTATTAAGCACGATCAGCGGCTCAAGTCGGGCTTGCTCGGCAGTCACCAAAAAGCGATCGATTAAGTGTGGCTTCAAATCGGGATCGGCCGTACTGGCGACGATTATCACTAAGTCGACATTGGTGACCAAAATATGTCGTCGCCCTTTGCTGGTTCGACTCAGCACCCCATGCCTGGGTTTGACGGAAAAGATAATCCCTTGCTTGCTCCCCTCGGGGCGAAAGACGACCACGTCACCAGCCGCGACCACATGTCGCTGATCGGTCGAAATGCTTTTCAAGACTTGACGTACCGCACACCGCACCTCACGTCCGTCAGCAGTGGCTACCACGCATTCGAGTCCATGCACGCGCAATACCCGGCCTTGCAGCATATTGGGATCAAGCGACTCCATTTCGACGGACAATCCGTCGCCAGCATCGTCCAACTGTTGACCGATAACGGTTCGGTGACGCGACATCTCCCCTTTGCCGCTCACCCGTTCGCGCGAAACATGCGAATCATCGCCGAGCGGATCTTGTTGGAAAGTTCGGGTTAAGTCTGATTTACGCCGTCGCTGCTGATAGTTCTTCTTGAACTCAGTCCGAATCTTAGCTGGGCGTTTCTTTGACATGAGTTAGCTTGCATCAGTTTCTACGCAATTCGAAAACTTATCGTAGCGGAAGTCGCCAAGACTTTCGGAGGTTCGACGCTGCCAATGGATCACGACTCGGAGAGTCGTGCGACAAATTAACTAGCTTCGCTAGGATTTTCGTCCACGGTCACATCGTGTCCCATTCCCACTCCTGCGGTCTCGGGCGCGATGACAACTTTCTTGTTGTCGCCAAATCGCTCGACGGGACCATGCACACTATGGCCAACTATCTCTTCGATTTCCACTTCGCTCAGCTCCTCGCGCTCAAGCAAGCCACGCGTTACCGACTCGAGCTCCTCGCGGCGATCTGTCAGCAAGTGCGTGGCGCGAATACCAGCATCGTTGAGGATCCGAGCGACTTCGGAATCAATGACCTCCTGCGTATGCTCGCTAAACTGTCGTTGCTGGTGCATTTCTCGACCCAGGAAAGGATCATCTTCCGAGGACTTGTAACTAACCGGCCCCAGCTTGGGACTCATCCCCCAGTGGGTAACCATTCGGCGAGCTAGTCCGGTAGCGCGCTCCAAATCGTTCTCAGCCCCCACCGTGATTTCATCATAAATCAATCGCTCGGCGGCACGACCAGCCAGGAGCACGACCAACTGATCGAGCAATTCGTTTTCACTGGAGCTCATGCGATCCTCTGAAGGAACGATCTGCGTACTTCCCAGCGAACGGCCACGAGGAATAATCGTGACTTTGTGCACGCGTTGGGCTCCCTTGAGGAACCAGGCTGCCAACGTGTGCCCCGCTTCGTGATAGGCGGTTTTTTCCTTTTCGTCTTGCTGCAAAACCTCCTCGCGCTTTGCTCCCATCAATACTTTGTCGCGCGCATAATCGAAATCTTCCATGGCCACTCGCGACTTGTTATTGCGGGCCGCCCACAACGCAGCTTCATTGACCATGTTGCGAATATCCGCACCCGTCAAACCAATGGTTACCGCTGCCAAACGAGCCAGATCGACATCGTTGTCCAGCGGCACGTCGCGAGTATGGACTTTGAAGATTTCCAAACGTCCTTTGTTGGTGGGACGACCGACGGTGATATGACGGTCGAAACGCCCAGGTCTCAGCAGAGCGGGATCAAGTACATCGGGACGATTGGTCGCAGCCACTACGATCACCGAATCTACACCAGAAAAGCCGTCCATTTCGCTGAGAATTTGATTGAGCGTCTGCTCGCGCTCATCATGTCCCCCGCCCAATCCGGCCCCTCGCTGTCGCCCCACCGCATCGATCTCATCGACGAAGATGATGGCTGGAGCGTGATCCTTGGCCGTTTGAAACAAATCGCGAACTCTGCTGGCTCCTACGCCCACAAACATCTGAATGAATTCGCTGCCGTTGACCGAATAGAATGGTACATCCGCTTCGCCGGCAACCGCCCGAGCTAAAAGTGTCTTCCCCGTTCCAGGTGGACCATTCAGCAGTACCCCCTTTGGAATGCGCCCCCCCAGCCGCTGAAATTTCTCAGGCGCCTTGAGGAAATCAACGATCTCTTGCAGATCTGCCTTAACACCGTCCAGGCCAGCCACATCGGCGAAGGTAGTCTGCTGATCATTGGGTTCGTAGCGTTTGGCCGTCGAGCGTGAAAAGCTTGACAGAAAGCCGTTGCCTCCCATCAGTTGGTCCCGGGTACGTCGGAACATCATCCACACGACGATCATCAGAATGATGGGGAGACCGATCAAGAAGAAGAGCATCAAGTATTCGAACGGATTGGCGTTGCTGTAGCTCAGTCGCAGAGGCTCCCCTTGGGCCGACTCGTTTTGCGCCTTAACCGCCGCTTCAATGCGCTCGCTCGAGCCCTCAGCGAGCTGGACCATGAACTTTTTACTTAGCTTTGTCGCCCCTTGTTCAGCGTCGGACGCGACCCGCTCACCCTTGGAATCATAGCTGGCTGGGCGATCTGGGGGAACTTTGAACGTTCCCAGGGCGGTGGTACCGTTGATTTCCAACGACTGTACGTTGCGACTCTCTAATTGCTCAAAGAAGAAACTGTACGGAATTTCCTCGACGTTCAGGGCTGGTCCGAGGAATCGGAGCAACAAGAACCCAAGTAACACGATCAGCAGCACGGGCCAGAACTGATTGCGACGAGGCGGCGTATTATCTCTCGGTTTGCCAGCAGGCTCCCGCTGCTTACTGTCCATTCAATTTCCTTTGGGTCATCTACTTGTTTTCTTCTTGTTGTCTTCGACTTATTTTCTTTTAACCCGGATGATTCATGAGCCGAGGGGCGTGAGCCCCCGGGCCTCCTGAAACGCTTGGGAAACCGAGGGCTCACGCCCTTCGGCTCACAAGGTTATGAATAATCCGGGTTTAACGCATTCCCGAGTAGGCCACCGCCAAAAACGGCAAACATGGGCGCAAGTATTCCATTCTATCCCACAAGTCCACTAGCTGTGCACCCCGCTACGTGCTCTAGCCCCGAATTCGCAGTGGAAGTGGCCAAGAATTTAGGCCCAAACTGTAGCGGAAGTCGCCAAGAATTTCGGTGTCCAGACGTCCTTTGCTAGTCCAGCAGCCGAAAGTCTTGGCGACTTCCGCTACGGCTAGAAAGTTCTTGGCTGAATTTCAACCCGACCAAGCTGCCGCCTGCCGACGAATCTCTTGCACGACATGCTGTTGCCCCGCAGTTCGCGGCTTCTGCCGATCGCTGGCCAGCCAAGCTCGCTCAACCGGCGCTCCGGCGCGCACCGCCTCCGACAAACTAGCTGCTAACTCCTGGTCGGACATGCGGCGAAGCGACGCAACCTCGTCCCAGGCATGCCCGGCTTTGAATAGCCCTAACGTCCATTGCCAATCGGGCTTGGTTTCCGCAGACACTGCTTGCCCACCCACCACAGCGTCAGCTGAGCGTGCACCATCGGAGGTCCTGACTGTGCCATCTGACAGCCCAGCCTGCTGAGTCGCTACAGCCGATCTGCCAGCGTCACTCGGAGTCGGGCCACCTGACGGCGTGATGTGCGGGGATGGAGGCAATCCATCTTGGCTGTGTTGGGCCGGCTCGGCATTCCCGCCCGCTGACGTGGCGGCGGCTATGCTGACCGATCGCGATTGACGCATCGCTGCAGCCAACTTGGCTTCCAATTTCGGAGGGATGACAACTCCCGCGAACAATTGGGAACGAAGTGCCGTGTCAACCAACTGCGGAGAGACCGACACAGTGGGACGATTTTTGTTCACTTCCTGTTGCCGCAGAAGTCCCGTGGCCAACAGCAATTCAATCAATGCCACTCCATCGGTCTGTCGGAAGCCTTTCAGCATCCCAAAGCCACTCAAACGATGTAGGTTCAACTTTTGCACCTTCGAATTTTGCGACCCACAAAGATATTGAGCTAGCAAGATCTTACCGATACGCCCATGAATTCGCTCGATTGCCCGCACAACATCCTCAAGCACGGCCACTTTCTGATCTTCGTCCATTACCGGGGGTCGAGTGGGAGGTCGAGCGGGAGGTCGCGGGGAGGCCGCGATTGGAGTTGATGTCGAGGCTGGCGGCCCTACTCGAGGCTCACTCTCAAAAGCTAACGACTGTTGCGCAGGCGTTCCTGTCTCCGTTGCCGTAACCATCGCAGTTACCGGGACTTGGGGCAACTTGAGTTGCGGCCAACCAGGACTACGCCCACACCGGTCGCATTGCCCACAATTTTCGGCCGACGTGTCACCGAAATAATTCAGGATTGTGGCTTGCCGGCACAGTGGCGACTGCGCATAGTTGACCACTTGATTGAGTCGATCGTATTCGGCTTGCTTACGTTTGGCGAGCGTTTCGAAGTCGATTTCCAATTGATCAAAGGGTACCTCGCGTCGTACAAAGTGCACTGCCCGACCACGAAAGGGTGGTACATAGTCCACAGCAGTCAACTTGTTGCACAGCTCACGCAGTGCGCGCTGGAGCTGATCGCGCTCTAACTCCGAATGCTGCAATAGCCAACGTGGATGCACGGAAACCTGTTCACCTCGGCGGTCGCCAACAGCTCGCTCTAGCGTCCGAAGAACCTTGCGCTGCACCTTCGCCTCGCGCGGCAGCAAATCTACCAAGGTTGGCAAATTGCTATCGATGCGAATCAAAGCCAAGCCGCCCCCCATCTCTAACCGCTCGATAACTCCTGTTCGCGAAATGACTTGCAAGCAACTCCCAATCGCCTCCGGCGACACGCTGACTCCCAAAGCGTCGCGGATCTCTTCTTGAGTCAGTTCAATCGGGTCTTCTTGGCGAGCTAACAAGAAATTGTAAGTTTTCTCGATCAAGTCTCGCGGCGGATAGTTGTTCTCGATGAAAAACTCTTGGATGTGGCGATCTTGGAATGAATAGAGCATCACGCACACCGACTGCTCCCCATCGCGTCCCGCGCGTCCCGCCTCTTGATAGTAGGCCTCAAGCGAACCTGGCATATTGTAGTGGACGACAAATCGCAGATCGGGTTTGTCGATCCCCATCCAAAACGCGTTGGTAGCCACGATGACACGCAGGCCGTTTTTCATGAACCGCTCTTGGATGGTCCGCCGCTGATCGGGCATCAACCCCGCATGATAGGCTCCGACCGGAATCTTTAACTTCTTGGAGATCGTTTCGACCAACGCTTCGCAGCGTTTCCGCGTGGCGGCATAGATGATCCCCGACCCGGACATGCTCCCTAGAAAACTCTCCAGCTCTTCATCCTTATCGCGATCCGTGGAACGAGAGACCACGCCAAAGTGCAAATTAGGGCGTGCGAAACCACTCATGAACTGCTTGGGCCGCTTCAGGCCTAACACTTCCACAATGTCATCGCGAACCCGCGGCGTGGCGGTGGCCGTCAGGGCCACTGTCTGTATCCCTCCCAGCCACTCGCGAAAACGACCGATCCGAGCGTAATCTGGCCTGAAATCATGCCCCCACTGACTGATGCAATGCGCCTCGTCGATGGCCAGCAGTTGAATGGGAGTCGCTCTGATCGCTTCCAGAAATCGATTGTTCCGCAGCCGCTCAGGGGCCACATAGACCAATTGGTATTTCCCAGCCGCTACATCTTGCAGTCGCGTTTGTTGTTCGGAGGCGGATAACGTGCTGTTGATTAGCGCGGCGGGAATCCCACGCTTGCCCAACGCATCAACTTGGTCCTTCATCAGCGCGATCAGCGGCGACACGACGATGGTTAGGCCTGGACGAATTAAGCTGGGCAACTGAAAGCACAGGCTTTTGCCGCCACCAGTGGGCATGATGCACATGCAGTCGTTGCCAGCCACGATCGATTCGATCACTTCGCGCTGGCCAGGCCGGAAGGATTCGAGTCCGAATCTCCTCAAGGCTTCCTCAAAACTGGCTTGATAGGTCGTCATGGTACCAAGGCTGAAAATACGTGGCTGGATCGGTAGCCGTAGCGGAAGTCGCCAAGACTTTCGGCAATCGCCGGTCGCGAGCGTTTCCGACCATTGACCACCCATACTGAGTGCCATATCGTAGCATTTTTACGCATCTCCCGCGCCCACTAAACACTGTTAAATTAGGCATCCTCAATCGCCCGCGCCTTCGCGGCGAGTTGCGATTTGTCTCTTGAAGAATACGCTGCCTTTGGGAATCAAACCGTGGGTCGACTTGGCCTTCAAGAAACTATTTGGCAGTCCAGAAAGTAGCCCGACGCTCCGCCGTCGGAATTCACACGAACTCAATTTACGTTCAAAGCAAGCCAGTTTTCTCAAGGATCACTCAAGCACATCATCAGTTCGAACTGACCGAACAGAAGGGCGGCAAGTCTCTCTTCCGAGCTATTGAGATTCACAGCCATTGAGATTCACGCGCATGAATTATCAAAGTATAATTTAGACGAGTGGACCGTGTTCTCCGGCAGCCCCATGGAACACTGGGTTTTCCTACTTAAAGACGCCCATTCGTATAGCGCCGCACTTTGAAAAGCCAACCACTTGCACGCCACCGCTCCCCGCCAGATCCTCCGCCAGATTTTCGTAGCTTTGCTCCCGAGCGACGTATCCGATGTCTGGCGCCGCCAAGACGCGGCGGCGCCCACAGAACCCTTCACGGCCATCGTGATTGATACGCTTCGTTTTACCACCACTGCTTGCCGCGCCCTGCAAGTCGGAGCGAGATCGATCCAAGTTGCTTCCTCGGTCGAAAAAGCGCTTCAATTGGCCGATAGCCTACCAGCACGCCCCTTGCTGTGTGGCGAACGCCACTGTCACAAAATCGAAGGATTCGACTTAGGGAATAGCCCCTTCGAATTCGCCAGCGACAGTGTGCAAGGCCGCGATTTGGTGTTCACTACCACCAACGGCACATTGGCGATTGAGGCAGTACAACATCTACCGCGGGTTCTGCTGGCAGCGCTCGTTAACCGCCGAGCGGTCTGCCAACATTTGCAATCCGCGGCGGCAGCCGATGTGCTTATTGTTTGCGCCGGGACCGATGGACAATTGACGTGGGAAGATGTCCTCACCGCCGGTGCCATCGTTGACAAACTGCTGATGATGGGAGGTTTTGACGTTAGCCATGACGCAGCCCTACTGGCCCGAGCGGCCTGGCAAGCGACCATTGGCAAATTGACAGTGGCAAGTGAGTTATCACCTAAACTTTTCTCGGAACTATCGCGAGCCTTGGGTGGTCGCAATTTACTGGCCACTGGTTACGAACGCGATTTGCGATTTGCCTCGCAGCTAGACACAATTGAAATTGTCCCCCAAAATAGTGCGTTGCAACCACATTCGTTCACCGTTGCCGAAGCCGCCAAGACTTCCGACTGATTGCGTAGCCGAAGAGAGCCAAGATTTTCGGCAGTTCGACTTTGGCGAAGGATCACGACGTGCGAGGATCACGACTCGGAGAGTCGTGCGACGATTAGTCGGGCGACGATTAGTCGGGCGACGATTGATAAACTTCGAAAGCTGGGGCGATTTCCGCTACTCAGTTAATTCACTTTTGCAAAACTCTCTGATGGATCTATCCGCACTCCGCCAAGAATACGCCAATGAAGATTTGGACATCGCGACCACGGCGGATAGTCCGGTCGAGCAATTCCAGCACTGGTTCGAAGCCGCTTCCAAAGCGGAACTACTTGAACCCAATGCCATGGTCCTGTCGACAGTGGACACCGAGCATCATCCCACCCAACGGACCGTACTCCTAAAGACATTTGATGAGCGTGGCTTTGTGTTTTTCACCAACTATGGCAGCCGCAAGGCTCGTCAGATCGCAAACAATGCAAACGTGTCGCTACTGTTTCAATGGTTGCCACTTCATCGCCAGGTGGAAATCAATGGCCACGCGGAAAAAGTAACCACGACCGAGTCGCTCAAATATTTTGTCATGCGACCACGTGGTAGCCAACTCGGCGCGTGGATCTCACGACAGAGTGAAGTCGTCTCCAGTCGCAGTATCTTAGAAACCAAATTGGAGGAGTTGAAACGCCACTTTGGCGAAGGAGACATTCCTCTCCCGTCCTTCTGGGGTGGCTTCCGCGTTGTCCCCACGCGCTATGAATTCTGGCAAGGTGGCGCCAAACGGCTTCACGATCGCATTGAATATTTGCCAGCCGACAGTGGTTGGGAGCGCCACCGGCTCTCCCCCTAGGTGGATCGCGCTAGCCGAGCGTGACTTCGCAACTCATCTATGGGCATATGATTGCCTTTGACCATTGCAGCTTGGCCAAGATCTGCCGAGCAAAAGATTCAATGGATCATTTTTTAAAAAAATTCTGGAATTTGAGTCACAGGTCATCCGTAGCTGCAATTTGATTCGTAGGCAGTTTTTTCTTACCCGCTATGCCGCCAATCGAAGATTTCGAAGCCAGCGCCAGTTGACCTACGGAGTTCCAACGATGTCCATCTCTAAACTCGCACCAAACTTCCAGCCTCGGCCTCTCAAGACTCGGTCCCCAAGAGCCCTGAAACGGCATCAATTACGTGTGGCGCTCGCGCGGCAATCGTTAAAACCTTGCTTTGAATCGCTCGAAGACCGACGACTGTTGGCGGTTGTAACCTGGGATGGGGGGGCGTCAACGTTTGAATGGGGAGACGACGCGAACTGGTCAACCGACGCGCAACCCACACTTGCGGACGATGTGGTCATCGGCAGCGCGTTCGCCGCAAATACGATTACGATCTCGGTTGATGCAAATGTACTCAGTTTGACATCGGATGCCAGAATTGAAGTTACCAGTTTGAGGTTTGTCACCTTGGCAACTCCATCGGTCTTCAACAATGGGCTTGATTTCGCGGGACCTTCAACATTTGTAGCGGGACAGGTTGATCTGTACGGCACGAGCACTTGGAACAGCCCGGATAGCAACCTGGCCAACTTCGTCAATCACGGCACGATCAACTTGGCGACCTATACGCCAGGTTCCAGTTTTGGATCGATTCAGAATTTCGGCGATCTAAATTTTGCGAATGTCGGGTTGACGCCCAATGTCTACGATACCGCGATCGTCAATGAAGCAGGCGGCACATTTAACGTTGGCGGGCGAATTTCAGGAACAAGTACCCTATTGAATCGTGGGCTGTTGCGCGGAAATAGCGCCATAATTGAAGTTGGACTCGACAATATCGGCACAGTTGAGGCGACAGGATCCTTCGTTATCTCCGGTTTGGTGCAACAACACGTTGGTAGCACGCTTACGGGCGGCACTTGGATTGCCTCCAATCCCGGCACGCTCGACATTCAATCAGGCAGCAATATCACTACGCTGGGTCCAGCCGCCACCGTTAGTTTAGTTGGACCTGGGCCAGTGTTCACCACGTTTGCCAAAATACAAACGTTGAACAACATTCAAGGCAATTTTAATATCGTAAATCACAGCTTCGTGGGGTCGGCAGGCGCGTCGGTCACCAATAGCGGAACAGTCGTGGTTGACGGTGGCTCGTATGGACAGACGGTAGCACCTTTTTACGATCAAACGGGAGGCACCACCACCCTTCGAAATGGCGCCAGCTTCGGTGCTACCGTGACCGTCAACGGGGGCACCTTCGCCGGAACAGGAACGGTATCCGGACCGACGTTTACCAATAACGCGGTTGTCAGTCCCGGCCTATCGCCTGGTATCCTCACCATCAGCGGGAACTACGTTCAAGGTCCCTTGGGCATATTGAACATTGAAGTCGGCGGAACCAATCCGTCAACACCCGATTTCGATCAACTGCTGATCGGCGGCAGCGCCACGCTCGCAGGCACGCTCAACCTCTCGCTGATCAACGGCTTCTACCTCGACAAAGGCGAATCGCTGGCTTTCATGACCTATGCGTCGCGCAGCGGAAATTTTGGAACAATTAACCTACCCAATTACAGTGGCACGCCGCTGCTGACCACCACGGTGGGAGCTTCGAGCTACACTGTCCAGGGTAACGCATTTGTGGTTCGCAATTCGAACGACTCGGGCGCATTGAGCTTGCGACAGGCGATCACCGATGCCAATTTGGCTGCCGGTCCCGACACGATCTTATTCAATGTTGGCAGCGGGGTGCAGTCGATCGAACCGACGAGTGCTCTGCCCGATATCGTCGGTAGACTAACCATCGACGCAAGCACGCAACCCGGTTACTCGGGTACCCCACTGATCGAACTCCGCGGCAATTCGGCGGGTGCCGCTGTGCAAGGTTTAAAGCTCATGCCAGGTAGTTCGAGCAGCATTGTCAAAGGCCTGGCCATCAACGGCTTCTTGGGTTCCGGACTGTGGCTGCAGGATACTGGCATCGTCGTGCAAGACAATTATATCGGCACGGATGTCACTGGCACGCTGGACCTTGGCAATGTGGACAGCGGTATCTCGGCAATCGCCGGTTCGAACAATGCGCGAATTGTCAACAACTTGATTTCGGGCAATAACGGCACGGGTATCCTGCTGCAGTCCAACGGCAATAAGGTACAGGGCAACAAGCTCGGAACCAACGCGGCGGGAACGGGCCGGTTGGGCAACCTGACCGGCGTGTGGATGTACGTAGGCTCGTCCAATTTCATCGGCGTCGATGGCGACGGCATTGGAGACGCTCTCGAAGGCAATTTGATCGCGGGCAATAACGCCTACGGCGTCTACTTCCAAGGCGATTCCAACAACAACGTCATCGCCGGCAATTTCATCGGCACCAACTCGAGCGACTCGAACACGCTTGGCAACACGGCCGGCGGCGTGAGTTTCTTCAATGATTTCCTAGGCGACAACAACCGTATCGGCAGCGATGCGAACGGAACGAGCGACGATCTAGAGCGCAACATCATTTCCGGCAACTCGAATTATGGCCTCGTCGATTTTGGAGTCGGTACGATCATCGCTGGCAACTATGTCGGAACCACGACGGACGGTTTGACTGCGCTACCGAATGTGCAGGGCGGAATCAGTTTGGGGAGCAACAACGCTGTGGTGGGCGGTGCGACCGCCGGGGCCCGCAATGTAATCAGCGGCAATGCGGGTTTTGGAATCGCGATCAGCACCGCTGCAGGTTTCGGCAATACAATTCTGGGCAACTACATCGGTGTCGATAAGAATGGAAACACAGCCGTTCCCAATACCTCATATGGCATCCATATTCAAAGTGGAGCCAATGGAAACACGATCGGTGGCACGACCGCAGGAGCGGGCAACCTCATCAGCGGCAACAGTACTTTTGGCATCTCGATCGAAGGCACAGGTACTAATTCGAACACGGTCGCGGGGAATTTTATCGGCACCAATGCGCTGGGCACCACCACGCTGCCGAACTCGTGGGATGGTATCCAAATTACGAATGGCGCCAAGAGCAACACGATCGGCGGCGCCACCTCGGCCCATCGCAATTGGATTTCGGGCAATGCGCTCAGCGGAGTGCTGATCGCGGGCGACGGAACTGACGATAACGTGGTTTCTAGCAACTGGATCGGCTTGAATACCAGTGGCACGGCGCTCGGCAATGGCAACACGGGCATACTCGTGACCAACGGAGCAAAGAACACGGTCATCGGTGGAACCGTGGGGGCGGGCGGAAACGTCATTTCTGGCAACACGCAGGAAGGCGTGCGGATCGAGAACTTTTTGGCCGGATTCTTCACAACCGGCACACGCGTCGAAGGCAACTACATTGGTACCAATCCGAGTGGCCTGGCAGCCGTCGGCAATTCCATGGGCGTAGCTATCGCGGGCGGTACCACCAATAATACGATCGGTGGCACGACTGCCGCTGCACGCAATGTGATCAGCGGCAACGTGAGCTATGGCGTTTCGCTAACCGGGGCTGGCACTTCGCTGAATACCATCGCGGGCAATTTCATTGGTGTCAACGCGTTGGGTTTGGGACCCCTTCCCAATTCTCGAGGAGTTCAAATCAGTACTGGAGCCAGCAACAATACGATCGGAGGAACGACGGCGGGTGCGCGGAATATCATCAGTGGCAATAGCGGCAACGGAGTTTGGATTGCGGATGCAGGCTCAACACTCAATAAAGTAGTAGGCAACTATATCGGTCTGGGCCAAGACGGGGGAACACTCGTCGCCAATTTCGGCGGAATACGCATTCTCATCAACGCCTCAGGCAATACGATTGGAGGACTGCAGGCCGGCGCAGGCAACGTTATTAGCGGCAACCTAAACCATGGAATTGAGCTGACAGCCAACGCCAACTCAACCATCGTGCAAGGCAATTTGATTGGAACCGATGCCACAGGCTTACTCGATCGCGGCAACGGTCAAAACGGCTTGAACGTGGGATCGAACTCGAATGTAATAGGCGGTGTCCTGACTGCGGCGCGAAATGTTATTTCTGGAAATAATTCTGGCGTCCATCTGGCTAGTTCTAGCAATCAGGTCATTGGCAACTACATCGGCACTGACATCAACGGAATCAACCCCATTGGCAACTCAGTTGGCGTTTTGGTCACATCGGGCAGCGGCAACACGCTTGGTGGTTTTACATCCACGCCGGGAACCGGAGCCGGAAATGTAATCAGTGGTAGCGCGACCCAAGGGATCCGAGAGGACATCGGTGCCTCAGCAACAATCATTCGCGGCAATCTAATCGGTTTGGGCTCGGATGGTGTTACGGATCTAGGCAACGGATCTTCGGGCATTCAAGTCAGCGGACTGAATACCATCATCGGGGGCGATGACGATGACGATGGTGCCCTGGATGGGATTGTCAAGTCGCGAAACGTGATCAGCGGCAATACTCAGCAGGGCATTAACATTGGGCACTCCGGTTCGGTCCGCAATACCATCGTGCAGGGCAACTACATCGGCACCGACCGCTCGGGCAAACAGGCCGTCGCCAATTCCACTGGCGGCATTAACGTCGGCAGTGCACCCGGAACGCGAATCGGTGGCACAACGCCCGGTGCGGGCAACGTCATCTCGGGTAATTCCGCCTCAGGTATCGGGATCAACAGCATTAGCTACAAGGAGATTGACGGGCTCTACAACTCGGCCGTCGAGGGGAACATCGTCGGACTCAATGCGCTGGGCAACGCGGCCATCCCCAATTCGATCGGCATCTCTGTATCCAGTACGACCACCGGACCGCTCAACGGTGGCAATCGCATCGGCGGCAGTACGCCCGCGGCCCGCAACATCATCTCGGGTAATTCGAGTCAAGGTATTTTAGTTTCCGGTGCCAACGCGATCGGAAACGCGATCCTTGGGAATTACATCGGCACGGATATTTCCGGCGCTCTCGATCTTGGCAACGCCAGTCGCGGAATAGAGCTGGTGTTGGGCGCTTTGAGTACTCAGATCCGCGGCAACACGATTTCGGGCAATGACGGCGGTGGCGTGCTGATTAGCGGAGCCACCACGCAACTGAATGTGATTGCAGGTAATAAGCTAGGCACCAACGTCGGCGGCGATGCCGCCATCGCCAATGGCAAAACGGGCGCGGGCAATGCCCGCTACGCAATTGAACTGGATGCCGCCATCAACAACACCATTGGTGGAATTTTGGTTGCCGATCGCAACTTGATCTCCGGAAATATCGGCGACGGCGTCAGTCTTAAAAATGGAGCCAGCGGCAACAAGGTGCAGGGCAACTGGTTCGGCGTGGATGCCTTGGGACTGTCAGCCATTCCCAACACGGTACATGCCGTGCATCTGAGCGAAATTGTGAGTGGAACAACGATCAATAATATGATTGGCGGAACGGTAACCGCTGCCGGAAACCTGCTAGCCTACAGCGGCGGTTCAGCGCTGCGATTGGAAGACTTGACCAGCACCACCAGCTCCGGCAACACTTTTGACAACAACAGCTATCGCGAGAATTTGGGGCTGGCCATCGACGTTGGACCCGCTGGACTAACGCTCAACGATGGACTCGACGGCTCGATGGATTTGCGCGACTTCCCGGTCCTGGAAGAGGCGTTGATCGACCAGTCCAACATCAACGATCCGCGTTTGATTTTGAAAGGTTTTGCAGAGCCGGGGCGCCGGCTGCAGTTCTTTGTGTCATCGCCGACCGCCAATGGACGCGGACAAGGTGCGGACTTTATCACCACGAAAATTGAAGGCTCCGTCGATGATTTGAATACTTCTACCGGCACCTATGGCGCACCCCACGCAGCCAGCACACTCACCGCCAATCGTTTTGAATTTAATATCCCACTACCTGCTGGCGTGCGGTTTGGATCGCCGATCACGGGACTGGCGCTGGGTTCGATCTCCGAGTTCGGCAATGTGGTGCCAGCCGGACTGGCGGCAGCCGACGCGGCCAATAACTTGGCACCGGTCGTCAGCCTGGGTGCCAACGTAGTTTTGACCACCGGAGGCGAATTGCAATTGCAAGGTAGCTTTGTCGACGATACTTCGACTTCATGGTTGGCAACGGTCGACTATGGCGATGGCTCCGGCGTCCAGCCCCTAGCGATCAACAACGTATCCAAGACATTTACGCTGGAGCATCGATATAACACAACTCAGGGTAGTCCATACACTGTGAATGTAACCGTGCTCGACAGCGGCGGGCGAGTCGGCACGGCGAGTATGTTCGTCACGGTGCAGAACGAAGCCCCGGTGGTGACCTACAACGAGTTCTCGATCACCAGCGTAGTCAACGAGGGTGGTCAGGTAACGCTCACCGGCTCCTTCTCGGATAGTGGTTTTACAGATCAACATGTGGTTACGATCAATTGGGGCGATGGAAATACGGTATTTTCGAACGTACCCAATGCAGATCTATTGCCAATCACAGTCGGCTCACGCACGTTCACCGCCACGCACACCTACGTCGATGACGGGGTCAACAATACATCGCGCGACAATTACCGCGTTGAAGTCAGCGTATCCGACGGCTCGGGCAGCGACACATCGCCTCCGGGACTGTTCCTGATCGAAGTTTTTAACGTGCGGCCCGCCAGTGTCACCGCCACGCTGCCAACAGCAGTTTCTGAGAATGATCTGGTCACGTTGACTGGAACTTTTCAAGATCCCGGGCTGGCCGATTCGCATTCGGTCACGATCAATTGGGGCGATGGCACCACCAACACCTTGCAATTGCCTTCCATCGTCGGACAGACCTTGACGCGGAGTTACACGGCTACTCACCAGTATGCGGACAATCCTCAGTCACCGGCCACAGCCTACGAAATCACGATCGAAGTAGCCGACGACGACGAACCGTTGACGCCCACTGTATTGAAGAAGTCAATTACTGTTGGCAATCTGGTCCCCATCGTTTCGGGGATTGCGCTGAGCAGTGCTTCGATCAACGAAAACGATTCGATCACGCTCGACACGACCTTCAGCGATCCAGGCATCCAAGATAGCCATAAAGTCGTCGTCGACTGGGGCGATGGCAGCGAGAACACCGTCGTCGACTTGGCACCGGGCGTGCTCGGCGTCAGCGGCTTGAGCCATACCTATCGCAACGATCCCAGCGGCAATACGGCCAGTTACACGATTACAGTAAAAGTACAAGACAAGGACATGCCCGAGAATAGTTTCTCGACCTCAACGACCTCCATTGCCGTGGCCAACGTCGCACCGGTACTTGGTACGCTTGCAGCGCCGCTCAAGTTGTACACATTTAACCCCACCACGCGGCAGTGGGATGAGTTTACGGGTACACCCGCTATCAACGAGGGCCAGTCGATTCGCATCACCGGCGGCTATTCCGACGTGGGACTGGATGACGTGCAAAATGTACGCGTGACCTGGAGCGCAGGCCGGATCACGGATGCCATCGTGAATCCGCTAACACGGACATTCGAAGCCATCTATCGCTTCGAGGACGACTATGCGCTGGGTACTACATTCGATACCGAGACCATACAAGTCACCGTCGACGATCAGGATGGAGGCGTGCATGCGCCCGCTGGAACTCTGCAAGTGCAAGTCAACAATGTGGCGCCCACGGCCAGCTATCTGCCGGGCGTTGTCGATGTAGCCACACCGCATTTGATTCCGCTGATTGCGACTTCCTATGATCCGGGTACCGAAGCCACGACAACGTTTGCATGGGAAGCCCGAGTCAATGGCAGCCTAATCCAATCGCAGTTCGGACCTTCGAAGGATTTTATCCTCGACCGCAGCAGCTACCTGACGTCGACGATCGTCGTCCAGTTGACGGTTGCTGACGACGATGGTGGATCCACAATCTTTACGTCGGCTCTTAAGTTGGGCACCAACAATGAAGAAGTTATTCCTATCACCGCCGCGGACTTCCCGGCCGGTATCGACACGCTGATGGTGCTGGCGCTGGATGGGAAGGACGTGATCGATGCCACGGCCGTGCCCGTGGGTAAAAAGGTAATTCTGGATGGCGGCAAGGGCCAAGACTATCTGTTTGGCGGTTCCGATGACGACACGTACATCCTGCGCGACGGCGACGATTCGGCGAATTTTGGTAGCGGAACCACGGTGTCGATTAATGGCATTGCGACGACGCTGCCCGCAGCCAACGTCGGCGGTAGCGATCGCTACCTGCTCAAGCCTAATAGCACGCTGACGGTGTTGGACAACGTCGGAGCCAATACGCTTGACTTTAGTCTGGCGGATTTTGGAAATGCGGCTGGCGTTCAGTTCGATCTAGGCCGCACTACGGGCGCGATACTCGATCCACAAAGCGTCTCGCTGCCTGGCACACTCGGGTCGCACATCGTGCAGGCGCTTGGAGACTTTCCAATGCTGATTGGCAGCAACTTTGGCGACAAACTGACGGGCAAAGACAGTGCCACGGTCGACGGCGGTGCCGGCGCGGACCAACTCTATGCCCCACTTGCATCCGCAGCTTTCACGCGTTTCAAAGGTGGCGCGGACGACGACATTCTATTTGTCGACCCAACCGCGACAATTAACGAAATCAGCTTCGAAGGCGACGATGGGGCGGATATCTTGAATGTGGATGGAACTGTTTCAGCCATTGAATTTTTTGGCGGCGCGGATAACGACCTGCTATTCGTCGGCGAAGGTTCGACCGTCAGCGAGATCAGCTTCGAAGGCGATTCGGGCCGGGATACGTGGACAATCCTGGGCACCATCACGAGCAGCTCGGCAAATGACAATCCAGCTGTACCCAATGTACCTGGGCTAAACATCGACTTCCCAATCTACTTCAAGGGCGGCTCCGATGTGGACGTTCTAACGATCGGATCGGACGCTTCGGTATCGTACATCGATTTCGAAGGCGATACGGGTGCCGACATCTTCACCGTCGAAGGGACCGTCACTTCGATGCTCGAGTTTTTTGGCGGAGCGGACATCGACATCCTAACCATCGGACTGGACGCCAGCGTTAGCGAGATCAGCTTCGAAGGGGACATGGGCGCAGACGAATTGATGGTTTACGGAGATGTCCTTTCCACGATCGAATTTTTCGGCGGCGCGGATAACGACCTGCTGTTTGTCGGCGAAGGTTCGACGGTCAGCGAGATCAGCTTTGAAGGCGATACCGGTGCCGATCGCTGGACCATACTAGGCAAGGTCACGGGTAGTAGCTTGAGCGACAATCCGCTGGTACCCAACGTACCTGGAGTCTCTCCTGCAAGGGATTACGCAGCCTACTTCAAGGGCGGTGCCGATGACGACCTACT
>JBGSNE010000202.1:0-31231 GCA_041739785.1 Pirellulaceae bacterium
AATTGACTCTTAAAACAAAATAATTGGGCACTGGCAGCAGCAATGGAAACACTCGACGACGAAACCAAAAAATAAAACCACTAATCGCCTACAGGCACCCACACCGATTGATGTTTAGTCAGCAGTCTCCGCAGTAGCCGCGGGCTGCGAAGGCGGATGGTGCCCCATCAGCCTCGGATCAACGCTATCGATGGGCTCCGAGTAACTTGCGGCTACGTAGGCGCCAACTCGAGTGGTCTCGGACTCAAAGCAGGCTGTCCGCGTCACTCCAGCCGGCGCCTGCATAGCCGCTGACCACTTCGTAGCCCTTGATCAGTCTGTTGCCCGCCGCCAACAGTCAACTCACACGCTCGCAACCCCAGCGGCCATTCCGGCTAGGCGTTAAACGACTCAATACCGCAGACTCACCTATTTAATGCACCACTCCATCGCCGTTCAAACCCGTCCACTACAATACTACCATCTTACCCCCTGGCCACCGCGAAATATCCGCCGGCGCGCAGACTCGGTAACAGTCTGGGGCGCTGTAGCAACGCATCGCCTCGCGGCGCGATGGGTAGGGTCTCGAGCTCTGTAAAATTGGCGGCGCGCAAGTCGGCCAGCAACTCACGACGGCTGTAGATATGCAAGAACATTTTCGGCAGCCTCCGATAACTGTAGATTCGATCGCCAAATTCCGCCTCACGATCACGGTAACTGGCCAACCACGAGCGAACCAGCCAGCTTGGGCCGCCGGGATCGCGGAGACTGTGGTAACGATTGTGAACGTGCACAAAAAACGCGCCGCCGGGTTTTAGGACATGCCGCACCCCCGTCAGAAATCGCCGGCGATTTTTTCTACCGCGAATCATGCCGATACTGCTAAACAGACAGACGCACCAGTCAACACTTGCTGGCTCCAGCGCACCAGCCAATTCGACTAAGTTGCCGCTCACACAGCGGCTCCGTGATTGATATTCAGCTGGAATCTTACTTGCCACCTCACGAAGCATGGCGGGACTGAGATCGACGTTGACCATGCGAAAGCCGAGCGGCAATAGCTCTAAAGCAACTCGCCCCGTTCCGCATCCCAGGTCGGCAACGACGTATTCTTGGGTTCGGCTGTTGGCTGGAAGTCGAGTCCGCAAGACTTGCATGTCCAGTCGCATGAGTGAACTGTCCACGAAATAACTATCGTATTCGCTGGCAATATGTTCCGATTGCAGATAATCCCAAGTCGCGCGGCTCACGCCTGCAGGGAGTTTCCAACCGGGCAAATGTTTTGAACTCAATGGGATCACCGCGGTGCCACGACTCGGAGAGTCGTGACACGATGGGGTTGGGGTCACGACTCGGAGAGTCGTGCGACAATGGAGTAGCCAGATAATTTCTAAAGAATCAATCCGTCACTAGCGTGCCTTCAGCACGGCTGATACGGGGAAGTGATCCGATGGATAACGCGAGTCAAATTGCCGTCGTTCGATGTCAGCCGAGAGACATTCCCATCGCGGGTCGGCCAAGATCCAATCGATGCGTGGACCATCGATTTTTCCTTCGAAGCCATTGAAGGTCCCTTCCCCCGGATCGCGCGCAGCATGTCGAGTACGATACGTGTCGACCAACTGAGCATTGTCCCCCAAAAAAGCTTCGTAGGGTGGACTATCATCCGCAGTATTGAAGTCACCTGTGACCACTACCAGTGGATTGTCGGCAATCTTGCGAAGTTGTTCGATGCGTTGGCGAATCACGCGGGACGACTGCAAGCGGGCTTCGGCCCCACGATGATCAAAGTGCGTGTTGACGAATAAAATAGTTGGGGACCGATCGTTCTGATTGTCATGTAGCAGCACCCAACTAGCCATCCGCGGTAGCGAAGAATCCCAACTTTTCGATTCAGGGACCTCCGGTGACTCACTTAGCCAAAAATGCCCTCCGGCCAACCAGGTAAACCGTTCGGTCCTGTAGAAGATACCGCAATGCTCATTGGGAGTTTTCATCCGTGAACGACCAAAGTACGTGTATCCTTCCACTTGATCGTGGATGAAGTCGGCTTGAAATTGTAAAGTCTCTTGTGTCCCCAACAGATCTGGATTGAACTCCGAGATCGTGGTGGCAACGTTTTCCTTGCGTTTGTCCCAATGGTTGTCACCATCATTGGCGGTACCGTAGCGAATATTGAAACTCATGATTCGCAGAGTGTCTTGGGCGGCGAGCGGCGCAGCGAGCAGTCCAGCGATTACCAGTGATAATAGCGTACGTAGTAACATGGTGAGGGCTTCTGAAAATGAAATGAACTGTCTGTAATAACGATCATAACACGGATGGCAACGCCGGGGCACGGATAGCAGAATTTCTGTCACTGAAATCGCAGTGGCCCGGGTGATTCCGCAATGACCCCATTAAGGGGCAAGGGTGTCCCTGAAATGAACGGACTGCCGATGTGCGCTCGACCCTTCTCCGAGCCGCTCGGTGACCGGGAACGGAAGGCAAAAAAACTGTTCCTGGCGCGGTCGTTGCTGCATTCTAGCGACCCAAGTATAATTTCGACCCAATTCGGTCGTGTGCCAGGGATCGTGCCTGGTGGACCAGTCGCAATCCGGTTGGTGCCGGACCAGTCAGCGGTCGTTTATCTCCAGGAGATTTTTTAGTATGGCAATCCGCATTGCAATCAACGGTTTCGGTCGTATCGGACGACTGACCTTTCGCAACCTCATGCAACGCAAGGACGAATTTGAAGTCGTTGCCGTGAATGACTTGACCAACAATAAAATGCTGGCCACGCTGCTCAAGTACGACAGCATCCATGGACGCTACGATGGCGACGTTAGCTCAACCGACACGCATTTGGTCGTCAATGGTGAAAAGATCCTGTGCTTGTCCGAGCGCGATCCTACGAAGCTTCCTTGGAAAGAGCAGAATGTCGATATCGTCATCGAGAGTACAGGTATTTTTACTGCTCGTGCAACTGATGCCAAGGCTGGCTACGACACTCACTTGGCCGCTGGTGCGAAGAAGGTCGTGTTGAGCGCTCCAGCCAAAGATGGAGCTGACTTGACGTGCGTTATTGGCGTCAACGATGACAAACTGACCAAAGACATGAAGTGCATCTCGAACGCGAGCTGCACCACTAACTGCTTGGCTCCTGTGGCTAAGGTGCTCAACGACACGTTTGGTATTGAATCGGGCCTAATGACCACGGTTCATGCTTACACCAACGACCAAAACGTCCAAGACCAACCACACCAAGATCCGTATCGTGCACGATGCGCTGCGCAGAATATTATCCCCACGTCGACCGGTGCCGCCTCCGCGGTGGGCTTGGCCATTCCAGCTTTGAAGGGCAAGCTAACGGGCATCGCCATGCGCGTACCAGTGGCTACTGGCAGCGTGGTTGACCTGACCGTCAATCTCGGCAAAGAAGCTTCGGCCGAAACGATCAACGCAGCCATGAAGAAGGCTGCCGAAGGTCCACTGAAAGGCATCCTGTGCTACACCGAAGATCCGATCGTCAGCTCCGACATCATCGACGACCCACATAGCTCGATCTTCGCCGCCGACTTCACACAAGTCCTCGGTGGCACTGGTAAGCTGGCCAAAGTGGTCAGCTGGTACGACAACGAATGGGGTTATAGCTGCCGCACCGCGGACCTGTGTGCGCTACTGGCCAAGTTCCTGTAAGTCGATTGACTCCGTAGCGGAAGTCGCCCAGACTTTCGGCCCGCGGATACATCTCTTCGATGAGCGACGCTGAGTGCTTCCGCCGCCGAACGACTGCTTACTGAATTCATCAAACCCGACGTTGCAACGCTGCGACCTCGGGTTTTTTCATTGCCTGTCCAGCTACGCGCATAGCCGTACTTAGCGAGAACGCTCCGATTTTGTTGTAGCGACCTGCACACCCCTACCCAATCGTCTACAATGCGCGGTTAAGATGGGGAGCACACATGTCCAAACCACAGCGTGGAGGTGAGCCACTGGAATTGTCCGGTGGTCCACTAGGGAAACTAGCATTTCACTGGTCAGGAGACCGTTACGTCCACGAGTGGCATTTTCCAGGCCAGCTCGAATCGATCGCCTTGCGATCAGTCGAATCAGGAAGCGAGGTCGCTTGGCCCGTCAGTCCGCCACTACAACAAATCCATCGTCAATCCTTTGGCGATGGACGCGAGGTCGTGTTTGGTGTCGGCATGGCTGGACGCGGGCATTGGTCTGCCAGTTTCACCTTGATCCCAGATCTGAACTGTTGGATCGTTGAACTGGCCTGTCGCGCTGCGGTGACACCCGAAACGCTGCTCAGCAGCTATCGCCTCAGTGGACTCTGGACTCCCGGCGAAACGTGCGGCTATCGCTGTGACCGAGGAACTCAACCACTCTGTATCGAACCCATTAGCCCCAGCTCCAATGCCGAACTGTCAAGCGACCTATTGCAAATCGCTCCCAACGGAACCATTGATTCCAACTCCACCCATCAATGGGCCTTCCGCCTGCGAGTTGGGTGAACCGGAGGATTGATTTGTTTAACGCCGAGCCGAAACAGGCTGCGACGCAAGTGGAGGCCTGTTACGCGCGAACAACCGCAATCCAATTGCATGTTTATCGCAGGCAGGGTCGCAGCCTGTGCAGGCGACGGCCACGCTGCAGCTAAAAAATTCGAGATCGACGGCAATCCTCCCCACGCGTGGTAAACCACTCCTGCCGGCGCCTGCGCAGCCGCGTCACTCGTGCGATCGCATTGAAATGCGCCTCCATGTGACCTTTCACCATCATCCGTTTTTTTGATTCAGCGGCTACTCCGGCTAGGCGTTAAACGATTTTATGCGATTCATCACTTCAACACCCTAACTACTCCTGCAAGATGGCGGCAGCGTAACCCAGCAGATCATCGCGTTGTTGGCAAATGTCGAGCATGGGCGCGTACTCGCCTAAGCGCTGACTGAGTTGCAACAACGTGGGGGCGATGCCAATGATCCGCGTCCCCACGGGCAATCGCTTGGCATAGGCTTGCAGTGCATCTGCGTGGCGACCACAACGCGACAGCAGATCGATTAGGACTTCAATAGCCACAGTGCCAAACTGCTGTTGATCGACTGCGTCCGCTTTCTGGGTGAAGTAACGAATACCAGCATCTGCCTGTTGCCCTAACAGTGCGCGGAAGAAAGCTGCCGAGGCAGGGTAGAGGTCGAGGAACGGTTCCTCACCCGGATACTGATACTGCGGATGCAGACTCCGGCCGTAGCAGGCCAAGTCAAGCGCCAGACGTAAATGGTCAGGATCATCCAGCACACGGGCAAAGCGGACCGTCGAGGCAATGTGGCTAGTGTCGAGATGATACGCACCGTCTCGCAACAATTCGGGACGGGATTTGAGCAACTCCTCCATACTCTCCTGTGGTGGTTCCGTCCCTTCACGTTTGGAAATGTCGCGGCGCAGATTTTCGAGCAACTCAGCGTGTACGTGCTCCACCAACAAACGAGCCGCAATCTGCTGATCCTCGCGTGGTCGTGAAGCTAATGTCGATTCAAACATGGTGATACTGTTGCACGTCCCCAGACGATCCAGCGCGAGCTGATAGCCGCGACCGATATCAACCCCTTCGTGCAACAGGACTTCGAGCAGCTCTTCGACGTTGTCATCATTGGGCTCGACGGCGGCTAAAGCCGCGGCTGCGATTTGGCGATCTCCAACCGGTCGCATGTACATCCAGCCTTCGCGAATCTTCCCCTGCTGAAAAAACAACTCTCCCACTGTGCGGCAAGCGTCGATCAAACCGCGTTCCAGCTCGATCTCCGTTTGTTCGTCAAACTTTTCTTGTCGGTCTGCCTGAGCGGCAGGCAACCGCAGCCGCAGCCGCAACTGCATCTTTAACGCCTCAAACAGCTCGTGGTATTGGCCCTGCTCGCGCAGGTAGTCGACCAACTGCTCGATGGCTTGTAGCCGCTGGCCCGAGGCAACCTGCTGTGCCAGCTCCCCATAGATCGGCCTAGAATTGGATTTCGCAGCTTGGGCTATACTGTTCATAACTTCAGAATCTTGGGGTCAGTGGTCGTGGAGTGCGAAGAATCTAGGGCAACAACCAAAGTCGTAGCGGACCAGAGCCATTCTTTCGGTGAGCGGGCATTAGCTGGTGGCCGGCCTTGTCGAACGACTGCTTACTTTGGTTACGGCAGTAAAGTGCCGGCAACCCCTAGCCACAATCGGCTAGAAACGGGAAAACATGGTCAGTGGGACGATTATAGCGAGTTACAGTTAGAAAGACATTCTTGGTATGGCCGCGGACGAAAATACACCAATCGACGAAACTGCAGCGGGTACTTCGGGGGGGCCAAGTTTGGCAGGCCTGGCAATCGCCGCCTTAGAGAGCCGCAGAGCAGCCGACATGCAGCGACTGATTGCTAAATACGGTGGAACACCATTCGTCAGCCCATCGATGCGCGAAGTCCCTATTGCCGAGAATCGCGAGGCGGTTGATTTTGCATATCGCGTGATCACCGGCGAGATCAATATTGTCATTTTCTTGACAGGCGTTGGTTTCAAACAACTGCTGGCGGCTATTGAGCGATCCGTCGACAAGCAGCGTTTCCTCAACGCGCTGTCCGATATTACGACCATTGTCCGCGGCCCCAAGCCCGCCGCAGCGCTTCGCGAAGCCGGCGTGACCGCCACCATCAAAGTCCCTGAGCCCAATACCTGGCGGGAACTGCTGACGGCCATCGATACACACGTGCCGATTACCAATCAAAAAGTTGGTTTGCAAGAGTACGGCAAGTCAAATAGTAGCCTCATCGCTGGCTTGGAGGCGCGCGGTGCCGAAGTGATTCCACTGCGCGTTTACAACTGGGAACTGCCCGAGGACACGGGGCCGCTCGAAGCCAATATCCGCGGATTGATCGCTGGACAGCGCGATGCGCTGTTGCTGACCAGCGCACATCAAGTCGCCAACTTGCTGCGGCTGAGCGCCGACTTGGGAGTTGAGGAAGCACTCCGCGAAGCACTGCGGACAGTGATTGTGGCTTCGATTGGCCCAACCACCACGGAGATGTTACGGCAGAATGATTTGCCCGTCGATCTCGAACCCGAACATCCTAAGATGGGACATCTGGTCATGGAGACAGCTCAGCGTGCGCAAAGTTTACTAGTAGGTCGCAGCGCGCGAGCCAAAATCCTAAGTAGCGGTGATTGTCTGCCACTCGATACTCAGGCCGCTTGGTACGATGGCCCTTTCATGCGTGCCTGCCGTCGCGAGGCTTCGTCCGTTACGCCGGTGTGGCTGATGCGACAAGCCGGTAGGTACATGTCCGAGTATCGTGCGGTCCGTGAAAAAATGACTTTCTTGGAGTTGTGCAAGAATCCTGCGCTGTGCGCCGAGGTTATGGTCACTGCCGTCAATCGCCTGGGAGTTGATGCGGCGATTATTTTCTCGGATCTACTCCCAATTCTCGAACCCATGGGGATGGAGCTGGAATTTGCCAAAGGGGATGGACCCGTCATACACAACCCGCTTCGCGAGGCCAAGGATATTGAGCGAGTGATGGAATTAGAATCGATGGACTCGCTCGACTTTGTCATGCAAACCGTGCGTCTAACTCGACAAGAAATCAATCCAGCCATTCCAGTCATCGGCTTTTCCGGCGCTCCATTCACGCTGGTCAGCTATATGATCGAAGGTGGTGGTAGCCGCAATTACCATCACACCAAAGGACTCATGTATCGCGATGCGGGGGCGTGGCGTGAGTTAATGGGGAAGATGTCGCGCACTATCGCGCGCTATTTGAATGCGCAAATTGCCGCCGGGGCCCAGTGCGTGCAGATTTTCGATTCCTGGGCTGGTTGTCTATCAGTGCAAGACTACTCGCGCTACGTACACCCCTTCGTCAAACAGATTATCGACTCGATTGTCCCCGATGTACCAGTGATCAACTTCGCGACCGGCAATCCCGCACTACTCCCCTTGCTTCGCGGTGACTCACGCACGGTGGTCGGTATCGACTGGCGCATTCCACTGGACGCTGCCTGGGAACAAGTCGGTCACAATCGGGCAGTACAAGGAAATCTCGATCCCATTGCGCTGCTGGCTGAGCCTGAAACATTGCGCGAGATGACGGCAGATGTTCTGCAACGGGCTGGTGGTCGAGCGGGACACATTTTCAACTTGGGACATGGAATTTTGCCACAAACGCCCGTCGACAATGCCATCGCTCTGGTCGACATGGTCCATGAACTGAGCCAGCGATAACCCAGTGTGGCTCGACGCTCCGCGACGCGAGCTTTATACTAACTTCCTAAGCTGGAAGTTCACGCATCTATCTGCCGTGCAAATCTAGACCTGGGAATTCAACTCGGTAGCCGGCGCAAACTCACCCTGCGTGAACAGTAGGCTCCGCAGGCGATGCAATTCTTGAACTTTGGGATCGCTGCTCAAGCCTGGCTTGGAGAGAACGGGCTTTTCAGGCACTGACTCTTCCCGATCGGGTGCCCACAGACTAATATCCAGAAACATTTGGCTTGGGCAGCTAACCTTCTTCACCGCGGCCATGTCCAGCAACAGTTTTCGCTGGCGACGAGACAAATGATTGGCACGGGACAGCTCAACGAACAGGAGCTTTCCGCTGTTGATATGTCTGGGAGCAACCCGTTTGAGCAGTGCCATGACAGCAATCGCAATCGCAACCGTAACTAAGACGAGCATCAGCATCACCACCATACGCGATCCGCCAGCGGGTTCGCTCATTTCGACGCCGAATTGTAGCGGTTCGATCCGCTCGTCGAACCGAGTCTGCGCGACAAGTATAAAGTGGTGCGATAAAGATGGCAGCATCGTGGCAAGTCCTAGGAACAGAATCTATCGAATCAAAATGGCCTGCAGCAGTCGTCGGAAGTCTGACTCTCGTCCGCTACGCCTGAGCTTTTTGTCTAATGCGTTTCATGCGCCGCACCGCTCGACTGGCTGCATCTTGGATGTCCGTACTGGCATCTTCCAACAGTTCGGGAATCAACTGCTCAAGCGCCTCGTGTCCAAGTGCACCCAGCAGATCAATCGTCCTCACTCTTACTTCTAATCTGGGATCGTCTAACAACGGCATCAATGTTTGACTAACTTGCTCCCCACAACTGAGCAATTGCGTCGCCTGCAACGCTGCCAAGCGTCGCCGCGGGGCTGGACTCTGCAATTCGCGAGTTAGGCGTTCGGTAACATCCGTCTCGACCAACAGCACGATACTGGCCATAGCCCGGCACATTTCCGTGGGCCACAGGCGAACCTGTTCTAGTAAGCTGTCGACGGTGAATTCACTAAAGAACTCGCGGGACGCCTTCTTGAGCGCCAACGATGGGCTACTCAGCCAAGTGGCGATTTGACGAGTTAAATTCCCAAGGCACTGATCGTCGTCAGGGGTGGAGAATTCGGCTGACTGAATCGCAGGCACTAATATGTTCAAATCCGGGCGACGGCAAATACGAAGCATCTCAGCAGCAGTTTGACGCGCATCGCGTGTCCCCAGCTTCGATAGCCGCAGAGCTCCCCGCATGACTTGGCCAACGTCGCCCGAAGACGAAGCCACCATCAACCACAGACTTCGTTCAATGTCGATTCCAACGGCTGGCATTTCAAATTCAATATTCGACAGGCACTTTAGTGGGGCAAAAGTTTGCAAACGTTTGAGTATTCCCGGCAAGCTGTGCTTATCATTGAGCTTGGCAATCGCCACCGCCAGCGCCGGCTCACTACGTTCGATCAATATCTCCAGCACATTTTTAGGGGTAGCTGTTCTGCCAACGTAACCAGCCAACAATTGGGTCACCGCTGGGTGCTCACTCTCTCGAAGTCGATTCATTACGGCACGATATGCATCTTGGCGCGGATCAGAAATCAATCCGCGCTGTAGCGAATCGTCCCAATGCACGAGGCACAACCATGCATCAATCAGCTTGAGATTCTGGTGCTTATGAAACAGTGCCAACTGCGCATTGAGCCGGTCTAGCATCTTACCGCGAATGGTCGGAACATCCTTGCCCATCCGCGCCTTGGCTCCCCAACGCTCACACATCTGCGCCAGACAATCGGTGGCCTGTGAGCACAACGCATGCATGGGATTAATGACAATCTCCAACACAACATCGATCGAATCGTTCAGATCAAGATCCGATATTGCCGACAGAGCCATTCTCTTCTCGGAGAGACTTCCTGATCTCAACAGGCTCTTAGCGATCTCTACGAACAACGCCCCTTTGGAACGAAGGAATTCCAAATCAGTTTCGTTATAGCTTTCCCAATGCATGACCACCGCTCGACGGGCCGCTTCGTCCTCGCGCTGGATTAGCGCTTTGAGGCTGAGGTGCCTTAGTTCTGCGTTGGACGAACTCAGACCAGTCGTTACGGTCGACACTACCGCTTGATTGCGAGAATTCTGCAGAACCGCCCAAGTCGTACTGCGCGGAATGGTTAAGTTGTTGGTCATTGGCGAACTCTTGTCATTGGCGAAGCTATGCGTTTTAGGGCGCTAGAAACATGCCCCACCATTTCGCCTAATTCCAATAGTTTCGCGCCTTAACACCGAGAGTTATGGTAATCGCCGCCGCAACGGGCTCACAATCACCCCAGCCCACAAAACCCGAACCTACGTCAAGTACGCGCGAGCAATTACGTGTCCCTTAGACAAGAGCAGAAGACGCCAAGCCTTTCGGCTGGGTTGGCCATTGAATCAAGCCCAATGGCACGCACCAAGTGATCCTCAGGCGCGAATTCAACCGCGAAGCGGTGGCATTCCGTGCCTTCGGCACTAAATTGCGCACATCAAAACCCAAGGCTAGCGTCTGAGGTTTTGACTGTCGCCAGGAATTAGCCTGCCGTGCGTTCAGCTAGATTTTGGTGGGACTGGCAACCAGGGCACCAGGGCGCTGTTGATTAGCGGTTTCACGGTTGGAGAGCCACAATAATACGGGCGAGGCGATGAAGATCGAACTATACGTACCGACCAACACACCCACGAGCAATGCGAAGGAAAAGGCATGAATTCCTTCACCGCCAAAAACGTACAAAACCACGACCGTCAGGATGGTAGTACCGCTGGTGAGCAAGGTACGACTAAGAGTTTGATTTACGCTGTCGTTGATCATGTGCGCCGTAAGTTTCGGACTGCGACCGCGAACTTCGCGGATTCGGTCGAAGACAACAATTGTATCGTTCAGCGAATAACCAATAATGGTCAAGAAGGCCGCCACCTCCGTCAAGCCGATCTTGAAATCCTCAATCAATAGGAAACTCAGATAGGGCGACAACCAATGGCACAAGGCTAAGATACCGAGCGTAATGAGCACGTCATGCACCAGGGCAATCACTGCCGCCAGACCATAGGCGACCTTTTGAAAACGGAACCAAATATAGGCCACGATAAACACCAGGCTCAACAGGATGGCGCCGATGGCGCGTTGTTGCATTTCACCCGCCACGCGCGTACCAATTTGACTTAGCGAAAGCCACTTGGGCTGCTTCTGCATTTCGCTGGTTAGTTTGGCAACGATTCCATTGGCGGCCGTTTTATCGACAGGCAGTTTGACGGACCAGCGGGCAAAACCGCTGACGTCGTCTGCCCGCCAGTCGGCCGGAAGCGGTTCTGGGGCGACTTCAACCAATGCGGCGTTAAGTTCCACACCGGCCGACTTGGCTGACTGCAGCAATTGCTCGCGCAACGTCGGGCCGTCGATCTTGGCCCCCTTATCGGCGTCATCAATTCCCGGCGCATCATCATTGCTTCCACTGAACTCGAGTATCAGTTCCGTCGACTGTCCGATGGGAATTCCCACAGCTTCTTGCGGGGCGACTGGCACGGCTACAGCTTCATTCGCAGCTGCAGCTTCCTCAGACGAATTGACTTCCGTTGTCACGGACGGGGAATCCTGGTTGGATGCAGGAGCCGCTTGAGTGGCGGTTGGTGCGTCTGCCGTCGGTTCATCCTGATAAGCCACGTAACGCGCTACGCGGTTTTTCTCGACCTGATTGAGGCTAGTAGGTCCGAATGATTTTTCGTTGAGCACCGTCACGCGATAGGTCACCAAGTTGGCGGAATTGTGTTTGGCAAAACCATCCAGCAGGGTCTGCGATAAATACTTAACATCGCTGATCGACGTCACCAACGAGTAGACCGTATCCTGTGGCTCTTTTTCGACCCGGACCAGTGTCGATTGCACCGGCTGTCCATCTTTGTCTTTGGCCAAAATGTCACGCGTTAATTCGCGGAGCGTATCAACAGCAACAGGCTCTTGCAATTGAAAGATAACTCCCGTGCCACCTGTGAAGTCGATGTTGAGTATTTCCTTACCTCGCATAAACACGGCTGCTACACCACCTAATATCACGAGGGCAGACACGGCCGTACAGACTGTTTGCCACCCCATGAAGTCGATGTCTCTATCGCTCAGGAAAGTGCGTTTGACGAATCCAACTCCGTCGGACATCGAGAGGCTGACCAACTTGAGCTTCTCAGCGATCTCAAACACAATCCGCGAACAGAAAGTGGCTGTGAACATACTGGTCGCAATCCCGATGATCAACGCCACGGCAAATCCGCGAACCTGATCAGTACCGATCCAATACAGCACAATAGCGGCAATAAGCGTTGTTAGATTGGAGTCAACGATCGTAGTGAAAGCGCGATCGAATCCGTTGCGAATAGCCATCCGCGGTGCGGAGCCTTTCGTCTTTTCCTCGCGGATGCGTTCGAAGATCAGCACGTTGGCGTCAACCGACATGCCAACCGTCAGCACCAGACCAGCCAAACCAGGCAACGTCAGTGGTTGTTGGATGAAAATCATGATCCCGAAAATCAACAGGCCGTTGATGACCAGGGCTGCTGAGGCTACGGCCCCGGCAAAGCGATAATACAACAGAATGCACACGAAAGTGGCAATCACGGCCCATATCGAAGCCGTGGTCCCCTTGCGGACGGCGGTGGCACCAAGTCCCGCACCGACCCGGTTTTCGCTGGCCGGCTCGTCGCTGAGCGTGGCCGGTAGACGACCTGAGCGGAGGATCGTTACGATAAAATCAACTTCTTCCTTAGTGAAATTACCCGTGATCTGCCCGCTCCCGGCAATCGAAGAACGCAATTCAGGCGCGGACAACACTTTTTTGTCCATGATGATTGCCATGCGGCGTCGGAATTCCCCCGAAGGCGTGGCCCGCGAGGTCATGGCCAACATTTTGCTCGCCCCCTGCGTATTCAAGCGAAATTCAACAATCGGTTGGCCATTTTTTTCAAAACCAGTTTGCGCGCTGGCCAAGTCATCTCCATTGACGATTGAATAGGGTCGACCCAGCAGCTCCGTAGCCATGAGTACATCGACGCCTTTGATACCCGAGCGCTCCATCCAGTGCTCTAACGCATAGTCTTCGTCCGTATTCAGTGCGGGACGTTCGATGACTTTGCCGGTATAAGTATCGCGGAGCGTGTCACCCAGCACGGGTGTCTTCAGCGGGAAAACCCCTTGAATTTTTTCCACTTCGCGACCGACCGAATACCACAACCCCACCGTTTCTCCGTCTGCATTGAGCACTTCCGGCTTAGCGACAGCATTGCCGGCGGCTTGCTGCTTGGCCAAGGCGATAATATCAGCGTGGTCGCGAGTATTGGCCACGATGCGAAATTCAAGTTGGCCGGCATTGGCCAATCGCTCTTTGATTTGCTTCAGTTCATATTCGTCGACATTGGGAACAGTGATTTCAATTTGTGATTCGCCACGTGGGCGTATCGTGATTTCCTTCGTTCCCGAAGGATTGATCCGATCGTTGAGCGCAGAGGCCAAGGAACCCGCGTCGATCTGTTGACCGTCCTCATCTGGAACAATGTCGTACACCAGGTTGGTACCACCGATAAAATCGGGGCCCAGCGGCAGGCGAAAGTTATTGCTCCAGGCAAATAGCAGACCACCAAAAACAGCGGCGATCATGACACCCAAACGAAACGAGTGGGCCGGCATCCGCAACGCGCGGGTAATGAAGCCGGAAAGTACAAAAGGGATCACGAAAATCCCGAGTACAAACATCGCCCCGTAAAGATAGGTACCCCAAGCCTCAGTGGCCTCGGGCGGCGGCACTGCAGCGCCTGAGCCTTGCTCGATGACCGTAGCTTGAGCCAACACTAATGGGAATGTTAGGGCTTGAAAAAAGGAAGAGCCGTCCATTGATTGTCCTTGCGGATGCTACTCTTTCGAGTCGGATGGGGTAATGTTCGAGATGGTATCGCGGTTGACTGTCATCCGCGCCTGAGTGTTTTCATCAATGCGAATCGTGACGGTGCCTTCATTCACATTGTTCTGAACTACAATGCCGTGAATGCCGCTATTGGTCACGACGCGATCGTTTTTCTTTAAGCCCGAAAGCGCTTGTTCTTGTTCTTTGCGTTGCTTCTGTTGCGGACGGGCCACAATAAACATGAACAAGATCGCACTGATCAAGATCAAATTGATTGGGCTGGCAAAAAACTCCAACAACGAACTGGGAGCAGCGTTTTTGGCCGCATCCTCAGCTCCAGCCGCTGGTGCCACCTCTTGGGCACGCGCCAACAGCGGAACCGTCCACAGCACAAATATCACCGAGGCTCGATTCAGCCAAGTCGCCACTTTGGGCATCGGGAACAAACTCCCTAGGTTCATAGTCAATTTCCCTTAGCATCCGACTGGAAAAACGGTCGCACTTTCGTCGTTGAAGTGGCTACACTTCCCTGGCTACAACTTGCCTGGGCTCTGGATCTTTCAGCAAGATCCACAAGGGCAGTTGCCTTTCGCTCGATGCTTAGCGAAATTGCGACTGAAGCCAAGGTGGGAATTCGCTCCATAGGGCAAGTTATTCCACAGGCTGTGATCGCTCGGAAAACAATCCGAAATGATAAGAGTCAGCCCAAAAACCCACAAGGCCTAAGCCCAACCCTGCAAATGGGTTTCCTGTAGCGGAATTCGCCAATTAGCAACCCACCGGCTTTATCCCCGTCTGAGAATTGATTCGCCCCTCTTCGATAGCTAGCATAAATGCCTGATTGGGGCGCAAACTATGCTGGTTGCTGTTGGGAAAGGGGAGATCGACCACCGGGCACTGAAGAAATTCGCAGATTCGTTGGAAACCACTATTTTCCAGTTCGGCGACATCGTCGATGTCAAGCAAATCCTGCGGACGTGAAGCAAAAGTCTCAGCGACAGCTCGTTGGTAATCGTGATAGGCTGAGATGTACGCTTCCGCATCAAATTTGCTTTGGCCAAAGGTCATTTCTCGCAGGCTGAGCATGACCTGCATGAATTGCTGCTCCTCAATCGTGGCCTGCTTCCCCTGCTTGACTAACTGCAGCCCAATGAACTGTCGCTCGACTGACTGAATCCATCGCTCAAGGTCTTGATCACGACGGACATTGATAAACAGACTGCCAGGATACTGGCGATCGAGTTTCCTAAAGACCGGAGCGGAGCAGGCCGGGTAGTCAGCCAGTCCGCGGCACTGGCGCAAGATGTCTAGATCAAAATCGCCAGCGGCAATCTGCTGGTAAATCCGCGTCAGCCGCTGCGGGTTATTGTGTTCCTCCCCCTTTTCACCGTAAATTCGGCCTAAATGGGCCGTTGGCACGCCAACCATCCCCAGAGCGTCGCACAATGAAACGGTCGCGCATCGCGGCAATGCAATCACAAAAATTTTATTAAAGTCACGCATGAAAAACCAATGCCGCGCTGAAATGAGATGAAGAAATAGCTTTAGTCGGCCCCGCTAGGTGTTTAGTATGGCGCACAAATGGGTTCCGGATAGTCCCACTTTGTCGCGGTTAAACGATTAATTCAGCAGTGACTATAAGGGACTATAAGGCTTGAATCTGCTGTACTACAGCCAGCAACTGCATGGCTCGGCTCAAGCCACCGACCGATTGTACGTACTCGACCGCCGCTTCCAATTCCACCAACGAGATGGTGTTATTCGCTTCGGAGGCCAGCGCTTCACCGGGCGTGGCAGAGACCGCGGCCGTTACGCTGGCACGTGATCGGCGTCGGTACACCTTCTTTTTGAGTTGCGCTTTAGCATTGGATACATCAGCAGCGGTAACTCCAAACTCCGCTAAAGCCTCCACCACATCGCGATTTCTCGCTTGAGGATGGGCGCGCATGTACTCTTGGACACGCATCGATTTGCTGGGTTGTTCGCGACTCATCGTAACTTGGCAGTAGTTCAGGAGTGGTAGTGACAAGTTCACTATTGTAGCGGAAGACAGCCCGAGTTTCGACGGCTGAAATTAGCCAATTCGTAAGCCAATTTCACTGCGACCAAGAAATCAGACGCGGCGACGATGGCGGAGACAGACCACGGCGCACAGGAGCAACACCCCACCCGTCGTCGGCTCCGGGACGGTTCGCAGTACTGAGGTCCCATTTCCATCCGGATCGAGCCGTGTACCGTTGTAAATGGCTGCCGCAATTTGCTCCGGAGTTAGCCGCGCATTCTCCTGAAGCACGCTCAAATTTGGGTCCGCATTGAGCGATGTATTGTAGTCCGGCCCCAACCCCGCACTCCACATAAGATTAGGAGTCGAAATGTCGAGCGTAAATCTCGGATCTTGCACAGTCCCAGCTGCCGTGCCCGCAATCTCATCCACATGCCGCAACCCCAAGGCATGTCCAATCTCATGCGCCAAAGTAGTTGACAAACTATCAGACGCAAAACCCTCATTGGCCATCACACCACGACCGTTGCTGCTAAACGTTCCGGCAATAAACAATTGATTGTTCCCTGCATTGCGGGCGTTGGACAGTGGATCGGCAAGCGGATTGTCCACCCAACCCGTTCCTGCGACTCCTGTATATCCCGTCCCCGGATGGTCTTTGACGAAGAAAATCTGCAGTGCGTCGGTGGCAATTCCCGGAGCTCCAGCAAACGTGTTGTTGTAGAGCGAGCTTCTTTCGGCACTCGTCAAACGCTCTGCTTCCAAACTATTCCATTGAGTTACTGTGTAGTTGATCCCAATTCCTGCCTGAGCCCAAATCTCATTGACTTGGCTTTGATACAAGTAGCCAGTACCGTTGACATCTGTTGGATCGAGCGGCGTGCCGTTCACTTGGACCACATTGACGTTCAAGCTATAGATCGGATCGGCATAGGTCAAAGTTGTTCGGCAACAGGTAAGTAACAGTGCCGCTAGACCTAACTGTGATTTAAGATTCAACATGTCGATCGTCAACCTGCGAAAAGTGTTCGGAACAGCTCAGTGCACGACCATAATAGAACTGACGAACAAGAGACGCAAATGTTTCGGCAAAGGTGGGGAAAAGCGAACAGCGAACATCGGTGCGCAACCAGCACCTGTGTCGTTAGCGGCTCCCTCACAAGCGTCATTTTTTTTCTCGACAGTAACGATCAAGCCAATCGAAAAACACGCGTCCCCACAAGACACCATTTTGCGGAGACTGCACCCAATGCCCCTCGTTGGGGAAATAGAGAAAGCGACTCGGCACCCCTTGGACTTGCGCCGCGGTAAAGGCTTCCATCCCTTGCGTCACCGGCACGCGAAAATCCTTTTCACCGTGAATGACCAATAGCGGCGTCCGCCAATTCCCTGCGAATTGATGAGGGGAGAACTGTTTGTATTCGTCCGCAATCTCTTGGCTCTGCCAATACGGCCCCCCCAGATCCCAATTGACGAAGAACAATTCTTCCGTTGCGCCGTACATCGATTCCAAATTATAAACACCACAGTGGGCGATCATGGAACAGAAGCGATTGGCCGCATTGCCCATGAGCCAATAAACTGTGTAACCACCAAAACTGGCACCGACGGCGGCCACACGAGTGCGATCGATTTTGGGGTCGGCCATCATGCCATCGGTAGCTGCCAGGATATCCCGCATGGCTTGCCCTCCCCAATCGCCGCTGATTTGATCATTCCACTCCCTTCCGAATCCAGGTAGGCCTCGACGGTTGACCGCCAAAACAACATAGCCCTTGGCAGCCATCAAATGGAAATTCCAACGATACGAAAACCACTGGCCGATTTGCCCCTGAGGTCCGCCCTGACAATAGGTGAGCATCGGCCATTGCTCTTGCGTCGATGCATCGAAGTCAGGCGGTACAATCACCCAATTGTGAATCTGCTTGCCATCCGTGGCAGTGAAATAACGCTCTTCGATGCGGGGCAATTCTAGGGATTGATAAACTTCTCCGTTGACATCGGTCAGTGTCATCACTGGGCTGCTACTTAAGCTAACGAGCGCCAGTTCCATAGGGCGCAGCATGTTTTGCTGACTGACTAACAAACGGTCAGTTCCGGGTATGGCCGAGAGGACGGCGAAGTCAAACCGACCTGACGAGATCTGTCTTGCGGCGGAAGAATCGAGATCGATTTCGTAAACCTGAGTTGTGCCGCGCGTTTCACTATGAAAAAACATCTTGCGACTATCAGGACTCCAAGTCGCATTGTGCGCTGTTTGATCCAACCCCACCGTCAACTCTCGCAACGTGCCTTGGTTGCGGTCGTAAAGCATGATACGGTTGCGGTCCGATTCAAAGCTGGCCCGCTCCATCGAATGGAAGGCCAAGTACCGACCGTCGGGCGAATACCGCGGTTCCATGTCGTAACCGGCCATTCCCGGAGCGATGTTTTGCAAGGTCCCGCCGTCGATACCAACTAAGTAGACGCTAGTGTCAGTACTCTCCGCCGGATTGTTGACCAGCTTGAGCGTCAGGGCCAACTGTTGCCCGTCGGGTGAGAAAGCGAATTGTTCCGCACCGCCAAAGGGAGGAACAGGACAATCGGCTTTGAGTGAACTCATCAGATCCAGCGGCTCAGTAGCCTTGCCGTGCTCATCCAATTTGGCGACATGCACATGGCTATAAGCATAGTCGTGCCACGCATTCCAATGTCGATAGAGTAACGAGTCAATAACGCGCGCGTCGGCTTTGGGAAGATCTGCGTAGACCTCAGTCACGTCTTGGTCCATCTTGACATCCACCGTAAAGGCAATCGATTCCCCAGTCGGCGATGGTTTGAGATTGGCAATGCCATCTTTGACTTCTGTCACTTGTTGCGGCTTGCCCCCAGCCGGATCGAGCAACCAAGCTTGAGGCTTTCCCTCTTCCCCTTCGGTCGGAGCAATGTACAGCAGTTGTTCCCCGGCCGGCCGTTTGATCCAGCTCAGCGACTGCAGGCCACTCACGTCGGACAGTAGTGATTTGGCTGCGGTAGTAACCAGCGGCGTGTCAAAAGCGAGCGCTGTCTTGCCACCGACTACCGCCCCTGCGGTCGGTAAAGTTTGCAGCATCAGACTGGTAGTTCCACTGTTCTCGACCAAGGAATACTTGGTCACCAGATAAGCGACCTGTTTTCCATCTGCCGAAACAGCCACATCGCCAATCCGCTGTAGATCCCAGAGTCTTTCCGGCGTCAACCGCTCAGCACGAGCCAGATTGGCCAGCGACAAACAACACAACGATAGAGCACACAATGGTAGCAAACGAGGCATAGGTTCATTCCTGCGAAACAAGCTGTCAAACATGGACCGCTTCATTGTAGCAGATGTCAGGTCGCATTTTCGTACTTGCGCTCTTTCGCGCCGGACATCCGTGCCCCGGCTTTGCCATCCGTGCTAGCCCTCAATTCATCCACGTAACACGGATGGCAAAGCCGGGGCACGGATAATACGCCGAAATTTAGACGCTTCTCGCTGAACGTCGCCATATTCGTCGTGCGGACTTTGGCAGTTGCGGCACGCCTGAACCCGCACTTGTCGATAGCGCATGTGAATAATCGCGTTAATCGGCAGGACCGGTCACTTTGATTATTCCGTCAATATCGCCTCGGCGGCACAGCTGGTCGTTGGTGTGCTGCTGGAACTCTTTGTAATTATAGTGGGTGTTTGCGCCCGCTATTCTTAAGGCACTTTTTATGCCTAATTCCGTTGCCCAACGACGTCGAGACTTACGCGAAAATCAACTGCGGGCCATTCTACCGCGATTGTTCGGCGAGTTAACTGACGACACATTCGCCGAGATCTTGCCTCACCTGAATTGGAAACTATTGGCCGGGAGCGAATCGCTGTTCTTACAGGGGGACGAGGGAGATGGTCTGTACATTCTGGTCAGCGGGCGTCTGCAAGTCCTCTTAAACAAGCGGACGGATCGCGTCGCGTGATTGGCGAAATTGCCCGTGGCGAAACAGTCGGTGAGATGGCGATGTTCACTGGCGATCGTCGTAGCGCGTCGATCGTAGCGGTCCGCGATAGCGTGCTGGCCAAAATTTCCCCAGCCGCTTTTGTGGATTTGATCTCTCGCTATCCGCTGCTGGCCATGAATACGACACGATTGATTGTAGAGCGACTGCAAAAGCGGCTCAAACCCGATCGACAGGCGTACAAAATCATTAACATTGCGTTGGTTCCGATTAGTCCACGAGTTGACATGGTCGGATTCGCCCGTCGACTGGAGCAGAGTTTGCGACCGCACGGAAAAACACTGTTGTTGAGCGGGGCAGGGGTGGGAGAAGTTTTGAGCGAGCCGCAAATCGCCTACCATCCGACTCATGCAGAGGACAGCCATCGTTTAATGGTGTGGATGGATGAATAGGAATCGCAGCATGATATTATGCTCTATCGCGCTGATCGCGATGCCAACGAGTGGACCAATGGAATGGAAATCGCTCGCCGCCATCATTGACGCAGGTTACCAACACGCCACCGAAGTGCTCGACAACTGGTCCGGCTTCGATCCTTAATTAGTCCCGCCAAAGACGGCCGCCTCAAGACTAAGGGAATGAGACTATTTGGGTACGTCAAGAGTCGAGCGGAGCATTGGTCTGTTTAACCGCGAAGCACGTCCGTACCGCCGAGAACCACCCATCTTCCGCGGTAAATCGCGAACGCACTTCTGGCGCACCCTCGAGATGGAGTGTTGTGATCCGCCAATTTCAATCTATATCGCCGAGCTGACAGCGCAGTCTACGCAGGATGCGCGCACGGTACTGTCGGACAGCGGCGGGCGAAATGAACAACTCAGCGGCGATCGTCTGCGTCGAGTGCCCCTCGACCACACTTCGTTCAAAGGCACGCCACTGTGAACTGGACCAATGCGTGGCCATCAAACTGCTCCCCGCGATCTCGGCCCAACGCGAGGAGTATTGTGCAGCGATTTCTCCGCGAGGTTTAGAGTTTCCTCGTAGCGGAATTTCGCTACCCCTTACCCTGACTGCATTCCTATTGGCTGCGGAGGTAAGCGATTAGGGAGCGGATTTCGTGGGGGCTGAATTGCTGCAATTGATCGTCGGGCATCATCGATTGCTCGCTCGTCCGCCGCTCGGCGATTTCAGCCACAGGTAAAACAACTACCGCTTCGGCAGTCTGCACGGTGACCGCGTTTTCCGTTTCGCTCCGCAACAGTCCAGTAATCACCTGTCCATCCTCGGTCATGAAAATTGATTGTCGATACTCATGAGCCATGACAGCGCTGGGATCGACGATGTTCTCCAGTAAATAATCGAGGTTGGCGCGATTGGAGCCGGTTAAATCGGGACCGAGCTTTTCTCCTTCACCGTACAGCACATGACAGCGTTGACACGTTTTGGCAAACACGGCTTGCCCAAGTTTGAGATCGGGTTTGGCTAGATCGGTACGCTGCAGCAATTCCTTAGTGGCGTTCATGAGCTCGCCCTTATCAGCGGTTGTCTCGCGAACCTGTCCCCAATGCGCGCGGAGCAACTGCGTGACCTCCGCATCCTCAAAATACTCGATCTGTCGCGCTAGATCAGCGGTCAAATCGACCGTGGGAATTAGCTTGTCGCGCATGGCCAGCAGCAGAGCCTTGGCTCCCGAGGCACGACCCGATAGAGTGGCGATGGCCGCGCGACGTTGCGCTGCATTGAGGTTCACGTAGGCTTTGACCATGGCAGGTGCAATGCTCGGTGCATCGTATTGCGCCAAGCCCAGGATGGCAGCTTCACGTAGCGCCGCGGGTTGATCGTCTGAGCCGACTAGTTCAACCAGCGTCTGGACCACATCTTGTTTGGCGGTAAGCAAAGCATCGAGTGCGGCCGAGCGACTGGCCAACGACCGCGAGGCATCGGCCAATTCGCTGCGCAGGCGATCGGCGGCGCGAGCATCGCCAAACGTCACACCCACTGCTGCGGCCTGCAATTGCACTTGTTCATGCTCACTGCCGCTAAGCGATGGATAAACGCGATCCCACGGAGCCGGTTTGTCCGCCGTGCGTTGACCGCTGAGCGCTGCGCGAATCGCGGCCAGGAAAGACAACTGCACGTCGGCAGTGTCAACTCGCGACAGCCCCACGACCAAGTGATCGATGGCCCGCGCATCGCCACTGGCTCCAATCCGTCGCAGCGTAAACTCCCGCAACTTGGGTATTTTTTCGCCGGCTTGCATGCCCAATTCCATCGCCCGCTGCGCATCCTGATCCACCAAGGGTTCCATGATGTACCAATACAGCAGTGGCAAGTTGTGATCATTGGCATCTTCACCATGCGCTGTGAGGGCTTCCACAATCGCCCAACGGTCCGCCGGTGGGATGCGATCAACGACCGAAGCAATCGCGCGACGCACGATCGGCGACGGGTCGTCGGCAGCTAAACGTGCCAAGTGCGCCAACTGACCCTCGCGGACTTGCCCCTGTTGTTGCTCGAGTACCAACCGCAACAACCATCCGCGTACATGTGGGCTGTCGTCCGCCATGAGCTGACCGATGAATTGATTGTCGTACACTCCAATAGCATGTCGCGCCCACATGGCGCGCAAGCGACGCGTATCCTCAGCGTGTGTCGTGGCAATCTCTTGCAAGCGTTCGATGGCCGGGATGGCAATTTTTCGCTGACTAGCCCGCTGCTGCAATAAGCGGCGCGAGTGCCGCACATACCAATCGTTATCGTGCAGACAGAGTTCAGCCAGCTGCACATCATCCAACTCCGCCAGATCGACTTTGACTGGCGTCTGCTTACCGTAACTGACTTTATAGATCCGTCCATTGCTGCGATCATGCACTTCCACTTCACGTCGATGGCAGGCCTGCATATCGTACCAATCGATAAATGTGACTTGTCCATCCGGCCCGTACCGAAAATTCAGAATCTGCGAAGCCTGGTCGCCCGTCAGCAGAAAATCGGGGCCATGATGTCCGACGTAACCCGAACCCGCTGGCTCGAGCACATCCGTATTGAGTCGCTGTCCGTGAATGTTATTCATGAACAGCACATCGTGATATTCGTCGGGCCACGCTCCACCTTGATAGAACATCGCTCCCGAGTGCGCGTGGCCTCCACCGGCTTGGTCCGATTTGCCGTTGCCACTATGCGGCGTGGTACCCAAGTAATGCAAATGATCAGCGATGGTTTTAATGTCATCGTAAGTGTAGGGATTGAAGTGTTGACCAGCCTGACGTTGATAGCGCGCACCGGGGATCATGTGGAACAAGTGAGGAATAACACAAGCGGTGACAAAAGCTTCACCATGTGCGTTGAAGTCGACCCCCCAGGGATTGCTGGTGCCGTGTGCGAAGACTTCGAATTCATGTCGCAGTGGATGATAGCGCCATACCCCGGCGTTGATTCGCACTCGCTGACCGTCGGGCGTGCCAGGCTTGCCAACCTTCGAATGAGTGAAGACACCATGACAACCGTAAAGCCAGCCATCCGGTCCCCAACAAAAGGCGTTCAGCGTTTCGTGCGTGTCATGAAATCCCCAACCGTCAAGCAATATCTGTGGGGCCGCATCGGGAACATCATCGCCATTGGCGTCGCGAATGAACATTAAATACGGTGCCGCACCGACCCACACGCCACCAAAGCCCACCTCTAGCCCGCTGACTAAATTCAGTCCTTCGGCAAACACCTTGCGCGAATCGAGACGCCCATCGCCATTGGTATCTTCAAAGATCAAAATGCGATCGCGTCCAGTATCTCCCTGGGCGCGTTGAGGATATTCGTAGGCTTCGGCGATCCAGGTGCGCCCACGATCATCCAGCGCCATGGCGATCGGTTGCTTCACATCCGGTTCACTGGCGCTAACTGTCACTTGAAAACCTTCCGGGACGCGCATGGCAGCAGCGGCTGCTTCAGCAGCCAGTCCTTGGTGCGGATATTCGTCAGCCGACAAATCTACCAACGACGGGTCATTGGGCATAACCTTCGGCCCGAGCTCCGCGACTACTTCTCCTGCGCCACGAAAACGGATGAAGTCCAAACCGAACATGTAGGCCTGGTCCGCTTGAGGATTGGCCCCCACGATGCCAAACGCCAGCTCGTGCTTGCCAGCTTTGAGATTCGTGGGGAAGGTCAACAGTCCCGTAGTGATGACTTCCGGGTTATAGAGATCGATGGCAGCTGCAAGTGGTTGCCCGTCGAGTTCAATTTGCACGATGCCGTAGTCGCGAGCGCGAGTTAGGCTGAGCTCGATCGACTCGATAGACTGAAAGGCGTCGAGCTCCAGAGTTAGTTTGTCCCCTGGCTTGCCACCGCGCCACCACAGTTGGCTGTCGTTGCTCCAGCGATCGCCTGGGAAATTCTTCATGCCTTGCGGTGCCACATTGCCTGACGTAACGTGGCCACGCAATGTTTCACCTTCGATCGCATTGGCCGCGCGGCCGTCTTCTCCCAACGGCGCGCGAGCTGTGCGGGCCACGATTTTCTTTCCTTCCGTTTTCGTCGGAGCCGGAGGACCAGCGTACAGCTTGGGCTGTGCCGCCGCGAATTGCTCGGCAGAGACTTTCGTGCGCGACTGCAGCAGCACATTCGCTCCTAGCATTCCGCCAGTAGCAATATCAGGCAGCCCGTCGGCATTGATGTCGGCGACTGTCAACTGTCGACCAATACCCGTTTCGCCATTGGCTTGGTAGGGAATCCAATCGACGTTGGTTGATGCACTGGAATTTGGAGCACTGGAAGTGCGAACCAATTTGAACCAGGTGACTACGGCGCCGGCGTCCCACATTGGGCTTTGACGATGATGGGACCAGTATGTTTTCCCCGTAACAATATCCTGTAGTCCATCTCCGTCTATATCCGCCAGGGCTACGCTGTGCAATTCGCTGAACAGCACTCCGTATTTATTTTCTGCCGGATGCTCACCCATGATGGTATGACGCGTGAAAGATTGATCGGATTTTTGCTCGTACCACGACAGTCCAAAATTGTGGGCTGATTCGCTGGTAATCACATCGTTGTCCCCATCGCCGTCAACGTCATATGCGTGCATCTCCGCGCCGCCACCGCCGGTCGAAAATTTCGCGGCATGGGCTAGCCAGCGCCCTTCGAGGGCTCCCACAGCGGGTTGCTCGTACCATCCACCGGCATGCAAGATGTCAGCTCGACCGTCACCGTTAAGATCGCCCACTCCCAATCCATGCCCGAATTTGGTGGCCGTCACTTTCTCTGAGATGGCGTGAAACTTCCAGGGTTCCAAAGGTCGCGACCAATCGACTGTGGCAAAACCAAAAAAACCATCGCGCGTGCAGACCAATTCCGGTCGCTCATCACCGACGACATTCACCCACTGAGGCGATTCGTTCGAGACCCAGTCGAAAATTGGGTGTTTGGCCCAGTGTCCTGTAGAGCTACTCCCCGGATTCTTGTAGACGTAGGCCGGCGTCCCTGGGAAGCCAACGACTAGAACATCGGCCGCGCCGTCACTATCGAAATCATGAACCCAAGAGAAAAAATTGTCTGCATAGGCCTCCATCGGTTGCGGTTTGGCTGGATAGATTTCGTGCTGGTGCTCAAAGCTTGGGCCCGCAAACCAGTAGGGTCCATAGACCACATCTTGAACTTGATCGCCATTGATATCCCCCACCGCCACTCCTTCGGAGTAATAAGTGTCGGTCAATTGCTCTCGCGCGTACTCGGACAATTCAAGCTCTTGAGCTCGCGCTGCCGTCGAATCAATGAGGCCTGAAATCAGCGAACATGCGCCGCATAAGAAACAAGCGATGAGTCGCACAGGTGTACGTGGACGCGAGGGGGCAGTTGTTCGATTGCGCATGATTGACTACTGGCCAGAAAGAGACAGAGATGATCGACGGTACTCCGTCAGGTGGGATCACCGCCTATTGTAGCCGACGCGACTGGTAGCTGCGGAGCAGCGGATTTGGATAGCCTGGGGTGACGCGAAGTGTGCGGAGCGAACCTAGCAGAACCCCAGGAATTGCAGTCCAATACATGTGCGGACAAGAGGATTGGCCAGGACTGTTAAAAGTTTGGAATTGACTGAGGATTTCAGGCCCTCTCAAGCACGTGTTTTAGTTCTGCACAAGCGGTTTTCATCCAGACGACGCTGAGCGTTTTGGAGCAACCACTTAAACTTGAACTTAAACCTAAACGAATAGCTTGGAAGATAGGTTTTAAGTTTAAGTTTAAGTTTGCAAAAACTCACAGCACCGAAGGGATAAACCATGCGCAAAGGCAAATTCCAGACAACCCCAACTTTTTAGCAGTCCACGATTGGCCCTACTTCGCCAAGCTTCCGTTCGAGTCCGCAACATCCCTGACGTCATTGGGCCTCAACGCCTCCAACGCGAAAATCCTGTTTGACCGAGACGTCCATGTCGTCGCGACAAATCTGCCGTGGGCCGTTATAACCGAGGCATCACCAAACTACCCACGACCAAATTGAAGCTGAAAGCCAGACATGGACACGCTGAATCTTAAAGACTTCGAATGGAGCATCGCCGTCCGCCAATTGACGATTGACGACTACGATGCCGTGCGAGAAATGTCCGAATTGTGCTTTCCGGGGATACCGGCCACAACTCGCGAACAACTCGAAAGCCAGCTCGCGATATTCCCCGAAGGCCAATTGTGCATTGAAATCGACGGACAACTGGCTGCTTCCGCCTCGAATCTCATTTTGGAATACAACGCCAATCTAGAGTGGCACAACTGGAAGGTGATCGCCGACGGGGGTTACATTCGCAATCACAAGCCCAAGGGGGACACACTTTACGGGATCGAGATCATGGTCCATCCCAAGTTTCGCGGCATGAAGCTTTCGCGACGCCTGTACGACGCGCGCAAACAGCTCTGTCGCGATAAGAATCTGGCCCGCTTCATCATTGCTGGTCGCATTCCAGGCTATCACAAATACGCCAACGAGCTTACCGCCAGTCAATACATCGATCGCGTATTGGAAAAAGCAACTTTCGATCCAGTACTCACAGCACAGCTTTCCAATGGTTTTTCCGTCAAAGGCTTGATCCCAAACTATCTTCCTTCGGATGACCAATCGTGCGGTTACGCCACGTATTTGGAGTGGACCAACCTCGATCATGTGGCAGGGGCCAAGCGACGCTTTCATGCAGTCGTCGAACCAGTACGAGTCTGCGTCGTGCAATATCAGGTACGCGCGGTCCAAGGGTTTGACGAATTCGCAAAGCAATGCGAGTTCTTCATTGATACCGCGTCGGATTACAAATCCGATTTCGTCCTATTTCCCGAACTGTTCACGACTCAGTTGCTGTCGTGCGTCGAATCAACTCGCCCCGGCCAAGCGGCCCGACGACTCGCTGAATTTACGCCACAATTCCTGGACATGTTCATTGACATGGCGGTCAAATACGACGTCAACATCATTGGAGGTTCGCAATTTGTCGTCGAAAACGACACTCTTTACAACATCGCCTACCTCTTCCGCCGTGACGGCACGATCGGCAAGCAATACAAAATCCATGTTACCCCCAGCGAGCGGAAGTGGTGGGGGGTCAGTCCCGGCACTCGAGTCGAGGTCTTTGATACCGACTGCGGTCCGATTGCCATTCAGATTTGCTACGACATCGAATTTCCCGAACTGACACGGATTGCGGCCAGCAAGGGAGCACAGCTGGTCTTCGTCCCGTTCAATACCGATACACGCCACGGATATCTGCGTGTCCGACATTGTGCCCAGGCACGTTGCATCGAGAATCACATGTATGTCGCCATTGCGGGCTGCACGGGGAATTTACCATTTGTGGAAAACTCCGATATTCATTATGCCCAATCAGGGATTTTTACCCCCGCCGATGTCGAATTCGCTCGGGATGCCATTGCAGCTGAATGCAATCCCAATGTCGAGACGCTCATTGTCCATGACCTCGATTTTGAACAGCTCCGACGCCACAAAGAAGCTGGTTCAGTGCAGAACTGGAACGACCGCCGCCGCGATATCTATCGCGTGGTCTACGACGAAGATGGTACGGCGCACAATATTTAGCTTGTATCCGCGTATCCTTAACTGTTCAACAAGTACCAGCCCGGGGCGGTGAACAGTGCAGCACGAAAGCCGTCGAATTAAGTGAAATTCTAAATGCGATTGCCTCGCACTCCATAACCAACCAAACAGGGGGCATGAAAACAGCCTAAATAGCGAGTAGACTCGAGTGGAAAGGCTGACACGACAGCCCATACCGGCAACTAAGGCAATTTATTCCGATTTTCCCACCCAAACTATTTGCAACTTATCTTCGCTAGATTAACATGAAGGGGTCTGACCGAGATAAATCTTGCCTCCAATTAGGTGATAAACGATGCGAGCACTGTCAATATGTATGGGCCTACTGCTGTCCATGGGGCTTTTCGCCAGTAAATCCAACGCCAATATTACATTTTCACAGACGAATAACTCGGGTGTTACTGTTAGCAGCGGTGGAATGGGTGGATTCCCAGCTACCGCTAGCCGATCAGTTGCGTTCACGTCGGCGATGTTTGGCAGCCACCCGACGGCCGATATCATCAGCATCGACGTCGCAGTGCAATTCAGGAAACTGCAAGGGACTGGTGTTGAAGCCATAGCCCCTTTTTACAATGAAATCCGAATGGTATTCGGCAAAGATGGAGGACCATCTACGGTTTTAATTGGTGAAGGTCCACTAGCCGGTGATGCAGACTCGTTTGCACAAGGGTTGTTTGGTGCACCAGGCTCAGGCTTTGATGGCACGGTAACTTTCAGTTCCCGCGCTGCCGCGACAACGCCGGTCAATCGTTCTCCCGCAGGTACATTTTCGATACCTAATACGCCCGGCACTGTTTATCGTCCGGCCAACACAGTGGCTTTATCTACGCCTTGGACGAACTTGGTCGGGCAGTCCGCAATCGGTAACTTCACACTGAATTTAGCGGATATCGACTTTATTGCGGATTCGAGCGTCGAACCACTTGAGTTTGTCAGTATGACTGTCACCATCACTGCCGTACCTGAGCCTTCGAGTTTTGGTCTGTGCGGGCTGTTGACTTTGGGTGGTGCCTTCATTCGCCGCCGAGTTGGTGTATAGAACTCCAAAATAATTGTCCTAACAACCATTGGGCAACACTGTTATTACCTTAAAAGGACGGCCAACATTGGCCGTCCTTTTTTTGTTGGTCCAGGGATGCGAGCCGCCACGACAGTATTGGCAGAATGATTGAAGCAACGCTGGGTATCTTAGGCGAATGCTGCCTCATTTTGCTTCATCTCCTGCGCAATATCTCTCCTCATATCTCCTGCACAATTTTCTTGCCCCCATTTTCTTGCCAATCGTTGAGCGCTTCGGGGTTCGCGTAATGCAATGAAGCAATTGGCTGCCGAAAATCTCTGATCCAGCTTGCCGTTACTGCGCGGAGCTCGTTGCGAGCCTACGCGAGCTGCTCGCACTGCACTGTCGGATCGCGCCTCCCCGTATCGACGCCCCGCATGTTCAGCTTAAGATTGGTGTCTAGACAAGCAACTGAGTCGATGCGATGCGGACATAGTGCTTTGTCCCCCAATCTATGTCCCCCAAGCCATGCGAAATTAAAATACCAGGAGTCGTTCATGCCATTAACCGCCGAGCCGAAATTGGAACCAAGCACCCAGTCTGTCTATTTTCGTTGCATTGCCGGCTGCTCCGCCAAGCACTCGATCTTTGACGTGCTCTATTCCTGCCCTTCCTGCGGTAGCCTCCTTGAGGTGTATCATGAGCGCGAACCGCTGAAAAAGCACAATGCTTACCAGTGGCAGCAGTTGTTCGATTCGCGGGCCAGCACATCGACCTGGCCCTACGGCAGCGGCGTGTGGGGGATGCGCGAGTGGGTGATTCCTGAATTGGCCGACGAAAACGTCGTCAGTATGTTTGAGGGAAACACAAACCTATTTTGGGCCGAACGGCTGGGGAAACAATTGGGCATTCCCGATTTGTGGATCAAACTCTGCGGCAATAGCCACACAGGCAGCTTCAAAGATCTCGGCATGACGGTGTTGGTCAGTGTGGTTAAACAAATGATGGCTCAAGGGAGCTCCGTAAAAGCGGTTGCCTGCGCCAGCACTGGTGACACCAGCGCTGCGCTGGCTGCCTATGCAGCTTACGCGGGTATCCCCGCGGTGATCTTCCTACCCGCAGGGAAGGTGAGTACCGCTCAATTGATTCAACCAGTTGCTAACGGCGCGCACGTCTTAGCGCTCGACACCGACTTCGATGGTTGCATGAAAATTGTCCAAGAGGTTACCAAAGACAATTCGATCTACTTGGCCAACTCGATGAACAGCCTGCGGATCGAAGGCCAAAAAACGGTCGGCATTGAAATCGTTCGGCAATTTGATTGGAATGTCCCCGATTGGATTGTGATTCCAGTTGGAAATCTCGGAAACATCAGTGCGCTTCACAAGGGCTTCCAACTGATGATGGACCTGGGTTTGATTACCCGCATGCCCAGACTCGTGGCGGCACAAGCGGCCAAGGCCAATCCGTTCTACGAATCGTTTAAGACCGGATTTAAGAAACAGATCAATGTCACAGCCCAAGACACGCTAGCCAACGCCATCCGCATCGGTGCTCCCGTCAGTTACGCCAAAGCGGTCAGAGCCATTGAGGAAACAAATGGCATCGTCGAACAGGCAACCGAAAACGAATTGGCTGCCGCCGCTGCACACGCTGATTTGACTGGCATGTTTACCTGTCCCCACACCGGTGTGGCACTGGCCGTGTTGACCAAACTCATAAAAAATGGTGTGATCAAATCGGGAGACAAAACGGTAGTGATCAGTACCGCCCACGGCCTGAAGTTTACCGATTTCAAAGTGAACTACCATGAATCCAACATCGAAGGCGTGACCAGCCAATACGCTAACCCGGCTGTCTGTCTGCCTGCCAACGCCGATGCCGTGAAAGCCGAAATCGAAAAGCGACTCGGAAAATCCCTGTAGTTCAGTATGCGGTACAATGTCCTGTGTCAGCTAAACACCGGTCAGACAATTCAGCTTAAGCTCTACGCGTAGCGGAAGTCGCCAAGACTTTCGGCGCGATAGATATTGGGGAATC
>JBGSNE010000224.1:0-12240 GCA_041739785.1 Pirellulaceae bacterium
GAGCTTGATTTGCTTGCGGTCGATTTCGACGTACCAGCAAGCGCGAGATTTCTTGTAGAACGGCTTCGGGAAGTGAGCCACGGTGCGAACCCTCCAATTGAATCCAGGAAAGGAAACATCAGAGGCAACAGAAAGGTTCGCGTTAAAAACTGACCGGCTGCCACCGGCACCAAGAGACTATACGGCAACTGCTGTGCCAAAGTTCTCGGACAACTTCTCGGACAGAGCCGAGTTCATCGCAGTTAAAATCTCAAAAAAACCAAGGAAAACAAGAGTACACCCAAGAGGATTCGAACCTCTAACCTTCGGTTCCGTAGACCGATGCTCTATCCAGTTGAGCTATGGGTGCGTGCTGCCGCGACTGCTGCTAATCATTTTGGCGAAAAGTGGCGGTTGCGGCAACGGGGGTACGGGTTTTTAATCAGGGTACGCAACAAACTATTTGCTGGAATTGGTTTATTCGGTTCTCCCGTTCGTGAGGTTTAATCGATCTGGGAGGACCGGGCGCATCCTAACATGGCTACCGTATTGGGCGATGGTTGCTTCAAAAAAATGGAGCATTCTCTCAAGAGTGCGTGAATACCGACGGCGGGTTAGCAGCTTCCACCGGAATTTAGCAAAGTCGATCGGCGAGGATGGCGCGGGCTGCGTTGCGGCCACAGGCACCGATGACGCCTCCGCCTGGATGGGAGGCAGCGCCACACAAGTACAAACCCTTGATGGGCGTGCGATGGTCAGCCCAACCAGGAATAGGGCGAAAACTAAAAAGTTGATTCAAGTTCATTGCACCCTGGAAAATGTTTCCACCCGTCAAGCCGTAAGTCCGCTCTAAGTCGACTGGGCTGAGTATCTGCCGATGCTCGATTGCACCCCGCATGTTCGGAGCAAATTCAACCAACAAATCAATGCACCGGTCGGCGAAACTCTCTTTGATGTCATCCCAGTTTTTGCCACCGGACAAATGGTACGGAGTGTACTGTACGAACATGTTCATCACATGTTTCCCAGGTGGTGCGACCGTCGAGTCCAGGCTACTGGGGAGCGTGATCTCGAGAATCGGTTGGGTACTTGGTCGTCCATACTTCGCGTCGTCATAGGCTCGTTCCAGCCAATCAATGCTGTCGCAAATATGGATTGTGCCGCGATGGTGGGGAGCTACGCTGGTTCCCCGTATCGCGCGGAAATCCGGCAACTCACTTAGGGCCAGATTGATCTTGGTGGTTGCACTGGAATAGTCGATATTGCCGACCGCTCGCAAAAACTCCGCGGGGAGCGACTCTGGAGCAAGGAAACGATTGAATGTCAGATTGGCGTCAACGCTTGAAGCGATTACTTTAGCCGAATAACTTTTTCCAGAAGTATCAGTGACAGCGATCGCTTTGCCAGCCGCTGTTTCAATGCTGGCGATTTCGCATTCGCGGACTAACTGCACGCCCAGTTGTTGGCAAACCCGCCAAATCGATTCGGCCAATTCACCCATTCCACCTTGGACATACCCCCAAACACCACGCGCACCGCCGGCGGTCCCCATGACGTGATGCAGCAGCACATAGGCAGTCCCCGGCGCTGAGATCGAAGCGAAGGCGCCAATGACAGCATCGGTGGCTAGCGTGGCACGCAGAATGTCCGATTCAAACCAGCGTTCTAAGACGGGGCGTGCAGCACCGGTGAGGAGTTCAATGGCTTCCGGAAGTCTTTCTTCCAAAGCTGAAAAACGATTAAACAATTGCAGTCCAGTCCGCGCATCGCCAATTTTCTTGCCGAGCGAGCGTTTGCGCCAACTGGAGGGTAAGGGCAATAAGTCTGGGGCGGTTGTCGAGAGTATTGGTTCAAGCTGATCAGCGACCGCTTCTAAAAGTGCTTCGTATTTTGGGAAGGCTTCCGCGTCGCGTTGGCTAAATTTAGCGATTTGCTGCTGATTAAAGGATTGGTCAGGTCCGAGCAAGAGATGCCGACCATCGCGAGTAGGCGTAAAAGATGACGGATTGCGAGGCAGAATCGTTAGGCCATTTTTCTTAAGCTGCAAATCTTCGATAATCTCGGGGAGCAGCAGGCTTAAAACATACGAAGCGGTAGAGATTTTATAGCCTGGCCACAGCTCCTCGGTCACGCTGCAGCCGCCGATCACGGCGCGGCGCTCAAGCACGCATACTTTCTTGCCAGCTCGCGCTAAGTAGGCGGCAGCGATCAACCCATTGTGTCCCGCACCAATAATTACGCAATCAAAATTCTGTGAGTTGTTCATGAAGGTCGTCGTAGAGTGGTCGTTGAGTGAGTGGACGTTAATTGAGTGGACGGGGCATCCGCCGAGTTAAGATCGACTATCCTAGCAGACAAGGTTTGGGGGAATTCGCGGATTGTAACAACATGTCCTCACCGTGGGCTGGGTTCGGTCAGTTTTTCTAGAACTGAACATCTAACTTAGTTCTGCTGGCCAATCGCAAGCTGGCAAATCGCAACAGCTGCTATGACCGTCAGCTAGTGGCAGGAGTTTGCGGTTTAGGAGAATTACAGCGACAAAAAAAACGCTCTGATTTTTTGACCTTTGGCCACTGGTGACCTATAGTTCCACGGGTCAACTTCGTGCATGGATGTTAGCACGTTCCGTGGGCTGGCAGGAAAGGGTGAACAGACTTTCCATTTTGCTAGCGGAACAGGCTGAGAAGTGGTTGCCCGCTTGCGACTCACAGTCCCCGCCTCACATGACAGCGAAGGCATTCGCTGCTGCCGGCCGGGACGAGTTTGCTTTTCCATGTTGCCATGAAGTCGACTCCTCGGAAGAGAGCTAATGAATTCCGCTGCCCGCGTAACGTTATATTGCCTTGCCCTCGTTCTGTCCGCTGGTTTCCATAGCGCCTACGCTCAACCGGTGGCCGAAGGGACGGTCTCGGCGAACAGCCCTACTCAATTGCTGCAATCCGGACTTGATCTAGAGCGTGGGCGTGAGTGGGTCAAGGCTGTCCAGCACTATGAATCGGCAGTACGCAGTTACCCCGAGAATGGTGACTTGAAGCGTCGCCTGCTCATTACGCGATTGCACAACGACGTGATGCGTCGCAGTACCGACACAGCCATTGCCGACCTGATTGGTCGGGTTTCCCAAACAGAAGCGCTCGACCTTTACTCCGAAGTGCTTGCCCGACTTGAGATGAGCTATGTCGAACCGTTGGCCATGACGGAAGTGGTTCGCAGTGGGACTGCCTATTTGGAAGTTGCCTTGACTGAGCCGACCTTTGTTCGCAGTCACATCCATGGGCAATCGGCAGAAGCCATCGAACGCTTCCGTACGTCCATTCATCGTGTCACGCTGGCTCATCGCATCAACAATCGCTTCGAAGCTCGCTCGGTGGTTGCCAACGCGGCGGACGTAGCCAAACAAACCTTAAACATCGATCCCACCGCCACCGTGATGCAGTTCGTGTTCGGTGCCGTCTGTTTGCTGGATCCCTATTCTTCGTTCCTTTCCTCGAGCGAGTTGAATGAAGTTGAGTCGCAGATCGAGGGGAACTTTGTCGGATTGGGCATCGCGCTGCAACCGCACGAGGCGCCGCTACGGATCCTGAACGTGATACCCGGCGGGCCGGCACTTGAGGCAGGTCTGGAAGCGGGTGATTTGATTGTGGAAATTGGTTCGGCCAACTGTGTCGATGTCGGTGCCGAACGAGCCGCAGATCTGCTGCGTGGGCCCGAGCAGAGCCAGGTTCGGCTACTGTGCAAAAAGCCCAACGGTGTGGAACTGGAAAAGATCGTGGTCCGTCGTCGTGTAGAAGTCCCTAGCATTGAAGACATCAAACTGGTCGAACCAGCCACAGGCGTGGCCTATTTCAAAATCAACAGTTTTCAAAAGACGACTGCCAGTGAACTCGACCAAGCCTTGTGGACGCTTCATCGCCAAGGAATGCAAAGCTTAATTATCGACGTGCGTGGCAACCCGGGCGGCTGGCTCGACGCCGCTATCGCTGTAGCTGACCGCTTCTTACCCGAAGGGGGCATCGTTAGAACTCAGGGTAAGAATGGAATTGAGAACCAACAGTACTCGGCAACTCGTAGCGGGACTTGGCAAGTTCCACTAGTACTGCTGATCGACGACCAAAGCGCTAGTGCTAGCGAAATCCTGGCGGGCGCCATTCGCGACAACAACCGTGGTGAGCTGGTTGGTCAAACGACTTATGGCAAAGGGAGTGTGCAGGGTTTGTTCCACACGAAGTCCCTGTCCAGCGGTATTCGCTTGACCGTTTCCAAATTCTTCTCACCCAGTGGTCGTGCGATTAGCGAACAGGGTGTCCAACCAACTGTGGTCGTTACCGAAGATGACGAAACCGTAGCCCGGTTTGTTGCGAAGAATCAATACCCGGGCGATAGCCAGCCGCGTTCGGCGACGAGTACCGATAAAGCCCTGGCAGTTGCCATTGAACAGGCCCGCCGCGCACCGTTAACTGCTCAGGCGGCGCGGTAGTGCGATGTCAGGCTGGAAAGCCTGACGTACCTAGAGGCGACGCAGTCCATCCTCTCGCAAGGGGGTGGGGATATCGACGTCGATTTCATCGATCCGGGCCAAGGTCTCAGCGTCTAGGATCAGATCAGCTGCCGCTAACGATTCATTGAGTTGCGTGACGGACGTAGCTCCGATAATCGTCGAGGCCACAAAGTCGTGTTGACGGCTCCATGCGACGGCCATCGCGGTCAGCGATACACCAATGTCCTCGGCGATGTTTGCGAACCGTCGCGTGGCTTCTAGACTACGATCGTTGACGAACCTGCGGGCCATGTTCTGTTGACGTTCACCGCCACTGTTAAGATAATCGGTAAAGCGGGCGCCGGGGGGCAATGATGAATTGTATTTCCCAGTCAGTACACCGCCGCCCAGGGGTGAGTAGGGGAGTAGGCTGATCTGTTCTTGTCGACAGACCTGGGCCAATTCACTTTCGCAGCGACGATTGATCAAGCTGAAATTGTTTTGCACCGTGTCGTAACGTGGAACGTCGAAGCGCTCAGCGGCCCACAGGCTCTTCATCAATCCCCAACAAGTTTCGTTGCTCGAGCCGATGGCACGGACCTTGCCTTGGTCCATCATGCTCCCGAGTGCAGCCAGCGTATCTTCGTAGCGCATGTGGTGGTCGGGCCAATGAGTTTGAAAGAGGTCGATGTAGTCGGTTTGCAACCGTCGCAGACTTGCGTCGACCGCCAAGCGAATCTGATGGGCATCGAGCGCGGTTCTACCTCCGCGCACCGGCGGCGAAAACCAACCATGTCCCGGACCGGTAATCTTCGTGGCTAGGATGATTTGCTCACGGGGTTTACTCTTAAGCCAACGTCCCACGATTTCCTCAGTCCGACCAAATGTCTCCACTGTGGGAGGTACGGGATACATTTCCGCAGCGTCATAGAAGTCGATCCCCGCTTCGTAGGCCCGATCGAGAATGTCGTGGCTAGTCCGTTCGTCGCACTGACAGCCAAACGTCATTGTTCCCATGCAAATGTCAGTGACTGATAAACCACTTGCCCCAAGCCGTCTGCGCTGCATTGATTAAAATCCTGAGAGAGTGTGTTTGGTTGGTCAGCCTCGATCGAACCCCGCAGTGTTTCGATGCAAGAGGTTTCGATTGAAGAGGCACTAGTTTAACCGCTAGAGCGCAGTCTGTGGATGAGTTGAAGCATCAGCTTTTCACGTTCGTTTCAAGCTTTGACTGAAGAAACGTTTTTATAAAAAGAACGGCTAGGGTTGTAGCGAACTAATTGAAATAAGGCTCGCGGGAATATGGGGCTAATTTTTCGCTTACTGTCTTTGTGGTGTGTTGTGCAACTCGCCTGGGCATGTTTTAATGCGTCCCAACGTGGCACGTCCTGGGACGTTTGCCTGTTCTATCGAATGGTGTTTTTCACAATCATCCATCCATGCTCGAACTCTACAATCAAATCCAAGACGCGTGCGATTTTATACACCAGCAATGGGACCGCAAAGCGCAGGCTGGGGTAATTCTAGGGACCGGTTTAGGTCCATTGGTTGAACAGATCGAAGTTGAGGCATCGATCGAATACGAATCGATACCGCATTTCCCGAAATCCACTGCGACCAGCCACCGTGGACGGTTGGTGTGTGGCAATCTTTGCGGGTTGCCCATCATGGCCATGGAAGGCCGTTTTCATATGTATGAAGGCTACTCGCTAAAGCAGATCACGCTGCCAGTGCGCGTCATGAAGGCGATGGGAGCGGAACTGCTGATCGTCTCGAATGCAGCGGGCGGCATGAATCCGTACTACAAAGATGGTGACATCGTTGTCATTGAAGATCACATCAATTTGATGGGTGACAATCCGCTGATCGGCATCAACGACGATCGACTCGGACCGCGCTTCCCAGACATGTGTGAACCCTACGATTTGAAATTGGTCGATGAGGCGTTGGCTATCGCGCGTCGAGAAAATATCGTAGCTCACAAAGGAGTGTTTGTGGCGGTGGCAGGACCCAATCTGGAAACTCGCGCCGAATACCGCTTTCTGCGAGCCATCGGTGCCGACGTGGTTGGGATGTCGACTGTCCCAGAAGTAATCGTGGCCGTTCATTGCGGTCTGCGTACCGTTGGCTTTTCGGTGATCACTGATATGTGTTTGCCCGATGCGCTCCAGCCGGCCAACGTGCCCAAAATAATCGCTACTGCTAACGAGGCCGAACCACGATTGCGAGCACTGGTCTTAGGAGTGCTCGAGTCTAGCAAGTCGTGACTCGGTTTGTGCGTTTGACCTTTAAACACAGGCGAAGATCCATGGTGTACAGGCGAAGATCCATGGTGCACCTCGCCTGCGGCTGCGGGTTAAACGATATTGGTGCAACGCAATTGTAAGGCATCGAAGCAGCAGCCTGTTTTTCCGGCTTGCCGACGATCGACAGCAAATGCGGTGGATCGTACCATTTTCCCTGGGGTTTGCTCCCCAGGCTACCATTTGCCACCGCTTCGCGGTTGAAATAGCCCAACATCAAAACTCACGATTCGAGCTGATATCGCGAGTCGATCTGATATCGTAGTCGAGATTCAATAGCGATGGTTACTGAGGTGAAGCAACGGGTCGATGAAGCGGTTGCTTTTGTGCTAGGTAGGCGACTCTGGCAACCGAGCGTGGCGATCGTGCTTGGCAGCGGGTTGGGGAATCTAGCCGATCGCGTGGAGCACCGTGCGAGTATTCCATACAGTGACATTCCGCATTTCTGTCGGACACATGCAAACGGTCATGCTGGACAGCTGGTGACGGGCTATCTAAGCGGCGTGCCCATAGCGCTGCTGCAAGGACGTGCGCATCGTTATGAAGGTCTTGCCAATCACCAAGCCAGTTTTCCTATTGAGTGTTTGCACGCGATGGGTGCGCGTGTGCTCATCACGACCAACGCGGCCGGTGGGCTCAATACAAGGTTTTGCGCGGGCGATCTAATGGTCATCGATAGTCACATCGACTTTCTGTGGTCACGTGGCTTGTGGGGAGCCGAAACGCGCCTTGGGCAAATTGCTCCGGCGCGGACTCCGATCTACGACTGGGACCTTATTCAAAGCGCAAAATCGTTGGCTCGCAAATCGGATATCACGCTGCACCAAGGATGCTATCTCGCGACGCTAGGGCCGACCTATGAAACACGCAGCGAGTATCGGATGTTTCGCTGGATGGGCGCGGATGTCGTCGGGATGAGTACCGTTCCTGAAGTGCTCGCTGCTCAACGACTCGGGATGCAAGTGGTGGCCTTTTCGGTAATCACAAACGTGGCTTCCACCGATGTGCCACAATCGACAACTCATGAGGAAGTCGTCGCCCTGGGGAGGGCTGCTGGGCCACGACTGCTGCGTATTATCGAAGCGATGCTAGATGAGCAAGCCGGACAGCCTGATTGAAGATTACTAATTCAAAGGGCAATTGCCTAGAACTTCGACATATGCCTGGGATGGGTTAGTGCTAGTGCTGTGAACCAGCAGAGTGCGAACTTGCCCGAGCTATCCAGTCACACTCGGCAAGTGTGACCCACTGCGAGCTAAACCAACCTTTCACAAACTAAACCTTTGAAAACGCTGAATCTATTTGTTCCGCTCCTCAAGTAATGTTAGGGTGAAACTTGTCGCAGTGAGAGTTCGAGAGCATTCCGTCTGCGATCGTTCTTGTATGGGGCCAAGCCTCTTCTTCACTCAACTTGCTGATGGAGGATTAATGATGACCGGTGCAGCCATTCTCGCTCGCGACATGATGACACAAAATCTGGTGACCCTATCGCCACAGTTGGATGTATTTTCGGCAATCGACATCTTGCTGCGCAAACGGATTTCGGGGGCACCCGTCGTCGATTCACAAGGGAACTATAGGGGCGTCTTTTCTGAGAGCTCGGCGATGCGTGTGATCGTCAACGCGGCTTATGATAATTTGCCTGATGCTGGGCTGATGCCCTTTGTGGACACTCATGCTCCAACCATCGCTCCCGACACGGAGATGCTAACGATCTGCCAGACTTTCCTGGATCAAGCTACCCGCCGCTTGCCAGTACTCGAAGCCGGGCGCTTGCTTGGACAAATAAGTCGACGCGATGTCATGCGGAAAGTTAGCGAACTGAGCAAAGGGAAGAAGTGCGGCCAAGCGGTATTGTTGTACTTGTCAGCTTTGACCGAGAGCAGCCAAGGGGTCGCGATGAGGATTGGCTGATTGGTAGTCTCCAGTGGGTAGCATTTGCGGAGGCGGTTTGGGGCGCCATCTCAAGGGGGACGTCTCCGACAGAAGCAATCCAGGTAGTCGCCTCCGGCAGAGACGACCCACGGAGAGAATCGCGATCCAGGTAGTCGCCTCCGGCAGAGACGACCCACGGGCAGAGACGACCCACGGGCAGAGACGACCCACGGGCAGAGACGACCCACGGGCAGAGACGACCCACGGGCAGAGACGACCCACGGGAAGAGACGACCCACGGCAGGCAGGGACAACCCACGCAACGGCGACTTCCGCTACGGGTTGGTAGGATTTACACTCTAGATTGGTCCCAGGCTGTCGTGTCTCAACGTCAGCGATCTATTTGGTCTGTTGGAGTGTCTCACAAATGCGTCTATTCAAGCTTCTGTGTACGAACCTGTTGTGGCTGTCATTCGTTAGCCTGCCGGTAACAAGTGCCGAACCCGTCAAGATTCTGCTTATTACTGGTGGTTGTTGTCACGACTATGCCTACCAAGCCACCGCTATACAGGATTCCTTCAAAGAGCAGGCGGTCGAGGTTGAATGGAAGATAGTCAACGAAGGGGGCACAGGGACCGAAGCGGAGATAGATTTGTACAACGATCCCAAATGGGCGGCGGGATACGACGTTGTGATTCACAACGAGTGTTTTGCAAATACCAAAAGCGAAGAGTACATTCGCAGGATTACCGATGCGCACAGGTCGGGAATAAATGCGGTTGTGATACACTGTGCAATGCATACTTATCGTGCATCACAGGTCGACGATTGGCGAGAATTTCTCGGGGTTACCAGCCGTCGCCACGATCATCAATCAAAATATCCGGTGAAGGTGGTCGATAGAGAACATCCGATCATGAAGGGGTTTCCCGACGACTGGGTAACTCCCATGGATGAGCTGTACATTATTGAAACACTGTGGCCAAATGCGAAGCCTTTAGCGACTTCTGTGAGCGAAAAGGACGGCAGTTCCAATCCATGTTTCTGGATCAATGATTACGGTAAGTCGCGTGTGTTTGGTACAACGTACGGACACAGCAATGAAACGTTTGCTGAGAAACCATTTCGGGTTGCGCTGGTGCGCGGCACACTTTGGGCCGCCGGGAAGCTCGATTCAGATTCCCAATAAGAGTAGCACCACTGGAATGTTTCTTCGGCGGCTACTCGAACTTCCGATTGTCTATGATGTTTTCCAACGTCTCGCGGGGGGCGTGCGTTGTCGTCAATGCTATGTTCGAGATCACTTGCGTCCCGAACCAGGTTGGCGTGTGCTAGATATCGGTTGCGGTACGGGGGAGATGCTACACTCGTTTCCAGCAGTCGAGTACATTGGCTTTGATCCCTCGGCTGATTACGTCGAGCGGGCGCGGGCCAGGCAGGTTCCGGGCAGTCATTTCGAATGCGGCATTCTGACCGAAAGTATGGTGCAGCCAGGCGCTTTTGACCTAGTACATAGTACGGGCGTGTTGCATCATCTGGATGACGACCAGGCACTGGAATTGGTTCAGGTGGCTTACCATGGTCTGAAGGTAGGGGGTCGATTCTGCACGCTTGACGGCTGTTATTACCGCCAACAGAGCTCTTTGTCGCGTTGGATACTGAGCATGGATCGCGGGCGATTCGTGCGCGATGAAGTTGGCTATCGCAGGTTGGCCGAGCAGGTGTTTCCAAAAGTCGAGTTGCATCTGTACCCTAAGCTCCTGCGTCCACTTCCGTATCCGGTGCTAGTGATGGAAATGACCAAGACTTTGTAGGTTCGGCCTGTGAGCTCCGTGAACTTGGCCGGGAGGGTAGACACGTAGCGGCATTCTGTTAAACCTCGCGTTATGAGGGCTGGTGGATTCACATCTTTCGTAGTGTCAAAAGTTTTGGAGAGTTTCGCTACAATTGGCTCCAATTCCAGGAGTCCTTATGCAGTCTGAATCCGATTTTCTCGCTTTATCTCAATCTCGCTCGGTGCTAGATCGTAACGATCTATGGGCATTGGGACTGGGGCTACCGCTCGTTGCCTGTTGGCTGTGGTTTGCCGATTTGGGTGGCTATCCGACCAATGATGATCCGTTCTACGGTCGTCCTGCGCAGATTTTGGCAGACGAATCGCGATTTCAGTTGGTGACACAAGCGGGAGAGCTGGCAGCCAGCTCAGCCGCTCATGCGGCATTCGGCGGAGGCCTGTCATGGCTCATCGGGTTTTCATACCGCACATTGTTCTTGGTGGTGATAATTCAACTTTGGTTAGCGGCGCTAGCACTCTACGTGTTAGCGCGCGAGGCGGGGCGATCGCGATGGTTCTCGCTTTTTTGGGGGAGCGTGTTCCTAGCCAACCCGTTGTGCTTTGGGCATGCATTTACGTTCATGACCGATGCTCCGGCTGCAAGCTGGGGAGTGCTAGCGGTGTTCTTTTTTCGTCGCGGCCTATGTGGTTTCACTGGGGCAGGGCAGTCCAACGTGTGGCTGCTGGCTGGATCAGTGGCAGTAGGAGTTGCGTTTTGGATGCGGCAAACCCATGTGCTCTACTGCAGCTTTCCGGTCGCAGGGCTTTGCCTAATGTGGTATCGCGGAGAGCTCTCGGGCAAGCGTTGTTTCCGCGGCGTGTGGACTAGCGTCTGTCCAGCTGCGGTGGCAGTCATCTTATTTGAATCGGGATGGTTGGTTTTCGGCGATGGCTTGATCGGCCAGAAAGGGCGATTGCATGTAGTGGCACCCGAAGGATTCGATTGGTATCAGAACGCTATCAACATCTACGGCGTGGGCATCTTGATGGGCTTCTTAGTACTGCCGCTGCTTCCGCTGCTGTTAGAACGGCTGCGAATGCTCAAGCAGATCAACACGCAAACCGACCATGGACCACCAAAGATTTGGAAATGGTCAATGCTTTTCGGGGCCAGCATCGTGGTGTTGTGGTCTATGCCCCTAATTGTTACGCAAGGGCGCGCGTGTTTGACCAGCGCGACGGGGAGTGTGGTAGCCAATGCGCATTTTGGTCCCATTTTTCTAAGCGACTTCGAGATTCCGGAGCGGTGGGGAGACATGGGAGGTGTTGACTGGCCCAATTGGGTCTGGGCTTCTCTCACGGCGCTAGCCATCGTGAATCTGGCGGCGCTGGCCAGCTGCCTAGTCCCGTCGATTCAGGCTTGGTTGAGCGATCAACCGCAGAGTCGACTTCACAGCGCGATCACCTTTGGCTTGGTCACCACGGCGATTCCCATTGTTCTGGTAATTCTCTCAGTCAGTACCGGAGTACTTGACCGCTACTGGATGATGCTACTGCCGATCCTATTTGCGTTGGTGCCCGAGATCATCGTGTTTTCCGGACGGGCGACACGCGCGCTGGCCACTGGCCTGTTATTTGTGCAGTTGTGCATGTCGGTCGTTTTCGCTCGCGACTTTTTGACCTGGAATCAGCGTGAGCGTACGGTGAAGTGCATCTTGCAGGGTAGCTTAAGTTGGAGGATTTGTTTCCTCGAACTTGGAGCGTAGCAATGGACAGATCGAAGCGATCGGAAAAGGAAGAGTTTTGGCGGTTGATTTTTGAGGATCAGCAAG
>JBGSNE010000225.1:0-27251 GCA_041739785.1 Pirellulaceae bacterium
CTTGCTGATCCTCAAAAATCAACCGCCAAAACTCTTCCTTTTCCGATCGCTTCGATCTGTCCATTGCTACGCTCCAAGTTCGAGGAAACAAATCCTCCAACTTAAGCTACCCTGCAAGATGCACTTCACCGTACGCTCACACCAGCCCAGCTGAGCAAACCTTTGGCGGGCAGGACAATACTGCCCGCTAAAAGCACTAATCGACGCGAATGTTTCTAGTGTTCTAGTTAAGGCCCAGTCCTGTTTGCCGCCCAACAAGGAAGAGGGGCATGCACTCCGATCAATCGCTCGCATTTACCAATGCAGAAACTAATTGTCAAGAAATGTCCGCGGGCAGCTCGTCATCTGAGATATGCTGTAGCGCGTCTGGAGGCAATTCTACTTCTGCGGCAGTAGGCGCCGAGTAGCCGCAGAACCAGAAGTAGACCCAGCACGGCCCCCGCAACTTCAAACGGCCCAGCGGGGATGGTTAAGCTTATGTCGAAATGTTTTGTGGCGAACTGGCTCGCGAAGACCGTGGCCAATGCAAGCAGGCCGAAACCGAACACATCCAATATGATCCGAGGTGCCACCGATCCGCGAATAGCGAACGTTCCGAGCCAGTACGAGTAGGCCAGTGGCTTCGTTTCGCTGGGGAACTCAGTTGTGGTCTGCCGGTCCATAGTCAATTAGCTTGCCAAGTGATGACAAAGGTGTTCCAAGTGATGTTAAAAGTCTTTAATTCGCGTGGAACTACTAGCGACAACCACACGGCAATATCGTCAATGTAGATCAACTCGGACGAATGTTGGGTCTTTAATAAATATAGTTATCTACCCTGCCAGCAATTAAACAATCAACGTGCCATCCTGCCTACACACCTTGGTTGAACCGTTTCATTTTTCGGTTGAAGACTTTTGGATGCCGCAGTGGTTGGAAAGCAATTTGTGGATATCGAGGAGAACAGCTTCGATATCGATCGGCTTGCAGTGAAATGCGTTGCATCCGGCATTTAAGGCTCGTGCTCGATCCCCAGCCAGAGCGTAGGCAGTCACCGCGATAATCGGCAACTCTTGATGAGCTTGACTCTCGCGAATCTGTCGAGTCGTTTGCCAGCCGTCCAGCTCGGGCATATTCATGTCCATCAGAATCAAGTCAATGGGTTCAGACTCAAGTAAATCGAGAACTGCTTGGCCGTTGCTTGCCTCACCGCATGCGAACCCGCGAGATGTGAGTTGACGAGTGAGCAAAGAACGTAAATCTGGATGATCGTCGGCAATCAGTATCTTCGCCATTGGGCGTTCCTTGATATGTGGAGTTTGCGATGCAGCTGTAAGGCTAAAACTCTCAACTAAGAGACGCCGCTATGCCGCATCCTATGGAGCGATTCTCACAGCAGTTGCCGAACGGTTGATTGTCGATGACTCAAACTTCACTGCCGACTGGCCAATTCTCGTCCATCAATAACTTTCTCGGCAGAGTGCTGCTATGCTCGACCGACGACGCGGGGACACGACCTGCAATCGCAAGTTGCGTGCCAATGTCGATTGCCGCGTCAATATAGTGACGGTAGACCGTCGCTATTGGGCGCCACCAAAATAACTTTTACGGCGTACCCACGAGGCAATTTCATAGACAAAAGGGAATAGCCATCGGGACCACATCAAACACACTACTCAGTTGCGGTAACGCCTCGAATCGATGATCGACGAATGCTCAATCGCAGGTGAAGGTCAATCGCACCTGACGTTGGTACAGAAATTGCTTCCCGAGATCTTTCCAACATCATCGAGCGGCTTCCAGTCGCAGCATGTTGTTCCATCAGGCAATTCGTGGCAAAGATGCCTGGTCGCGGAGCTTTCAAAGTAGTGATCGGCTGGCAACCAAATGGTCGATTGCCGACCAGCGTCCCCTAAAACTCCCCTCAATGTCATACATGAATCAATAGTCAGGGATAAATCACTATGTCCACAATGGTTGAGCAGTATGTTCGAAACCAGCTGGGTGCCTTCCAGAATTCCGGTGGTGTCGATTTCCGGGTGTGGGCACCTCATGCAAACGAAGTGGCGGTCGTGGGCAACTTTAACAACTGGGACGCAGGCTCGCATCCGTGCAAGCCCGAGGAAAACGGCAATTGGTTCGTTCATATCCCGAATGTGAAGCCGGGCGATGAATACAAATTCGCGATCACCAATGGCGGCAAGCAGATTACGCGCGTCGACCCGCGAGCACGGCAGGTCACCAATTCCGTTGGCAACGCCGTAATCCCGGAGCCTGACTTCGATTGGAAAGACGATAGTTTCGAATTGGCCCCATGGAATGAGCTAGTTATCTACGAGTTGCATATAGGGACATTTAACGTGAAGGAAGGCGTCGGTAGTTTCGATGATGCAATCGAACGCTTACCTTATTTGCGGGACCTGGGAATCAATGCAATTGAGCTGATGCCCTTGGCAGAGTTCGCTGGCGACTATTCGTGGGGCTACAATCCGGCACATCCATTCGCCATCGAAATGGCTTATGGTGGTCCCCCTGGGCTCAAACGCTTTGTGCGCGAGGCGCACAAACTGGGCATTGGTATTATCGTCGACGTCGTCTACAACCACTTTGGACCTTCTGATCTATCGCTTTGGCAATTCGATGGATGGAGCGAAAACGATAAAGGAGGCATCTACTTTTATAATGACTGGCGGTCTTCAACGCCTTGGGGGGACACGCGGCCTGACTATGGTCGAGGTGAAGTGCGCCAGTATATCTTTGACAATGCAATGATGTGGCTTGAGGAGTACCGCGCAGATGGCTTACGCTATGACATGACGCTCTTTATGAGAAGTGTCGATGGAGATGAAGGGAATGTCATTCCCGAGGGTTATTCGCTAGCCCAATGGATCAACCGTGAAATACATGCGCGATATCCTGGAAAGATCACGATCGCCGAGGATTTGCGTAACAATCCGGCAATGACATTGGACGAAGTACATGGAGGCGCGCATTTTAGTGCTCAATGGGATGCGAAATTCGTACATCCTGTCCGGCGGAATATCATAGAGATCGACGATCACAAGCGATCGATGGGTGAATTGATTAATTCAATCTCCCATCGATACAACGTAGATGCATTCGAAAGGATCGTTTACACCGAGTCCCACGATGAAGTTGCCAATGGCAAAGCACGAGTCGTGACTGAGATAGATGACAACGACCAGCCAGGACGGTATGCCATCAAACGATCGACGCTTGGCGCAGCTTTAATGTTGACTTCGCCCGGCATCCCGATGCTGCTGCAAGCCCAAGAGTTCTTGCGCGACAAGTGGTTTGACGACGGCCGGCCAATCGACTGGGCCAGATGCGATCAGTACCAAGGAATTGTCGCAATGTATCGCGACTTGATTTCTCTTCGCCGCAACCTGTCTGGGACCACAGCGGGTCTTAGTGGTCAACACGTGGATATTTACCACATTGACGAGACGAACAAAACATTGGCTTTCCGTCGATGGCAGGAAGGTGGTGCCGGTGATGATGTCATTGTAGTTCTGCGATTCGCAGAGCACGCGCTCAATGACTATAGAATCGGTTTGCCGTTCAGCGGTGCCTGGAAGTTGCGGTTCTGTAGCGACAGCCAACTTTATGATCCAGTACTCGACGCCGTACCCTTGGGCAATTTGAATGCAGAGGAGGTCTCAGCTGACGGACAACCTTTCTCGGCTTCCATTGCTATTGCCGCATATTCATGCCTGATCTATTCGCAAGACAAGTAGCGCAGATTTAGTAGCCGTTCGTGGCACCCAATACGTTGGGACAGAAGGGCCTGTGGCATTCGATTTACAAACATCAAGAAGGGAATGTGATCATGCGAACTTTGCTATTCATCGTGGTGATAGTGTTGTTACTCTCTCTGGCAGGTTGGCTGGTTTTTGACTTCAGCGGCAATTCCGCCTCCGTCGAAGTTCGCACTGACAAGATCCGGCAGGACACCGAGGATGTGGTCGACAAGTCGAAAGAGTTGCTCCACCAAGCGGAACAGGAAATTAATCACTAGAGCTGCGATCAGCTTAGGAATTTTGGTTTACTACTCCAATGACCGTTATCGAATCGGCCATTCCGAGCTGCCTAACCATTGGAGACTAGCTTAGCTGACACTCTCAGTCTTGGTGTTCATTCACCCAATAAAACTATTGCAGTCGTAAACTAAATGAAAACGAAGCTACTGTTCTGGTGGGATCAGCTACGCGAGAAACTCTGGTTCATACCGACAGTCTTCTGCATTGCTGCTGTTATCCTGGCGGTCGTCGCGCTCAATGTTGACCGGACGTTCGAGCTAGGTACCGAGAAACTACTTCCCTTCCTGCAGACAACCGGCGCCTCAGGCCGCATAGTACTGGGGGCGCTTATTGGTGCTTTGGTAACCGTGGTCGGTCTGGCATTTTCTTTGACAATGTTGTCAGTTTCACAGATGTCAAGTCAGTATGGGCCACGACTTGTACGCACTGTGTTTGACTCGAATATTACACAGTACACGCTGGGACTTTTCTTGGGTACAGTCGTGTTTTGCATGATCGTGTTGCGGACGGTAAGGGACAACGATTCGAGCGGCAGTCTCTTCACTCCACATCTATCGATAATGCTGGCCGAGTTAGCGGGCGCTCTCTGCTTGTTTGCGTTGCTGGCATTTACAAATCACATGACCCGCTGCATGCGAGCTGAAACGCTTGTTCAAGGAATCTTCGACGACCTACAACGTTCGGCTGAGCATTTGTTTCCCCAGATCCTCGAGCTCTCTGATTCACAGATGAGCAACGTTTCAATCCAACAATGGACCGAGCTACGCGACGCTGTGCCGTTGGTCAGCAGTGGAATGGGCTACCTCCAAGTGATCGAGTTGTCAGGCATAGTCACACAGGCTGCCGAGGAAGGGCATCGCTTGCGGTTGTTGAAACGGCCGGGCGAATTTATCTACAAGGGCACGCAAATCGCCGAAGTAGAAACGGAGAAAGATACAGCGGTTGATGGCAACAAACTTAAACAACTTTATGGCGGTTTTTTTCTGCTTGGTTCGGTTAGGACGCCACGGCAAGACATCGAAGCTGGTGTGTTGGAACTCGTCGAGGCTGGCGTACGAGCCTTGTCACCTGGCGTCAACGATCCCATGACTGCGATCAACGTTATCGACTATTTGTCGGCGTTCCTGCGGGATATCGCCGCACGCCAATGGCCACAGAATGTACTGGTCGACAGCGCGGGCATCGCTCGCGTGCGGGCCCAACCGATTAGTTTCTCGAGTACCCTGAATGCTGGATTCGATCAACTCCGGCAATACGCCGGTGATTCCGTCGCCGTGAACTGTCGGTTGCTTGAAGGGCTGGCCGCCATCTACGCTGTATCCACGAATGCGGAGCATCGTGAAGCGATCCTCTGCCAACGTGACATGATCGTCCGCAAGACAGAAAAAACGATCGTTGAGCCCAATGATCTGGCTGACATCCGCGAACGCGCTGGACGCCAATGGCCCACATCGGTCGCAAATCGCTCAGTCTAGCCGGTATCTGTCGATCTTCGTTGAAACGGCACCCTGTTTGCATTGTGTATCCTGCAGCGAGTCGAATGTGCGACGCGATCTAAAGCAATGGTTTGAAGGGACAACACCGTGCAAAGAACTGACGATAAACCGAAAACGGCCGGTAGTAATTTGGCAGCAGATGTCGCTGAAACTGTAAGTAAAGCGGCATCGGGCGAAGACCGTCCTATGACCAAGGCTGAGACCAGCGGCTTAGTGTTTCTGACTTATCCCCTTATCCTTATAGTCGCCCTAGCCATCGCCGTCGTGTTCGTTTCGTGGTGGCGTACTTAGGAAACAATTTTTATTGCCGACTGTCGCGATTTAGCCAGCTAGTTGAAAGCCTCGCATATGCAGACCTTGAATCCAGAGTTGGATAGGCAAATCGATGCACTCGCAGATCACTGCTGCAGAGTGATCAAGGGCGAAGCTGATTCTGTCTCAGCACACCTACTAATAAATGCACTCGTAGTGGGTGGATTTGCAAGATTGTCCAAAGAGCGATTGCAAACGCGGTTAGAGGCAAGAGCCTTAGCAAGATGCCCCGAGACGGCCATTCATAGACGAGCTGAATTGTCAGCCATCACCGGAGACCTTCAGTCTACCTTTGAAATCTTAGTGAAACAGAAGACTACGAATCCCTGATTGTTGTGAATGGCACAGCAATCGCTTTAAACAACAGTGAAATCGAGACGTTCTCGAATTCGAAAACCTTTTTGAAAACTGGAGAATATCATGTTGAGTTGGGCTTTAACGTTTTTGGTAGTTGCCATTATTGCTGCGGTACTTGGGTTCGGCGTGATTGCCGGCACTGCGGCCTCCATCGCCAAAATACTGTTTGTAGTTTTCTTGGTGCTGTTCGTCATCAGCCTCATCGCTGGGCGACGTGGGCCGACGGTCGTTTAACGACAGTCGTTTAGCAGTTTCGCAGTTGCGGCATCATTGCCGCGCTGCACTGCTTACGTGCTCTCCGGGGTTCGCCGTTCAGTGTCTTTTAAAGATCTTTTGATCTTGGAGTCAAATCAGGATGCGTAGCTGCGTACGACCGCTATTATCAATGGCATTGGCCTTGTTGTCCCTTGGAACGGTGGTATCGCAGGAACGGCCGTGGGCTATCCGGTGGTGGTCACGTGATAGGTAGGCGCATGCTTCGCTTTCTAACTAAGCCATTTTCCTTTCTTAAGCGTTCGGGCTCCGGTCGTACTCGCAACATTGGACGGCAACTAGAGCTGGAGTTTCTATATGACAAAGCGCCGATTGGAATGTGCGTGGTTGACCGGGAATTACGATTCCTGCGTGTTAATCAGTGGTTGGCCGATATAAATGGGCTTCCGCGGGAAACGCATTTGGGAAAGGCTGTGGGCGAAGTTGTGCCCAGCTTGATCGACGTGGTCAGGCCGTTCTATGAACAAGTTTTCCGGACCGGAAAGGCTGTTGTTGACGTGGAGATTTGCGGCACGACCCGTGCAAGCGACGGGCCACGGTGTTGGCTGGTTAGCTATCACCCACTTCTTGCCGACGATGGAAGTGTCGCGGCCGTCAGTTCGATTGTTCAAGATGTCACGCTGAGAACCCGATACCAGCAGAATTTGGAGAACGTCAACCACCGCATCCACGATATCTTGGAGAGTATCACCGACGGATTCATGTCGTTCGATGCCGAATGGCTTTGCTGTTACGTCAATCAAACAGCCTCATCCATGTTTCGTGCTCCGGCCGAGGATTTGTTGGGAAAGTCTGTGTGGGAGCTCTTCCCTGGAGACCAGGAGTCGATATTCCGCCAAAGTTTTCAACAGGCGCGGCAAACCAATTTACCGCTGAAATTCGAAGGCTACGCTCCTCGTTTAGGAGCGCTTCTAGATTGCCGCTGTTACCCTTCGGAAGAAGGGATATCGGTGTTCATCGTTGACAACACTCAAACTCGCAAGACACTTCAAAGACTACGTAAGAGCGAATCGGAGTTGCGTCGTTTGGCCGCCGTCGTGGAGACATGTAACGACTTCGTGGGGATCTGCAAGCCCAATGGTGAGCCCATCTACGTCAACCAAGTGGGACGCGAAATGGTTGGGCTCGAACCAGATGAAGACTTGGCCGGTACAAACTTCCTGCGGTATTTCGCGCCGGAAGATCATGAAGAGATGACCAGCGTAGGAATCCCAGCGATCAAGAAAAACGGGCGTTGGAAAGGTGCCGTAAGATTCAAAAATATTGCGACCGGCGCATATACCCCTTCGCACTGGAATGTATTCGCTATCAAAGATCCCGAAGGTGACCTGCCCGAAGTGTGGGCGACGGTTAGTCCCGACCTGTCTGAGCAACGTCGTATGGAAGATGTGCTGAGATCAAGTGAGCAACGCGCCTTGCAGGCTAACGTGGCCAAAAGTGAATTCTTGGCAAATATGAGTCACGAAATACGCACACCGATGGCTGCTATCCTGGGCTACGCAGATTTGCTGATAAACGGTCTGGAAAATACCAACGATCGAAACTGCGTGATGGTCATAAAAAAGAATGGTGCGCATCTCCTTGAGCTGATCAACGACATTTTGGACCTTTCACGAATTGAAGCCGGCAAGTTGGAGATTGACGTCCAGCTATGTGAGCTGCCGCAGTTGCTATCTGATATCCATTCGTTGATGCAAGTACGCGCCCAAGAAAAGCAACTTGAACTCCGCATTCGCATCGATGGTTGTATTCCCCGCCTTGTGCAAACGGATGCTACCCGAGTGCGGCAAATACTCATCAATCTGTTGGGCAATGCCATTAAATTTACCGAGCGTGGGCACGTTGAGCTAGTGATTCGATTCAATGCAGACCACCAACCGCCGCGACTTGAATTTGATGTAGTCGATACTGGCATCGGTATGAGCGCAATACAACAATCGCGATTGTTCCAGCCATTCACACAAGGCGACAACTCGGTCACCAGGGCTTATGGCGGAAGTGGTCTGGGACTGGCCATTAGCCACCGGCTGGTTGAAATGTTACATGGGGTTTTAGCTCTGCGAAGTGAATTGGGAGAAGGATCGACATTTTCCGTGCAGATTCCGATTGCTGATCCGCGAGATGTATCGATTGTCACCTTAGAGCCTAAGAAGCGAGCCGCTGCAACGCAATCACTGGATCGTAATCGCATTCTGGATTGCCATGTGCTGATTGCCGACGACCACCGCGATGTGCGGTATATCAGCCAACACTTCCTGGAAGCCTCGGGAGCAAAGGTAAAGACTGTCGAAGATGGCAGGCTCGCGTTGAATGCTGCGCAGGCTGCGATGCAGCAAGGCGAGCCCTTTGATGTCATTGTGCTTGATATGCAAATGCCAAACTTAGATGGCTATCAAACAGCAACGGAGCTGCGGGCGATGGGATTAGAACAGCCCATCATCGCACTGACTGCCGATGCGATGAAAGGCGATCGAGAACGCTGTTTGCGTGCCGGCTGCGACGACTACCTATCCAAACCGATACAGCAGGCTCAATTTGTCGAGATGGTCGGTGTCTATACGCAAGATTATACACCGGAACAGCTTCGCGACCGACGCCACGAACAAAGTGCTGCGTTGGGTAAGACGCAGGTGTAGTGGTTTGTCGTTTGGCAAAAGTAGCTTTCGCTACCGAAAATTGTCACTTGGACCAAGCAGCAAACCACATGGCAACAGACAAGGACCAACCCTTACGGATCGGTCCTTGTCGGTAAAACAGCAGTACTTTGTCAAACTGCAATGCTTGACCGCAGAGGGCTGCTTATTTCTTGTCGCGTCTAACATCAAATGGTCGAAGTGCGCTCGCCATCGTGATGGATGACTAGCACTTGCAGGATTCTTCGACTTCTTAATTTGCTTTTCGGCTTCGTCCTTGGCACATCCGTAGCGCTCTTGAATGCGACCGGCAAGCTCTTCTCGCTTGCCATCGACGACGGCCAAGTCGTCATCGGTTAGCTTTCCCCATTGCTGCTTGGCTTGACCAGAAAACTGCTTCCAGTTGCCTTTGATTTGATCCCAGTTCATTTCTTGCCCTCTGTCTGTAGAGTGTTGGTGAACGGCGACAAACTGCTGTCGCTCGATGTGTCTGGTAACGCTGCAGGAAAATGCAAATGCTATGCCGTCTGCCGTATAGCGGTGATCACACGCGAGTTGTGGGGCCGCATGTCTCCGCATCGACCACGCTGCTGCCTGATGCGCGAGCATGAAGACAATTGGTCTGCCAATGCAACCGCCGTTGGTGCTGCTCACACGTTCGTATAGACAACACGCTGTACCGGCTAATCATCGATGTGAGCTTGTCCATTGCTACCTTTGGAATGAACCGCCCACTCTTTTTTGCAATTGCTTTCGGAGCCCGTGCTTGCGATGGCGCGACGTTTGCTACATCGATTGGTAGTAACTAGATTTCACTCACATTTCCATGGAGACCTATGATGGCTTTAGAGACACTAGCAGACCTTTTCTACGATGAACTACGCGACGTTCTGAGTGCAGAGCGGCAACTCGTCAAGGCAATTCCCAAGATGGCGAAGAAGGCATCATGCGCTAAACTTACTCATGCGTTTGAGGATCACTTATCTCAGACTGAGCAGCATGTCGAACGCGTCGAGAAGGCGTTCGAGGAAACGGGCAAATCAGCGCGGGCTAAGGAATGCGAAGCGATGAAGGGCCTGATCAAAGAATGCAACAGTATGATGGACGAACAGGCCGATCCAGATGTCATGGACGCCGCCCTGATTGCGTGTGCGCAGAAAGTCGAGCACTACGAAATTGCCACCTATGGTACACTTTGCACTTGGGCTGAGCGACTTGGATACTCTCATGCACTCAAGTTGCTCAAACAGAACATTGACGACGAAGAAAAGGCAGATAAACACTTGACGGAACTTTCAAAGACAATCAATCCGGCTGCGGTCGCCTAGCCACAAGTGTAGATTTCTTACTTGGTGAGTTATAGATCAAGTGTCAGTTCGGGGAGGAATGCATGCTTACACATTCCTCCGCCTTACACTGGCGTTCTATTCGCTCTATCACTTTCCAAATTCTGAGGGTGTGCATGCGGAGCTCGCCCCACACGAATCGGAACGCAACTTGGTGTATCGAGCCAGCGGCATCGTGATCTTAACTGATCTGCTGGCCATAGGCGGGTATATGTTTCTGATGCCACTCGAGTGGAAGCAACTGGCAAATCAATACAACCTCTTGTTTTAGATGGAGTGGATCGCCGTGTGGGCTTTTGCCGCAGCCTGGTTGACAAAAGGCCGTGCGATCCTTGCGGACATTGCGGTTGACCTGATGGCATTACCGCACCAGTTTCTACGCGGAAAGCAATAGGCTCCCTGCCGGTCGTTTACTATTGGCCCACGGCCTAAAAGCCAAACAAAAGAGATGAAGAACAAGTAGTCGTTGTGGAAATTTCAATTGGCGTTCAATTGACCAGACTTATCGAAAATAAAAACTGCTTATCGACCGACGCCACTTTGATACGGAGTCAGCCACATGCTAAGTGTCCTAAAGAATGCAATCAACCAGTTTTCGGAAGATGACTGCACGACTCACGCAGCCTCGTTGGCCTACTATACGCTGTTCGCTATGCCCCCGCTGTTGTTTTTACTAGTTACCGTCGTTTCGCTGGGCATGTCGGCAGCTTACGAAAGCGACTTGGCACGCGAACGGGCCGAGGAGTTCTTGCAATTGCAGGCTGCCAACCTAATCGGGGACAAGGCAGCCGCGGCAGAGATCCGAAACATTATCGATAACTCTGAACACCAGACCGGCACATGGTGGAAATCGGCCCTGAGTCTCATTGGCGTGATTGCTGGGGCAACAGGATTGGTCGCATCGCTCCAGGCTTCGCTGAACCGAGTTTGGAAAGTAAGGCCGGTCAGTGGGTCGTTTGCGATCCGCTTCCTGCTGAAGAGACTCTTCTCGATGGCCATGATTCTGGGGTTTGGATTCCTGCTGTTGGTATCAATGGTACTCAGTGCTGTATTGCAAATCTTCGGCGATTATCTAGTGCAACAGACGGGCGTGGACGGCGTCGCCACTTTGGCGATCAATCATGGAGTCAGTTTCTTGATGACTTGGGTGCTGTTCACAATCATCCTACGGTTTATGCCCGATGCCAGTGTCCCTTGGATGCATGCGGTGCTAGGTGCATTGGTCACCGTCCTTTTATTTACATTGGGCCGCGTCGCCCTCTTTTACTATTTGAGCGCATCGAATCCTGCCGAACAACTAGGGTCCGCCGCAGCCTCTCTAATCGTCATATTGCTGTGGGTCTACTATTCTTCGATCTGTTTACTGTTTGGCGCCGAGCTGACCGCGAATCTAAATGCTGGTCGGACCATTCCAGAAGCAGGAGCCGCTCTTGTTGAGGAGCATCAAATACCAACACCTCACAGGCTGGGACACAATTAATGATTCTACAATTTCAAACGGCGGCCTTCGAGGTTACTCAGATATGTGCTAATTAGCTGCAATCACTGTCTTGCCAACGCTCCTCGCACGGTGAGCGTTTGCGGTACAGGTTGTTCAGTGACCGATCGCCAGTTCCCCTAGACTTAAGGCCTCCTCTAAACAAACAGCAAATGGCACGGATTCTGCAATATCCGAGTTCGTGTAGACAAATTCAATCGCTAAATCTCTCAAGGTGTCGTTGCTATGAGCTCTGCAGACCTTTTCCTCTCAGATGGAGTAGCTTCCCGCCCGATTAAAAGTGCCGTTGTGCGGATCGGACGCGGGGAAGAGTGCGAACTTCCACTATCCGACCCTTCAGTAAGCCGACATCACTGCCTATTGATCCAACAAGAACAATCGCTGGTTCTGCGTGACCTAAAAAGTTCCAATGGGACGTTCGTCAACGGGCAACGAGTTTCGTGCGTGACATTGCGTGTTGGTGATTTTATCATCGTTGGCAACACCGGCTTCGTTGTTGAAGATAAACAGCACGCCAGTCTATGGGAACGGTTAAACGCATTCGCTAGCGCTCAGTCAGCAGCGATGTCCCAGTTCACAACGCTAGCCAACGAAGGCAGGGCGTCGATGGAAACGGGGGCCTGCTAGTCGCTCTAAATAACCGCTGACCGGGACGACTGTTGTAGCAAGCCCTCGCGCTTAGCTCCGGCGAGCAGCAAGACGTGTTGTCTTAGATCTATTTCTCTTTCTGCAGTCACTACACTCGGCGTGCAAGATAAATGATGAGTAACACAACCAAGACAGTTCCGAGGACTCCTCCGCCAATATACATTAGATTACTTTCTTGAGGTTTTTGAAATCTTCTCACCTAGTTGGCTACTTGCCAACGAAGCAAAAGCCGTACTTTGTACGGCCGATGCTTCTAAACATCGCGATACGTAAGGAACTACCGCATCATTGACTCTTTGTAAGTGCTCGAGCCGCGAATTGTTCACTGTTACTCGCGGTCTTCGATTCGATCGGCCTTCTGCTCACCAAGTGTTTCGACCGCGTCGGCGGCTTGCTCGCCAGCAGACTCAAGGCCATCCGCCGCGCTTTCGACATTGGAATTCTCGGCTGATCCCGTCCAGTCTTTACCGGCTGCGTCACGCAGTTGGTCTGCGGCGGCGTCGTGCGAATCTCGGATCATCTCTGCATCCTGTTGCGTTTCAGTGCGTACAGCATCCGCCTGCCGATCGGCAGGGGTATCGCATCCGATTGCAGCGCACATTGCAATGGCAACGGCCAAGCCAAACAAACTTCTCATCTCAATCTCCTAGGGACAGTGTATTCAACCAACGGTCGGCAGTGAGTGCCGCCTATGATGTCCAGTAGTAGCAATTGCTATGCCACCAATTATTTCTTGCATAGTCGACGCAAGCAGTCACGGGGTTGCATGCTGCGGCAATTTTCGCCGCACGAGAAGGTGAAGATAATGCGTGTGATAAGCTGGACGATTCACGACAGAAGTAGGCGGCAACAAGCAAGTCAATCCAACGCCGCAACTTAGGTCGAAAATTCCAATCCGCAGCTCACAGCTTTGGCTACAAGTAGACTTGCGCAGTTACGTTACGCTTAGGGCCGTCCTCGACTTTGGCCCAAGTGAAAAATCGGTTTACGAGGGCCGGGCTTGAGATTCAAACGAGAACTATCGGGTAAGCCCGCGAGCCTTAAGCTGGCCGATGAGCGACTCGATAGATCGACCAAGGCTATCGACGCCGCCATCGATAAACGACTGTAGCCGCCCTTCGGCCGCCTCCAATTCGAGGCGTTGAGCAATGTCGACAGTTGGTTGGGCATAGAAAGTGGCAGCGAGCCCTTTTAGGCTGTGGGTTGAGCGTCTCACTTTGGCCGTGTCGCCTTCCGCCACAGCTGCCTGCAGCTCTGTCAGCAGCTGCGGACTGTCTTCGCAAAACATACTAGCAAGCTCACAGAGCAAATCCTTTTGTCCGTCCAGTGCCGCCAAGGCTGCTCGTTCATCAATATGCACCGATTCGCTAGATTCTGGGCCCACAAAGTCTTCCTCGCCAAGGGAATGCTGGCTAGTTCCATGTCGCTCAGCCATCGGATAAGCCATCGGATACTTGTCAATACGATTAGCGAAAAGCAAACAGTGTGCCGTAAACTAAGCGCCATCGATTCCAACCCTCAATTGGCGTTAGGCTGGCAAATCCGGTAAACTTGGTCCCATTGTAGCTGAGCGACCGCCGTTAAAGCGCTCATGCTGGACGATAAAAGAGCAGTGTGTTTCTTTAGAGATCGACTTGCGGCCTGCCAGGCAGAAAAACAAACGTCATGGCTGGCCTTGTACCGCTTTGGCGCGCAAACTGCCTTCACGACACCAGACTCTAACACGGATTTCGCGGAGTGGTTCTTTGACCAAAATACTAGTTATCGATGATGATCGTAGTGTGCGCCACATAATTAATAGTGGTTTGACCGGCCATCACAACTTTGAAGTCATCTTGGCTGACGATGGTGATGTCGGCCTGCGATTGCTGGAACAAGAGCAGCCCGCGGTCTGCTTGCTGGACGTCTACCTCCCCGAATACAACGGTCTGGAACTGTTTCGTAAGATCCGCGCCATCGACAGCAAGCTGCCGGTAATTTTCATCACCGGTGACACGTCCAGCGAGACAGCGATCGAGGCGATGAGGGCTGGAGCGTTTGATTATTTGGCCAAACCGTTAAACATCGAACAACTTCGCAATCTAGCTCATAGTGCCGCACGGGCTCGCAGTCTGATGGACGAGCCAGTGGCTTTACCTGTAGGAGAGGGAGTTGCCGATGGCGAGCGGTTCATCGGCAATTCAAAGTCGATGATCGAGGTATTTAAGGATATTGGTCGCGTCGCGTCGCAGAATGTCACGGTCCTTATTCGTGGTGAAAGTGGATCGGGCAAGGAGCTTGTGGCCAGAGCGCTTATGAATCACAGTGATCGCAGCAAGGAGCCGTTTGTGGCCGTAAACTGTGCAGCCATTCCGGACCAACTCTTAGAGAGCGAGCTTTTCGGGCACGAGAAGGGAGCATTTACAGGTGCCGAACGCCGACGTATCGGTCGCTTTGAGCAGTGTCACGGGGGTACTATTTTCCTGGATGAGGTGGGCGACATGGCGTCGGTCACTCAGGGAAAAGTACTGCGATTGTTGCAAGAACAACGATTTGAACGTGTGGGTGGCAACGAACTAATCACGACCGACGTGAGAATCATCGCCGCCACCAATCGACCATTGGAACAGATGGTCAAGGACGATGCGTTTCGCGAAGATCTGCTCTATCGATTGAACGGTTTCACCATTCAGCTACCTCCGCTTCGCGATCGACGTAGCGATGTGCCTGCGCTTTTGGAGTACTTCTTGCGGCGCGCGAAGTCGGATATGAGCCGTCCCCAACTTACCGGCCTTTCCCCGGGGGCCCTCGAATTGTTGGTCAACTACGACTGGCCGGGTAACGTACGGCAATTGCAGTCGGTCGTGCGACAATCGCTATTGAATACGACTGGAACTGTGATTGGCGACGAAAACTTGCCAAGCTTCATTCGCGAGTTTTCTTTGGCTGATACGAAGAACCACGGAGCCACTTTGATCAATCAGCGTGTTCCGGATCCAAGTCTGCACCAAGGCTTTCGCAGCGCCAGCCTGCCCACAGGGCCAGTTCCAGAAATCCAGCCCAGCGCTGAACTCTTGCCAACGGAGACTAAGTCAAACGATTTTCCATCGGTTGCAGAATCGGAATTCTTGATTATGAACTTCATTCGCGAGCGGCTACAGTCTGGCTCAACCGATCTGTATAACGAAACCATCGAGCAGATCGAACGTAGGCTATTCACAGAGGTCTTGCAGCATGCGGGTGGAAATCAATCCAAAGCTGCGGAAATCCTCGGAATCACCCGCGGTAAAGTGCGTGACCGTATTGCCTCGTTTGACATTCAGCTCGACCGAACCGTTTCCATGGGCAATGGACCAGCTCGATAGAAATCGTTACCCGCCTATGCGTCGGGCTTACTCAAAGCCGCCGAAAGTCGTAGAAAGAATTCCTGTAGTTTCGTGACGTCTACGGGTTTAATCATGTGTTCGTTGAAACCAGCGCGGAGTGCTTTCTCGCGATCCGAGGCTAGACCGTAGCCAGTCATAGCGACTAAATGAAAACCCGCCGTCGCCGGCGTGGCTCGTAAATGCCGTGCTAGTTCGTAGCCTGTCATTCCGGGCATCGAGATATCCGAGAAGATAACGTCAGGAGCGTATCGTTCCAATTTCTCGAGCGCTGCTGCGCCACTGTCAGCAACTTCTACGTGATGACCCATTCGTGTTAAAAGCCGCTCTAAAATCATCGCTAATGCCCGCATGTCCTCGACAACCAAGACACGAAAAGAGCGTGTTGGATGTGAAGAGACTGGCGTGATCGAGGCAGCCTGCGGAGTGTCGTTTGGTGATGCGGCCGGTAGACTAACTGTAAATGCACTACCCTTACCGATGCCTGCGCTGTAGGCTGTCACCGTGCCGCCATGCAGTTCAATTAGCTTACGCACCAGCGCTAGGCCAATACCGAGGCCAGCCGTTCCACGCTCCACCGAATCGCCAACTTGTGAAAACATCTCAAAGATGTCATCTAGCCGTGTCGGCGCAATTCCATTGCCGTTGTCCTTCACACGAAGGATGACACTATCTTGCTCTGCAGCTACCGACAACACAATCGTGCACCCCTCTTCGCTGTACTTAGAAGCGTTGTTCAGTAGATTGCAGATGACCTGCGTGATTCGCGCTGGGTCTACAAACACACATAATCCTTTTTCGCGAATGTGAACTTCGAGCGTCTGAGAGTTAAATTGAATCAATGGCTGAGAGGACTCGACGGCCTGATTGACGACCGTATCAATTTCGACGATTTGTTTCCTCAACTCTATTTTCCCGCGACCGATTCGTGAGATATCCATCAAGTCATCGATTAACCGAACGAGCTGATCGGATTGCTGATCCATGGTCACACGCAATTCGTCGATGTCGTGATCGAGTTTCATTAAGCCCATCAATTGAATCGCGTTTTTTATGGGTGATAAAGGATTGCGGAGTTCGTGCGCTAGCGTGGCGAAAAATTCATTCTTGCGGCGTGATTCTTCGGAAAGCTCGGCAGCCAAACGACTCAATTCATCGCTAGCGATCTTCTGCTGTGTCATGTCTCGCATGACTTTGCTGTAACCAATCAGCGCACCCGCTTCATCTCGGATCGATGACGTAATTCCGCCCGCCCAGAACTGCACACTTCCCTTCCTCATCATCCAGCGGTCATCATTGGCTGATCCAGTTGCCGCGGCGGTCGCGAACTCTCTATCCGTTGTTCCATTTTGATTTGCTTCGGGAGTAAAAATGAGTGGTCGGACGTCACGCCCTAGAAACTCGTCCTCTGCAAACCCCAACACAATCGCCACGCCAGAATTCCAACTGGTCGCACAGAATTCCGTGTCCATGGTAAAGATTGCATAGTCTTGAATCTGATCGACAAACAAACGAATGTGTTGATCGAGTTCGCGATTGCGTCGCTCGAGTTGTGATCGCGAATCGAGAACTTGTTGCAGCCGTTCGCGTTCTTCGTGGATGATCCTGGCATCCCGTTCGGCGGTAGCTCGTCGGCGATGCACGGCGAGCATCACGCCGCCAATCAGTAACAGCGCGGCAGTTGTTGACACAATTCCTGTGTACCAAGCTACCTGGTACATCCGCAAAGAATCATACTTGTGCCGCCCCATTCGCAGTTCTTCCACGCTGCGCATGGTCGCAAGATCTGTTTGTATATCGTCCATCGCGCGTTTGCCGGTGTTCAAAATGACGATGTCCCGCGCGGTATCTATGCCTTCGCTGCGGCGAACATCAATCGTAGCTTTAAGGTCCGAGCGTTTTTGATCAAGCTTCGGCAACAAAGATTCGATGGCAGCGACATGGTTCGCATCATCTTTGGTTCGCATTTGCAGTCGCCGCAGTACCGTATTCAAATTCTGATTGGCCGCGTCGTAGGGTTCTAAATAGTTCTCGTCGCCCGTAATAATGTAGCCCCGCTGGCCTGCTTCGGCTTTTGTAAGCATGAACTCCAGTTCGTCGATCAAGCGGAGCGTTTCGTAGGAATTCTCGACTACCGAAGAGTCTGACCAAAGACTCTGAATATTCCTGAGAGAAATTGTGCCGACAACAACTAGCAAGACAATGACGGCTGCTGCACCAACTGGCTCGGACAGTTGGCGGAGAAACGATTTTGAGTGTGAGTCAGGCAATGTGCGCCTACCCGGGCGGATAAGTGGCTAAGGACTAAAGCGAGGAATGCTCCGAGTGAAGAGTATACTCCAACACGAGTGGGCTCGATACGGCTTTGATCTCTACCGGCTACGGCTTTGATCGATTTAGGCACCGATATTGGCAGGAACTTCTTTCACCAATGCGCACTCGCAAATCCGCAATTAGAAATCGCAACCCCTTACGAAAAGCAAGATAATTATTATGGGAATCGGTAAGCCGATTAGCCATCCAAGAAGTGCGTACTTAATCTTACCTGGGCGCTGGAGTTGTTGCTTGACTATAGCCATAGAGGTCTTCATTTTATGTTCTTTCATGGTAGGAGGAATTCAAATCGACATGTAACTAATTCGCTGAGAGACTACGTCGCTGTTCGGATTAAGCAGCCATCTTTTTACAAGCTGCTGCACATACTCGGCAGGCTTTTGCACAAATGGACATCTGAGAATCCGAAGACATGCTCTCACACTGCACTGCGCAGGCTTCGCAGGCTTGAGCACAAACTGCACAAACTGCCACTGCGAACGCGTCACCTCGCGCAATCAGTTTGGCTGACAACCCACACAGGTCTTGGCACGTGGTTGCTGAGCGAGCACAAGCCGCATGCTCTTTGTGCCCCGCGCTCAAATGCGTCAAACAATGACTGAGAGTTGCGTTGCAAATACTCTCACAACTCTGACAGGCTTCTAGGCACGCACCGTGCACATCGTTCATTTCTAGATGAGCGTGCGCTCCGGCCTTGTTCTCTTGGCCACAAACTCGACCAATCATGGTCCCCGCAAACGCGGCAGCACTCGCGGTCGTTAATACGGTTCGACGATCCATATTTGTTCTCCTAAGGTGTTTGCTCCTCTAGCCACGATGGTTCAACGAGCGACTTATTTCACGACTTACCAAGTACGCAACTCTGGTGCCAATGGCTTACGGAAACCTTGCGTGACGCGGAACAAGATGGTCGACACGGTTTCGAACTGATATCCGCCTGACGCTGACCGCTCACCAATCAGCCTGAGCGACTGCCGACCGGCCGTACCGACCTCAACGAATCTCGACAGCTTCGCAAGGCTGGTGTCGGCTTCCAGAAGGAACTTAGGAAACGCAAATCGTTCAGACTGGTTAATAAGTTCAGACTGGTTAATAACCTGACAAGCTCGTAGACCCGAGAAACGGCACTCAATTTGCTTAGGTGCTTGTCACAAGGATGGCCTCACCGGCCAAGTGGGAGCGATGAAACAATTCATTGCAGAACATGCTGACAAACGCCTCATTTTTCCGGAACTGCGAGTTGACAGTTGAGTCCAGATGTCGATAAAGATTCCGCATTGCGGATGAGTTCGAACGACTTCTCGTTCACAGGACTGTCCCGCTGTGGCTAAGTACATTTTCGTCTCAAACGACGGTTCGGGAAAGTCGCACGCGGTCGCAGAGGTGCGAAATCGCCTCGTACATTTTGGGTCGACAGATAGCATCGCGTTAAGGCGGGGGCTTGATTTGCCGCGCAGTATTGCGGCCGCGAATGACGCCGGCTGCGAGACGGTGATTGCAGCAGGTGGCGACGGGACCGTCAACGCTGTCGTTAACGCGATGATGGACATCGACGCGGCGCATCGTCCAAAACTAGCGATCATCCCACTGGGGACTGCCAACGATTTCGCAGGAACATTGGCGATTCCAGATGAATTGGATTTAGCTGTCGAACTGGTGAGCACGGGTCAGTACATTCCGATGGACGTAGTTCGGATTTCCGCGAGTCGTTTTGAACGGTACTACGCTAACATTGCGGCAGGTGGCAATAGTGTACGAGTGAGTGAAGCTTTAACCGACGAACTGAAAGCAACATGGGGCGCATTCTGCTACATGCGAGGTGCTATTGGCGTACTAGCCGATATGCGATCGTTCGCGGTACATGCGGACTGTGACGGAGAAATTATCGAAGTCGACTCGTGGGGCGTGTTGGTTGCCAATGGAAAAACGAACGCGGGGAGGATTTTAGTCGCCCCGCAGGCGTCACCCGCGGATGGATTGATCGACGTAATTATCATCCGCGAAGGCAGTGTGCTGGATATGGCCGAGATCATAGCCAAAACACTACTGACCAGCTTTTTGGAGTGCGATCAAGTGATCTTTCGGCAAGTCAGAAAGCTATCGTTGACCTCTACCCCAACCATGCGATTTACGCTGGACGGTGAGGTAATCGATCAAGAGCCCGTGCATTTTGAAGTAGTTCCGGGTGCTATTCAAACAGTTGTGGGGGCCGAGTTCGAGCGCCCTATTCAAGTAGCCCAGCAATCTGATTCTTCCGAGATTGTGGGCGTTCGTATATCCAAGGAAATCCAATGACTCAATTCAACGTTGGCAGCGATTTAAGCTACGAAGTGCGTCAAACCACTGTCTTTCTTATGCAGGTTGCAGTCGCGCGCACCGCACATCAGCAAGTAGTAGCAGAACAGCTGAATTTCGATCCGCCGTTGAACCCAGAATGGTGTCAAGTAGGAGTGGAAGGAAACCAATTGCAGCGAGTGGTAGTCGAGCCCTGTGAACTGAAGATTTCTTATCGAGCGACGGTTGATGTGATCCCAGACGTCGAGCGTTCGACGAACGTCGGTGAGTCAATGGTTTCGCAAATGCCTGCCGATGTGCTAACACATTTAAACCCTAGCCGATATTGCGAGAGCGATTTTCTCGGACGTTTCGCGTATGAAGAGTTTGGGCAAGTGCGCCCAGGGTTTTCGCGTGTCCAAACGATATGCGATTGGGTACACACCCACCTTGACTACACACCCGGAAGTACGACTTCGACCACTACTGCGTCGGACGTGTTAATGCAGCGAACAGGAGTTTGCCGCGACTATGCCCATCTAGCGATTACACTCTGTCGCGGACTGGGAATCCCGGCGCGCTATGTTGCTGGCTACGCGGTCGATCTTCAGCCGCCAGACTTTCATGGATTCATGGAAGCCTTTTTGGACGGACAGTGGTACCTGTTCGATCCAACCCAGCTCGCTCCTGTAAACAAATTGATCCGTATCGGAGTGGGACGCGATGCTGCCGATGTTTCATTTGCAACATTTACCGGTAAAGCTCTTTTGACCAACAAGGCAGTCTGGGCCCACTTTAATGACGCACACGGCCTGAAGGATGTTGGCAATAGCGGCGAGGCCCTTTCTACGGCATGATCGCACTACCCTTCCCGTGCGCCTAGGTAGTCCTCAATGTACAACATTTGAACTGCAGTCTTTCCAGCTGCAAGCACGGGGGATGCGACGGCAGCGCCGATGAAACCGAACATCACTCCGAAAATCGCTTGGAAGGCCATCAACAACGCAGGCGGGAGCGAGACAGCTTTTTGCTGGATTAACGGTGTGATCACGTAACTTTCAAAAAGTTGCAATACCAGGTAGCCTGCAATCACAGCACCAACTACAGTGGTCCCCTGCGGCAAGGCTATCAGCAGCGCTAACAGCAGCGCAAGAGCCCCGCCGATATTCGGCACGAATGTCAGAATGGCTGTCAACATCCCTAACGTACCCGCCAGCGGAATGCCAAGCGACAGTAATAGCAAAAATGCACCTCCTCCCGTCGCCAACATAGACCCAAACCGACCGATGAGCCAACGCCACAACGCTTCGCCCACGGAGTTTAGTACTTCGGTGACGCGCTGGCGTTTGGCCGTGGGTATCAGTTGAACGACACCGTCTCGATTGGATGTCGGTGATACGGCCAAAAATAATCCGACAAAAAATATCAGTAGACTATTCACCACCAAACCTAACGTCGACTTGAATAACGGGCCAATCATTCCCACCGCTTGCTTTACCGGTTCAGTCAGTTTATCCAACGGCACGTTTTGTGATTCGATGGACTTTCCGTTAGAACTCCCTTTTGATTTATCCGTGTTCTCACTCGATCCAACCGACTCTTGCTTCTCGAAGCCGATCATGTCCGATAGCAGGGGCGTGCTGGCAACGATCGATCTCACGGCCGGATAATTGCTAATGTGGCTACGCAGTTCTTGAATGCCTTCGTCGATCTTACCGCTCGTTTGCTCGATTTGCCGGTTGATTTGTACGAAAAACAACGACGCTGCGCCGATCGTCGATAGCAGCAATGTGGCTACCGTGAAGGCTAAGCAACCTCGATAACCAATCGGTACACGCCTGCTCAGAAACGCAGCGCACTTAGTCAAGAAAACGCCAAATAGAACCCCCAGGAACAAAATCAGAAAGATGTCGGTCGCGAGGACGAATGACGTAGTCAAAATACCTAGCACAGTCAGTATGCTAATCGCCCTTAACAAGTCGATGGGAACTCTCTTGGCCGGCACAACACTCATTGTGGTTGATTCGGTATTCATAGCAGGCTTTCATTGTGTTTTTATGAAGCGAGAAACGTCGATCTTTCGACACTTCTCGCCGGTACAAAGGTTGATTTCACCCTCCCGCGTTGGAGAAAACGAGGCAATCGACGAGTTCGCGGGAAGGTCGGCAAGCGAGTTATGCGAGCCTTCCGGGGAGGGAAAACACTTGTTTGCCCTCCTCGCTAGGTTCGTAGAACTCACCTAGTGACCCTCTCGCGAAAACATACACTTTTGACAGCGAGCTTGGGCGCGCGGGAGGGTAGAAACTCCGAGCACTACCGGCGATCAGCGAGTAGCGTCGAGCTTTCAGAGATTTTGGGTTGCGAGTGAACGCATCATTAAATCCACTTGACTAGGCCATTGCAAGCGTCGCATCACGGACCAGTTGGAAGTTGCAGGTGTCGTTCCCTCTCCAGGATAACGGGTTTAGCAATCGATGTGCCAAGGTCGGACGTGCCCCCCCATGAATCCCACCGACCAACAGCCGCAAACTCAAATGCGAGATTAACTCGTTCTATATCTTGGCTCGTCAGAAGAATCTGTGGGTAGTCAATCGATTCAAGAAGCAAATTTGATAGGTTTTCCAAGGCATGGCAGGGTAAAAAGAATGGCGTCAGGCTAAAATCATTTGCTATTCAAAAACTAAACCTCGGTAAAACACGAGTCCTACCGAGGCCAAGCGAGACATTTGTTAACCACGAAACACACGAAGGACACGAAAAGTCAGCTCTGATCTTCTTTAATTGCAAGTGCATTCCAATACCCCGTTGTTGGACCACCAAGAACACTAGCAGGGATTTTTTCGTGTCCTTCGTGTGTTTCGTGGTTAATAGAATTCCCAATCCTCCAAGTTCGTGAATGGTTACAAATTTTTTTGTCCTGCCATGCCTCTCAAAACCTGTCACCCTCAGTTGTTACCCACTAATTCTTCTGAAGAGCCTATAGCTTAGGGAGCTGCAAGTCGACCGGTGGCAGAACAAGTTGGTCGTCTACCAACCAGACTCATCGATCGGGAACGAGTCGACGGTGGTAGGCTATCCCGCAAATCGCGGTTGGAGTTAGAGAGTAGAAGAGCCTGCTGGGTCGCGTAGGTTTGCCAGTGGACTGGCGCGTTAATTGCTTGAGCAACAGGTGCAAGTAAACTTCTCACGAGGTCCTTGCCTAGTCGATGCGACGACGGGCGTTGAAATACAATTTAGCAGCGGCGGCCAGTGACGACTGTCTCGATCTCGTGAGCGGTATGTGGCGAAGGTCATCCGCTGCAGTCTTTTAAACACAAATTCTTTGGCACGGCCAATGGCTCGAATACTCTCATCAATCACGACCGTTATTGCGATCATTTGGTCGGTTGTCCTAAATCCAATTGTGCGAGGCCAAGAAGCTTTACCGGTCCCACTTCCGGTTGAGGTGACCGATGCAAGGCCGAAAGCAGATCGGGTGCTGACGGACGATCTCGATCCAGTACTAGCCTGTCTGCGCATTCCGTCGTCACTGATCACTAGAGAAGCCAGTGAGAGTTTTCAACACTCGTCTTCGGTGGACCGCGTGGTCCTTGGTACCCACGCTCGCGGAACAGCAGTTTGTAGCGGGCAAGTGCACGGCGGCTTGCGCGACCGAGAGGATGGCGTAGAATTTGTGTGTAACATTTCGGGCATCGTTACGTCGCAAACTTGTGGGACGAATGGTCCAGCCATCGTAGCAGCCACCTCAGACACCATTTACACTGCGGAAAAGCGCATCCTATTCGATGGGCGGATGCTGTCGTCGCCACCCGCTACAATCTCGGCGACGACCAAAGTGCAAATTACAGGCATTGGCAGCACTACCCCACGCCTACTTGGCCGAGTGGTAAAACGAGTCGCGTCCCGTCGGGCCGCCGAAAGCTTGCCAGAGGCCCAGGAAATTACCAGGCAATTGACCATGAGCGAATTGCAGCACCATATCGACTCGGAGTTTGCGACTCGATTGGCATCCCAAAATCGCAAACTGGTCGAACGACTCACGGTGCTGGACGCTTTTCCACGTACCGACTACGAACTGTCGATCCGCAGCCAAGAGGAATTCATAGAAATCTTATTGACACGCTCCGATAGTCCCCTCGACCAGCAGTTTGGTCACCACACTGCTCAGCAAACGAATCGCGAATCGTTGCTGCTTTTGCCAGCGACCGAGAGAGCTGTTTTGTGGATTCAGCTTGCAGATTCACACGGCCTACGGCCTGGTTCAATGGCCGACTTGAGGTTTGGACAGGTATTGAATTACCTACCACTCTGGCTAGCCGCGCCGCTGGCAAAGATCAAAGCCGAAAACAGTGCCGCCACACCGCGGTTCGACCTGGTGCGTCACGAGAATTGGTTTGGCTTTCAATTCAACCCAGATACGCAACAAAATTGATACTCCACAGGCAAATCCCTTTGGGTGCCTGAGTCACTCTAATGCAAATTCCAGTGAGAGCCCCATATGGAAGTTTTGCTTATAAAGTCTAAGCCAGGTTTGTACGGCGCGCCGGGAGATTCTTATATTGATCCACATCAGTCGGTTAAACGCGCCATAGTCACGCATGCGCACGGCGATCATGCGTGGTCGGGTTGTCGTCGGTATTGGGCAGCTAAACCAAGCGAGGACTTACTGTGGATGCGGATGGATGATGATGCCCAACTCAAGTTCCTTGCCTATGGCAAATCAGTTAGCTTTGACGGTGTTGAGGTCAGCTTTCATCCGGCCGGTCACATCCTCGGTTCGGCCCAGGTACGATTGGAACGTCCGATTGAGTCGCAGTGTTCAGCGGTGACTACAAGCTCGGAAAAGCTCTTACCTGCAAGAGACGGGCCGCAATGCAGAAGTGTTTGACTCCGTACGCGATCAAGCCGAAACATTGTCGTTGGTGATTTCTCCTGGATAAGCGCTCGATGACCTACCACTTACGCACTGGATCGAACAACGACTGATGCCGTTGCGTGTTATGGACGAGACGGCTCAGCGAACGGTAATCACGGCGATGCTGGAACCATCGAAACTAATTCTAAGTGACCAACATGTTCGATGCGCGGCCACACTGGTCGACTTGTTCTGCGTCAATTGGCGGCTCAGCCGCAATTATTTATGCAAAACGTTGAATTCCTTACGCTTCCGCAAACTACCTCAACAACGGCATGCGGATTGCGTTAACCTGAATGGAATCAATGCCAACTCGCAGCTCAACGGACAACAGTCGACGAACGCAAGTCTGTTTCAGGGTTTGAGCGTTTCCTCGGGAGGGGCTTTGCAGTTCAACAATGGGATGAGTCAGCCCCTGAGTCGAACTGGGTTGCAGGCCAACGACAAGATCGTGGATGCGAGTGGTCGTGTGCTCACGGACCAAAAGCAAATTGAGCAGACGGTCTCAAGTGCAAACGGTTTTCGCGTTCTACGGGGTGGACAACTGGTCGAATTGCAAGGGGTCCAGACCAGTGATTTGGCTTCGAGCAACCAAACCCAAGGTATGACGATCGAACAAAAATTGACACGGATTGAGCAGTTAGTACGTGAGATCCGTCAGCAAATCTCGTCGCAACGGTAAAAAGTCCCTGGGCACCTTGCAGGCTAACAAAGAACTTAGGGAAGGTATGAGTTGTAACACCAGCCCTTATAACATGCATTAAGCCGTACTTGATTCTCAAACTCAACAGTGGAGAAAGCTGCGGAGCAGCGGATTTTCGTAGCCTAGGGTGTAGTGCGGCGAGCCCCAGCGAGCCAAACGAAACCCTAGGATAATCCCGCGCCCCCCACCCATTCCCCATTCCCTGCATGGGCGACCGAGGGTTTGAATTTATCAACGCATTGCTCCACACCGAGGTCGCAACAACACGGTCCCTAAACGATGAAACACGGCGTTATCGTTTGATTCGGTTGATGAAACGCCGCACCACACACCACCGCCCCAGATGGTCACTTGGCCGCCAGGGATGTTGCGGACGTCGAATGAGATCCGCCTGAAGCTGAATCAATCGCTCGTCCGCGTATTCTTCGGGCTGTATGTCCTGGGGCTGCCGCTCGGTTCGCTGGGGCTCACGTCGCTCGGCCCCAGGCTATTAAAATTCGCTGCTTCGCAGCTATTTCGATCCAAAACCCTCGATCCAAAACCCTCGATCCAGTACTACGCTCGTTCGAAAACCAGGTAATGGCATGAGTCAGGCAGAAATTCCGGCCAGCTCGCCAATGCATGTTATAAGGGCTGGTTGTAACACTCATACCTTCCTTTCAATGATTTGGTCGGGACGGTGTCGCAGTCCATAGGTTTCAGTATGACAACACTGACAAGCTAGGTGTGTAGTGATGGCATTTCGGGGGTTATTTCCCGAGTAAAACGTCCAACTTTTTCAGTAGCATCGTCTTGTCGATAGGCTTGGACAGGTAGTCATTGCAACCGGCTTCCAGGCACTTGTTCATATCACCTTGCATGGCATCGGCTGTTAACGCGATGATCGGTCTCACATACCCTCATTCGTAAACTTGATGGCGTGGGACCGTACACCTGAGCCATTGGATGGTGAGTCTTGCAATTGCTTGATTAAACGTTTAGGGCGTCTGGAGCAATTGACGTCGCTTTGCAGCTTGGAATCGACTTCGATCGGCCTGGTCGCGGCGTTCTTCCTGGCGGT
>JBGSNE010000264.1:0-11491 GCA_041739785.1 Pirellulaceae bacterium
GTACTCCACGCATCGCGATTCTCTGGATCGGTCGTACCGGCTTCTTCGAGATAGCGCAATGCCCGGTCGTATTTCTCCATCGGTCGGCTGGGCAAATGGGCGATTTGCCACGCCGCTTCATAGAGTTCCTGCTCGCGGCGCAGGCCTTTGGCCAGGGTTACTGCTACAGCTCGCGTTTCTTCCGGCAGAGCCTTATCCGCGTCGATCCGAGCGAGGATCTCAGACATCAATGGCAATGACTCCGAACTACCACGGCTGGTGAACGCCTCGATCATTTGCTCCGCTTCAACATGTGGCGACAGGGGACTGGCGTCCCAGCGCACAACGCGAATCTCGCTGACCAAATTGAATCCCATTTCCCCGATTAAGATGCTACCGTTTGCATTAAACCGCAAATTCCTGGCTGCACCGGGAAGCGTCAGCATGGCCTGACCGGATTCGACGTCCCAAAGCTTGATTTCCCCGATGCTCGCAATGGATCCGGCACTCGTGACAATCCTGCGGCTGTCGGGGCTGAAGGCGAGTGTCCCCACCCTTCTGACGATTTGGCTGTGGCCCTTGAGCGTCAGCTGTTCGCGTTCGGGACCGTTCATGTCCCAGACTACTGCATCGTTGGAACGAGTACCTAAAGGGCGCCGACCCATTGCCGCCAAGTGTTTGCCATTGGAACTCAGCGAAAGTTTGGTAACATCTGGGAACCTCTGCGAAAAGCTGGGGCCGAGGACGCTGACCAGTTCGACACCGGATCTTGCGTTCCACAGTTGGATCTTTTCACTGCGATGATTGTAGCCAAGAATCTGCGTACTATCATCGCTAAATCCGAGCCCACCGAATTGCCTATCATCGGTCCAGAGAAGCCGCCCATCTTCGGCATCCCAGACAGCGAGACTTGTATTGAATCTTGCGGGCACTCCAAGAATTAGCCTACCGTTGGGACTGAACAGGAGATCGGCACCATGCTGTTTTGCTTCGTCGCTTTCCCAAACCTCCCGTTTGGAATCAATCTCCCAGACTTTGATCTTGCTCGTCCGCGCTGTGCGAGGACCATGGCTAACAATCACGGCCAGTCGACTGCCATCCGGACTAAGCGCGGCCCCCGGATCGCTGTTGTTGTCTTCGTATGGCAGGCGCAGCGAGAGTCGTTCGGTACCAGTCGCCGCATCCCATACACAAATTTGAGCTGCGCTTAATGTGTCTGCGTTTGGATTTACACTACAGGCAACCAAACGGCGTCCATCGGCGCTGAACTTCATCCAACGAATCGGCCCGTCAAACTCTGGTGTTTGGTACAAAACCTTTCCCGCATCATCACTCACAGTAACGACTCTTTTCCTGGTATCTGTTGCGAGTCGACTGGTGCCAAACAGTTGTCTTGGCGCAGTCGCAATCTGCCGACCGTCATTGGAGACAACCGAAAACGTGTTCAATGGGTTCGACACCGATGCTTGCCGCGCTGGCTCCGAGCGAATGGCCGCGACATCCCACGTTTTTATGACGTTATCTGAGGAAGCGGTGAAGAGGGACTTGCTATCGGGGCTAAAGGACAGGGCTTTCACTGAGGTTGTGTGACCTTGAAATTCCGTCGAAGCGCGATCACCGGTTGTGTGATATAGTTTGACTGAACACGGGCGGCTAAATGTGTTGACAGCCAGCCACTGCCCATCGGGACTGAACTTTGCAATGAACCAGGGATCTGAATCCGGCATCGAAACCAGTTTGTGCCCTGTGGATGTGTCAAACACACCTGCGCCACCTTCCTGGCGAGAGCTGAACGAATCATTGGCCACACCAGAAGCCAATAACTGTCGTCCATCTGGACTAAATCGAAATGAAGCCGGTCTGGGGAGCGGAATCGTGACTGCTTTATCTGGTGTTTCTACATTCAGGATGATGATCAATTCACTTGAGGGGCTCGATTCCGTCGCGGCGACGTGGCTGGCATAAGCGATTCGCTCACCATCAACGCTGATCGTTACATTGGACACCCGCTCACCAGGAAGCGGGACGGCGGCCAATTCCACGCCCGTTTGGGCATCCCAGAACTTCACCACAGCAGAATTTACCGGGAGCTCTCCCTCGCGCTTTCCGACCACCGTTGCGAGGCGGGTGCCGTCGCTGCTGAACCACAAATCGCTCGGACCGGCCAAAATCTCTTGAAGCCGTTCAACACCTGTAGGCTCGACGATCTTAAACAGCAATTTGTCACTGGCGAGATCCAACATCTGCACCTGAATGGTGTCGCTTAGATTGAAACTGGTTATTGCCACATGTTGGCGATCAGGATGCCATGCCAGGGTGGCGGTGCTGGACTGTCCTTCGAGAGACTCGAGTGACTGTAGCTCTGCTCCCGTTTCGGTATCCCAGACAACGATGGACGCATCGACCGAGAAACTGCTAGTATATCGCGTTCCGACAAGGCGTTTACCGTCTGGACTGAAAACAGCTGAAGTGTATGCAAAACCTTTCTTTGGCTTAACCGTTCGCAGATTCGAGTGACATTGGCGGTTCCAATAGTGCCACTCGAAACCGCGCAAATCGACTTGTCCCGGCTGAGGGCGATGGGCGTTGAGCAATTCGAGCACACGGCTAATGTTGTCCGCCTCCCATGCAGATTGCACCAGGTTCATGTCGCTGATGTACAGCATCCGTCGCTGCTGCTCTTGCTGGCGTTGCAACTGTTCGTTCAGCGCTGTCGCTCGGTCACGTTCCTGCACGGCAGCGATTCGCTGAGCCGCCTCCGATGTTCCCGCTGCCTCGGCCTTTTGCCGCTCCAGAAATTCAGCTTGCTGAGATTTTTCCGCTTGGTTGCGCTGATTGACTGCCTCCAATCGAGCCACCTCGGCAAGTTTCTGTTGCTCGCTCGCACGAAATGCGAACCATGTGCTGGCAATCACGCCGATGAGCAATGACGCGGCCAATGCGGACACAACCCTCTGACGTTTGCGAGTCTCTTCAGATCGTGTGACCGCCTGATGCCGTTCCAGTTCCGCCTGCCGCAGACGGTTATCCACTGACTGAAGATACTCTGAAACTCGTTTCGAAAGTTCGCCGGCGTCTCGCAACCGCTCATCCGGTTCCAGGGCCAGAGCATCGTGCGCGATCTGTAGGAGTTCTGCATCGACCTCGCTATCGTCCAGCCTTGCATAACAATCTTCCAATTTGCCCCGACTGGCCAAACGGAAGACTTGCTCGCCACTCGGAGCAACGTAGGGCGGTTTGCCGGTCAGGATTTCACAGAGGATAGCTCCCAAACCAAACACGTCGGTCCGTTCGTCCAGCCGATCGACTTCGCCCAGGGCTTGCTCAGGAGACATAAAGGCGGGCGTTCCCATCACGCTTCCCATTTGTGTTTGGGATCCCAGTGTTCCCGGAGTGTCGCTACCGACACTCCGCATCGTGCGGATGATGCTGACCTCAGTCTGCTTTTCAAGCGATCGCTTTTCGTCGGCGATGCCACCTACCGACAGCACCTTGGCCAACCCCCAGTCCATCACTTGCACTTCGCCAAACGCGCCGATCATGATGTTGGCTGGTTTTAAATCGCGATGGATCACGCCGCGACTATGCGCATAAGCCATCGTTTGGCAAACTTGTTCGAAGATCCCCAAGTACTTGGCGCGGTCTTCCGATGGATGTTTCCGAGCCGACAGTACTTGCGCCAGCGTTTGCCCCTTGACCAGCTTCATGCTGAAGAAGGGACGCTGGTCGCCGAACTGTCCAAGTTCGTAGACGGGTACGATCCCGGGGTGTTGCAATTGGCCACCGATTTGAGCTTCCTCGACAAATCGCTGCACGACCTCGGGTTTGTCCTTGTGCGAATCTAGCAATACTTTGATCGCCAGATCGCGGCCCAGGTCGATATCGCGGCCTTTGATAATGGCGCCCATGCCACCGCGCGCGATTTCGCCATCGAGTCGATAGCGGCTATCGGATTGGTCCGCTGGGACCTCTTTGGAGCGAGGTCGAACAATCGGATCGATACCGGCTTCTTGGGGATCGCGCAGGACAACTCGCGGCATTTCATTCAGTGTTCGACTGAGCGATTTCAGAACGCTATGATTCGCAGAGCCGACAACGATCGCTTGATCTTCCCTGAGTCCGGCGGCGAGGCCCGCGTCGAGGATTTTCTTGTCGAGATCGACGGTGCCGTCGAAAGCGAGGGGTGAGCTTTCCATAAAGCTGCCAACTTTCGACTGAATGGCAAGCATTTGATCGACGCGTTGTCTTAGTTCAGTGTCATGGCCGCAAGTCTCGGCAAGATAGCTGGCCCGAGCTCCCGGTTCATGGATTTCCAAGGCAGCAAAGAAAATGGTTTCTAGATGGTCGTCGCTGATTTGGTCCATATTTGGACTCCAGTGGTCGAGTGGGGCTTATGAATTACAGTGCGAAAACCGACGTCAAAACCCCTCAACCCATTTCAGGAATTATTTTTTAGCTCAGTCAGCAACCATGTTTTGCAGAAACTCCAATAGCGTTCGGCCGTCGCTTGCGAAATCCCTAGTGCCTCGGCAGCCTCGGGAATCGTAAAACCCGCAAAGTAGCGCAGCTTAACTACCTTGGCCTTTTCGGGCCATTTTTCGTCGAGCCGGCTTAACGCTTCATCCAGGGCAATTAGCTCATCGTCGCGAGTTGGGATTTGCGGATGGATCGCGTCGAGCTCGACACGCTGCATTTTTCCACCATGTTTCTGGCTACGCTTTCGTCGCGCATGTTCCACCAGGAGCCGGCGCATGGCTTCTGCGGCCGCCCCGAAGAAATGTCCGCGGCTATTCCAATGTGGTCGAACATCAACATCGACCAGTCGGACGTAAGCCTCATGGACCAGGAGCGTCGGCTGCAGAGATTGTCCCGAAGCTTCAAGCGCCAGTCTTGCCGTTGCTAGTTTTCGCAATTCCTCATACACCAGCGGTAATAATTGCTCCGCTGCCGACGGATCACCGGTTTCGATTCTTGACAGTATTTGCGTAACGTCGGACATGGATAACGGCTTCGAGCGTTGTTCGATTCATTGGACGTTCAAAGATTGTATTCTACGTCAAATGGCCAAGACAGTTTCGCTGTACCGTTTTCTCCGAGTGTGGCATGGCACTCCGTGCCGTTTTTTCTTCCTTCGTATTTGGCATAGGCAGCGCACCCAGCGATCGAAACATCATTGCTGAGTTTCACCAAGAGGTTGCTTCGAATCCTCAGAAGGTACTGCATCGCGTTTGGTCGGCATGGGCTCGCGAAAGGGTTTGTCTTCGCGGTAAAGTTTTAGGCGCGATTCGTAGACGGCGCGTTGAGCTGGCGGCGTCAGAGATACCGCCTTTTCCTGCCACCTGACTGCTTGCTCGAAGTCCTTGGTTTCGGCATAAGCGGCGGCCAGGTTTTCGAGGCAATTGTAATCGGTCCAGCCTGTGAGTTCGCAAGCCTTCCTCCCGTCTGACACAGCCTGCTTGCCGTCGCGGTGCTCCGCGTTAGGCGAAGTCGCCAGCAGCCAGGCTCGCAATGTCCAAACAGGGGATTCATCAGGCGTGAGCTGAATCGCCTGGTTAAAATCCTGCAACATTTTCTCGCGATCTCCTTTGGCCGACCAGACGTAAGCGCGCCAAGCGTATGCCAAACCACTGTTGGGCGTAAGTTCAATCGCTTTGTCGAAACTAGCGAGCGCATCGTCGAGTTCTCCCTGAGCCAATCGTACTCTCCCGCGGTCAATGTGAAGACTGCTGTCCGTCGGGCTAATTCGCAGGGCTTCATCGAAATCGGTCAGCGCTTTGTCTAGATCTTTCTTTTGTTCGAGCCAGACGTAAGCGCGGTTGTTGACATAAGTGGATGAAGTAGGACTCAGGCGAATTGCCTCCGAATAGTCCGCAATTGCCTGATCGAGATTACCCAGGAAAAAACCCGATAGGTTGCCTCGGCAGCAGTACGCCAGGGCATTTTGCGGATCAGCCTGAATGACATTTGTGTAATAACGAACCGCCTCGTCGACCGGAACGACTTGCGACCGGGCAATCGAGTTTTTACCCAGCCACAGCCGGTCGGCAACCACCTTGGTGACCAAATAGGGTTGAGGAGGATCGGCCCATTCGCCGCGTTCGTTTTCGACCGCAGAAAGTATCCGTGGCATGAAGTTTCGACCGATCCACAGCTCGGGCTGATCGGCAGCCTGCGGGGTAGCCAACAGCGTTTCGGCTTCTGCCAACAGCTTCCTCCATTCCAATTCGTTGCGACTGGCGGAAACTCGAACCTGTTCGAGCGTGGCGCGGGCTTCCTCAATCCTGCCAAGCTGATGTTGCGCCATCGCGCGGATTGTAAAATCTTCCGCCGATAGCGAGAGCTTCTTCGCATCGTGCAGTTCCTGGCAACGCGTTAAGACGGCGAGCGCTTCGGTTGAATGTCCAAGCCGATAGTTGGCCAAACCACGAATGCTCCACGACTCGGCATCTTCTGGATTTGCGGAACACGCTTCTTCCAAATATCGCAACGCCCGCTCGTATTCCTCCGGCCGTTGATCCGGCAACGCGACGATCGCATAGGCCTCCTCCTTGAGTTCTTTTTCTCGTGGCAAGCCTTTCAACAGAGTCAGGGCTATTGCGCGAGTTTCATCCGGCAAGGTCTGGTCGGCGTCGATGCGTGCGAGCATTTCGGACATCAGCGGCAAGGCCTGCTCTCCGCGCACGCTGGTGAATACCTCGACAATCTGTTCGGCCTCGACGCGCGGCGGCAACGGACTGGCATCCCAACGCTGAGGGTAAACCCCTCCGATTTCCAACTTGCCCAATTCGCCGAGCAGGAGCGTGCCATCGGCATTGAAAGTGAGCTTCTGCGCCGCGCCCGGCAGCGTCAGCAATTCGTGAGCCGTCTCGGCATCCCAAAGCTTGATCTCACCACTGTTACCCTGCGCAAACGCTTCCCCTCTTGAGCTGGTGACAATTCGAGTGTTGTCAGGACTGATCGCGATCGCCCTGATTACGGAACTATGCCCGACGAGCTTAAAGAGCTCACGTTCGGGTCGGTTCACGTCCCAGACGCTGGCGCTGGACGTAGGGCTCCCCCATTGTGACGTCACCAGCCGACTGCTGTCGGGACTGAACACCATGTTTGTCCTGGAAGGTGCCCAAACAAAGTCTGGTACCCGCAACGCGTGCAGCACGTTGCCCGAGGCAGTATCCAACACCTGGATCTCGCCGAGATGCGTGTGATAGCTGACAATTTTTGACCCGTCGACGCTGAAATCAATGTCAAGAAAAAACTGATCACTGGTGCTCCACAGGAGCCGCCCCGCTTTGGCGTCCCATACCGACATTCTCTCACCGATGGAGACATTCACAATCCGCGCACCGTCGGGACTAAACTTCACGTCGTCGAGAAGCCAGGGAATTCTTTCACTTTCCCATTCCTGCTGTTGTGTAGCAATATCCCAGGTCTTGATAAGACTGGTCCCCTCCTTGCGGGAACCAAGGTTGTAAATGACGGCAAGCTTACTTCCGTCTGGGCTCAAGGCGGCTCCCGGTGCGCTTCGTTGATTCTGACTTGAAGAGGCCTCGTCTCGCGCCGGGAGCCGCAACGTCATCCGCTCCGCACCTGTCGCCGTGTCCCAAACACAGAGCTGAGCGGCACTCAACATATCCTCGGTCGGAGACGTAGCACACGCCGCAAACTGTGCTCCGTCGGAACTAAACTCCAGCCAGCCGATCGGGCCAACAAGCTCGGCAGTTTGGTAAAGAACGTTGCCCCTGTCATCACACATGGTCACCACGTTTTTCCGTGCCTCGGGACTCAAGGCATCGAGAGATGATTGCCTAACGTAACGACTCAGAACTTTCGCAATGCGAGTACCGTCGGGTGAAATGAAGTGCTGCCGGGTGGGCAGCCACGTGACTGAAGCCACGTGCTGCGTCTGGTATCGCGTCATTGCGGCAATATCCCAGGTCTTGATTTGTCCATTGCCTGCTGCGCTAGTCAAATGCCGGCTGTCGCTGTCAAAGGCCAGGGCGCCAATGCGTGAGGTATGCCCTTGCAATTCCAGGGGCTCTGCGTCCCCGGCAGTGCTGTAGAGCTTCACTGTTCGCGGGCGACCGTGCGAACTTACGGCCAGCCATTTGCCATCGGGGCTGAGACTTGCCGCCACCCACGGTTCGTTGTCGGGAAGTGAAAAAAGCCTTTGGCCCGAGGTGACATCGAACGCAGCCCCTGCGCGTCCGCTGTCAGCCGACTTCGAACTACCTGGACTCCCCGACACAAACAGCTGTTTTCCGTCGGGACTAAATCGCAATGATGAAGGTCCAGCGAGCGGAATCGTGACAGGATTCGCAATCGAGGCTTCGCTGTTCGCGTTGAGTGTGACCTCCAGAATTGTGATAACTACCGCATCGTCCGCGCCGCCTGGCACCACCAAAGGTCTGGTCATCGCGATGCGCGAACCGTCTGGGCTGATCGTCATATTGGAAGGACGCGGGCCGGGGAGTGGGATCATGGCCAATTTCTCGCCGGTCCTGGCGTCCCAGAATCCCACGGCCGTTTGCATTGTGCCATCGACCTCACCATCATCGAGGGTCAACGAGAGGAGGGCACCGTCGTCGCTGATCCAGAGGCTGTGGTTTCGGGTTAACAAGTCATGAGTCTGGTCGGGATTCGATCGCGCGCTAATAGAAAAGATCGACGCCCTGGCGGCGATATCGTACATCTGAAGCTCGAGCAACCCCTCTTCATCCAGTGTGGAGACTGCCAGTCGATTGCTGGCCGAATGCAGGCCCAACGCGATGGTACTGCCCGAATGCCTTAAAGCTAAAGGCTCCGCAAACACCTCCGCGCCCGACTGCGTGTCCCAGACCTTGATCGTACGTCCCACGGTTCCGGTCCCATTTTGCAGGCCCGCCAAGCGCAACCCCTCGACGCTGAATTGGCCATTCAATGTAGAGAGACTCGCCGGCAGCTTGAGAGTCTGCAGATCCTGATGACATTGACGATTCCAATAGTGCCATTCGAAACCGCGCAAATCGATTTGTCCTGGCTGAGGGCGATGGGCGTTGAGAAGATCCAGGACGCGGCTGACGTTGTCGGCCTGCCAGGCGGATTGCACCAGGTTCATGTCGCTGATGTAGAGCAGCCGCCGTTGCTGTTCGGCATGTTTTTCAATGGTCACATTAAGCGCCGAAACTCGATCGCGCTCTTTCTCAGCCGCCGCTCGCTCGAGTGCCTCGGCTTCGCGGGCTGCCAGGGCGTCCGCCTCGCGCTGTTGAGCAATCTCCCGCTGCTTGGCTTCTTCGGAAGCTGCTTTCTCTGCAAGATCGCGTTGGCTGTCCGCTTCCGCTTTGGCAGAGAAAGCCAATACACGCTGCTGATTCGCCTCGGCTGCGGCTTTACCCTCGCGGATCGCGAACCAAGTGCTGGTACCGAAGCCAAGCAGCAAGGTGGCAGCGATGACCGAGCCAGCGATGACCGCCCCCCAATTCCGCTGAGCAAATTTCTTCATGCGATAGGCGGACGATGCCGGCCGGGCCACGACCGCTTCCTGGTTGAGGAAACGTTGGATGTCGTCGGCAAACGCGTTCGGTGTCTGGTATCGACGACTGCGTTCCTTTTCCATGGCCCGCATCACGATCCAGTCTAACTCGCCCCGCATGAAACTGCTTAACTTGCGAGGTTCCGTGCTGCGGTTGGCCGATACGGACGCCAGCATCCCACTGGTGTTCAACCGAGTGCTGGGCACCGGTGGCTCTTCCTCGCGAATGATCCGCATCATCTCCTCAAAGGCAGCGGAACGCAGTCGCTGGCGATCGAAGGGCGTATCGCCCGTCAACAACTCGTACAGCAGCACACCCAGCGAATAGATGTCGCAGCGCGTGTCGATGTCCATCTGGTTCAGCTTGGCTTGCTCCGGGCTCATGTATTCGAGCGTGCCAACCAGCTGGCCAAAGTGCGTGAACATCGTCTTGTCGGTCAGCTTCTGACTGGTGGCTTTGGCCACGCCGAAGTCGATAACTTTAGGAACGGCCTGTTGATCGTATTCAGCGACCAGCACGTTCGATGGCTTGATATCGCGATGGATGATTCCCTTTTGGTGGGCATGCTGCACGGCGTGCAATACTTGAGCAAAGAGTTGCAGTCGCTCTTTGGGTGTCAGATGATGGTCATCGCAGTAGTTGGTGATCGGCACGCCTTTGACCAACTCCATCACAAAGTAGGGACGCTGGCTTTCGGTTGCACCGGCATCGAGCACTTTAGCAATGTTGGGATGGTCCATCATGGCCAGCGCCTGTCGCTCGGCTTCGAAGCGGGCCACGACTTGCTCAGTATCCATGCCCGGTTTAATGATTTTCAGAGCAACCATTCTGGTGATAGGTTTGGACTGTTCGGCCATGTAGACCACGCCCATCCCCCCTTCGCCAATCTGCTGCCGCAGTTTATAGGGACCGATCACCGTGCCAGCTTTTTCGATTGCCGGCTGAATAATCGTGGGAGAGAGCTGCTGAGCGGGTGGCGTTTCGAGAAAGCTGGACTGTTCGGCGTATGCTTGGAGCAGTGTCTCCAGCCTCGCAAGCAAATCGGCATCGTCCCCGCAGACTTGCCGCAGGTATTCCCGCCGAGCATCCGGCGAGTTGATTTGCCGGGCGACATTGAAGATCGCCTTTTCATCGATTATCTCGTTGGCCATGATTCCGCTACGCTCCCACGTGGACTGTCTATTTTGACGGTGATTCAAGAGTCAGTGCGAGCATGGCCGTCAAATGCTCTAACAGATTCTCGAAAGATTTGGAAAATTCCTGGTGAACGTTTTTTCAACCGTTTGGAAGTTTGAGGCATTTGATCAAGTCGTCTAAATCGGATTATTCATGAGTTTGAGGTTGATCCAACGAATTTACTCTCCTTGGGGAGAGTCGCGACGGGCACACGCGAAGCGGGTTGGCGAGCGGAGAGGGAGGCCCTCCCCGCTCGTTGCCCTCGCGACCCTCCCGTTCCGGGAGGGTTAGCTTGCAACCCTTTAACCGTCAGATGTCTTAGCGAGTTCCGCCTTGAGCCATCCCTTGGCGTAAGCCCAGTCATTATCGGCGGTTGCGACGGAGACGCCGAGGACTTCAGCCGCTTGATGCCTGGTCAATCCAGCAAAGAATCGCAGTTTCACTAGTTCCGCTGACCGAGGATCAATGGATTGCAGCCGATCCAGGGATTCACTCAAGGCGACGAGATCAAAGTCGGTGCCTGTCAACTCTGCCGGCACATCGGGCAATTCAACACGGCGCTGGCCTCCACCCGCTTCAGGACCTTGCTTGCGTCGCGCGCTCTCAACCAGAATGCGCCGCATGGCCTCCGCTGCTGCTCCAAAAAAATGCCCCCGGCTATTCCAATGGATGACTTTCTCGGTATCGACCAGCCGCAGATAGGCCTCATGCACCAGGGCCGTCGCTTGCAGCGTTTGTCCAGGATTCTCCCGGGCCATCCTGGATGTTGCCAACTTGCGTAATTCTTCGTACACCAGTGGCAACAGCTGTTCTGCCGCCGAGGGATC
>JBGSNE010000270.1:0-6333 GCA_041739785.1 Pirellulaceae bacterium
TTGCCTCGAAAACTTTGTCATCGAATTCGTCGAAACGATAACGCCAAACCTGGTCCATCAACATCAAAAGGTCTCCCACACGTGACGCGACGATACTGCTACCATTATGCGCTTGGATTGATGTTTAGTCAGCAGTCTCCGAAGTTGCCGCGGGGCAGCGAGTTTTGAATTTAGAATCGAGTCGATTACCTAAGCGTTGAAGCTGATTTGCGAGTGGTTGCGGCTACGTAGGCGCCGGCTGGAGTGGTCTTCGGATTCGGAATCGTAGCGTTGCCTCAAGTGGCTTTTGAAGGAGTGAGTGCCTTTGAATGTCATTGTACTGCCGGCCGTCGCCTGCGCTGGCTGCAACTAAATAGAAGTGTGAACCAATCTTGCATCAACAACCACGCCAACGAGGCTGTACGCGTGCTTCGGCAGCCTGCTGCGGCTCGGCGTTAAACGAATTTACATCCGCCCTTACTCCTTACTCCTTACTCCCCCTCTCCCCCACTCCACTGCTCAAACCCAATCGCGTTGGGGGCGACGGCGGAGGCGATTGGCTTCGTCATCGCCGACGAACTCCTCCTTGACGGGATCCAGCGACAGTGGGCGACCGAGAATCCAGGACAGGGCAGCCGCATGGCAAGCGATGTGGGAACGGCGCATCACCGTTGGATTGCAAATCGTCGGTTGGCGACTTTTCACGCAATCAAAAAAGTTTCGCGCATGGGTCGAGACATCCAAACCAACCACGCGTTTGAGCTGGGACATTTCCTGTTGCAGATTGGGAGAAGAAGCCACTATTTCTCCCGCGTCTCCCGTTTCCACACTACCCTCTTCGCCGATAAAACGGACCGGGCAAGTTCCCAATCGCGTCAACCAACGTGGTCCACGCTCGCCAAACGGTTCGTCCAAGAAGTCGATAATGAGTTTGACATCGTTGGCATAGCGGCAGGTGATATTATGTTGGTTCGGCTCATACTTAATGGGCATCGTATCGTCGGCTTGATTGGCCCACTGGCACAGGTCGAGCGTGTGGGCGCCCCAGTCGAGCAGGCGTGCGCCGCTGTCGAAATCGTATTGTCCCCGCCAGCGGCCTTGCACATATTTTTCGTTGTAGGGGCGCCACGGAGCTGGGCCCAACCACAAGTTCCAATCGCACTTGTCGGCGGACGGTGTGGGCTGTGGCGGAAGCCAAGTGTTATCCAGCGTTGGCACATACACGGTTGCTTGAAGTTCTTGCAGCTTTCCTAAGCGACCTGTTTGTGCCAACTCAACGGCTTGCGCGAAATTGGCCACGCTGCGTCGCTGCGTTCCCGCTTGAAAAATGCGACCTGTGGCGCTGAAAACTTGGTCGATCTCTTGGCAATCGGCGATGGTGATGCCACACGGCTTCTCGCTATAAACATCCTTGCCCGCTCGTGCCGCTAGGATGGAAGCCGCGGCATGCCAGCGGTCGCCGGTCGCAATGATGACCGTGTCGATATCATCGCGCGCCAGCAATTCTCGGAAGTCATGGTAGAGACGACAGTCGCTATTGCCGTAATGACCGTCGACTAGCGCTTTACCAACCTGGCGTCGTGACTGCTGCACATCGGCGATCGCAACGCATTGCACATCGGGGAATTGCAAGATCGATTTCATATCGTAGGTGCAACGTGGTCCAATTCCGATCACACCTAACGTGATTTTCTCAGATGCTGCAACGCTGTCTTGTCCTCCGAGCGCCTTGGTTGAGACGAAAGTGGGCGCAGCGATGGCTGTTGATGCGGCGGCAACCGATTGTTTGAGAAAGCCACGACGGCTGTCAGGTTGGTTGGGTGCGGAGTTGAGCATGGGAAGGTCCTTGCAAATCGAGGCATGGCAATGCATGACCGCTATTGTAACCGCAGCACGCGGGCTGTAGGTCAGCCTGGTTGCCGTACGTTGGGCTTTCCAGCCTGACATATTTTCAGTCAGGCAAGAAAGCCTGACGTACTTAGCGTCGCCGTTTGCGTTTTTTGGTGGCGGAATTCGATCGCGGGGCGGGAACAAACCATAGCATGAGTCCCAGTGTGCCGGCGACCAGCAGTGGATAGATGACTGGAACGGCTACAAATTGCAGTTCGCTAGGGGAAGACGCGAGAGGCATGTTGGCGGTGCTCGGGTTTGGGATCGCCGTAGCTGGAGGAAGTATTTCCTGAGGCACTTGCGTCGGCTGATTGGTTGCCGGCAGCGATTCGTCGATCAAATTTCCGTTGGCATCGCGCGGCGGACGCTTGAATCGGATATGAGTCGTTTGTGTGACGGCTGCGGCCATGGCCAGAAAGGTAGTGGTGATGAACAACACCAAACCGATCAAGCGTAACTGATGCATGCGCGTTAAGCCGACTGACGGCGATAGAGATAGCTGTCGACGGCGCCTTCAAACAGGACCACCAGCACTCGGTCGCCGGAACGCATGGCGACCACAGACCAACCACCACTGACACGATTGATGGCTTGTAGTTGAGAAGTAAGCTTCCCTACCGTGCGTGCGTCTTGGAAATCAAACACGTAAAATGACTTATGGGTCGTGTTGGACTGCAGTTTCCATATTCGGCATTGCTCAGCAAGTGGACTACCGGAACGATCTTGATAGCCCAATGGCAGAATGTTACCCAGCAACTGTCCATTGAGAACAGCCAAATCCGAAAGCTGTTCATCAAACTCGGTCCTCCAATTGACTTCATCACCAATTACTTGATCGAGTTGCGTGAGGGAGAGTTGTGCAAGTCGCTCTGCTGAGAAAGGACGTGACCATTGGAAGGCACCCAAGGTCAATGCCGCAATCGACAGTGCCAGGGCCATGCCCACCCACTGCCGTCGCGTCATCGAGCGCGTTTTGGCGCTGAGGCTAGCAACTTCCAGCTTGATGACGCCGTCAGCCTCCGCTATGGGATGGCGTGGGGAGGCTGGAGCCGACTCAATGTTTAGTCGGTCAAGTTCAGTAAGATTGGCTTGAGCAGCGAGCTCCTGGCGGAGGCGGCTGCGAATCCGTTCGCGCAGACCCACCGGTGACGAAACGCTATGCAGCGCATCGCGAAGCCATTGGTCTTCTTGCTCAGTGAAATCTTCCATAATCGACAGTTAAACTCCGCGCGCTTTCCTATAAAACGAATTAGGATTTGATTTTTAGGTGGGCTGGCCTTTTGAGTGTAGGATAAAAAAACAGCTTGTTGACTTGTCCTCCCAAAGGGCGGGCCCCAAGTTGGGCCAAGCTGGTTTAAACGGCTCGCGAATTGATCTTTTCCAAAGCCGTTTTCATGTGCGCTCGACCACGATTGAGGCGACTCATGACTGTCCCCAGGGGTATCTTGAGTTGTTCCGCGATTTCCGCATAGCTCAATTCTTCAAAATAAAACATCAGCAATACCAGTCGAAATTCCTCAGGCAATTGCTCTAAGCCGACCTCGACCCACTCTTGGCAATCCACGTGCGGTTCTGCATGCTCCCTGGAGAGCTCGAAGTCCTGCAAATCCATCGCGACTCCACCGGCCTTCGATTTGCGACACCACCGCACAAACTCGTTCCGAGCAATCACTAGCAACCAACCCCGAGCAGCCGATGCGTCCCGCAACTGATGCAAATTCCTAAAGGCTCGCAAGAACACCTCTTGGACGATATCCTCAGCCGTGGAAGCACAACCACTCAATCGATAGGCGTAGCGAAACACCGCTTCCTGGTGTTCGTCAAGCAACTTTTCGGTATCGGTCAAACGCTGTTGGTCGCTCTCTGATCTGCCCCCTTCCAACTCGGTTGAAATCTCACCAGACATATCACTCGGAAGCCCATGACGAGGAGCTTGACGAGCAGAGAGGGGCGCTTGTTCCCCAAGTCCATCAAACTTCCCAGGTTCTGCCACATCAATCGCCTATGTTAGAAGACCAGCTACCGCAGGGCCGTATTCCCCGAAATCGGGCAATTTTAGTAAGAATAGGGCAATTAAGCAGCGGCACAAAACAAACGTACCAGCGAACCTACAAAATTGCAAAGAGGAGGCAAGTACCATTTGGCGTTAGGCGTAGCTTAATTTGCTGGGAGAGGCGTAACGCAGGAGCATTGAGTCCATCAGCTGCGGGGCTAGACTACTGAGCCAGACGAGTGCTTTTCCACCCGGCGATAGTATCAAATCTCTTTTTCGCTGCCGGACAGCTCGTAGTATGCTGTTCGCGACTTGTTCGGCTGATTGCGTGCCAAAGCTTCGACTCGCTACCGACTGCTGCGTTCCGTCCGGCTGAGTGGATTGATCTTTGGTTTCGATCAACGAACCGAAGAATTCGCTACGAGTCGTACTGGGCGAAATCGTAATGACGTCAATACCGCTCGGTTTGAGCTCGACGCGCAGCGATTCGGACCAACCGCGGAGAGCGAATTTGGCGGCGCAGTATTCACTCTTACCTGGTACCGCGCGATGACCGAGCACGCTGCTCACTACGCAGACAGCTGGTTGGTTTCCTTCGTGCAAGTGCGGTAGCGCAAGTCGGGTCAACTCAGCGGCTGCAAAAAAGTCGACTTCAAAAATTCTTCGCAGCCGCTCTGGAGTCGCTAGCTCAAAGTTACCAATCGCGCCTACTCCGGCGTTGTTGATGACGATGTCCAGCCCGCCCAATTGCTCAATGGCGGTGGTGATCAGTTGTTGACGGTGGTTGCCATCGGCAATGTCGCCCGGTACTGCGATCAAGCGTTTGCGAGGATTACCAAATGATTGACGAAGCTGTTGCAATCGATCGTCACGGCGCGAGGAAACGATTACGTAGGCACCCTCGCGAACAAGTTTCGAAGCCACATACCATCCAATCCCGCTGCTGGCACCCGTCAAAACAACGCGCTTCCCCGCAAAACTCCGTTTAGCCATCATTCCAATCCGTGATCTTTCTGTAGGGGCACGGGCATCAGCGGCAATCGATTGCGCCGGGACCTGTGCATCGTCCAATTAACCGAAGGCTCTCGTGCTTCGGCTCACGAGCTCTTGAATAATCCGGGGTTTAACCTTTACTGACGTCGAATAGCTATCGACGGATTGATAAGCAATCAATGCTGTCAGAGTTTTTCAATCAATAAATTTAGGGGAACTGAGGTTGCTTTAGCGATTGGGAGGGGTTGTATGGCCCCTTCAGTATTATATGAAGCGGTTGTCATGTCCCCCTAAGGAAGGGAGTAGCGTAAAAACCGTTCCAAAGGCCCGTTGACACTCGAACGACGAGCGATAATCTATTTGCCTGTGCTGTTCAGATTGCCCAATCGGCTTAATCGGAAATGATTTCGCTATCGGTAGGGTTTGTTTGGAGAGATCAGTTTCGGCGGATGTCCCGCCAGGATGGTCCAGTGGTTGGGCCGTTTGTCGTCTGTTGAAAACCTTTGGAGGTATCCGATGAATCGAGTTCTAGTTGCGGGCGTCGCTGGCATGGCCATGCTTGTATCCGCTGTGTTTACGTCACAAGAATGTCAAGCTGGTCGCCGATGTGGCGGTGGCGGACTGTTGTCTAGCTTAGGGTCGTCCCGCTGCGGCGGACCTACGATCCAACGCGATCGTTGTGGTGGTGGCGGTTTGCTATCACGCTTGGGCTCTGGCCGCAATTCGTGCTGCGGTGATGCAGCTCCAAGCTGCTGTGGAGCTCCGGCCCCAACTTGCTGCCCAGCTCCAGCTCCAACTTGCTGCTCAGCACCGGTTAGCAGCTGCGGCGGATGCAGCGCACCGGTTAGCAGTTGTGGCGGATGCAGCAGCTGCGGCGGCGCGGTAGTGTCTGGCGTTTCCTACAACAGTGGTTACATGGGTGGCGGAATCATCAGCGGTGGTTGCCCTAACTGCAGCCAAACTATGGACGCTGGCGTTATTATCGAGAGCTCGGCTCCAAGCGCTGCTCCACCAGCACCGGCTCCGACTCCGGATCCAGCTGCTGACGCTCCTGCTGCCTAGTTGCTTTTGGACCGCCTTGTCCAGAATGAAACCTAAAAGTGTTAAACAAAAGCCGGGAACCATGGGTTCTCGGCTTTTTGCATTGGTAATTTGACCGCAGCGCGTCGTTCGATCGGCTCAATCTAGCGGAAGTCGCCAAGGCTTTCGGCAGGCGGACGATGGAATCGTTTTGCACTCGCCGAGAATCGCGCCGAGTGGGTGGGCCGAAACTCTTCTCGAGTTCCGCCACCGAGTAGGGCCAAATCCTCTTTCCACCCGTCCGAAAAAAACGCACAATAAGGACACTTCTCGCTGATCGCCGGTACCGATAGGCTTTTTACCCTCCCGCGCGCCCAAGCTCGCTATCAAGAGTGCATGTTTTCGCGGGAGGGTCGCTAGGTGAGTTCTACGAACCTAGCGGGGAGGGCACACAAGTG
>JBGSNE010000271.1:0-17124 GCA_041739785.1 Pirellulaceae bacterium
ACGGTGCCTAGTTCGTCAAACCAAAAATGTTTGCAAGCAATCACTTAAACACCCACCTGCACGCGACTTAAACCATTTAAAATACTCTTAAAACCCGATGGAATTGTGGGTAATGACGAGGCTAGCGCCTGAGGTTCACGACGTGGCTCGCCGCTAGCGCCCGGCGGCTAAAGAATCATCTGGGTCTGAAGTCACAGACAAAGTCCCGTCAGCCAGAAACTCCAGGACCCGTTGCGCAGTTTCCGCTTGAAACAACATGCTCGAATGAAACCCAGGCACTACGATATGCTGAGTAGCGTTAGGTAGACGCGTGCTTTCAAGCTGTACAACGAAATCTCGTTCGGCGGCAATAATAGCCACTTCATAAAGCTCACCCAACGTGGTGGGTAAACTCTTAGCGAAACCATCGGGTCGATCGCTAAGTTGACTAAACGTCCGGCTGAGCCGACTGCCATAGGATAAAAATCGAGTGGCGACATGTGAGCCGCGATTCGGAGGACATAGTAAAGCGATCTTGTGCAACTTGGCTATTCGCCCGTCCAGCAGAGCCTTACGAACCACCAGCGATCCCATGCTGTGAGCTACGATGTGCAGTCGCTCCGTATCGACCGATTCGTTCAGTTGCTCCAATTCTAGTCGCAGCCGATCCGCATGCGTTTCGATATCGCGAAAGAAGCTGCGATAGCCCCAGTTAAGCGTTGCGTAACCGGCGCGGCGCACCCTACGGGCTAGCGGAACCATCAGCCACCGATGTGCTCCGAAACCATGCACAATTACAACTTTTTCAGCACTCATTGTGGTAAACTCAAGTCATTTCCCCTTAGAATTCCAGCCGACGCCATCGGCGGAGCACTTAAACCTTGACCGGCTTTGATTTCTTAGAAAGTAGCAACAAGTGAACTATAAAGCATGGTTATACATGGCGAGTCTATTCGCCGTGAGCTCTTTAATTTTGCTAGTACATGATAACGCTTGGTCAACCGAACCAGCACGGGTAACTGATGGAATTGATTTGCCCAAGACCGATTGGCCGTGGTGGCGCGGTCCGTCGCGTGATGGTACGGCCGACCCCGAACAAAAGCCACCGTTGACATTTAGTGCTACCGAGAACGTGAGGTGGAAAGCCGAAATTCCAGGTCGCGGCTATGGATCACCGACCGTAGTTGGCGACCAAGTTTTTCTGGCAACCTGCGACGAAGAGAAGGGCTCGCAGACACTGCTGTGCATTGAGCGAGATAGTGGCACATTGCTGTGGAGCACGCAAGTGCATGCCTCAGGGGCTATGCGCAAGAACAATAAGTCGACGGGGGCATCCAGTACGCCCGCCTGCGATGGGAGGCGAGTTTACATCAGCTTTCCAAATAGCGGCGGACTCTATACCACCGCGCTCGACTTAGCAGGGAAGCAAGTATGGCAGCAACGCGTCTCCGACTACGTCGTCCATCAAGGTTATGGTGCATCGCCGGTGTTGTACCAAGGCTTGGTAATTGTCGCAGCCGACAATAAGGGTGGCGGCGCGCTGGTCGGACTCGACGCACAGTCAGGTGATGTTGTATGGCGCCGCGAGCGTTATCCGAAACCCAATTATCCGACACCGACGCTGTTGCATGTGGCGGGCAAAGATCAGCTAATCTTGGTTGGTTGCGATATGGTTGTTAGTTACGACCCACTGACCGGAGGGACCAATTGGGAAACCGAGGGGGCAACTACCGAATGTGTTACTTCAACGGTTACCGATGGCAATTTGATTTATACCAGCGGCGGTTATCCCAAAAACCACATGTCGGCGATCAAGGCGGATGGTAGCAAACAATTGGTGTGGGAGAACAAAGAGCGACTGTATGTTCCTTCCCTGGTGATCAAAGACGGTTACCTGTACGGCGTACTCGATGAGGGGATCGCCATGTGTTGGCGAGCCGATACTGGTAAACAGTTGTGGAAGTCGCGGTTGGGTGGAACCTTTTCATCCTCGCCAGTACTAGTGGGTGACAGGATCTACGCTACCAATGAAGCGGGTAATTTTTTCGTGTTCAGTGCTTCCCCGTCGCAATTCGAACAACTGGGCGAGAATCAACTGGGCGAAGAGGTCTTGGCTACACCTACCATCGTGGGTGGCAGGATTTATCACCGTGTCGCCCATCGCGATGAAAGTGGCCAGCGACAAGAGGTGCTCTATTGTCTGGCTGAAGCACTTTAATAAAGGCTTGGATTTAAGACCAGATAGTTGCGGCACTAGGTTGAGACGTAGCGGAATTCGCCAAGATTCTCTTAGTAATAACTTCTTGCCACTATTTGAGTTGGCATGGGAGACGCTTGATGTTCAAAATACTCATTGCCGCTTCTATACTGGCATTGTGCGTCCCACAACGATCCGATGTCAGGCTGGAAAGCCTGACGTACTTAGTCGCGATTCCCGAGCACGCGTTCGAACTGCCGCAGCGTCTCTTGCAGCTTCTGATGGGCCAGGAACGAAGCGACTAAGCCTAAACCTGTCACGCAAACTCCTGCCAAAATGAGATTCCGCGGTAGATCACTGCGAAAGACCAAGGCACCCACGGCCGTCAAAGGTATCGCCGCTGCCGACAGCAAATACCACAGGCTGTGCCGACGCACGCGGTGACATCGTTCTGGAAACCCTGGGTCACTCATGGTAGGTGCAATCACACGGGGATAGTAAATCAATACTGCCATGAGTGTCATACCAAAGTAGGGATAGATCCAGGCCACACCGCCGCATAGTACCAGCGACAAGAAAAAATGGATCGCTTCTGCATACCCAAATTCCGACTGGAGCGAAGAAAACGAAACGGCGAACACCATGCCCGATACGGCCCACAGTACGCCACAGATCAAAGTGGCCTGGTTGCCGATGTTCCACAATCGGGAAATCTCGGACTGGCTGGCGGGCAAGCCGCGTTGGCTCCGATGAACAATCCTCACGATGGGCCACATAATGGATAGAAACAGGATCAAGCCCAGTGGATAGACCACGCCGTTGACCCATTTCGATACGTAGATGAAATCGTTTACGATGTTGGGTACTGATTGTAGTGCGGCCATGCGGCGATAGTTGTAGTCGTAGTTGAAAATCGATGCCGCCGTGTTGGGTCCAAAGATAATCAAGGCGGAAAGCAGTAGTACGGAAACGCGCAACAATCTTCCGGCCAAACTTTTGGGTGCCGGCTCGAATCGAGTCGCCAATTCAGGATTGAGCGCCAAGCGTAACCGTGCGGCAATTTCCTTGCCAGTCTGAGGACGTTGATCAGGTTCAATTGCCAGCAGCGATCGTAGCACCTTTTCAAGTACGCGTTCGGTCGGATTCTGGGCCGGCCGATTAAGTGCATACGCTTCGCCCCGCAAACGCCTTTGCATACCAACCGCTTCGGTCCAGTTGGAAGCCAAATCGATGAGTGTCCAGGGACGTCGACCTTGCCATAACTCCCACAGTACCATGCCTAGCGCATACAAGTCGGAGCGAACATCGAGACGGTCTGCAGTAAGCGGATCGGTCGGATCGGCAACTCGTAGTTGTTCCGGCGACATGTAGCCCAGCGACCCACCGAAATAGGCGGCTGCTCCAGCTCGACCTGACAAACCACTGCAGCTCACATTGAAATCGACCAGCTTGGGGATCGCCTCGGCGCTAAGCAGAATATTGGCTGGCTTCACATCGCGATGCAATACGCTTTTCTGTGATGCGTAGTCCAGCCCCTCGGCCAATTGAATGCCGATCCAAGCCACCGTCTTGGGCCAACTCATTTCCGCAACTTCGCTGCGGATTGACGATTGCTCCGGTACCGACTGATTGGCATCCAACAAATTGCGATCGATGGACTGAAGTAGTTTTCCACCATTCCAATCGTTGGTTGGTAGTTCGCGCAGCAGCTTAATGCAATCCGACAATGTACCACCGGGCAAGTACTGCATGTACAGCAGGATGGCCGTCGGTTGCGTGATCGCCCGCTGATCATGGACGCGAACAATGTTTGGGTGGTCGAGTTGCGAAAGGGCTAGTGGCTCTTCGCTACCGCGGGTCGATGCCTTGAGGGCGACCAGGCGTTGCATTGAAATTTGTTTAGCCAAATAGACTCGGGCAAAAGCACCTTCCCCTAGTTGCTTGAGGATCTGAAAGTCATCGACTACGCTTCCGATCGGCAATTCAGGGACTTGGCTAGCGGTTGGAGCTGCCGCCTGGCGCTCGATATTGGTTTCACCCGACGCCAACCATTTGCCAATTGTTTCGGCCAGGTCGGGGAAGCGCTGCCGATAGTCGTCCCAATGAATCTCCTCCCCTGCCCCGCGCCGCAGTTGTGCTTCCTCTAAAACCAAATCAATTGGGATGTGCTCCGCGGGTAGAATGCGCGCCGCTGCGGGCCAGTAGAATTCCAGCGATCGAGGGGGGGTAGAATCGGGAGGCGCCTGCTCTGCAGAACTAGATTCAAGGCGGCGATCACGACTCGGGGAGTCGTGCGACGATGGGTGAACTTTTCGTAACTCAGGCCGTTGTCGGCTGGCGGCCAAATCGAATTTGATTAATTCCACCAAAATCAATTGCTGCGCAGTTGATGGAATCGGGGGAATGAGATCGACCAGCTGGTTTGGGTCCGCCACAGGGGCCAGCGCCGCCAACTGCTGCAAACAATGTTCTAACAGCGCAAACGATGCTTCGAGCGTATGTTGCTCGGTCGGCTGGGCAGAATCGTAGCTTGCGCTGCCCATTAGATCCGCCGCCAAAAAGCCGGAACGAACAACACTAGAATCGAAAACATCTCCAGCCGCCCGAGCATCATTAAGAAGACAAACAACAATTTGCTCCAAGGTGCAAACCCAGCGTAGTTGGCAGTGGGGCCGACAACTCCCAGACCAGGTCCGATGTTGTGTAGCGTCGCTGCAATGGCGCTAGCACAGTCGAGCAGTTTGTTTCCCAATAGGTCACGTTCTAACTCCTGATCAGCAATTTGTGCCACTTTGACTCGGGTGGCGATATCTTCCATCACCACAATTTTCTTCTTCCACTGCTGATCGGGTTCCGTGGTGATTAGGAACAACCAACTGCAAGCAAAGACAGCGCCGACTAGGCCGAAATAGACCAAGATATGCTTGCGCAAATTGACGTCCTCGAGAGCTTGGTCACCCAGTAGCAACGGTCGCACCACCCGCGGACGATAGGCCAGTTCCAATTCCAAACGTAAAATTTTCGCCAGCAATACGTGGCGGATGACCTTCATGCCACCACCAGTGCTGCCTGCGCAGCCTCCCACGAACATCAAGAGAATCAACACACCGCGGCCAAAGTTATTCCATAAATCGTAATCATGCGTGCCATAGCCGGTGGTGGTCATGACGGACACCACTTGGAACAGCGAATACCGCAAGGCCGACCAGAAACTAGAAAAGTTATCGCTCCACAATCCGAAGAGCATCACCGCCGCAGTGACCACTCCGATAATGGCGACATAGACTCGCCATTCGATATCGTTGACGAGCCGCCTCCAGTGTCCGGTAACGACCAGCAGCAGTAAGGCAAAATTCGTGCCAGCTAAGACCATAAACAGGATGGTGATATACTCGATCCATAGGCTATCAAAGTGCCCTAGGCTGGCGTTGTACGTGCTAAAGCCACCAGTGGCTAGCGTGCCAAAAGCGTGGCATAACGCGTCAAACACCGACATGCCACAACACCAATAGATGATGGCCAGCACAATATTGAGCACGGCATAAATAGTGGCAAACACTAAGGCCGTTTGCTGCATACGACTAAAGGCCGAATCCTTGGTAGGACCGGTAATCTCCGCCCGCATCATCGCTTTGCCACTAGCCCCCTGCCCCAAAATCGCGACTAACAGCACCACGATACCCAGACCACCGAGAAAGTGAGTGCTGCTCCGCCAAAACAGAATGCAGTGTGGGACTAATTGTGGATCTTCCAAATTGGTCAGGATCGTTGCGCCCGTGGTGCTGAAGCCCGATTGCGATTCGAACATCGCGTCGGCGATCGAAATACGAATCCCCGCAGCGCTATGCGTGCCGCTCAACAGGAATGGCAGCGCACCCAACACCGTAGCTAGAATCCACGACAGGCCCACCGTGGCCATGGCTTCTTTACGAAATAGTTTTTGGCTCGATCTGTTTCGGCCCAACCAGATCAATAAGCCCCCCACGGCAGCTGAGATGAGACTGCTGCCTAACAAACCCAACGCGCCGCGCCATTCGAACTCGGTGGGGAATGGAATTTCGTCAGCGATGCGGTAGCCCAAACTGGGGTGGGCCCAGGGGAGTGAGAAGAGCATCGTTACAGCAAACAGCGAACAGATGATGCCCAACGTGCGGCTCAGCAGTTGGTAGTTCATGTCGTTGCCTTAGCCCCAGGACTAAAAGCCTCCGTTACCGCCGCGATGTGCTGTTGCGTAGCCAATACCAAGGCAGTATTCCCCGCCTGCAAACACTCGCTGGCTGCAGGGACGCGAACATAATCATCCTGTAGGACCGCTGCGACTAACACCCCTTCGGGCAGCTTGACGTGTGAAAGCGGCGACTGCGTCACGGGCGAGTCTTCGGCCACTTCCAACTCCAGCACAAACACATCACTCGACGGCAGCTGCAACTGACTTAAGACGGTCCCTTCGGTTAATAGTCCCAGAATCTGTCGCGCCATCGCATCCCGTTCGCTTACGGCAATGTCGATTCCCAGTCGCCCCACAATCTCGGCATAGTCGGGACGCCCCACCACAGCCATAATCTGTTTGGCTCCTAGATCCTTGGCTTCCAAGCCCGCCATGATGTTGTTTTCATCCTGACCCATGCAGGCCACGAAGTAGTCGCAGCCTCCGACGCGTTCTTCCTCGAGCGTTACCTTGCGCATGGCATCGGCGCAAACTACGGTGGTGCGTGTCAAGTGCGAAGCCAAGTAGTCACACCGTTGTGGGTTGTGCTCTAGCAGCAATACGCGATGTCGTTCACCGTCGAGGGCGCGGGCCAAGTGATACCCGGTTTCGCCCCCACCGGCGATGACCACAAACTGGTGTTTCGAGTCGCCTTTGGTAAAGACCTTCTTGATTTCCTCCACGTCGTCGGGGCGGCCCATTAAACTGACAAAATCCCCCAGACGGATTTCGTCGTTGGCGCTGGCGATCCACGTCCGCTTGTCGCGTTGCAATGTCCCCAACCGTACATGCGGCGATAATGCCAACTGCTTGAGCGGCTTGTTGAGCGATTGGCTACTGCGAGTCACTTCAAACTCGGCCACTTCTAGTTGTCCACGAGCAAAATGTTCGAGCGTGATACTTTCCGGATTGCGAATCGCGCGGGCCAGCTCCATTGCCGTTAAGTGCTCTAAGCTCAGCAAGCGATCGATGCCAAAATGCCGTTGGTAGTCAAAGGTACTTAGATCGCGAAACACAGGAGCATAAACGCGGGCCACGCTGCGTGTGGCTCCCATGGCCTTGGCCATACTAGCCGCGATCATGTTCACTTCATCGCTGCCGGTGACCGCCAAACAAATGTCACAGCCCATGACTCCGGCTTGAAATAAAACGCTCGACTGCGAAGCTGAACCTTGAATGGCCCGGACGTCCAGGTCGTTGTTGATGCGTTGCACGTTCTCGAGGTCGGTGTCTACCACGGTCACATCGTGCCGATAGCGGCACAGTAAATCAGCGATCCACGTGCCTACGGTTCCGGCACCCAGTGTAAGAATTCTCATGAAGCGTGAGTCACTCTGTAAGGCATAGTCTCAAAAGGGGTTTGTCCCTTTCCCGATAAGGTTAAAACTCTGGCAATATGGCTTGCTCTCTAAAAAGGTCAGACCCTTTTTGAGACAACGCTTAGACCAGCCACGATACAATCTGTAGCACGACATAGATTCCGAGAATGAAGGACGAGATCCAAACAGCCGTCCGCAGAGCTTGATCAAGAATCAAATGCTTCCGTTCGTGTCGCGAAGCTCCAATTACTAACGACACCGCCGCCAGCAGCGGTAAGTACAAGAACAGATATCCCAGCGACATATTGACAATCATGTTCACCCCTTGCTAATGTGCAATTTTGTTTGGCTCTTAGCCGCCCACTCGGATTAAGTTGACTTGGAGGGTTCGTTCGTGGGCTGATCGGCTTCGTCTTGGTCTTTTTCACGTTGCCGTTTTTTCGGGACCGGCGGCGGCAATGGTCCCGCCCAGGCATCAAACACTACCAGCACGTTCAGCAACCCAGCCACCATGGTGTACAGCGTCCCCATATCGAAACCCGACGCCGTGATGCGATTCCATTCATCGAGGTCGCGTGTTGACTTCGGCGCGGTCATGAAACTATCACTAATCAACGGTTGCTCGTTGTTCCGTGCACGCCAGGCTTGCAAGGCCGCTGGCATGGCGGGCAATCCAATTCCGGCCTGCAAGACATACTGCCAGCGTTTCTCGGTCTCATTCCAGGACGCGTAAACGCAACGGCCACCCGCCATGAACATTCCTAACACGAAACTGCTAAAAATGCAGATCGAAAATATGGCCGATTTGAAATAGCGTCTTTGATAATAATGTCCCGCTCCAGGAATCAGCCAGGCCAGAAAGGCTGCCAAATGTCGGCTTCGCAGGTCAAGCTCCTCGCCATCGGCCATTACGATATTGTCTCGAATTTCGGCCTTGGCCGTTGTTTTCGCCATGATCTGTCCCCAAGAGGTTTTCTGGCCCGCAGTTGAATCTCCCAATTGTAACCAACGCGGCAAACCAAGCTAGATCAGCGTTGGGGATCATTGGCACGCGACTCTCCGAGTCGTCCCCCTTTCACTGTCGCACGACTCTCCGAGTGGTGACTCTTCAATGTCGCACGACTCTCCGAGTCGTGAATCTGAAACCGGGATTTCGCCCCCTGGGCCGAATTCCGACCCGACCAGACCAGAACCAACCAGACTCGACTCGGAGAGTCGAGCGACGATGGGGCGACGATGATCCGACGATGGGGCGCTGATTAACGGTTCAGGTCGTCAACCAACAGCTGCACGCGTTTGGGCGATACGCTCACCTTAGTCCCCAGTTGTTGCGCGAAAACGGAAACACGCAGCTCTTCGATCATCCATCGCAGCTCTTCCAATTTAGCACTCGTGGTTGGAGTATGAGCGCCAGAGCCAGCGGTCACATCCTGAAAACTGCTCCAGGCTGCTACGATTGGTTCGGATAGTTTCCTGTCCTTTGGAACGCCGCCGCTCTTCAATTTATCGATACGGCTGCGCATGGCTTGAAAATAGCGAGGATACTCGGCGAGCCACATCCAGGGTGTGTCGCGCAGAAAATTCGGACTTAGCAAGTCTTGTGTTTGCCGGCGAATGTCGTCAAATACCTCGCGCCACGGCTGGGGAATCTTTTCCAGCAACAATCGCACCTGGTGCACCTGCTCCGCAAACTTGGGTAACCACACCGCAATCTCTTGCACGGCGATCGAGATTTGACCAGCGGCGCGGGCGCTGCAAGCTTCAAAGTCTTCTCGTGTCCGCATTAACGGCTGGCCTTCAATTAACGCGACCCGCACCAATAGCTCTTGGAGTTGCGTGGTCCATTCTTGCCCGCTGAGGACGTGACCTAGTTTCACGCAGCTCGAAGTGAATTCTGGCAAGTGGCTGACTTGACTTCGCAACGAGCGATGATGCTTGATCGCTAGCAAGCGCGTCCAGCCCTGCCTCGACAATCGTTCTGCATCGGCTTCGGTATCAGCCAAACGCATTTCGACTTGGTCCTTCACCTGTACGAGCGCCGGAAACGCAGCGACCAGTAGTCCCCCGCGACGAACGGTTGCTTGTAGCGGCAAGTCGTCGAAATCGTTGGGGGTTACTACACGGTTGGTCCAGTCACCGGTCACTCCGCTGTCGGCCGAGGGATTCAATGGTTTGCCACTGCCTGCTGCGCCACTGCCCGCGGAACCACTTCGAGACAAGCCCAGCGAAGCTGCCGGAGGTGCCAATGCGGCTTGCAGTTTCGAGACGTCCCGTCCGCTTTCTAATACATGACCTTCGTCGTCGACCACGCGCACTAGAAACCGTAAATGCTCGGGGAGTTTATCGGTGGCGAAGTGTGCTCCTTCGATACGCTCTCCAGCATGCTTGCTCATGAGGGAGCAGAGCGCGGTGGTGAAGGGCTGATCGTGGGCAACCTGTGATAGCTCACTGGCCAACTTCTTAGCTACGTCGGGGGCTGGGACGAAATTGGTGCGGAGCGATTTGGGGAGAGAGCGAATTAGATGCAGGATTTTCTCCTCGAGCAGTCCCGGCACCAACCATCCGAGCGCTTCGTCGCTGATCTGTCGCAAAGCGGCTTGAGGGACGGTGAGCGTTACGCCATCGGCGGCGTGCCCCGGTTCGAAGTGATAGGCCAGCGGCAACTCGGTCGCGCCAACTTGTAGCATATTCGGAAAGGCTTGCTCTACCGCCAGTGGTTGCTCTTGCGACTCCAGTAGATCCTCGGGCTTCATCCACAACCCACGCTCGGCGGGTTGTCCTTGATGTTTGCGAATCCAGCTGCGTAAAGTGGCTAAGTCATGAATCTCGGTTGGCAAGCGATGGTTGTAAAACGCCGCTAAGTGATATTGATCGAGGATGTATTCGCGGGAGCGCGTGCGTTGCACCAATTCGTGCATGTCGGCTAGCATCTCTTGATTGTGCAGGTAGAACGCCTCGCGGCAGTTCCACTCCCCTGCCACCAATCCGTGTTCAATCAGCAAGTCTCGCGCCGCATCGCGATCGATAGGAGCCAAAGCCACTCGCTGACCACTGATGATTGGCAAACCGTATAAAGTAGCGCGACGATAGACCATGGCGGCTCCCGATTTGCTACTCCAATGCGGATCGCTGTAGCTGTTCTTCAACAGATCTCCGGCCGCTTGTTCTATCCACTCGACATCCACTTCGGCCACATTGCGCGCGTAGCGTTTGCTAGTTTCCACAATCTCGGCGGCCATGACCCACTTCGGCTTGCGACTGAACAGACCAGAACCGGGCCAGAGAGCGACAGTCAGTCCACCCGCCGCCTTGTATTCATACGTATCGCCGCGTTGCGCCACACCGCTGAGCAGACCGGTCAGCAATGATTGATGAATCGGGGCATAGCCCGCCGGTCGCTTGAGCTTTTGCGTGGCTTCTTCGTTCACTAGGTTCTGCGACTTGGAGCCTGTTTGATGTCGACGCCGACTAGGTGCATCCAGCTCACTTAGATCCACGGCCGGCAAACGGAATTTGCGGGCACCAGCTTTGATTCCCGCGGATGCCAACAGCTCTTTGAGTTGACGAACCACATCGGACCACTCGCGAAATCCTTGCGGCGAAAGGAAACTTTGGCTCAGCGCCTTTTGCAAACGCGACCGACCGAGGTCGCTCTTCAATCGTTCATAAAAATCCCACAACCGCAAATAGCTTAAAAAATCGCTGTGCGGGTCAGCAAATTGTGCATGCGCCTCATCGGCTTGTGGGCGATGTCCCGCGGGTCGTTGCCGCACATCTTGCGTTTCGAGCGCCGCGGCGATCACTACCACCTCCGCAACGCAATTCCGCTCGTGAGCTTCCAGCAACATGCGACCCACTCTCGGTTCACAAGGTAGACGACCTAATTGCCTTCCGATTTCGGTCAGTCCACTCTTTTCGTCGATGGCTCCTAACTCGCGAAGTGTTCGCTCAGCATCGCGCAGCGACTCGGCACCGGGGGGATCGAGGAGTGGAAATTCAGTCAATGGGCCCAGTCGCAGAGTTTTGCTCTGCAACAATACGCTGGCCAAATCACTGCGACGAATTTCGGGCGTCGTGTACAGGCTACGGGTGGCATAGTCCTCCTGGGAATAGAGGCGAATGCACACGCCTGGTCCCAAGCGACCACAGCGACCGGCGCGCTGATTGGCGGAGGCCTGCGATACTCCTTCGATGGGCAAGCGTTGAACTTTGCTGCGCGGAGCGTAGCGAGAAATGCGGACCAAACCTGTGTCGATCACATACCTTATGCCCGGCACCGTGAGGGATGACTCGGCTACGTTGGTCGACAAGACGATTCGACGTTTAGCGTGGGGCGCAAAGATTTTGTTCTGCTCGGCTTGGCTGAGTCGTGCGTACAGGGGCAGGATCTCCACAGCGCCGCCCAGGCGGGTGAAGTGCCCCCGCAGATGTTTATGCGTTTCGCGAATGTCGCGCTCGGTTGGCAAAAATATCAGTATGTCGCCCGAACCTTCGGCCATCAATTCATCACTGGATTCGGCAATGGCTGCCAACAGCAGGTCATCAACGCCGCTGGCATCGCTCGACTCAGTTGCCTGATAGCGCATCTCGACGGGGTAGGTCCGGCCCGATACTTCGACGATGGGTGCCGAGCCAAGTTCGTCAGAAAAATGCTGAGCAAACCGCTGTGGATCGATGGTGGCTGAGGTAATGATCAGTTTGAGGTCGGGACGGCGACCAGAGAGCTGCCGCAAATAGCCCAGCAGAAAATCAATGTTCAACGAACGCTCGTGAGCTTCGTCGATGATGAGCGCGTCGTATTGATCGAGAAAACGATCGCTTTGTGTTTCAGCCAACAGCACGCCATCGGTCATCAACTTGACCAGCGTTTGCGGTTGAGTGGCATCGGTGAAACGAATCTTGAAACCAACACGCTCGCCAACTCGCGAATCGAGTTCTTCAGCCAAACGACTCGCAACAGCTCGGGCGGCCAACCGTCGTGGTTGAGTGTGGCCGATCATAGCCGCAATTCCCAGTCCAGCTTCCAAACACAACTTTGGTAACTGAGTACTCTTACCCGATCCGGTTTCGCCACAGACGACAATTGTTTGTCGCGTTTTGATCAGATGGACAATCTCGTCGCGATGTGCGGTGATCGGTAGCTCAGGGTCGAATTTGAGGAGCGGTAGGCTCTCAGTTCGTGCACTGCGCAAGGCGATAGAGGCCTCCAATCGACTTTGCCATTGCGTCACGTCGGCAGCGTTACTCACGTTGGTCGATTGCAGTCGTTGCCAACTCTTGCGGAGTGCAAAGCGATCGGCCTGCATCGCTTGGTCGATGAGGGGGGGTGGTGAGAGAGCCTGCTTGCGGTTCATCCAATCAATTCAATAGGACAGTTGGAACAAGAACCCAATAGCTGCGTCGTACATGCAGGTGCCATCATCGTAGACAGACATTCCTCAGGCTTGGCGGTCGCGGAGCCTCTGTTGCAATACTGCAAGTTGAGTCGTAAGTGCATCAAGGCCGCAGGCCTCAAACTCAGCATCCATCGTAGGTGTGTCTCCAAGCAATTCTTCTAGCATCTGAATCTTGCCAGTTAACTTACCTTTCTCAAGCCCTATCTGTTCCCCCTCTTCACGCCCTTGGATCAAAAGTCGATCGGCAAGTGAACCGGGCTCGAATTGGGTCGGAAAGACGCTCTTGAGCGTCTGTTTGTATTGCTGCGAATCAATATTCTTGTTGACCGACATGACATAAACTCCTATTGCGTGGATCCAGTCAGGCAATCGACTTACGGGTAGCGAACGAGCTATCAACTCCAAGATATCGCCGAGTTTGCTGACCAGATACGTGCTTCGGCTATATTTTAGCAGACGCAGAGTGCTTCTCAAAATGGCCCGCCTGCAATATCTTCGTCCGAAAGCTGGCTAAGGTCCAGCAGTGGAATTTGAAAATTGAGCTGATAATCGGCGAGGCCCTTTGGCGATGGGACTAGTTTGCTGATACTCCGAGCTGCCGTCCAGCCGGTTTCGCCGTGGTAAACCACCAGCGGCACAATCGGACACAGTGGCAAGCCATCTCGCAGCCGCTTTTCCCAAATGCGAACAATGTAGGATAACAACTGGAATACGGTCAAAGGATCGGCTTGGCTCTTGTGCTCAAACAAAAAGTAGACGAGCGCTCGCGCTTCTGCGTTCTCGGATGTCGTTTCAGCTATCGAATCAGCCAATCGTACTGACAGCAGCAAATCCGAGAACTTTTCTCGCAAGTCAGCGTCAATGAAGCTCCCGGTTTCCAATTGCAACCTGTCGAGGTCCAGTTCCGCCAACGCGGCTGCGGGCTCCCTGGCCACTTGCCGCGAGGTTTTCGCTTCCGAGCATCCTGCCCTCCAACGAAAATGGCATCCAGCCACCCCGGCCATCAACACGGCGTGAAGCCGATACTCGTACTTAAACCGCAGCGTTTCTGAACGCATAATTCCTGGGGCATACCGGACAAAATAGCTTCAGCGGATCATCAGGCACTCTATTCTGTTCTTTGGCTGACTCCAACAAACAATCACATTGCTCAGACGTAACATCCTGAAATGTAAACACGCGACTTCGCGGAGACTTCTCATGGAAAACTACATCTAGATCGTTTTCGTGGTCGCCATCTATAGCGTGCCCCCCGTGCCCTCCCGGACCATCCGGTACTACGCAAATTCCATAGTGAGGAAATGAATTTCCGTAGATCTGAACCGTACACTTACCAGACGGGTCAATCCCTTCAAGAGGCGCACCTAGAACTAACTGATAACGATTTACGCCGTCTGCATACCCAATAGGATCTTTGGCACACATGCTGGTTGACTAGTGCTAAATATGCTGTCGACCAACCATGTTGCCGTCGATTGGCTTACTGTGCTGACTGTCAGACATCACGGTCGGATCGATGTTAAATGTTTTAGGTACGTTGGGATCGATCCATTCCTCTGCTTTAAAGAATTTTCCGTAAGCTCCAAAATCATTGAAAGCAATCCATTTGGCCAACCGCACCGCCCAGCTCCGTTCGGGAATTTCGGTACCAGGTGCGTATTGCGATCGCCGCGGGATGGTGGCTGCCAATTCGGCCATGGCGGTTTTGCGCTGTGTCGTGTCGCGGGCGTGATGTTTGTTGGCCAATTCGATCAATAGATCGGGGCGTTCGAGCACCACGCAACCACGCGTGTGCTGGGCTGTCAATTCGCGAAAGTCGCGGAGGAATTGACTGTTGTTGAACGTCTCCTTCAAGGGGCGCGCATCATGGATGCTCTCGGTGGCCAGCTGAATAATCGGACAGGGCTCGATATCACCCGCTGGACCAATGTGATGTGTAAAACCAGTCACCGCTGGGCAGAGCGCTCGACCTGCGCCATCATGATAGGCGTCAATGACGACGATCGGCTTGGTGGCTCGCGTGTCGACCACAAATTGACGTACCTGTCGCAGTTGTTCCGGCTCCAGCGCCAACTCGGGCATCGGCTCGGGGCCCATCGGTCGATAGACGTGGAACCAACAGTACATCACTCCCATCTCAATCAGGCGATCGACCCACCGCTCAGTCAACAAATCGTCGATGTTGGTTCGGCAGACGCTGGTACAGACACCGGTTAAGACTTTATTGTTCAAGCAATTCTGAATCCCTTGCATGGTTTGGCTGAGAACTTCTGCCCGACCACGCCGCTCGTCGCTGACGATCTCGGAACCTTCAACGCTGATCAGTGGCGTGACATTCCCCATCTTCCTCAGCCGCTTGGCCACTTCGTCGGTAATGAAGTGCCCGTTGGTAAAGACTTGAAAATAGGCGTCTGGTTGCCCTTCGAGAAAATCGAGCAATTCCTTGTGCATGAATGGTTCGCCTCCGAGAATACCGAAAAAGGCATTTCCCATCTCTTTGGCTTGATTGACCGTGCGGTGGAGCGCATCGATGTCGATCTTCGTCTGCTTGGCAGCCACATCGACCCAACAGCCTTGGCAGCGAAGATTGCAGCTGTTGATAATCGACATGTACAGAAATGGTGGAAAGAACTCGCCACGTTTCAGTCGTCGTTTGTGCTTCTGAACGCTGCGTAGACCCTTCCAACCCGCCTGGTAGGCGAGCTTCCACAGAAGCCTTTTGTCCGTTTCCCAGATCAGCCGTTTGGCCATGCGTAGGTACATGAAATAGTTGCTTTCCCGCCGATAAAAGTAGCGCGCAGTCTAATTGAGCATCGTTTAATCTCACTATCGTACACTCGATTATAGCCACCGCTAACCGGACTGCAGGGGCAGTCGGTGCTCGAACTTGGGTGGTGTACAATGGTACCGTAGACAAAACGAGACAAGTCTTACGGATTGGCATTCATGCTGCATGGCGGCTATCCATCGTAAGTCTTGGCCCGCGACCGTTACGTCGTTTTTAGCTGTTTTGCAGATAAAGCTGAAAGTACCCTAGTGAATCGATCTCGCCACCAACAACTACTCGACGATGCCCAAACCGGGAGTGCGGAAGCGTTGGGTGAGTTGTTGGAGGATTATCGTGCCTACTTGACTGTCCTGGCCCAGCGCTATCTGGACTCTCGACTTCGTGGGCGACTCGACGCGGCCGACATTGTACAAGTGACCTTTTTGGAGGCTCAGCGCGATCTGCCCAACTTTCGCGGTCACCATATTGAAGAGCTGCTCGGGTGGTTGCGCCATATTCTCCGCAACAATGTCGCCTCGGCTCATCAGAAACACATCTACACGCAGAAGCGTTCGGCGGGCCGCGAGGTGTCGAACAGTCCGACCGATAGCCGACCCGCGTTGACCGACCTGGCTCCCTCCGAAACTACCTCTCCCAGTCAACGCATGATGCGCGATGAAGCGGCAGTCTTTTTAGCCGACTGCTTAGAAGAATTACCCGAGACGCAACGCGAAGCTCTGCGGTTGCGATACGTCGAAGGGCATTCTCTCAAGGAGATCTCTGACGCGATGAACAAAAGTGAGATGGCGGTGGCAGGTCTGCTCAAACGCGGATTGCAAGCGCTGCGGAATAAAATGCTCACCGACAGTTCCACCGGCGGTGCTGCGAGCTAGCTTTTTGGAGTGCTCCGAGTTCTCGGAGCTTTCATTTTCAGACGAGCTAGTACTCCATGGGAATCGACTGGTGAGAAACGCGTTGACAGCTGTGGCGCTAGCTGTCTTAATCATGTCGCGATTGCCTGGGAGTTGTGCTGCCTTACTGTAACTGCTGACATCGTAGTTTCTGGTTGTTGCTACCAACAGGGAAAGAGAAAGCTGTGACGAGTCCCAGCACTCCAAGGCGTGAGCGTACGGTGAAGTGCATCTTGCAACAGGCGGGTTAGTTTGCTAGCTGCTTGGCCTGCGACGTTTGGGAACTTGGCGTTTCTGCTTGCGCTCCTGGCGCCGGACAGCGTCAATGGTCCAGGTGTGCTGAGGGTT
>JBGSNE010000277.1:0-80543 GCA_041739785.1 Pirellulaceae bacterium
GGGCTCAAGTTAGCTCTGCAAGGTCTGAAGGCGACCCGAATCCACTCCAATAGCTAGCACTCCCGCGCCTTCAAACCTTGCAGAGCTAACTTCCCCCAAAAAATAGTGGGTTCGTGGTACGTTTATTTTGTCCCGCTGCCTTACTCGTATGAATAGGAGTGCCAATTCGCCTGTTGGCACTTGCTGCTTCGGTTCTGCTACTGCTTGGCTCCGGATTCTGGTTGTCACGGCACTTTGGGACTTCGCATGATGATCATGAGCACACGGCCGAATTTGTGGCGACGATGGACCAGTACTTGCGGACTCTCGATGATAACCCTGAACGCGCGGAGAAGTTTCTATGGGACAAATATAGAGGCGAAACCGCCGATGCTGAGGGTGCTGTGCGAATTGTTGGGTATTGCCTTTCGCAGTGTTGATGTGCTTCATCGCCATGAAGACTTTTGGCGTGGATGCGAATATCGTCGCCCTGTCAGGTATTGCCATAGCGATCGGCACGATGGCCGATAAAAAATGCTCGATCAACTCTTACAGCCCAGTGCGTAATCTGGGTAAAACATGTCAGATCAAATACTGGCTACTACATTTTAATCTATCCCCTACTTCCAGACTCCTTGTCTACTCACGGGCAACCGACAGTACGTTCGATCTGCGCCATGGTGCCGGCCAGCGTGGCTTCAAATCGAGCCATTTGAGGTTCGAACATGAGTAGATCGCGATACGTTTCGATCAGCGTGAAGAAATCAGTGCGCTTGCCCCGGTAATCAGCGATTGAAAGTTTGAGCGTATCTTCGGTGCGTGGAATGATGCGCTCTTTGTAGATGACTTGCTGCTGGACGAGCGCGTCGGCTTGCGCCATCAATCGGCGCAGTTTTCCTTGGATGGCATCGCGCTCTGCTTCCAATCGTTCGGTCGAGCTGGTGGTGCGGTGAGCGGCCTCACGAATCCCAGCATTGATCTTTTCACGCCAGATGGGAAGCGTTGTTCCAACGGTGAAACTGATGTTGTCATGACCGTTTGCCACCGGGCTAATTGCGTTGCTGTCATCGCTAATGATTGCGTAGTTCAAGCCGACTTGAAGGTCCGGGTATTTTTGCAGACAAGCCAACTTCTGCTTCTGACGGTCCCTTTGGATTTCCCACGCAATCGCGCGAAGTTCGGGATTGCATTGTTCGGCAAGCACCAATAATCCGTCGAGTTGTTCGGGAATGTTTGTTAGGCCAAGCTCTTCGCTGGCTTCTGGTATCAATGAAACCGGCTGTTGGACCAGCGCGGCCAGGTCGGCTTGGGCTTGTTCCTTTTGTTTGCGGAGTGTCACAATTTGATCTTCAAGTCGATCTGCTTCCAGTTGCGACCGCAGCACATCTTGTTGACTTCCACCACTCTTGTAGCGCGCTTCGGCAACTTGCGTTAAATCGTCAACCAATTCACGAGTCTCTTGGATGATGGCGATGGCGCGTGTTGCGAACCACACTTCATAGTAGGCGAGTCGAACTGCCTCAGTAATTTCACGCTCTATGCGATCGACTTCGGCCTCGGCCATATGCACTTCGCGATTCGCGATAGCTGACTTGGTCCGTAGTTTGTCAGGCCAAGGCACGCCTTGCGACAAACCAAATTGATGGCCGACCCGACCACCAGCGGTTTGCAACGCCTGATTCTGAATCGGCCAAAAAGTGTTATTGAACATTGGATCAGGTAACGCACTGACTTGTGGCGCTACGTTCGTGGCCGCGGCGACGCGTTGTCGTGCGGCCCGAATTTTCGGATGCCCGGCCAATGCGACAGAAACGAAGTATTGGGCAGGCTGCTGCGTTCCGGTGGCTGAGGCGGATTTCCTGTTCGGCGGTCCGACCGCCTCTGGCTTGGCCGCTTCCTCAACTGAATCGTTTTCAGAGGCTCCGCGGCTCTCGTCGGGCCGTTGGTCGTTCGAACGCGGAACTGGCCCATCGTCCGCCGGTATTTCGGCATCCTGGGCGAATGCCGGTTGCGGCGCGGTCACAATCAAGTCGTCGTTATAGCCTACCGTTCGAATTGTAGGCGACGATTGGGTGGACGGTCCGTCGCTTGCATTGGCCTGAAACGCCTGTGTACTGGCCACTTTACTGTGGGGAGAAGGCGCAGTCTGCGAGAATACGGATCGTCTTGGTTCAGGCGAATTCGCACATCCACCAGTTGCGAAACCAGCTAGGAGAGCGAGCAGAAATCGCAGTTTCCGGTCAGAAACAGGCCCGATTGTTGGCTGATGTCTCATACTAGTCCACTCCGCAAACTACAATTAAAACGGCGATCATACCGTTTGGGCAAATTGGACTTGCACTAATTGGCAGGATTTCCGATATACTCCATATACCATCTCGGGGTATATCATCGGAACGATCAAAGGGAAACTTCCACACAATTCTCATGGCCCGGTTTACTCGCATAGCCGTCAATCTCTTACTAATCGTTGCGATAACGATTCAGCCGACGATGGTGTGCGCGTTTCGGAAGGCATGTTCCGCCGATTGCAGCCTGCAATTCACCTGCCAAGGATGCGGCTGTTGTGAGGTTGAGTCTCCCGATGGCCATTGTGGTTGTTGCAGTGGGCATTCTGATGTCAGTTCCAATGAGGAAAGCGCTAGCTGCTGTGGCCCCGGCTCTGCTACTAGCTGCTGTGGCCCCGGCTCTGCTAAGGAGCATAGCACCGCGTCGACATTCGAGGATGATCCATTTGCGGATATGGAGATGGCCAATGGACCATTGGCTGACGATTCTCTAATGCGCTGTGCCGACGATCAGCTAGCGACTTATGCGAATAGTCCTGGGGTGGCTTCCGGCTGCCGCTGCCTTCATGCGCCCGAGGTGCCCTACGCTCCTGCTCCGCGTGCTCCTACTAACGAAGTGCGTGAGCTCGTCCCGTTGGACTTTGCTTCCAGCGTGATTGTTGAACCGAATCAACAGCTACCGAGCCTCTTTGCCGTTGATGATGGTCCTCCATCTGCGATCTTGCACTTCGCACAGATCGAACTCTGCGTCTGGCGATTGTAGCGCCTTCCCTAGGGAGCGCTGTGCACTTATCACACGCCCCTATCTTCAGTTCGCCCTGTTCTAGCCACGCAAACGTTGATGTATGTGGGCTGGTAGTTGGCTGGAAGGTCCCAACACCTAAATGCTGCATCGTTAAGGATTTATGAACTGAGCGGAATGGTGTAGCGGGCTGTTGATTTAATCGATGCTGACAGCATCGGGGTGAGCCGTGGGCGGTAAGGCACCGGGCAATATTGATCGCCCGGCCGCTTACGGGCTTGTTGGTTTAGTGTTGATTGGACGGTTCTTCGTTTAACCCGCAGCCGGAGGCGAGGATCAACGGGGCGAACCTCGCCTTCGGCTGCGGGTTAAACGAATAAATCAACAAGCCCTTACGCGCCGCGGCTCACTAAAACAACAGCCCGCGCACAGGTCCTTAACTTGTGCCCGTTCCGTGACGACCCGATGATGCCCAGACGCTTCGCAATCACACTGCTTGCGATGAGAAAACTATGCTTGCGATCGAGTGAACGCATTTGCGAGATACGAAATGAAACCAAACGACGAACCTATTGAAATCCCGAGTGGCAGTGTTGCCGGCGTCAACGAGCAACAGGCTGACTTGCCTGCCGGCGAAACCACAGAGTTGGGGCAAGTGAATAAAACGACCAAAGAATACTCGGCGCCGCCTGAAGCGGATGTTCCATTCGAAGCGGGGACCACGCCAGGAGTCGAAAAGGCAGCCACCGCGCAAACAGCACCGGTCTCTTCGGTTGTCGCCGAATCACGACTTAGTGGTTGGACCTGGTTGCTTCATTTCGGTTTGAAATCGGCAATGGTCGTCGGCGTTGGGGCCATTCTCTTGGCAATGATCGGTGTCGCACAGCGCTCAGAGTGGATTTCCGCAAGCGGTTTTTCCGGCGGCAAGGCCTCGACGCAGAACAATGGTGACTCTAGCGGAGAGGGAGAAAAGCGCTACATCTGTCCTATGATGTGTACACCACCTTCCACAGAACCGGGGCGCTGTCCCGTTTGTGCGATGGAACTGGTTGAGGCGACCGGGGGGGGCGGCGGCGACGGAACCTCAGTCACGATCGAAGCAGCGGCTCGACGCTTGGTCGGAATCCAAACGGCCATTTCCACGCTGGGCGATATGAAGCGAACCATTCGTACGATTGGTTCGATAGATTTTGACGAGAGCCGTCTGTCAACGATTTCCGCTTACATCGACGGAAGGCTTGAGGTAATGTACGCCAACTATGTCGGAGTGCAGGTCAATGAGGGCGACGATCTGGCGCTGATTTACAGCCCGCAACTTTACACTGCTCAAACTGAATTTGTTACCAGCTTGGAAAGCACTACCTCCAGTCGCTTCAGTGTCGGCAACAGCGACCTGCGCGAGATGGCTCGCGAGAATCTTGGTGAACTGGGCATGACGCAGGAGCAGATCGAGTCGTTAAGCAAGAGCCGCAAGCCTGAATCTCGAATCCGCATCAAGTCACCTCAGAGCGGAACGGTCATCGAGAAGTCAGCCGTCGAGGGTGATTATGTTAAGACCGGGCAGAAGCTCCTTCAAATCGCCGACCTAACATCGGTGTGGATGATGCTCGACCTATTCCCAGATGATGCTGTTAACGTTCGTTTCGGCCAGCAAGTCGAAGCTGAAATTCAGTCGATGCCGGGAGAGGTCTTCACGGGTCGCGTTGCGTTTATTGATCCGACGGTCAACAAGCGAACTCGAACAGTGCGCGTTCGAGTCGAAGTGATGAATTTCGATGGCAAGTTGCGACCAGGCGACTATGCGACCGCCAGGATTACCGTTCCCGCGATTCCCAGCACACTGATATACGATCCAGCCTTGTCCGGCAAATACATCAGCCCCATGCATCCCCAAGTCATTCGGGATGGACCGGGAAGTTGCCCGCTGTGCGGCATGGATCTGATCTCGACTGTGCAACTTGGATACGCCCTCGAGCCTCAGCCGGAACAGCACGTCGTCACGGTACCACGTGATTCTGTTTTATTGACGGGTGACAGTGGCGTGATCTATGTCGAAACGGAACCAGGACGGTTTGAAATTCGTCGAGTGCATGTTGGCCCAATGAATGACACCGAAGCCGTCATCATCGAGGGTTTAGCCGCTGGTGAGACGGTCGCCACAAGTGGCAATTTCCTAATCGACTCGCAAATGCAGCTGGCTGGGAACCCATCGCTCATGGACCCGAGCAAAGCGCCGAGCTACGCGCCTGGACCGTTGGAGCTGCCCGGAAGCAATCCCGTGATGCTCGGAGGTACGACAGGACAAGAATTTGACCGAGCCTTTGACGCATACTTTGAAATTCAGTGTGCGATGGCTGCCGATCTAGCCCCGCCACCCGTCGCGCTCAACACCCTGTTGGATTCTTTATCCAAGCTGGAAATGTCTGCGGAAGTACCGGATGTGGCTCAAAGGCAGTTCGCCAAAGCTCGACGCTCGGCAGTTCGAATGGATGGATCACTCGAAACAGCCCGTGAGGCATACCGAGGAGTGAGTCACGCATTGCTCCGCGCAGCCGTAGCGGCTCGGGGCCCCAAGTCGGCTCAAGCACTCACCCATTATTACTGTCCCATGGTTCCCGGTGGAGGTGGTGATTGGATGCAACCTGGCGGCGAGCTGGCGAATCCGTATTGGGGGAGTGAGATGTTGACGTGCGGGGAGTTGGTGAGGGAGATGGGGAGTGAAGGAGTGAAGGAGTGAAGGAGTGAAGGAGTGAAGGAGTTGGGGGAGTGAAGGAGTTGGGGGAGTCAATTGGAGATCGCAAATGAACGAACGAATTAGAACGCATCGCGACTTGATCGTCTATCAAAAATCGTTTTCGGCTGGAAAGCGCATTTTCGAGCTGTCGACTTTGTTTCCTCGCGAAGAGATGTATTCGTTGACTGACCAGGTTCGACGATCTTCCAGAAGCGTGAGTGCGAACATCGCTGAGGCGTGGCGGAAGCGTCGATACGAAAAGCACTTTTGTAGCACGCTAAACGTTGCAGAAGCAGAAGCGGCCGAAACACAAGTTTGGATCGAATATGCAGCGGCACATGGATATCTCGATTCGGAAACCACCAAATTGGCGATCGCGTTTTACGATGAGATTCTGCGTATGATCGTTGCGATGATACATGATTCGGAAAAATGGTGCGTTGACTTTAAAGAGAAGAGGGTAGGTGAGTCAGGAGTGAAGGAGTTTAGGAAGCAGTATTGGAAAGTGGATGATTGCCCCGTACTCTCTCAAGAGAGCCTATTGGCTCCCATCTCCTCCACTCCCACCTCCTCCGCTAATTCGAAGGAGGCCAACAATGCTTAACCTCCTCATCCGCTTTTGCGTTAAAGAACCTTGGTTGGTGGTCATGCTCGCCATCGCGTGCAGCGTAGGTGGCTGGTTCGCATACCAAGCCGTCCCTATCGATGCGATTCCCAACGTCGGCGAAAACCAGGTCATCGTATTGACCCCATGGCCAGGACGCTCACCGAAAGATATCGAAGATCAAGTCACGTATCCACTCAGCGTGTCGCTGCTGGCAGTACCCGGTGCCGAGTCGGTGCGTGGCAAGAGCATGTTTGGCTACAGCTTTGTACAGGTCACGTTCAAGGATGAGATTGATTTCTACTGGGCTCGCAGTCGAGTTTCTGAGCAACTTGGGACAGCGGCTTCTCAGTTGCCCGATGGAGTCGTACCGCAGCTCGGCCCTGATGCTACGGGACTCGGCCAAGTTTACTACTACACCTTGCAGCCACCCGTAAACGGAATGAACTTGGCAGATCTGCGGAGCCTGCAAGATTTTGTAATTAAATATGAGTTACAAGCCGTAGAGGGTGTCAGCGAAGTTGCTTCCATCGGCGGATACGTACGCCAATATCAAATCGAAGTTGACCCCGATAAACTTCGCTTTCATGACATCCCGCTCGATTCACTGGCGATGGCGATCAAGGGCTCCAACGTGGATGTGGGAGCAAAGACTGTCGAGTCAACTGGCATGGAATACATTGTTCGCGGCAAAGGATTCCTTGGAACCGATGGCGACAAAGAGAAGGCCGTCGCCGACATTGAGCAAACCGTGATCATGCAGCGTGACGGGGTCCCAGTGCGTGTCAGCGATGTAGCCAATGTGCAACTTGGCCCCGACTTTCGGCGCGGAGCGCTCGACTACAACGGAGCGGAAGCCGTCGGTGGTGTAGTCGTCATGCGGTACGGCGAGAACCCGCGCGTCGTCATCGATCGCGTCAAGAGTAAGATTGCTCAGATCGAACCGTCTCTCAAGGGCGTTACTATCCATGGAGTTTACGATCGCAGCGGCTTGATCGATGAGACTGTGGCGACATTGACCCACGCGCTGCGCGACGAGATCATCATCACCGCTATCATCATCGTGCTGTTTCTACTGCATATTCGCAGCAGTTTTGTAGTTGCTATCTGTTTGCCCGCCGCAGTGTTGATGTCCTTCATTGCCATGCATGTCGTCGGCGTTGGCTCCAACATTATGTCGCTAGCGGGTATCGCCATTGCCATTGGTACGATGGTTGATATGGGCATCATTGTCTCCGAGAACATTTACCAGCACGTGGCGGATTGGGAGAAGGGGAGTGGAGGAGTTGGGAGTGGAGGAGCTTCACCTGCACTTCCGGCTACCAGCTCCCACCTCCCAGCTCCCACCTCCTCCACTAAAACGCGAAGCGAGGTCGTCTACGATGCCGCGATCGAAGTTGCGCCTGCTGTTATGACTGCGGTGGCAACCACGATCGTTAGTTTTCTGCCTGTGTTCTTTCTTACTGGACGCGACTACCGATTGTTTTCGCCACTCGCTTTTACGAAGACGTTCGCGATCGCCGCAGCCATGATCACAGCGGTAACCATCGTTCCCGCTTTGAGCCGCCTGATGCTGCGAAGTGCCGGCTATCGCAAGCGAACTGCGCTGGCAGCAGGCGTAGCCCTGGCAGCTTTGCTTGCAGGCACGGCTCACTTCATGTGGGCAGTGCGTCTCGCTGAGCATTTCACCATTCCTGAATGGAGCGTCACACTGGCTATTGGCCTACTTGGCTTCATCGTCGGCTGGCAATGGATGAGAGAACGCATTCGCCCCATTGAAGAGATTCCGTCCAGCCGTTTTGTACGGTGGATCTATGCTGCTCGATTGCGTCAAGCACTTAACCATAAAGCCTTCGCATTGTCGTTTCCGGCAATGCTATTGGTGCTCGGCGTGGGCGCCTACTTTGGGATGCCCACCGTTTTACAGCCTGTCGAACGTGTGGCCGAAGTGTTTGGGGCCGACCTAAACGAGTTTCCCGGCTACGTTGACGCGAAGCACGTTTTCACCGGGCTGCGTAGTGACGACTGGATTGCGCTCGATGAGGGGAGTTGGTTCTACATGCCAACGCTCTATCCGGCCGCTAGCTTTTCGCAGGCTATGCAAGTGCTCCAGACTCAGGACGTGTTGATTGGACAAATTCCTGAAGTCAAAGACGTTCTCGGCAAGATCGGCCGAGTCGAATCAGCGCTCGACCCTGCACCGGCTGCGATGATTGAAACCTATGTCATGCTTAAGCCCGAGAGCGAGTGGCGCGAAGGCGTGAAGGCTCGCGATATCTGGGACGAGATCAATCGCGTGGCCACGCTGCCGGGTGTTACTCCCGCGGCGGCATTGCAACCTATCGAAGGCCGAGTTGTCATGCTGCAAAGTGGCATTAAGGCTCCCATGGCGATTCGCATTTATGGTGATGATCTAGCCAAACTGGCTGAGGCCGCTATCGACGTGGCGGCGCACCTCAAAGAGTCCCCACTGATCAACGCGGGAACCGTCAATCCAGACATTGTCCTTGGCAAACCGTACATAGAATTCACGGTCGACCGCGAGGCGGCATCTCGCTACGGCATGAGCGCGTCGATGGTTAACCAGATCATTGAAACGGCTCTTGGCGGAATGAACTTGATCAAAACCGTCGAAGGCCGTGAACGCTATCCGGTTCGACTGCGATACAACCGTGACTTGCGAGAACGCATCGATCAACTAAGTCGAATACCAATCGTGACGCACAGTGGTGCAGTTGTTCCCTTGGAGGAACTTGCCAAGCTGGAGACGACTTGGGGTCCTGGTGCGATCAATAGCGAAAACGGTAGGCTCGTTGCCCACGTCGCATTCATGACCAACGGAGCCTTGGGAGACCTGGAGTCGATTGAGGCGATTGAGGAGCAACTGAGGCGTGCGCAGTTGGGAGCTGGGAGTCGGGAGTTGGGAGCCAAACAAGCCAATGCCACTCCCACCTCCTCCACTCTGATCTTACCGGCTGGCTACTCCCTTGAAGCCGTTGGGAGTTTCCGCAATCAAATCGAAGCCAACCGACGACTGATGTGGATCATCCCCGTCGTGCTCATGATCAATCTGCTGCTGATCTACGTTGAGTTCCGCAACCTTCCCATTTCGATGGCTGTCTTCACGGGAATTCCAGTTGCTTTTGCCGGGGGCATGCTGCTCGTAGCCTGGATGGATGTGGAACTCAATACGGCGGTGTGGGTTGGATTCATAGCTCTGTTCGGTTTGGCAGTGGATGACGGTGTCGTCATGGCCACCTATATCCATCAATTGTTACAAAAGCGCAAAATCCGTAGCGTTGAAGACATTCGTAACACCGTTTACGAAGCCGGACTCAAACGCATTCGCCCCTGCATGATGACGACCGTCACTACGTTGGCTGCACTGATTCCCGTGCTTATTGCCACGGGCCGCGGGGCCGATGTTGCGCGTGCGATGGCAATTCCGGTGTTCGGAGGGATGCTGGCTGAACCGTTCACGTCATTCATCGTTCCGACGCTCTATTCCGCCTATCTCGAATTCAAAATGCGATTCGGTTTCAGTGATCCACTTTGGGAAGGCACGGAAGAAATGCCCAATGTTCAAAAAGAGGAACGAATGAATGCAGCATAGAACTTTTCGATTTTCCGTGAAGGAATGTTTCCTACGCGCATCTAAGAGTCATGTAGGCCCTTGGAAGAGTTTGCCCCCTAGTAACAGTATATGGAGAACAAGGATGAGCTACCACTTACCGAGACAACTATGGCTGACAGGGATGTTAGCCTTGGTATTCCCAGTCGTCGCCAAAGCACAGACAGCCCACGAGGCACATGTTCATCAACATGCGATGCCGGGGCACACGGCAACTGCGACAAAACAAGGTCCGCATGGTGGAACTTTGCAGCAATCAGGCTCCCTTCAATTGGAAACGCTCGTCTCCCAGGGCGGCATTCAAATGTTTGTCTATGATCGCAAAGGACAGCCGCTGTCGGTCGAACGCGGTCGAGGGGCGGCTTCACTGCGGATCGAAGGTAACGCCAAACGATATCGGTACGATCTTCTGCCCGATGGCAAGGGAGCCCTGACTGCTCCTGTCAATTTGTCACAGATCGCAGGTCGCCAAATCGAAATCGACTTGCAGCTGGTGGGACTGCCCGGGATCGGTAGCCAGCCGCTCAACCTTCAAGAAGTCACCACGGTGCCAGCCAGTCAGCAGCAGCTCGCTTCGGCGGCGATCGCTCGTCAAAAAATCTGTCCCGTCAGTGGCAAGCCACTGGGCAGTATGGGAGATCCAGTTGCAGTCAAAGTCAGCGGACAAACCGTTTACGCCTGCTGTGCAGGATGTGTAGGTGCAATTCAGGCAGACCCAGCCAAGTACGCATCAGGTCGGCCTGAGATCACAATCACCACGGCAACCGATGCCGATGCGGCGCTCATCGCCCAACAAAAGGTCTGTCCGGTGATGGATGAACCGCTGGGTGGCATGGGGACTCCGATTAAAGTCATGATTGGCGACAAGCCAGTTTTCCTGTGCTGCAAAGGCTGCATCAAAAAGGTTGAAGCCGAGCCCGCCAAGTACCTCGCAATGGTTTACGGACAAGAAGCTAGTAAGGGAGGATTTGGGAGCGTACCAACTGGAACAGAACAAGTTCGCGAAGGCATCTTTACGGTAAGTGCGGCAGACACTCCGTTTATTACGGCACAAAAGCGTTGTCCCGTAATGGACGAACCACTCGACGCGATGGGTGGCCCCTACAAAGTAAACGCGGATGGTAAGGCAATCTACATCTGCTGTCCTGGTTGCGCGAAGAAAATTGCGGCTGAGCCGGAGAGGTACTTGGCTGTTCTGGAATCGCAAGGAGTGCATGCTCCAACGCTGCGATAGGAAGCAAGACAAGGAGACAAGAGCACAAGACGACAAGGATGCGCCCACAATCCTTGTCTCTCCGAACTGTCTCTCGCGGGGGCGGTGTCCTGAGGACTTATGCCCGCTGGGTGTGATGATGCATCACGCCGCCCCTGCCCTTTATTTTAGGTGCTGTTATGTCGTCTCAACGATGGATGATCGAGACGCTGTAAGCGCCCTCGGTAACTTGGTAGAAATGCCTGGCGCTTGTTCAATCCAAAACGCCCGCATACTTTCGGAAGAGTTTAACCAGTTCTTCGAGTTTTTCCTCACGATCCTGCGCATCATTATTCGACATGGCACTGGCGACGCAGGTTTTAAGGTGGTTTTCAAGGACAATTTGCCCCACCTTGGCAAGCGCACCGGTAGCCGCCGAAATTTGCATCAGTACGTCGACACAATACTCATCGCCTTCAATCATTCGACCAACGGCATCGACTTGTCCGTTGATACGCTTGATTCGATTAAGGATTTTCTTCTTGTCGTCGTCTATCAGCATCGGCCGTATCTACCCGGATATTTTGCAACTCAAACACCAGCCACCCTGTATCGCAAGTCAAGCATTCTAACTTGCGTCCGCTACTACGAATAGGAAGGCATCCTCAGGGAATCGTCTCATCTATCGAGTCACCGCGCAGGCAAAATACCACACGGGCAAAAGGAATGATGGGGCTTGTCGAATCGAGCATTTTTTTGATCGTGATCCGGTCAGTCGGTCTCGCCAATTCGTAACCGCCGCGTGGGCCACTACGTGAGCCAACCAATTTGGTGGCGACCAAGTCTTGTAGGTCACGGTTAAAGGTATCGCCGAGGCACCTGTGTCACTTCGTCTAGAACCTCAGTCGACGATGGTGTTTTGTCGCAGGCATCGCGCTCGACCAAGCATGTCACTGCATGCAATGCGTATTCCGCTGTCTTTGCAAACATTTTTCGTCATTCGCTCCAACGGAAAAGAGCATACGATTTTTATTGTACACCTTGACGTATAGATTTAAAGGTATACCTTTGGGTGTAGATAGTGCATTTCCTGCCTGCCAACGCGGTAAGCCGGCCACTCCCGCAGGAAACGACCGTCCTACTGAGTGCTTGCCTTCTGAAAAGCAGCCACGCACGATCGCACTTGGCAAGTGCGCCCCACTTTAAACAACAGAAACTTACACCCATGAAAAAACTATGGCTCGCCTTTGCGGCAGTAATGATCGTTTCCTTCCTGATCCTGGGTTGGGTAGGGACGCGCATTTACCAGGAAATGCCTCCCATTCCCAACAAGTTTGTCACGACCGATGGCGTCACGCTCGTCGACAGTGGCGAGATCGGTGAAGGGCAAAACGTCTGGCAGGCGATGGGCGGCATGCAAGTCGGCAGTGTCTGGGGGCACGGCAGCTACGTGGCGCCCGATTGGACCGCCGATTGGCTGCACCGCGAAGCTATCTTTATTTTGGACAAATGGGGAACGGACGAATTTGGCTATCCTTTTGCTGAGCTCAGCGCCGAGCAACAGGGGCAGCTCACCGGTCGTCTTACGGAACAACTTCACGAGAACAGCTACGACGTTGCCACTGGTATCGCGACTATCTCGCCAATTCGCGCCGCCGCGTTTGCGGCCAACGTCGAGCACTACAAGTCGGTATTCATCGACGGCAACGCCGACTACGCGATCCCGGCGGGTGCCATTGCCAGCGAAGAGCGTTTGCGCAAGCTATCGGCCTTCTATTTCTGGACGTCTTGGGCTGCGGTGACAACACGCCCGGGCGACATCGCCAGCTACACAAACAATTGGCCCCACGAGCCACTCGTCGGTAACCGCCCCACGGGCGACAACATTGTGTGGACAGGCGTTAGCGTGATCGTATTGTTGGCCGGAATTTCCGGCATGGCTTGGTGGTACGCTTCGCGCAAGGAAGAAGAGGAAGAGGGCCAAGCGCATGCCTCCGATCCGCTCGCGCTCTGGGAAGCTACGCCGTCACAAAAAGCAACCATCAAGTATTTTTGGATCGTGGCTGCATTGATCTTGGTGCAAATGACACTCGGCATCGTCACGGCCCACTACGGTGTCGAGGGGGACGGATTCTATGGATTCCCACTGGCGGAGTTTTTGCCATACACAGTGGCTCGAACTTGGCACGTGCAGATCGGCCTGTTTTGGATTGCCACGGCTTGGCTGGCCGCGGGGCTGTTCATTGGCCCGTTGGTCAGTCACCATGAACCAAAGTTTCAACGCTTCGGTGTCAACGTGCTCTTTGCGGCATTGTTGCTGGTGGTGGTCGGATCGCTGGCCGGAGAATGGTTGAGCGTGATGAATCAGATGACTGACAGCCAATCGTTCTACTTTGGACATCAAGGCTACGAATACGTTGAACTGGGGCGCTTCTGGCAAATCCTGCTCATGGTCGGATTGCTGCTTTGGTTGGTGCTGATGATTCGAGTCTTGCTTCCCGCGCTGCGAAAGGATGGTGTGGGAAATCTTAATACCAACGAATCCAGTGTTGCCTTGGATGGTAAATCGGCGTTGGACGAGCTCAATCCCGAAAAAGCAAACCAACGACATCTCGTCGCCTTATTGGCCGTCGCCACCGCCGCGATTGCCTTGTTCTACGGTGCTGGACTCACTTGGGGCCATCACTCGCACCTAACGATGGTCGAATACTGGCGTTGGTGGGTCGTCCACTTGTGGGTTGAAGGCTTCTTTGAAGTCTTTGCAACCACTGTCATCGCGTTTGTATTCATGCGATTGAATCTCGTCAAACCTGGAGTCGCCGCAGCCGCAGCCCTTTTGGCGGCGACGATTTTTCTGTCCGGAGGCATCATCGGTACACTTCACCATTTGTATTTCTCCGGAACGCCCACGGTTGCGCTCGCTTGGGGGTCGGTGTTCAGTGCCCTCGAGGTCGTACCGCTGACATTGATTGGATTTGACGCGATGGAGGATTTGCGTCGCAGTAAAGCCACGCCGTGGGTGCAACGCTACAAGTGGCCGATATACTTCTTTGTGGCCGTCGCATTTTGGAACATGATCGGAGCGGGCTTGTTCGGGTTCATGATTAATCCGCCAATCGCTCTGTACTACATGCAAGGCCTCAACACCACACCGCTGCACGGGCACGCCGCGCTGTTCGGAGTCTATGGAATGCTCGGTATGGGGTTGATGCTGATGTGCTTGCGAGTGTTGATTCCGGCCCGCGAATGGAAAGACGGCCTACTGCAAATAGGCTTCTGGGGAATGAACGTTGGTCTGTTCGCCATGTGCGTGCTGAGCCTGCTGCCAGTTGGACTATTGCAAACCAAGGCTTCCGTTGAAACCGGCTATTGGTACGCCCGTAGCAGTGAATTCATGCAGACCGAGTTAATGCAAACCCTGCGCTGGATGCGAGTCCCTGGAGACACCATTTTCTTCTTGGGAGCCTTGGCGCTCGTGCTGTTCGTTGCCGGACTCAAAACGGGCCATTCATTCAAGAAAGGTTCTTAAATGTTCTGTCAGTGGGTCGCACTTGCCAGGTGTGACTCTGTAGTTTCATAATACTTAGGTGACACTCGGCAATGTCAATCACTATTCAGGAACCCAAAATGCAAACCATTGATGTTCAATCCACCGTCGGTGACCTCGTTCGCGAAGTCCCCAACCGTGCCCGCGTGTTTGAATCGCTCAAAATCGACTACTGCTGTGGCGGCAAAGTTTCGCTGGCTACTGCGTGTGCCAAGCGAAAAATTGATGCTGACGAAGTCGTCGAGCGACTTTCCCAATGTGATGCTGAGCGCGCTAACGAAACGGTAGTCGATGCTGACGCGATGAGCTTGACTGAGTTGGCAGATCACGTCGAATCGACGCATCATGCTTATTTGAAAGTGGAGCTTCCTCGCCTCGACTTCATGACCGAGAAAGTCGCTCGTGTTCACGGTGACAAAGAGCCTCGGTTGGAGACTATTCGCGAAGCCTTTGTGGCTCTCAAGAATGAACTCGAACCACACATGATGAAGGAAGAGAGAATCCTATTCCCCATCATACGACAATTGGATGCCGCCGCCGATCGGCCGGAGATTCATTGCGGCAGCATTGCCAATCCGATCCGTCAAATGGAACACGAGCACGATCTCGCGGGCGATCAATTAGCCATTTTGCGCGAAGCCAGCGATGAGTTCGTTCCTCCGCAGTGGGCCTGCAATACCTACCGTGCGATGCTCGATTCGCTGGAAAAGTTGGAAGCCGACATGCACCAACACATTCACAAAGAGAACAATGTGCTGTTCCCCAAGGCACTAAAACTGGAATCCTAGCGTGAACATCGAATGAAGTCGTCGCCCCAACCTTGCGCGGATGGAGTTGCGGGTTTTCTTGGAATCGCTTTTTCTACGCACATCGAAGATTGCTCCGCTTTCGAACACGCCGCCTGTCCTAGAAGCTTACCCTGCCAGCGGTTTCTCATCTGTAGTATTGCGATTGATACGATCATCACCAAGCTAAATAATGTTTGAAAGGAAAATGACATGGCCCTTCATCACTCCGGTCCCGGTGAAGTCGTCGACATTCGTCCATTGAAAGCGACGATTGCCGACACGAAGACCACTACTTTGCTGAAGACCAAATCCATGGAGGTTCTACGGTTGGTCATGCCGGCTGGGAAGAAAATTGCTGAGCATAAAGCTCCCGGCGAAATCACAGTTCAGTGCCTCGAAGGTCGCATTGTTTTCACATCCCAAGGACAGGCCAAAGAGCTTGTTGCTGGAGATCTGCTGTACCTCACTGCGGCAGAGCCGCATGCCGTTGAAGCGATTGAAGATGCGTCGGTGTTGGTCACAATTCTGTTGTGTAAGGAAATATAGCGATGTCCGCCAGCAAAGCTCAAACGTGACGTTGCGAATCAGCGGTTGTGGTTTGATTCAATCAATTCGAATGAACACATCCTCGCCCACGGCTGCGGGCTAAACAGTCAAATCGCAACACCGTTGGCTGCAATATGGACCTTGACGTCCAGAATCAAGAACTGCACAATGCGATTTAGCTTGCGATACCTCGGCAAGTACGTACCACAGTTCAGTCCTTAAGGAGCTAGCATGGCCATGAATGCTATGGAATACCCCCGACATCCGATGGGTTGCAAGGCGCGCGTCCTATTGACGAGCGTGTTTGGTCCCTACGCACAAGACGATGGCGTCGGTAAAGACCGAGCTCACTCGGTTGCTTGAGGAGCTGTACGCCGTCTGCGGCTGGAAATCGCGACTGGCCGCGCCCATCGTAGGACGGCATTTGTTTCGCAAATTGAAACAGGAAGAGGTGCGATTGGGGGCAGGCTGGACCTACGAACCACCGACATTTTATGAAACCAATCAGCCCCAGCAGGTAGGCAATGCTGTTTATGTGCAAGGCGTCGCTGCGCGAGGGCGTGTCAGCGACGGTTCACCTGTAACACCCGTCGGCGAACATCCCCTGTCGCGGGCAGGCTGATCCAACGGAGGGAAGTCAACAATCTGCGCCGAGCGACGTTGACGTGGTTGATGGTGGCTTGCCCAGTAGCCCTTGGTTAATTTCTGACTTCGGAGACAGAGAATGATACGCTTTCAGCTGACACAATTTGCCCTGGTAACGCTACTGTTCGCGAGTCTTCCGGTGGCGGCACAGCCGCCGGTTATCACCCTAAACGACGACGGCGGATGGTGTTGGTTCGAAGACGAACGTGCCATTGTGGTCAACGGACAATTGACGCTGGGCAGCGTGTCCGCTGGCGCTCACGACTTATCCCGGAAAGGGAATATCGAAGCTACAACCTACGATCTGGCGAGTGCCGCCAGTCATCGCAGTGTGTTGCATGCGGGCCTTCAACTCGACGATCACAACTCGCCCGCGTTCTGTGTTTTAGGTGATGGCCGCGTCCTGGCGCTGTACTGCAAACACGGACCTGAGAATCAAATCTATTACCGCATCAGCCAGCAGCCTGGCGACACCATGCACTGGCAGGAGGAACAGGCTTTTGTTCCCAGTGCGAATTCGCGCGTGACCTATTCCAACCCATTTCGGCTGGCGGGCGAAAACAATCAGCGGGGACGCATCTACAATTTCTATCGCGGCTACGACAACAGTTTTAAACCATCGTGGATGACATCGGATGACGATGGCCGATCGTGGACTGCTCACGGGCTGTGGATCGATTTCCCATCTGAACAGCGTCATCGTCCGTATGTGAAGTACACGTCGAACAACCAGGACACCGTGCACTTCGTCTTCACCGAAGGACATCCGCGTAACTTCGATAACAGCCTGTACCACGCCTCATATCGTGATGGGGCTTTCTATCGTACCGATGGCACGCGCATCAAAGCGGTAACGGATGGTCCTATCACACCGCGTGAAGCCACGCGTATTTTCGCGGGTGACGCGAGCAACGTCGCTTGGCCATGCGACCTGCACCTGGACGAACAGCAGCACCCAGTAGTTGTGTATTCGGTGCAGAAGGATGGTGCCGGTCAAAATCGCGCGGGGGACGCGGGGGAAGGTGATCACCGCTACCGCCTGGCTCACTGGGACGGAACCGATTGGCGCGATCATCAAATTGCCTACGCTGGAACTCGGCTGTACCCAGGCGAAGATGATTACACCGGCTTGGCCTGCATCGATCCCAACGATACCAACACCCTGTACCTTTCTTCCGACGTCAACATTCACAACGGCCAGCCCAATTCCAGTGGGCACTATGAAATCTATTGCGGCCAGACGACGGACTTCGGCCAGTCGTGGACATGGAATGCAGTTACACGGGATTCCCAAGTCGACAATCTGCGTCCGATCGTTCCGGCAGCCGACGGTCAGCAGTCTGTGTTGCTGTGGCTGCGCGGTACTTTCACGTCTTACACAGACTATGATTTAGATGTCGTGGGTGTGATAGCCAGTGAGAATTGAGATATGAATCCAAAGCTACTTTTTGCGCAGTTAGTGTTGATCGCTCTTCCACTTTGGCAACTGAGCAGTGGTATCCAAGGGCAAGAGGCGACGAATTCAAAACCCGACATCACCATCAATCGCCAGGACAGCGGTTATCGCGGTATCTGGTACATGAATCAACCATCGGGGGACGAGTACGTCTACAAATACAGCGGGGGCATGGCGACCTACTGCGCGAAACATCGGCCTCTGGCTGTTTACCGGCCAGAAGTCGAAAAAACGTTTTTCTGCTACGGTGGCACGACACGCGACGACAATCAGCATTTGCTGCACATGGTCTCCTATTACGACCACCGCACGGGAACCGTGCCACGCCCAACCATCTTGCTGGACAAGCAGACAAACGACGCTCACGACAATCCCGTTATCTCGATCGACGCGGAAGGCTTCATATGGATCTTCTCGACCTCGCACGGGCGCACCCGTCCTTCGTACATTCATCGCAGCCGTCAGCCTTACGCCATTGACGCTTTCGACTTGGTGCAGGCCACGCGAATGGAGAACGACCAATTCGTGCCCATCACCAACTTTTCCTATATGCAGGCTTGGCATCAGCCTGGGCAGGGGTTTATGTGCTTCTTTACCCGCTATCAGGATCCCGCCAGTCGCACGTTGATGTGCATGACCAGCCCAGACGGCGTGCAATGGAATCCATGGCAGCGACTGGCCGCGATTGACGAAGGACATTATCAGATCAGTGAATTGGGCGCGGCGCGGGCCGGCACTGCGTTCAACTTCCACCCTAAAGGCAAGGGGCTGAACTGGCGTACGAACTTGTATTACATCGAGACTCGCGATTTCGGGCGAACCTGGCAAACGGTCGATGGAAAACCTATTGAAGTTCCCATCACGGATGCTGCATCTTCGTCATTGATTCACGACTATCAGCACGAAGGACGCAACGTCTATTTGAAAGACATCGTTTACGATCAACACGATCATCCAATCCTATTGTATCTGACCAGTGGAGGCTACGAATCGGGTCCACAAAACGCACCACGGATTTGGACCACCGCCCGCTGGACCGGCCAAGCGTGGGACATTCGCCCGGCCATGCAGTCCGGCAATAACTATGATATGGGCTCGCTGTGGATCGAAGCCGACGGTTCGTGGCGCATCGTGGCTCCCACCGAAGTCGGACCACAGCCTTTTAATCCAGGGGGCGAAGTTGCGATGTGGCTCAGTAGGAATCAAGGCCAGACATGGCAACAGGAAATACAAATGACTACTGGCAGCAAGCACAACCACACCTACGTCCGCCGCCCAGTCCAAGCCCAATCCGGTTTCTATGCTGTGTGGGCAGATGGACACGGTCGCCAACCGTCGGCTTCGCGGTTGTATTTTTCCGATCGGGAAGGCCGCGTCCGCGTCCTGCCAGAAGAAATGCACAACGATCATCAGATCCCGCCATTGGTTACAATGGAGGGCGAAGAAACGGCGGCCGGGGAATTAGTTGAATAGACCCTTTCGGATTGCAATTGAATGAACAAACTCTTAGTCTCCGCACTTTTGCCGCTAGCCGCCTGTCTCTCGTTCCTAGGCACGAACTTAGCCGACGAGCCCCTGCGCCCGTGGCCAGAGAATGCCTGGTATTGGAGCTATCACGGTGCCCCAATGCTGCTGCTAGGTGGCAGCGATGATGACAATCTGTTTCAGTGGCCCGAAGAACAACTTGGTCTGCAGCTCGAGCGACTGGCTGCCGCTGGTGGCAATGTGATTCGCAATACGATGAGCGATCGCAAGGACCAAGGCTTCGAAGTCTATCCGTTCAAGCAGCTAGACAATGGCAAGTATGACTTGAACGCATGGAACGACGACTACTGGACGCGGTTCGAACGACTGCTGACCGAGACCGCTAAACGCGACATTGTGGTGCAGATCGAAATCTGGGACCGCTTTGACTACGTCGACCAGAATGGTGCCGACCGTTGGCAGATCCACCCTTACAACCCCGGCAATAACGTCAACTACAGCTACGATGAATCGGGCTTTGCCAAACGCTACCCAGATCATCCCGGAGCCAACAAGCAGCCCTTCTTTTTCACCACGCCGAAACAGCGTAACAACGAAGTTGTGTTGGCCTTTCAGCAGAAGTTCGTCAACAAGCTGCTCGATCATACGCTGCATTTCGATCACGTTCTGTACTGCATGGACAACGAAACCAATGGCGAAGAAGAATGGAGCCGCTATTGGGCTCAGTTTGTCAAACAGCGAGCGGCCAAGGATGAGCGGAATGTCTACGTCACCGAGATGTGGGACGACTGGGACCTGGCAGCTGATCGCCACAAGCGGACGTTCGATCATCCGCAGCTCTATGACTTTGTCGATGTTTCGCAGAACAACCACAACAAAGGACAGCAGCACTGGGACAACTTCTTGCATGTGAGGAAGTATCTGGCGAGTCATCCACGCCCGATGAACACGACGAAAACCTATGGAGCGGATGGCAACAAGTTTGGCCACACCGATCAGGACGCGATAGAACGCTTTTGGCGACACCTGCTGGCCGGAGCAGCCTCGATGCGCTTTCACCGCCCAGATTCTGGGCTGGGACTCAGCGACAAAGCCGTAGCCTGCATTCGAGCCGCTCGAAAACTAGAAGCGTTCATTCCGCTCTGGTCATTGCAACCCGCCAACGAACTGTTGTCCGCACGAGATGCCAACGAAGCTTACGTCGCGGCAGACAAGGGGCACGCCTATGCGGTCTATTTCCCCGCCGGTGGTGAAGTCCAACTGAACCTGACCGATGCGAAGGGCGAGTTCGCAGTGCATTGGATCAATATCGACTCTGGCGAGCTAGGCCCGCGACAACAAATTAGCGGTGGACGCCAATTGAAACTGGCACCACCTGGAGCCGAAAACTGGGCCGCGGCAATCATGGCGCAGTGAATTCTGACGCATTGGCAATCCCATCCATTTTCGTAATGTGGACGAGGTACCGTGTCCCTGTCCTGGCCCGCTTCTTAACGCCACCGGCAGCATTGCTCTGTCGTCGGCGGTCTGATATCCTGTGAATGTGACGCCTGATTGTTCGGATTAGGTCGCTCGAACTCATGCGTCAGTCGCGTCCAGGTTCCCCGCAGGAAGGCCACTTTTCATGGCGATCGGTCAGTTCTTTTCACAGAGATTCAGCTATGGCGTGCACGCGCTGGCTTATGTGGCGACGAAGCCGGCGGGCGAATTGACGACTTTGCCGGAGCTGGCAGAGTGGACTCGAAGTCTGTGGCCGGGCGCGTCCGAAACATATTTGTCGAACGTCGTCCAGCAAATGACGCGCGGTCGGCTGCTGCGCAGTCATCGGGGCGTCGCCGGGGGCTATTCACTGGGACGCGCGGCGACGGCCATCACTTTGCGCGATGTGGTTGAGTTACTGGAAGGTGTCGATACGCAGCGCTGCAGTCTGTCGCTGGAGGATAGCTGCCCAAAAGTTGGACGCTGTGCGATCCAGCGGAAACTAAGCAAGCTGGAAGAAGACTACCTGAAGGCATTGGCGGGCGTCACGGTCGCGGAATTGTCGAAGACGATAAAAGTGACTGCGTAAACCACTATTCTGAGCCGAAGTTGATCTGTAGTGCCTGCGCTTCGTGTTCGACAGGGTGGTGGTGGATCGACTGGAGGAATTTCTTGCAGCTGGCTGCGTTGGTGGCAAGGAACACGAGGAGGTCGTCCCACGCTCCAGAAAGCAAATCGGCGCGCTGCTCAGACCCCATGACGCGCCGGTGCCGGAGAGTTCAGCAGTCGGTTGGCAATGGTCACCAGCGACAACCATTTCCTTTAAAGTGAGTAAACTAGAGTGGTATTGACTTGTTTAACGAAGGAGGCTCGGTAGAATAGGTAATTCGCGAGGATAAAACGGTCTTGGGTTTGCTAACTTTCTAAGTAGAGGGACTTCATGATGATTGGTAATCGAATTTTGGTGACTCTAGTCTTGGCGAGCATGGGAGTCGTGTTCGGCTCGAGCGACGCGTACGCTTGGGGGCGGGCCGGCTGCTTCGGCCGAGCGTCGGGGTGCTATGGGGTATCGTCGGGATGTTACGGAATTGTGGCCGCGTGCTATGGTAGCTCGGCGAATTTTTTCGGCGTTACTTCAGGATGCTACGGTTCTTCAAATTGCTTCAGCTCGTCGAGCTGTTACGGTTGGTCCGGCGGATACAGTGGCGTGTTAACGAGTTGTTATTCCGTATCGAGCGGAGGCTGCTACGCGAGCGCTAGTGTCGACGGCTATGAAGTGGGGTGCACTTATCAAACCACTCCAACCGCGCTAACGGTCGCGCCGCCACAAGCGATTCGTTCAACAGATCCATCATCTGCGACCTCATTTCCCGTGGTTTCCGAGCCTGTCGTTGTACTACGAACCGACCCGACCAAAACACCTGAGGTTGCAGCCGAGGCATCACCGCGACACACGCCGCGCACCCCGCAAACGCTGCTTACCCTGCAAGTTCCCGACCAAGCCATGGTTAGCCTTGAAGGAACCAGCACGCGACTCACCGGACCGCAACGAGTTTTCCAAAGCGTGCGATTGGCAGAGGGGCAGGTCTGGCGCGATTATCGCGTGCGAGTTGTTGTGGAGCGCGAAGGGCGTGAGCACGTTCAGGAGAAACGTCTGGACCTACGTGGCGGTCAAGCCCATGAATTGCGATTCGACTTCGACGATTCCCGATTGGCGTCCCGATGATGAATTTACAGGACGGAGACTCTCACGGGCCACGGACGTGGCAAATTGCACTCGGCAGCTCGGCGATTGGTGGTCAATGTGGCGGTGCGCCTAACGCAAGTCCATTTGGCCATGGCGGTTGTTGCCAGCGGGCTACACAAACTTCAATTTGGCGATTGGTGGGCGGGTGTAGCGTTGTGGTATCCGCTTTATCCTCCCTTTTCAACCACCATGGAAGACGCTCGGGCCCATAGCGCGCACGGCGTCGCCTTGCTGGCGGCACTTAGCGTGGCCGCCTATGCCGTGTTGGCTTGGCAGCTCACGTTTCCAATCTTTGCCTGGAAGCCCCGCTGGCGAGTTTTGCTTCTTGGTGGTGCCTGCGCGGGGTGCTTCGGGTGTGCTTGGCTCTACGAGTTGCCATTGTTCGGAGCAGTGCTGTTTGTCGGCGCACTCAGCTACTTGACTCCCGTCGAATGGCGCCTGATCGGCGCGGTGTTGAGCAGAGCTACGTTAGTAGCAAACAGGCAGGGCTGATGCGCGGCAATTTCACTGGCAAGGTTCCGACATGGCAATGGCTCACAGGTGTGTTGCCCTGGGTGCTGTGTACGGCATGCGCGCCTGTTGGCGAACCCCGGTTCAGCACGCCGACTAACTCCGCACTTGAGGAGCCCCAAGGTGCTGTGTTGCCCAAGGTGGCCGTCCCCATTCCTGATGGGCTGCGACAACGGATGGATGCCGCCATCGACCAAGTCCGGCAGCGCGAGATTCAGACGAACCACGGTTTTTGGACCGTCTTTCATGGGCTGCTGGGAGTCGGCACAAAACTGAAGTTGATTGATCCCGAGACGCGAGGGCAGGTCTCCGCGATTGATTATGTCAGCGGCGGAGGTCCGCTACGCGGCATGCGGTTCATTCCGCGTCGATGGAGAGCAGTACACGCTGATGGATTTTGTCCGACAGACGCAGGCGCGGGTACGGGTGACCGAGGCTCAGGAACTGAGCTGGGCCATCATCGCCATCGGCCAATGTCTAGGAACCGATGCGCAATGGACCAATCGCTTTGGCGAGCCGCTGCGTTTCGAGGATTTGGTGCGCTACGAGCTCGATCAAGAGATCGAGAGTGCAGCCTGCGGTGGGACCCACCGGTTGTTTGGGATGCATTGGGTTTATCAACTGCACCTGCAGAAAGGAGGGGCCGTCACGGGAGTTTGGCAAGAGGTGGCTGACAAAACGCACCAGTATCAATACAAGGCGCGGAAACTGCAAAATCCGGATGGCTCCTTTTCGACAGATTTCTTCCGTGGGTCAGCACACGTGGACGACATGCGGCAGCGCATCAACAGTACCGGCCACATTCTGGAGTGGTTGGCGCTTAGCCTGTCGGGCGAGGAATTGCAGGCCAACTGAGTACGCGAGGCAACCAACGCCCTTTCGCTGATGATTCTCGACATCCAATCCGCGCCCATGGAAGGCGGAACGCTCTATCACGCGACCCATGCCTTACGTCTTTACCGTGCACGCTGCGACGGCTAGATCAGCTAATGGGTCGATCAGCATTAGCCCGTGCAAACCTGCCGCACGCGGACTTCCGCAACAAAATGACAGCCTGCGATGGGGATTGTGGAAATACGGAAATATATGTCGTGAATTAGTGAGTGCGATGGGTGTCATGACTGCGCTGGTCTAGACAGCGAGGCGACGGGCGAAGTGTCTCCGTAACTGGCGTTGCCCAACGAACGGATCTTCGCCTTGAACTCTGGCCAGGACAGCTTCATGCACCGCAGGATTATAATTGATGAATGATAGCTCCACGCCAGTCGCCGACCGGACGCCTGCCACTTCGACAGGGCTCTGTTACCGAATGCAGCCAGCGCGTCAGATGTTTACCGGCGGCGTTTGTTCGCACTCGTGTGCTGCCACTGTAGGCGATTTGGCTAATCACTTGCCCCCCTGCCTATTAAGCGAACAACAGTATACGGTGGTGGAGTTCGGCGGTGCTCATCGGACAGTATTGATGATTACGCCTCAGGCCACAGGTCGCGCGATCGACCAGGCGTGGGAAGCCGTTTCAACCGCCCGCGTGCATCTGAATCAGCAATCAGTACCGATGTCGGTATCGATGAAAACGGTATTTGTGCGTAGGGCCGAAGACATCGACCCCTTTCGCAATCTGTTTGAGGCCTACTACGGGAAGCGCATGCCGCCGACGAGTTTCAGTATTGCCAAGACCCAGTGGCGTTCTTTGAGGTCCCTCAGGGCGGAACGTACGCAATCGAGGTCCGCGACTCTTTGCATCGAGGACGCGAGGATTTTGTGTATCGCATAACGATGGGTGAAATACCCTTCGTGACCCGCGTCTTTCCATTGGGGGCCCGCGTTGATTCGGAAGTAGAACTACAACTATCTGGCTGGAATCTCACGCAGACAACGTGCAGTCTGCAAACAATTTCGCGCCGCCAATTTCCGACCGCACCAACAGGTCACTGTCCCTCAAGGTGACGCGGTGCTACACATACCGCTGCGTATCGACAAATTCCCCGAAATAACCGAGCAGGAATCAAACGACCGGATCGAGCAGGCACAACCGATCAAGATACCGATGATCATCAACGGTCGGATTGATCCGCCCGGCGACCATGATGTCTTTATGGTCGAGGGGGGAGGGCGTGTAATCGCCGAAGTTAATGCACGTCGCTTAGGCTCACCGCTGGATTCCATGATCTACTTAACGGACGAACAGGGAAATGAAATCGCGTTCAACGACGATTGCGTCGATGCGACGCAAGCTATGCAGACCCACCACGCGGACTCGCAGTTGATCGTCCGCGTGCCAGCCCAAAAGACCTATTTGCACATTACCGATGCTCAACAGAATGGTGGCCCCGAGTTTGCATACCGGTTGAGTCTGCACGCGCCTCAGCCCGACTTTGAATTGCGAGTGACCCCTTCGAGTATCATGGCGCGGGCGGGGTGATTCCAGCCTCCGTCGATCAGGTACGCATGACCTTGACCATGCCCCGTCAGACACCTGCGGAACCAGTTATTTTGGAGATGGAGGGGAGCGCGAAGCAGCGATCGAGTGGCCGCGCAATGGTTCGTCCGGCTATCCCGGCCGAGAACATGATGCAGGCGTTCATCTGGAATACGCTGGTGCCGGTCGAAAATTGGAATGTCGTCGTTAGCAAAAAACAAACTGCCAAGCTACCCTTTAAGGGCCTGATGCCCGCGCCAACCATCACGTTGCCATCGGCAGGCAGCGTCGTTTTGCCCGTCGCGCCGATCGCCAAGGAGGTGCGCGGCGATCAATTGAGCCTGCAACTCATTGAGCCCCCCAGGGGATCAGCGCCGCGATCATATCCAATCCAATGGGCGCGTACGCAATCGAATTGACGGTAGATGACGAGCAAGTTGCACGTGGTCTGCGAGGCAATCTGCTGATGACGGCGAGTCGGGAAGTGGCGTCTGAACTGACATCATCCGCTTCAACTGAATCCGCAGCTACGCAGAAACCGTTGCGCACTGACTACGGCCTCTTACCCGCGATCCCGTTTGAAGTTTCCAATCAAAAGCCCCGTAGGGGATAGAAGTTTCTTCGTTTTCTTTCGCCCTTTGATCGCAGCGAACTTGGCCCACTAGATTGCACCCACTGGACTGTGTGGTTTGCGCACTCAGCATCCTCTGCGTGCAATGTAAACAAGACGAGTGAATTCGTGCAATTTGGTGTGATTCGCAAGCGAAAACGATCACGGCCTCCGAATAGCGCGAACAAGCGCGAATAGGACAATTGCGATCCCAGCCTGACTCCATTTGTCAGTGGTCCTCTCGAAACCCCTTATACTAAATATTGCACGCGCGAACGGTTACGCCACGGTTGTTTATATGAATGAAAACTTATGCATGGGCGCTTATGCACGTCGCAACGTCAACTACTTTCAATATTTGCGAGCCAGGCGCATGGTAATGCAACCGTTGCTCAACGAGCTTTTCAATCCGGAACCTCGGTTGGTCGCTGAGCATCGCCGTTTTCATTGCAACGTCCGGTCCGCAGGTGGAGCGATTGGCGAGGAAGTTGCTGCGCGAAGATGACGACCTCGGAGCAATGGTGCTCAATGCAGTCGTTTATCGCTATGCCTCGAAAAACCTGTCGCGCGGAGTTGTTACCCACAGTTTCTTTTGAAAAGCCTACTATGGCGGCTGCGCCGCCTCTGGGAGATCAACCATGAGTCACCTGCCTTTGCTGGTTCATTTTGGATTGCGAAATGTCTTGGTAGTTGTTGGCTTGCTAGGGCCCTTGACCAGTGGGTTCTGCGCGGCCGAGGATCCGGCGCGCGTGCTTCGTGCCGGTGCCTACGCGATGGACATCACACCTACTGAGTTCCCTGTCAGTTCGTCCGGCAGCATGACGCACCGAACGGCTGATAAAGTGCACGATCTGCTGCACGCTCGTTGCCTTGTACTAGACAACGGCCAGGCGAAAATCGCGTTGGTCACTTGTGATAGTTGCATGATCCCACGCGAGATCTACGATGCCGCCAAACAACAGGCATCCCAGGCGACCGGCATTCCGGCGGAGCATATCCTGTGCTCCGCTACACACACTCACACTGCAGTCACGGCAGGACATACGTTTCAAAGCTTGGTTCAGGAAGACTATCTCGATTTTCTCGCCCAGCGAATTGCCGAAGGTATTTTCCAAGCCCACTCGCAGTTGGAACCGGCGCGCATCGGTTGGGCTGTTGGAAACAATCCGCGACAGGTGTTCAATCGCCGCTGGTTCTTGCGCCCCGGCATTCCGATAGCCGACCCTTTCGATCGCGGCAGGGATAGGGTAAGGATGAATCCCGCAGCCAATAGCAAGAGCCTACTTCAACCTGCCGGCCCCGTTGATCCAGAAGTTCCCGTACTTGCCGTCCAGGCTATGGATGGTCGTCCCATCGCGTTGTGGGCCAACTACTCGCTGCACTACGTCGGCGGCGTTCCGGCAAATTCGTTGTCGGCCGATTACTACGGTGAGTTCGCCCGTCAGTTTTCGAACCTGATCGACGCTCATCAAACCCAGCCAGTGTTTGTAGCTGCGATGACGAATGGGACGAGTGGCGATATCAACAACGTCAACTTTTTCGAAGGCCGTGCAGTTCAGCAGCCCTTCGAACAGATTCGTCTGGTGGCGGCAGATGTTGCTGCCTCTGCACACGTGGCTTATGAGCGCGTCGAATTCGAAGATTGGGTACCGCTCAAGATGCAAGAGACAGAGATAGAGCTAGGCGTCCGCCGACCTGACGCCGAAGAGGTGGCCCGCGCCGTGAAACTGCTCGCAGAAGCTGGTCCCGGCCCGTGGACGGAGCAACGTTTGATCTATGCCAACGAGACGCTGGATATGGCCAAGTATCCAGCCACGGTCCAGGTCAAACTACAAGCCATTCGCATCGGAGGACTGGGGATTGTTAGCAGTCCCTGCGAGACGTTTGTTGAGACTGGCCTGGCAATCAAGAAGCGGAGCCCATTGAAACTTACCTTCACGATCGAGTTGGCAAACGGCTATAACGGCTACTTGCCGACGCCCGAGCAGCACGCGCTCGGTGGCTATGAGACATGGCGAGCCAAGTCCAGTTACTTGGCTGTCGATGCAGCTACACAGATTCAGGAAACACTGCTGGGATTGCTCGATGAGGTGGCGCGATGACCAAGCCGCTATATCCCTTGAACCGTCGGGAGTAGTTTGACCTGCTTGACGAGATTGCCTGACGGATCCACTTCGATCAGTCGTCAGGCGTTGCATTCGGCTTGCCGCTGATATAGTCGCAACAGGCGAACGGGTGCGAGACAGGCATCTTCGCCTGAACGGCTTTTTCGATCCAGTTGGCTTCGCCATAAACTCCTGCCTGTCTGTAGTCAAAAGGCGTGAAGTCGATCTTCAGCGCGGGTGAATCGGGCCGCAGGTGGTAGTCGTTGTTCTTGGGGTCGACGAACATGGGATCGGCGATGAGTGAATGTTCGTCGTGACCCAGCTTCTGCCACGTGGCGCGATCCATGCCGGCGAATGTGAAGTCATCCCCCGCCGCATTGAAATAGCAGTTGTTATCCACTTTGGCTTGGATCGTATTCCACGGACCGCCAAACAGGGCTCCCGTCTTCCAGTACAGAATATCGTGCTCAAAAGTGAATGACAGATGCTCTTCAACGCGAGCAGCTGCAATTTGCGGATCCTGGCTGCAAACCAAAATGTTGTTGCGAACGATGTTGTCTTTCCCGTAGTGCTGATGAAAACTTCCAGTCTTGGTGTTGTATACCAGATCGTTCTCCAGCGTGATGCCCGTGCTCCCTTCGGTGTCAACCCGCGGCACTCTCCCACCCAAACCCATTGCTCTCGGGTATTTTGTAGCTTTTTTCCACACGCTCCAAAGTGTGTGCTAAGGTTTAGCGGTTCTAGGAAGAATGCCGGCCTATGGCGTGGCGGTTAACCGAATCGTTCGGGTAATAGGGGCTCTTAACGTCTCGTGCAAGGCGTCGAGATTCGTCGTTTCCATGTGTTGCTTTGCATGCCAAACATCGTTCAGCCATCAATCGAATCTCTGCAGCTTCAGCATCTAGTTGGACTGGCTACTGATGATGTGCTCGCGACCTACGCAGAATTGGTCACAATCGTCGAGCACCGACGTACACCGTGGAAACTAGTTGCGCACGAATTCAGCCAAGTCCCCAATTGCGCAGCATGGCTTCAACATGTCTGCGAACTTCTCGCAGACACGGCACTCCAGGTTTGGCCCAATTGGTCTCAGGCGGATACGAGGGATGCGAATCACGATCGTCGCTGGCAACAATTTGCGAGTCGCCTCGCCCAGCGAGGTCAACGACCGCACTCTGCCAAACTGTCACGATCCTATCAATTGCGACGATTGTCAGCAGCGCTGGCTGCTGAAAGCTTGGCGATTGCCTTGTTGGTCCCAGCCCAGGATGTGGACGACGAGCGATTGCTCGGCCTTGCCAAGGGGGCCGAGTGGCTGGCAAGAGAAGCGAACGCGTGCGTTCTACTCGTCGTCGACACTTCGCTCGCAAATCGCAGCGCTCTCGATAGCCTGACGTTTGAGAGTTGGAATCAACATGCAAATTGTAACGGTTGCGCGTTAGCAACTGATCGGCAATTCGCCGGAACGGAACCAACCACGATCGCCCGCTCAGCAGATCAAGTAGGGAGCACCATCTCCGAGCACGTCTCCAACCAGCGGACCCATCCGAAGTTGGACGAAGACAAGTTGGTCCATCCGTTCCTCGGTCGGCCTCATCCCGGCAGTCCAGGCGAACAACAGCTCCACGCTGCGTTGGAAGCCGATGCACAGCTCGCAGGCCTATTTCAATGCAATCAACATCTCGACACGGTGCGAGGTAGTTCGCCTGTTGCGGATCTAGTCTGGCCAAAAGGGAGAATTGTCGTCGAGGTTGATGGCTATCGATTCCATTCGAACCAAGTCTCCTTCCGCAAAGATCGCCAGCGCGACTACGAGTTGTTGATTAGCGGCTATCTCGTATTGCGTCTACCGCATGACGTAGTCATTCAAGATCCACTATTAGCCATGGAGAAGATCCGCGACGTAGTCGACTATCGAATCGCACAGAACAACTATCAACAAGCCGACATCAACAATAGCGAGGACTATGCCCATGCCCATTGAGATGCAATCCAACCAGCGTCTGTTCTTGTGGACGCTGGCGATCAGCCCGCAGGGTAACTCGCGATTGAAGGACATGCGTTTGAAGCTGAGAACCGCTAGTCAGCGCAAGCAACTTGTATCGCTGGGCTTAATCAGAACGAGCGGGCGTCCGATGGTTGTCGAGTTGACAGATGCCGGCTGGGAATGGTGTCAAGATAATTTAACGACTCCACTTGAGGGGCGATCTTCGACGACGGGAGTGGTTCTGCAAGGTCTATTGAAGTCATTGGCTAGCTACTTTCAAGCTCAGGATCATACTGTTTCGATCGGCCACCTCATTCAACAAGCCGACGCCTTGGAAGTGCGCGATGTCGCCCAGCCACACCGCACGATCGAGTCGGCTATCGAGTCGGCTTGTCTCAAACTGGGCGGGAATCGCGCCAATGTTCGCGTACGACTGGGCGACCTGCGTCCACTCTTGGCCGAGTTTTCTCCCGCCTCCGTGGACCAGGCGCTTTTGGCAATGGAACTCAGCGGCAGACTGACCGCGATGCGTCTCGACAATCCCGATGAGATTAGTGAAGCGGACCGAGCTGCGGTCTTGTTAACGCCCTCGGGATCAGAAAACCATATTTTATATCTGCAAGGAACTCAACCATGTTACTAGCCAATGACACGGAACCTGCCGCGCTCAACGCACTGGGAGCTATCGATTTCAATTGGGTAGTTCGACTCAAAGATGTGTGGGTCGACAATGAACTCGATGTCGCCGAAGTACACGCCGGATTGCGATTGCAGTTCTCACAGAAGCTTGCAGAGATTCAGCTAAATCGTGATCTGCCGATCATGGGCTGGCCCATCATCGGAACGGGAGGGTCGGGCAAGACTCATTTGCTCGGGGAATTCCGGCGGATAGCGATCGCCGGCCAAGCGGCCTTTGTGTTGATCGACATGACCGATGTGCGCGATATATGGGAGACCGTCTTGCAGGGCTATCTCGACGCGTTGCAGCAGGAAGTCGGACCTTCGGGAACGCAGCAAGAACTACTGCTACAACGTTTGGTCAAGCGTTGGTACCGAGAACCAATGGAGCGTGTGAAGAGTGTGCTGGCCAAAGCGAGTCCTCATGCGCTACGCGAAATTGCTAATCGATTGTTGGAGTCTCTGCAAAGGCACTATCGTACGGAGGTGCTGCGCCACCAGGATGTTGTCCGCGCCATTTTCTGCTTAAATTCAAATTCGTTGGAAACGCAGAGTCTTGGCTACGCTTGGTTGCAGGGACAACCTCTCGATGCGGGCCTCCGTCGTGAGCTTGGTTTCTATCGCGATGCGGTCGCACCCAGTGATATCCTGCGCGGCTTGGCTTGGTACATGAGCCTGTGTGGGCCAACAGTTGTCGCCTTCGATCAGCTCGACCCGATTGTGCAGCAGATTGCTTGCGATCAGCGACAGAACGCCGATGAAATGGAGCAAGTAGCCTCCAGTTCCATTGTGAAGCAGATTGGTAATTGCTTGGCTACCATGCGCGAACTGCACGCGACGTTTCCCATTGTGAGCTGCATTGAAGCGACCTGGAGCATGCTCCCCGAAATATGTTTGACAAGTTTCCTCGATCGATTTGAAGCGCCGCGCGTACTTTCAAAAGCGACCGGCCAAGCTACCTGTGAAATTATCGCAAAACGGCTGAGTGTCGCTTATGCAAGGACACAATGGACCCCTCCCTATTCCACTTGGCCCTTCGCGTCTTCCGCCCTGGAGCAATTGGCCCATGAGAATGTGCGGACCGCGCTGAAAAAGTGTCGTCGAGAGCTGGATCGCATCCGCGCGTCGCGATCCATCGAAGAAGTGCGTGCGTTTTCCGCATCTGCAGACAGTAAGGCAATTGCGCGTGTCAGCAGCACGGGCGACGAGCCTCTGCAAGCGAAGGGTCTGGCGGAGCTAGACGAACGTTACAGTGCCTTGCAGCAGCAGACAGGCATCGTAGCTCTCCTTGACGATTCTCACGAGGATGAACGGCTGGCACCGCTCTACTACGCCGCGTTTCGCTGCTGGCTCCATGAACACGAAGACTGCTTGCCAAATGACGTGGACGCAGTGATCGACCAAGAGTTTGCTGGGGGAAAGAATGCCAAGCCGTTGCACGCGCGACTGCGATTCGTATTTCACAACGATCGAGGGCGAGAGCTGCATTTCTGCGTCAGAGGCTTGGAGAGGCCGCACCCCAGAGCCTACACGAGCCGCCTACGTGCGGCGATTACCCACTCGGGAATCGATCGAGCGCTGTCGTTCCGGAATTTGGTGATCTTGCGCACGATTCCACAGCCAACGAGCTCCGTGGCGGCGCAGGTGACAGACCAATTCACTCAGATGGGAGGACGATTCGCACGCCCCACTGACCAAGATCTGAGTGTCCTATCGGCACTCAGCCAAATGCTGAATGAAAACCATCCACGGCTGGTTGCTTGGCTGCAGTCACGGCGGCCCATGGCGTCGATCCAAGTGCTCTGCGATGCGATGTTACCACCAGCCCTTGTTAGCGAACTGGTAAGTGGACCAGCAGAACGCATAGTGTCGTCGCATCAGCCCAAGCTGGCTACCGCACCATCGAACAACGCTCCGAAACAGACTCCGAAGCAGACGCAGACTCCGACGTTGGAAGCAACCGGCGAGCCAGGCACAGCTTCAACTCAACAGCAGTCACGCCAATCGGCTGCCGCAGCCAAAGAGCCTCCAGTGAAATTGCCCTGGGTCGCATGGAGTATCCAATCAGCGACTAAGCCCCACACGCAACAGCCGGCAGAGACAGCCGAAATCTCAATAGCCAGCAAACCGCTGGAGCTCGGTATTCGCGTCGAAAAATTCGCCTCGTCCGACGGCTTGGTGTCGATGCCGCTGAAGGTGCTTGCCAAGCACGCGCTGGTGCTCGGTGGCTCGGGCTCAGGGAAAACCGTGACGGTTCGTCGAATTGTCGAAGAGGCCGCCTTGCTGGGCATCCCGTCCATTGTCATCGACTGCGGCAAAGACATGTGTACCTTCGATGAACGCCGCGCAGAGCCTTCGCCCCACTGGCGGCAGGGGGACGTGGAGCGCGCGCAGCAATTTTCCGAGCGAACTGAGATGCTGGTATGGACGCCAGGGCGAGAAAGTGGCAATCCATTGAAGCTCGAACTGCTCCCCGACTTCGCTCCCTTGCGCGACAACTTGGAGGAGCTGCAGCAAGCGGTCGAAATGGCTGCCGCAGCATTGTCGGATATTGCAGCCGCTGGCCAATCTCGTTCTGCCAGGATCAAACAGGGAATTCTGGCTTCGTCGCTCAAATTCTTCGCACGGAGAAGTTCAACTTCAACACTCCCCGCATACATTGCGATGCTTGAAGAATTTCCTGACGCTGCTGGGATTGGCGTTGAGAATGAGGCGAAAGTAGCCAGGCAGATGTCCGATGATTTGAAAAGTGCAGTGGCTCAAAATCCCTTGCTCAATAGCTCGGGAATCCCACTCGATCCCGCCGTCCTGTTCGGTGACGATGCACGGCGAGGGCGAACGCGGATTTCGACCATCAGCCTGCTTGGCCTACAGTCACTCGACGCACAGCGCGACTTTTTGAACCAATTGTCCATGACCTTATTCTCGTGGATTAAGAAGCATCCGCACCCTCCTGCCGGGCGCAAGCTGCGCGGCCTACTGGTCATCGATGAAGCTAGGGATTTCGTTCCCAGCCAAGCCGCCTCGGCCTGCAAAGCCAACCTGCAACGCCTGACCGCCCAGGCGCGAAAATACGGTCTAGGCATCGTCTTCGCAACGCAGCACCCGAAAGACATTGATACGAAAATCGTTGGCAATTGTGCTACCCATTTTTATGGCCGCGCCAGCTCGCCAGCATCATTGCAAGCGTTGTCGGAATTGATGTCAGGACGCGGAAGCAACGCGAGCGATTTCCCTAGACTGAAAACCGGGCAGTTTTACGTTCACTTTCCTGACGGCGAATTAGAAGCACCCGCAAAAATTCAAATCGCCGATTGCCTGACCGCTGGCCGACTCCTCGAAGAGCATGAACTGCAGGCCAAGGCCGAGCGTTCCCGTGGAAACTAGCCTTGGCAGTCTCGACGGACAGTCTGCCCAACATCAGCACTTGCGTTCGATTGCACAAAACAGTTCTGCAGCGTTGACGGCAACGTGAAAAAGCTGATCGGCAAACTAGAGATCGCCAACAACCTCGCTGTCATCACAACCGGCACGGACAACATCGACACGACCGTTGTCCTGATGTAGGTTCTGGCCGACAGAAACGCTCACCTGTTCCAGTTGCTTGGGGGCCGCGTCGCAAGAATAGACCTGCGGATAAGTGGCTTCCCAAAGCCTTGCGGTATATGTGTTGACAATCTCACATGGCCAGTGGGCATTTCTTAGCGTGAAGAACTCGGTGACTTACGGCGAGGCTTCCTGGGGATCACACCATAACCGAAGACTTTGAAGAGGGGCACGACAATTCGACATTCGAAGCACCAAGCAGGCCCCACAGTCCTCGTCAAATTGGGAAATTCAGACCAAAAAAGTAACGCGTAAAGTTGAAACAATAGTTCAATTAACTCCTTTCAAGACGTTGTAGAACCAGGCAGGCATTGGTGCCGCCAAAACCGAAATTGTTGCTCATGACGGTGTTCAAGCCAGCGTTTTCTTCACTTTTCCGCAACACCGGCATGCCTTCAGCTTGGGAGTCCAATTCGGTGCTTCGACCGCGGCAATGGCCTGCCGCATGCAGCGCACCGCACCTGTACCCGACGGGGCAACCATGCTGGCGCCATCGGATGTAGCGCCATAGCCGACGACTTCCGCATAAACCTTGGCGCCGCGGGACTTGGCATGCTCCAGTTCTTCTAGCACCAGCATGCCGCCACCGGCGGCAATGACAAATCCATCCCGTCCGCTGTCATAGGCGCGGGATGCCATCGATGGCTGGTCGTTGTACTTCGTAGTCAAGGCACCCATGGCATCGAACATCATCGCCAGAGCCCAGTCCTCTTCTTCACCACCACCGGCAAAAATCAGATCCTGCTTGCCCCACTGAATTTGTTCCATCGCGGCACCAATGCAGTGGGTGCTGGTAGCGCAGGCAGAGGTAATGGAATAGTTTAGTCCATGAATACCGAAATGCGTGGCCAGGCAAGCGGAAACGGTACTGCTCATGGTACGCGGCACCAGGTATGGGCCTACTCGGCGCAAGCCTCTTTCACGCAACGTGTCTGCACCCCAGACCAGGTTGGCGCTGGACGCACCACCCGAACCGGCGATCAATCCCGTGCGCGGATTCGAAATCTCCACGGTGGTCAAACCTGCATCCGCTATCGCATTCTGCATTGCCACGTAAGCATACGCAGCGGCATCGCCCATGAAGCGGCGAGCTTTGCGATCGATGTGCTCGCCCAGGTCGATATCGACCGATCCGCATACCGTGCTACACAAGCCCATTTCCGCAAACTTTTTATTGAAGCTGATACCCGATCTGCCGTGACGCAAAGAATCAACCACGGATTCCTGGGAATTTCCCAGACAGGAAACCAAGCCCATACCCGTCACTACTACTCGCCGCATGTCATTTACCTAGTTGATAGTAATTTTGATTTCACTCAGTTTCTCCCCATATTTAGCCGCTTTGGCGTTAGCGGGCTGCTGAATTAGTCGTTTAACCCGCAGCCGTAGGCGAGGCCCAACACACGTGACCTCAGGCTGGGACCACCACCCCCCCCTCGTCAGATGTTTGTCGTCAAGAATTGGCTGATCTTGGGGTCGGCGACTGAAAGGAATTTGCATCTCGCATGCATGTTCGTTCTCCGAATATCGCCAGTCGGTCATCAGGGTTTCTGCAGACGCTTGGCAAGTTGAGCCTGGTACAGATCGGCGGGCTGTAGCCGTTCGACAGCGAGGGGTTCGAACCAACGACCGCTTGTCTCAGTGACTGCAGCGTCGCTTGATGGCAGCCCAACTAGGTTCATCATGTCCGGTCCCCAATCCTTGGGCCAGGACTGTGGTTGGCGGGCGCGGATGCCCCAGAATGTTGTCCAGGACGCTGAGTGACGACCGAGAGCCGCGCCACCGCCCGATTGAAACATGCGGCTCCCCTCACCCAAATCAATGTTCGTGAACAGGTTGGCGTGTGGCGCGTAACGATGATGGTCGAAGCACAGGTCGAGCCCCTGGCCATCAGCGACAACATTCCCCGCCGAGTTGTGGGAGACAGTGATGTCGTGCATGAATCGCGTACGAAAATCAAACCCGTTCAGCAAATTGTCCTGACCTCCAAGCGTGATGCCGTGGTGACCGGTGGCCTTGCGACTGCGCTCGATTGGACGATCCGAGTCGAATTCGATACCGCTCAGAGTGATGTTCGAACCGCTGATGAAAATGCCGCTATCGGCGTTGTAAATCCGCAGGTTTTTCGCCCAGCAATTTCTCACCCCGCTCATCGCCATCGCGTTATAGCCCAGTTCTGTAAAATGTCCTTCGTACGGCAAATCGGGGAATTGGAAACCAAGCTCTTCGACTCCCACTTCCTCGACACCACCGGAGATCGAGAAAATCTGAGGCTTCCATTCGCTGCGCACATCGTTCCGCAACGGGCGATCAAATTCAATCCGCCGACCGTTCACGTCAACCTGAGTGATACGCGTAGTGAAAGACACACTCCCCCGGCTGCCAAGATTCTGCATCGGCCCAGGATCGTTGGCGTAAAGGTAGCGAGCCAAAGTTTGCTGTTTCGTGTCGCTCAGTTGCAGCCGAACTTCGTCGCCAACCCGCAGGTTCTCCACGTCAACTACACGCAAGCTCTGTTCGCTTCGCTTAGCGTCCGCAGCTACCTCCGTTAAGAACTGCGTCGATGTCGGTCCGCGGATGGTGATGAATCCGCCGGACCACGAGTAGTTGCTCGTTCTCTGCCCCGACGTCGTGGCTCCCCAGTTTGGCTTGATTTCGTTCAGAGGCCTCGGGAATTTTAGGATAGATTGCCCACTTCCCACACCCGTAAGCGAAGTTCCGGTTGTGTCAATGTTGAGAAAATCTGTGATAACGTAGACGCCCTGCGGGACCAGGATCGTCTTCCCAGCCGACTGCGCGATAGCCTTTTGAAAGGCCCGAGTATCGTCGGTGCTGCCATCACCGACGGCTCCAAAGTCGCGTACAGAACAGGCAGGTGTCAGTCTGGGGAGCGGCTTTTCACCACGCTGGTATCCCGCATAGGAGAAATCGGGCAGACGGCTATCGACCGACCATTTTTCGCCCTGGCTTCCCCATAATTCCGAGTGCATGGGGTCCGCTGCGCCGGTACCAGCGACTGCGAAAAAGTACCAGAGAATTGCCCAACCCATGAGAGTTGCATTCAACGGCGTCGACGCATTGATTCGAAACATCTAGCCGTCCTTCACGTTATTGTTCTACGCTTCTTTTTTTACTATTCTACTGGTGGAATGTGGGAGGTTCGTACATCCAGTCCGCATCGTCCAAGCCATGCTGGAAAGTGGTCCAACGCTCCGCCGTCGAATTCCAACTCAAGCCCCCTGTCGACTTGATGACGATAGGCGTATACAAGCGAAACTATAGTGTCATTGTAGTGTATTGGCAAGTTGATTGGGGTAAGCACCCACACATATGTTTCCAGACTTATTAGGCAACCGTGGCTAGCGGGCTGTTAATTCAATTGTCTAACGCGCAGCCGCGGGTTAAACAATCAATGTGCGGTTGCGTTCTAAATGATTGAACGCCGCCAACAACCGTCCCAAAGCGCTGCCGGAATTACCACCGTCCTGAAACAGAGATTGGGCAAAGCCATAACGCCCGCCCGCTGCCAAGCGTGCCAGTCGCGAAGCGTTCGGCTGATAGGCACCGGGAGCGACCGTCAGCAGGGCACCGTCGTTGAATCTCGCCGCTTTCGGGATCCAATCGTCGTACTTGGGAGGATTTACCAAAGGCGTGTCAACGGTGTAAGGGTCACTGGCGAATTCCGATAGTTTGGCGTCCGCCATATTGGCGAATTTTGAGAAGTCCGCATTCGCATCGCCATAGAACATCGCGGTATCGGTACCGGCTCGGCAGGCATATCCCCACTGCGCTTCCGATGGAAGCGGGAATCTCTCGCCGGTCTTTTCTGACAACCAGTTGCAGAACGACATGGCCTCAGTCCAAGAGACCCGCACTACGGGCTGGCTGGGCTGGTTCATGGGGTAGCCATGAATGCCGAATTGATACGTGTTCTTCGACTCGACGCGGCTATCGTGATCGGGCAGCTCCTTGATCAACACCAAGTTGTCAAACAAGTCGACCAGATTGATGCCCCACAACGACTGAGGTGTCAGCTTGCACGAGACCAGAAAGTGCTTTTCGCTGAGCGGATAGGGATGTGGAAATTTTGGCCAACTGTCGTTGGTCAATCCGTCGCGAACGATCGACTCGACTTTCTGTCCGTAGCCGGAAATCCGTTGCACCGCCCCATCGGCCTCGCGTCGACTCTTGGCTGGATCAAAGATGACCAATTCACCCATCCGCGGATTATCGTGATGCCCGCCGATCACCGAGACGACCTTAGTGGGATGCCCGGGAGTGGGGCGCGTATAGAAGAATGAGTTGGGCCAATACGAGTTACTGCCTTAGAACTCTGCCTGTTCGGTGCCGTCCGGGTTCATTTGAAAGAGCAAACGCGTGTTCGAATGCGGCGTATCGGTGTACTCCCACCGTGTATACATCACGCGGCCGTCGTTCATCGCGGTGGGGCACCAGTCGTGTTCTGGATCGAAGCAGAGCTGACGGATCGGCTTCCCGCTGCCGTCCATCTGGTACAAGTTCGCCACGTGCGAATTGCCATACACGCATGGCACGCCGACAAAGCGACCATCGCCTGGTCTGAACAGCGTTGTTATAGTGTTGTCCTGGTCGTTGTTGGCAGCGGCCAACGAATAAATGGCAATCTCATCATCATAGCCTGTGAGCGGCAAGCTGGAATTGCTCTGCCAGTTGCGCGGCAGACCAAGGCTAGGCGCGTCCGCGGCGCGATTGATCAACAACAGCTGATCGAAGTCGAGCAACGGGTTGTCGACCAACAGGGCCTGACGCTGGAGTGCCACGAGCGATTCAGTTTGTGCTTCCAATATCTCCGCCGGATTGCCCGTTGGCGATTCAAATTGATTTTCCAGTCCATCCAGTTGTTGCAAGTATTCGCAGCCGCGAGGATAATTACTCCCAAACGCGTCCATCAGATCGACGATTCCTCGACGCAACGCGGCGGTGTCAACTTTGGCTGGCGTCTGTGTCTCCGCTTCCGGAGTTTGTGCCCCGACATAGCTCGCCGCCACGAGCCAGCTCAGTGCCATCGCACGAAGCCCGCCGGCCAAATTCCTGATGGCATTGGCTCGTCTAGTGTTTGATGTATTCATGACCAATTTCCCCGCAACCGGAACTAGACTGGTAATACTATACAAACACAGTGGAGAATACTTCGAATGGCTCGTCTATCCCTCACAGGACAGTTGGATTAAATTCCGATCGACTGCTGAGACAACCGTTTGACTTCGACCAGGACACGTTGCCAGTGCCACCAGCGCGAAAGCGGTGAATTGCTCCGGCGATGTACAGCGCGGTCAGGTCGTTTTCGAGGTCGGCTATCTTCTCTCGGTTCTGTTGTATCTGTTTCCAGATGTTGGCTTGCGAACCGTCCTTGAGCGCCGCCAACTCTTCGGGCACATTGCCATACAGCAGTTCATGCACCAAACCAATGTTGATGGAAGAGACTTCGTGGACTCCAGTGTGCGTGATCCACAGCTGATCGCCGTCCTGGGAGACGACCAGGCTGTGTGGATCTGCGGCACCCTGCATCGAATCGTCGAGCAGTAGCGTGGCCAGCCGCGAACCATTTGCGATATCGATGATGCTTAGTGCGTTGGTGTTCACCCAGCCGCGTTCGAGTTGCGTGATAGGCAGATGGAACCGGCCCAGTCCATGCACCACATAAGCCCATTTCCCATCGGGACTGACAGCCACACCTGGGACCATCGTAGATCCGAGAGGGAGCTTCACGTTTTTCGCCGGTGCGAGCGCGTCGGTGTCGACAATGCTCACCACTGCCGACAATGTCGGGTCGGTGCCACGCCCCATAGCCATCAGGTTTGTCACGACGACATGCTTCTCGTCGGGCGTGATAGCTAGGCAGCTCGGTTCGCGAACAACCGCAATCTCAGTGATCGTTTTGGTGGGCTGCTGGCTCAAGTCGACTACCGAAATCGAATCACGGTCTTGGTTGGCGACGTATAGCCGTCGTGACTGTTCGCCGAGCGCTATCGCAGTTGGCCACAGTCCGACGGCCATTCGCGAAATGATTTTGCGCCCGCTCGAATCGATGACGGCCACACTACTGGCTCCATGCTCAGCGACATACAGCGTGCTCCCGTCGCTCGACAGCGCCAAACCTTGTGGACGACCTCGCAATTCGATCTCTCCGCAGGGTGTCATGCTTGCGGCGTCGAGAATCGACAGGCGGCCGCGGGTTTGATCGGTGGCATAGATCGTTTTCCCATCCGGTGAAGCGACCACCGCCAATGGCGATCGGTAGTCTGAGGAAGCGGGTGGCTGCAAAGCGGTTGCATCCTGCCCCAGCACCTCATAGCCTGGCGTCAACCAGGCCCCAGCCCAAGCTGCCAGCACACTCATTCGTAACCTGATGCTTCGCACGCTTCGACTCATGGTAGGGCTCGTCGATAGGTGGGTGCTTAGAGTCCACTCGACAATAGAAATATACGGGAAACACAAGCTGGGTTATAGTGTTAAAGGTAGCCCTGACAAGCGATCGGCCGCTCCGCCCGAAGAGACGTCCATCCAACGTTCGCAGCAAGACCGTCCTGCCAGATCAACTCATCCTGTTGAGGTACATTAAATGGGGCTTGTAACTCGGGTGAACTGGGAGGGGGTTCACTTGGCTGGAATGACTGTCGAATTTCCAGGTTCTCCGTAGAGGCGCAATTCGCTGGGAGGGGGCACGTCGCGATTGGCGAGATCACGGTTGACGCCAAGCGTTTCCCAGGGCAAAACCCAACGAATTCCCTGATCTTCATCGGCGAGCGAGCCACAGCGACCGAAATCACGGCGGTGGCAGAGTGGCGGTCGCGGCTGGCGGCGGGCTATCTACTGTTTGAAACGCTTTCGGGATTGGCCGTCTGGCTCTTGCCGTTCAGCACCTTGACCCAGATCTCGGTGTTGCTGCATACCACCATCGGCGTCTTGTTTGTGATGCCCGTGCTGTCGTATCTCGTGCGGCACTGGTGGGTCCGCCGCAAGGGGAACCTCAGCCACCTTCGCCCTGGGTGCCATCGTAGTCGTTCGCACCAAAGATCGAGTTCAAACCGCCATCGTAGGAGCCGAAGGTTTGTACCTGTCACAAAGCCCCAGCGATTTGCATTTCGGTTTGGGCACCGCCCAGACCATTGATTCAATCACCGTTCGTTGGCCAAACGGGCACCTAGTGGTTCATGAGAACGTCGCGGTGGACCAAGTGTTTACCGGTGACGATTCGCGACAACCGTAATTACAGTCCTTAACCGCGCTTCGGTCGAAGGGGTTGCAAACTGGACCTAGAGGTATAGAATTGATGGCGATAGGTCAAGTCGTTGAAGTGTGAGATGTCGCCAATGGGTCGCACCTGCCGGGTGCAACTTTTGAGCAATCGTGTTGCACGGGGCACGCCCGGCAGGAGTGACCCACTGGGAGACTACCATGGATCGAATCATTGTTTGCTTGCTACTCTTACTGCCGCTGCAGGTTGCAAACGCACAAGACGCACGCCAGGCGATCACGATTAAAGATTTAGAATCGCAGATCGCAAGAATTCCTCCGACGCATCCGCGGCTGATGGCTGATGCGGAGCAGTTTCAATTGCTGCGGCAGTCGATCGGCAATTCGACCTCAACCCGCGACATGCTAGCAGGGGTGGTCATTCGCCACGCCGATGTGCTGGCCGATGTGCGGCCAATTACTCGAACTCTGCAGGGGCGGCGGTTGCTCGGCGAATCGCGGCGGTGTTTGGAACGCATGCTGAATTTGTCGATGGCGTATCAATTGACGGGCGAGTCAAAGTACGTCGAACGCGGTAAGCAAGAGATGCTGGCCGTCGCCGACTTTAGCGATTGGAACCCAAGTCACTATCTGGACGTCGCCGAAATGACACTCGCAATGGCCATCGGCTACGACTGGATGTTTGACGCGCTCGACGAAACGAGCCGCCAAACGATTCGCGAAGCCATCAAGCACAAGGGAGTATCACTGCCGTTTGAAACGGAGCATCGTAAGTGGGTGGGAGCGACCAACAATTGGGGACAAGTATGCCATTGCGGGATGACCGCCGGCGGGCTGGCGATCCTAGAAGATGAACCGGAACTGGCAGCCAAGACGGTTCTCAACGCAATCGAAAATGTGCCGCGCAGCATGAAAGCCTTTGCACCCCATGGCAGCTATCCCGAAGGCCCCGGTTACTGGGCGTATGGAACGAGTTTCAATGTCGTGTTGCTGGCAATGCTCGACAGCGTGTTGGGGCGCGATTTCGGTTTGAGCGATTTGCCGGGCTTCAATGAGACGGGACAATACTTGTGCCTGATGACGGGACCTTCGGGAGAAGCGTTCAACTATGCCGACGGCGGCGCAGGTCGTAGGCCTGAATCGGCTTTGTATTGGTTCGCCGATCACTACAACCGCCCCGATTGGCTGCTGGGACAAGACGCGCGACTGAGGGCCGAGCTCGCCAGCTTTTCCGCGCGTGACGCGGGCTCAGGTGGTAACCGGTTGCTGCCGTTGGCGTTGTTGTGGATGTCCAGCGATGAAGCCCAGCTCGCTGCAGCGGACATCCAGATGCCGCTCAACTGGCAAAGCGAAGCGGACACACCAGTCGCCGTGCATCGCAGCTCCTGGGTCGACCCCAATGCGACGTTCGTTGGCTTGAAGGCCGGTTCACCCTCAGCGCCTCACGGCCAAATGGACACAGGCTCCTTCGTGCTGGATGCTGACGGTGTCCGTTGGGCGTTGGACTTGGGGGCCGAAGGCTATCACGGTATTGAATCGCGCGGCATGAATTTATGGAGCGCAGCACAAGACTCCGACCGTTGGACCATCTTTCGCCAGAGCAATGCCGGTCACAATACGCTGGTCATCGATGGCAAGTTGCAAGTTGCCGCAGGTCACGCCAAGCTTATCAATTTCTTAGATGACGCGCAGTCCCCTCACTCCATGGTCGACATGAGTGCGGTTTACAAGGGGCAGGCAGCCAGCGTGCGTCGTCGCGTAGATTTGTTGCCATCGAGGGAAGTGGTGATTCAAGATGAATTGACGGGACTCAAACCAGGCAGTCACGTGCGATGGGGTATGCTCACGCGCGCCGAGGTTGATTCGCAAACCGAATCTGCGATGCACTTGAAACAACAAGGCAAACAACTAGCGTTGACGATCGTTCAACCGGTCGGGGTAACATGGACGACGATCGATACTGAAAAGCCACGTAACGAATGGGATTCGGCCAACCCAGGTACGCGAATGGTGGCCTTTGAAGCCGAGGCGCCGGCATCCGGTGAGTTGCGATTGCAGGTCATCGCCACGCCAGGTAGTTGTGAAACAAAAAGTAGGTCACTCCTGCCGGACGTGACACGTTAGCAACGGTTGTAGCACAGGCTGCTAGCCTGCGTTTGCAGGTAGGCAGCCCGCACGACAGACTCTCAATTTCCGTTCTGTCCTGAGCCGATCGGCAGACGGCTTGTGGCTACGATTAGAGTCACTCCCGGCAGGAGTGCCCCACTTGGAATAGCGTTATGACTCCTATCATCGAATGCTCCGCTTGTGATGCTCCCGAACCGAGCGAAGGCAACTATTTTGTATCCAGCTACCCGCCGTTTTCCTGTTGGGACAAACAGCAACTCAATGCAGTGGACCAAGCCCTGAATCGTCGACCGACGGCCGGCGGCCAGGTTCCACTGGGGCTCTATGTGCACGTTCCCTTCTGTGCCGAGCGCTGTCACTACTGCTACTATCGCTCGTATGCCAAACCGACGCATGACCAAACCCATCACTACATTGACACACTGCTCAAGGAGTTGGCCGGTTACGCGCAGACTCCTGCTGTCACCGGCCGACTGGGATGTCAAACGCGATCGCTTGCGCCGCGGCTTTGAGCAATTAGAGCAAAACGGCTATTGGGTCCGCAGCGCCTATGCCGCCGTTCGCGATCTCGATCACGGTCGCTTCATTTATCAGGAGGCGCAGTATCAGGGAGCCGACTTGTTGGCCGCCGGCGTCTCCTCGTTCGGCTACTTTGGGGGCGTGCATTACCAGAACCAAGCATCGCTGGACCGCTATTTGCAAAGTGTTTCCGAACAAGGCCACGCAAGAGCTCGCGCCTGCCAACTGGCCGACGACGAGCGGTTGGTACGTGAATTTGTCCTGCAGTTAAAACTCGGTGGCGCGTCCGCGACCTATTTCCAAGAGAAGTTCGGAGTCAACGTGGCTGAAATTTTCGCCGAGCCATTGGCGGAATGCGCAGCACGTCACTGGCTGACCGTTGATCAGCGTGGCGTGACGTTGACACGCGACGGATTGTTGCGAGTCGATCGGCTAATTCCCAGGTTCTATCTGCCTCGCCATCGCGAAAAGACCTATTGGTAGCAAGGTAGCGTGCTTTATCGCACATGACTGTGTGCGGTGCCTGTTAAATTGATTCGAATTGGTTGGGTTGGTTAGCACGATTAAAACTTCTTACCAAGGTGGGGGCATGGTTCCGATGTTAGCTTGGAATCCGTTGCAGGAAGCTGACGGTTCCAATCCTGTTTCTTCGACCGCCTGGCTGCAAAGGACTGCATTATGGGCATCACCAACTTTGGTTTGTGTTACTTACTCAGACGTTTGAACACCTGTGTGGCCATCGTCGTTGCGTCCGTGCTCGCGGGAACAACCTGCCCAGCGCAAGGTCCCGGTGATTGTGGCCCGGTTGCAGACTACTCCTGCGGCGGTGTGAATTATGCGCCGAGCGGTTGTTGGTCGCCGAATTTCGCTGGCCAAGGTTTTCCAGCTCTGGAAAGTTTTTCTGCCGCTGGTCAACCATTCAGCAACCCTGCTGCGCAGGTTCTTGGTGCGAAAAATGGATATGTATATCCACAAGTGCAGTGTATGGCTGGGCCCTCTGCGTGTGGCCTGTCAGCCGATGGAGTGGTCTCGCAGGGAGGTGCGGTCCTGGTCGGCCCTGGCAGGGTTGACTCGATGCACTACGGCTCGATGTACAATGGATCGGCCTATGCGGTTCCAGGCAACTGCAATTCCGTGTACTACAACTCGCCCGAAACCGCACCGACCGCTTTCAACGCCAACGGCTACAGCTTGACAGGCGTGAATGCCGCAAACTTGGGCTGCGGCGTGCTTCCTGTCAATCGCTTCTATAGCGGCTTTGAATTTCTGTGGATGCGGGCCCACTTCGATCAGAATGTGGCCATGATTATCGATCCTCCCGTGGGTAATACGCTGGTACCGTTCGACTACGATTTCAATTTCACCCCACGTACCTGGCTAGGCTGGCAAGGTTGCAACGGCGGTGGCTTTCGCGGCACTTACTGGCGATTCAACGACCAGGCAGCCACGGAGCGCGCCACGGCAGTTGCGGGAGCCACTCCGGTCTACCTGTTTGTCTACGGAGCGGGTGGTAATTTGACTCGCAATGCTTACGCCGATTTGGGCGAGACGCTCGTCGCCAACCACAGCCTGACTCTACAAGCCCTCGATCTCGAAGCCACGCAGCGTTTTGGGTTAGGACCATTGCAATGTTTGGTCGGGGCCGGCGTGCGTTTGGCCGACATGGATCAGCATTTGCGCGGCGAAGTGTATGACGCGACCAATGCGCTGTGGGAGGTAGTCACCAATGACCTCAGTTTCCAAGGAGCTGGCCCCACCGCATCGTTGCAAGCTTGGCGTCCGCTGGGTGCATCTCGGTTCTCCACCTATGGTGGAGTGCGTGGAGCGCTGCTGTACTGTGAAACGCAGCAGGCCATCTATGAGATGAAGGACGGCTACGCCAACGAACTAGTCGACGTGGCCAACGCCACCGAGATTTTGACGAATGGCGAAATGTCCATTGGCTTGCAGTACACACATTGCCTCGGCCCGCGCGCTCAGTTCTTCGTCCGCGGCAGCTATGAAGCGCAGGTTTGGTTTGACGTCGGCGGCCCTGTCGACTCGCACAGCACCGTGGCGCTAGACGGCATCGGCTTGGCCACCGGCCTGCTGTACTAAGTTTAACCCGCAGTCCGAAGGTGAGGACCCACCTGTTTAACCCGCAGTCCGTAGGCGAGGAAGTCAAGTCGCAGGGCTCGCCTGCAGCTGTGTTGACAGGCGGTCCTCGCCTACGGCTTTGGGTTAAACAAAAACTGAACGGAATTCGCGTTAAACAATTCCGAACTCGCGATGACTAGGATTGTGCCTTCAGCAGGTCGACCGCAAGCAGTTCGAGCGCTTCTTCGAAAGCTCCGCGATCTGCCTCAGCGTCGATATTGCGAGCTTGAGCGATTGGGCGTTCGAATACGGTATACATCTCAGAGACTGAACTCAACTTCATTGCCGGAACCAAATCGCGGCCCAAGCGTCGCATGAATCGATCGACGCCCTGCAATCTCGATGCAGCTTGCGATGTCAAGTGTTCACGGTTGCGCGCTGGCAGTGGGGCGAAGTCATGGATCGAGCCGCTCCACGCGACCGGTATCGTGTCATACTCGTCGTCAACTGCTGACGCGATGCGATGCGTGGGAATCGACCCGCTAGAAACAGGAGGTGGATCGGCGATACCTTGGGGGTTGGTGTTGCCGGCGGCCAATGCAAAAACCGTGGAAGCGGACTGGCTGCCGGACTTGTTCGCGCGTCCGTTGGCATACGCGTAGACCTTGTCCGTGCCGCTGTCGAGCGCGTAGTTCTCGATCGAAGCACCGGCTGCGTCGTATTCGTAGGTATGGTTGGTCGAAGCATCGTTGACGACGTAGAACTTAGTCGCTGCAACTTCGTTGTCCACGATCGTGCCAATGCCCTGGGCGTCCACAATTGTCGCCAAGCCCAATGGGTTGGTGAGATGGACATAAAACGTCTCATTGCTTTCAAGAATTAAATCGTCCCGCGTGGGGACGAATACCGTGCGGCTGGTTTGACCGGGAGCGAAATTGATGGTGCCCGAAGCTGTCACATAGTCCACTCCGCCGACTGCGGACGATGGAACAAGTTCCGCAGTGGCATAATCGACCGCCACATCACTATTGCTTGCGGCACTTAAGCTGACCGTAAAGGCTGCTAGTGAATTCGGCCCATAGCGTCGGATCTGGTTGGTTGCTCTGCTGGTAACTATGAAAGTTCCATTGGCTTCAAGAATGATATCGACAGGAACATCCAGCCCTGCACCATCGGCTACCACATCTACAAATGCACCCGTCGTCGCGTCAAATTGAATCACCTGATCATTGGCCCAACTCACAACATAGAGGTATTTGTCGTCTGACGAGAACTCCATGTCGGTCGGTCCGAACAGCCCACCACTGCCGCTGGTTACGAAATCCTCAACATAATCTCCGTCCGTTGTATATTTCAGAATCGCGTTTTTCGTACCAGGGGCTGTGCTTGCCACGTAGAAAAATCCATTGTGGAATATGATTTGGCCCGGGTTATCAAGATCATGGTCACCATCGGCTATGAAAACTGCGTCGCCTGGTATTTCTGAAAGTCCAGCAGGAACGCCGGTTAACGCATCAAACCGTAAAATGGCGTCTAAGCCAACGTCACCGTCCCGAAGGCCGCCAACGTACAAGTAGTCACCATGGAATAGCAGGCCCTTGGGGTGATTCAGACCGCCGGATCCTGATGCAATTAGAGTTGACACATATGCGCCGGTCGTTCCGTTGTAGCGAAGAACTTCATGTGAGTGTTCGCTGACAACGTACAAGTCATTGCCTGGTCCAAAAGCGAGCATTCGCGCTCCGTTTAGTCCACCGTTATCGGTAGCAGTTACAAACTCAGCCCCCGTTTTTCCAGGTGCGGGTAGCGGGGCACCAGTTGCCGCGTCATAACGGTAGACCGTATTTCCAAATTGGTTGGCCACATACAGGGCCCCATCTGGACCTTTGGTCATTCCATGCGGCCCATCGAGATATTCACCTCCGGCTGCATTGAATTGCTTTAGATACCGAAACGAATCGTCTCCTTCATTCGCAGTTGCATCGCTGATCGAGATCTGTGGCGTACTTGGAACTCCCGTGACGGCGATATCGTCTAAGTACCACTGATCGCTCGTGGCGCTCATGCCGGCGTCGAAACGGACGTAGAGTGTGTTGCTGGGATTAACCACGGCGATGTCATAAAAGTGATATTGGTTATCACTCTGCGCGCTGCCGAAATGCTGCACCGTGGTCCAGGATGTGCCGTTGGAGCTAACCTGCACATACGCCTTGTCGGAACTCTCGAAGGAGCTGACTTTCGACCAGAATTGCAAACGCAAATCGGTTTGACCGCTGACATCAACGGCTCGAATCAAGTCACCGCTGCCCGTTCGCAGGCGAGCCTGGTATTGCCCTGCGTGGGGCACGTTGCTGGACAGGACCGTGGCGTCACCGGCAACTTGCCAGCTCGCGCCCATCCAGCCGCTGCCACCGTTGAAGTTGGCCGACTCAAAGTCATCGCCAGCCAGTACGGCCAGCAGCTTGCGAGTTTCCAGATGTTCGACAAGCAAGCGACGTCGGGCACTTGCAGTACTGCGTCGGGCAACAATGAGTTTTCGTGTGCGGTTGAGGGGTTTCATGGTAGGCTCCAGTGGGTGAGATCGTTTAACCCGCAGCCGTAGGCGAGGACCGCCCTGCTAGGTCCCACCGGCACCTGTAGGCCCCATAGACGCCTGTAGGCACCGACGATAGTCCTCGGCTACGTAAGGCTTGGAGCGTCCTCGCCTACGGCTGCGGGTTAAACGAGGACGGTGCGGGTTAAACGAGGTCCGCGTCTACGGCGGCAGGTAAAACGGGTTGGCGTCGAAGACAACGACTCCGTAGAGAGGGGCGTCGTCGAAGCTGGTGCCGAGGAGCAGTTTTTGCGATGATGTGAATTGCAGCCATCGCATGAGGTGGTCGTGGCGAAAGAGAGTAAATAGCTCATGACCGGTTCTTATGTGCCACAGACGCAATGTATGGTCATCACCGATCGTGGCCAACGTTTGACCGTCCGGGGAGACGCCGACCTCAACGACCGCACTGCGATGCCCCATCCAGTGATGAACTTGACTGCGGCTGGCAACATCCCAGACGAAGACTCCCGTCCGTCCTCCCCCAACCAGCAAATTGCCATCGGGGGTAAACGTTAGACCATAGAACGTTTGATTCGCTTCGAAGGTTCCGACTTGCAGTCCGCTGGCGACTTGCCACAATTGCACGCCGGACTTCGCTCCGCTGGCGGTGGCCAGAGTTTTGCCATCAGGCGAAAATGCAGTCGTCATGCCTTCTTCGGCGGCGGCTTGGAGATCAAATTGCACGCTGCCGGTACTTGTATTCCATAGGCGGACTTTTCCCATATCGTTGCCGCCAGCCAAGAGTTCTCCGTCGGGAGAAAATGAAAGGCTGAGCGTGGGAAATGCAGGGGCCTCCACCTCTAACCGATGGAGCAATTGAAAAGTGCGTGCATCCCATAGGAATACTTGTGCGTCCCTGCCACTGGTTGCGAAGATGTCGCCCGCTGGGGAAAACTTGGCTCGCCACAAAGGGCCAGTGTGGTGTCCGGGGAGCGTGGCCTGAATGTCTCCCGACGAAAATGTGTGGATGCGCAAGCTGCCATCGTCGGACGCGGTGATGGCTAGGTCACGTTGGTCGTTAACCGCTACGCAGTCAGAGTTGAAGCGGTGGACCTTGTGGCCCAATAGACTAACGATGGGCCACACCGTTACACTTCTCTGCTCTTCCAAGGCGGTAACAATCGCCTTACCGTTGCGGGCAAACACCAGGGAACGTTGAGTCCCCCCTTGCTCCATGCCACCCCGCAAGAACTCCAAACGTTTGGCTCCTTCACGAAGGGCCCAGACATTGGGACCACCGTCGCCGACTCCCGCCAACAACAAACTTCCATCGGGTGAGAATGTTAACGACCAGACCACGCCAGTGGCTTCCGCCCGAACCGCGTCGCGTTGTTCGGCGACGTCATGCACAATGATACGTCGATCATAACCAGCCGAAACCAATAGCTTTCCATTCGGGCTAAATGCCAAGCGTTGGATCGGCTTATCATGGCCACCAAGATCTCCCAACGGTTGCCAGTTTTTCGCGTCCCACAGACGCACTCGCCGGCCTTCCGCCGCCGCCAAGATGTTACTGTCCGGAGACCATGCGACACAGCGGATAACATCGAAATGGTCGGTAAGGCATTGCAATTGCTGGCCTGTCGCTATGTCCCAAATGCGAACTTCTTGATCCCGGGCACCGGAGGCCAGTTGCCTTCCATCGGGAGACCAAGCTACCGAACAGATGGTCATTCCATGTCCGCGCAGGCAAAACAACTCCTCCCACGTTTCGACTGTCCAAAGGCGAATGGTGCGGTCTTGCCCCGCCGCGGCGAGAATCCTTCCATCAGGGGAAAACGCAACTGATGTTATTTCTTGCGCACTGTACCGCAAGTCCTTCAGTTCTGTTCCATGCTCCAAGTCCCAGATTTTGAGCGTACCTCCTCGATCGCCACTGGCAATCAAGCGATTGTCAGGAGAAACGTCGGCTGTCAGCAGCGGTGCGTCATCTCCCTGGATCGCCAACAGTCTAGCGTGACAGATGGAATTGAGATAATTCCATGCGAAATCGCGAAGGTCGATTTGTTCACCGAGTGGAAGCTGCTGTTCCAACAGGGAGAGAGCGCTGGTCGTATCTCCACTGTTCCAGTTCTTCCAAGCAATGGACATGTCGCGCGCGTACAGCTGAAGACGCAACTCTGCTTCGCGCTCTTGGGATTCGCGGCGAGCTAGTTGCTCGTTCGCCAAGTGTAGGTCGGCAATTTTGCGAGATTCGATAGCTTCATTGGCTTGCCACAGGCTAACGCCGGAGCCTAATACCAGAGCGGCCGCTACACTAACGCCAGTCGCCAAAGCCAAGCTGTTTCTGCGAGTCAATTTCTGCATGCGGTAAACGACGGAGGGAGGGCATGCCTTCACTGGTTCATCGCTCAGGTATCGTTCGACATCCTCCAGCAGCGCTCCCACCGTTTCGTAGCGTCGCGTGCGGTCTTTCTCCAAGGCCTTCATGACAATCCAGTCGAGCTCGCCGCGCAGCTGACGACCTAGCTGTTGTGGCTGGACGTGTCGTCGTTCCGCGATGGTCGATAGCGCCGCGGCCTGCAGTGTGCTGACTCGAGCACTAGGGCGAGGAGGATCAACTTCACGAATAATGCGGCGAATTTCATCGACACCGACCTGTCGCAATGTTTCACCATTAAAGGGGGTGGTACCGGTCAGCAATTCGTAGAGTAGGACTCCCAGGGAATAGATGTCGCTACGCGTGTCGACGTCCAGTCCGCTCAGCCCAGCTTGCTCAGGGCTCATGTAGAGCGGCGTACCGACCAACTGTGCAAACCCGGTGTAAAGTGTTCCCTCGGTGAGCTGCTGGCCGATGGCCTTGGCGACACCAAAGTCGATGACTTTTACTACGGGCAATGTGTCGTGCAGGGTGACGAGTATGTTGCTCGGTTTCAGGTCGCGATGGATGACTCCCTTTTGATGTGCGTGCTGCACGGCTCGACAGACTTGGAGGAACAGCTCCAACCGCTGGCGGGTCGTCAAATCTGCGTGGTCGCAATGCTCCGATATGGATTCCCCTTTGACCAGCTCCATCACGAAATAGGGCCTACCACGGCAGCCATCATGGGTGGGTGAGGTCGTACCGGCGTCCAACACGCGGGCGATGTTGGTGTGCTCCATCAATGCCAGCGCTTGGCGTTCAGCTTCGAAGCGGGAAATGACTTGTCGTGAGTCCATGCCGGCTTTGATCACTTTGAGTGCTACCTTGCGGCGTACTGGCGTTTGTTGCTCGGCTACATAAACGCTCCCCATGCCTCCTTCGCCCAGCAGCTCGCGAAGCTTGTAGGGGCCGATGCAAGTCCCCACCTCCGGCTGGCCATCGACGTCGGGTTGATTGCTGACGTCGAGTGTTGGTGCCAGAATGGCTGGCCGGTCGAGCAAGCTGCCCGCTGCAAAGTAGTCGCGTACCATGGCTTGCAGTTCGATCAGCCGCAACGAGTCCCCCTCGCAGGCTGAACGCAGATAAGCATCCCGTTCAGCTTGATCGTCGATTTCGACTGCGGCGGCTAAATGCGTTTCCAAGTTGGATAGGTTGTTAGTCATTGGAGACACCTGTAGCTTGTTAGCCGTATCTCGTTTAACCCGCAGCCGTAGGCGAGGACGGCAATCTCCCCGCGGTTGTGGGCGAGTCACATATATTGGTCCTCGCCTACGTCTGCGGGTTAAACGACGGGCGTTTCAGTTGCGTCTATATCCAATGCGAAATCGGCGATAAAAACGGATCATGCTTTCTTCCAAAAACGTCAGAAGTACTTTTCAGTTAGACACCCGCCGATAGAGCCAGACGCGAGCTGCCGCCCAATCGCGTTTGGCAGTCACCGTCGATACGCCTAGCGCGGCGGCAGCTTCTTCGAAACTCATACCAGCGAAAAAACGCAGCTTGACTAGCTGTGCCTTGCGGGGGGACATAACCTCGAGTTCATCTAAGGCTTCGTGGATGGCCAGGATGCGGTCCGCCTCGGCGTCGTCAAAATCGCATGACAGTTCGTCCTGATCCACATCGAGACGCACGCGATCGCCACCTCTTCGCAGGCTCTTTTTTCGCCGTGCCTGTTCGACCAAGATGCGCCGCATGGCTTCCGCGCCAGCCGCAAAAAAGTGGTGGCGGTTGTCCCAGGAGGCTGTGTGCTGCGCCGGTTCCACTAACCGCAGATAGGCTTCATGGACCAACGCTGTCGCCTGCAGTGTTTGCCCGGGTTGCTCGTGCGCCAAGCGGGCCGCTGCCAGTTTCCGCAATTCGTCGTAGACCAGCGGTAAGAGCCTGTCGGCAGCCGACGGATCGCCAGATTCGATTTGAAACAAAACGAGCGTGATGTCAGTCATATTCGGACTGCTCAATTTCCGTGGGGCTGACGTTTACCTATATCGACGGTGGGAATTAATAATATGCCATGGATTACAGGAGATTCTCGAATGGGGAACCAACTATTTCCTTGATCTTTTCTTTGATGTTTTCGAGGTCCCTTGTTCAAAAGCCGCGAAGGTCGTTTCTTTTAAGAATTTTTCGAAGACTTTCTTCATCTCTTCGACCGACTCGTGCAGCGGACAGGGTGCACCGTGGCCGCACCAGCCTGGTCCGTAGGCGCATAGACCTTCGCTCTCGCGCTCAAACAAGACGGCTACGTCCTTCAGAGTGATTTTCGCAGGTGGCTTGGCTAATCGATAACCGCCACCGGGTCCAGGCGAACCGGTGACCAGTCCAGTGCGCGACAGTATCGTTAGGATTTTAGCAACCAACGGAGCCGGCAAATTGCGACTCTCGGCAATCTCGCGTGATGACGCGGTTCGCGAATCGTCAGCATACAGTTCTGCAAGTCGACTCAGGGCAGCGATGGCGTTTTGTGTCGTTTTCTGGTGAATCATGATCGTGGAAGCGTGAGCGAATTGAGGGAAATAGTTCGTAGTGGAGCGGGCTAAAGATCCTTAGTTTAGGAACGTGCAGCCCAGGCACTTAGGCTTCCATTATAGGATCTAAAACGGAGTTGCGCATCCGGATTTCCGTTTAACCGCTGGCGAAGCACGCTCCACTCCTGACTCACTGCGGCAAATTGTATCAACCGGGCAAATTGCGGTCGGAATCGCCGCCCGTCGCTTGACGAGGGTATTGCAACGCCTGTAGTATTGAAATCGCGAATTGCAGGTCTGCAATTCGGGAATGTGTGGTTAGGGCGTTGTCCAGCAGCTTTGCAGAAGGATACACGATGACTGAGCATCAGAAGAATCGTCGTCAGTTCTTGTTTCAGCTCACCATGGCTGGGGCCAGCGCGGCCGCAGTCCACAGTTGGGCGCAGGACGCCGTGCAGAGCATCGAGCCGCTTACGGTAGATAACCCGCTAGGCAGCTATCCCAACCGCGATTGGGAAAAGCTCTATCGCAATCTCTACCAATCCGATTCGTCGTTTGTCTTCCTGTGTGCTCCCAACGACACGCACAATTGCCTGCTCAATGCGCATATCAAGAATGGTGTGGTAACGCGGATTAGCCCAACTTTCGGCTTCTCCAAGGCGACTGACCTGCAAGGCAATCAAGCCAGTCAGCGCTGGGAACCGCGGGTGTGCCAAAAAGGGCTTGCGCTAGTTCGACGCTTCTACGGCGATCGCCGCTGCAAGCGGCCGTTGGTACGCAAAGGATTCAAGCAATGGGCCGACGAAGGCTTTCCACGCGATCCGCAGACAGGTGCCGTCGATGCGGACAAGTATCTCAACCGCGGTCGCGATCCATGGGTAGCCGTCAGTTGGGACGAGGCCTTCAACTACTCCGCTGCGGCCATGGCCAACATTGCGGCAACCTACTCCGGTCCCGAAGGGCAGCAACGCTTGCTGGCTCAGGGCTATGATCCGCTGATGGTTGAAGCTACCGAAGGGGCCGGCACACAGACACTAAAATTTCGCGGTGGCATGGCCGCGTTGGGGGCCACGCGGATCTTCGCCCAGTATCGCATCGCTAACTCCATGGCGTTGCTCGACGCCAAAGTCCGCGGCGTGAACGCCGAACAAGCGATCGGCGCTCGCGGTTGGGATAACTACTCCTGGCATACTGACTTGCCCCCTGGCCATCCCATGGTCACTGGTCAACAAACGGTCGACTTCGATTTGTGCAATGTCGAAAAGTCGAATCTGATTTTGGTGTGGGGGATGAATTGGGTCTGCACAAAAATGCCCGACGCGCATTGGCTGACCGAAGCCCGCATGAAAGGCTCCAAAGTTGTGGTCATTGCCGCAGAGTATTCAGCCACTACCAGCAAGGCCGACGAGGCGTTTATCGTCCGGCCTGGCACGACTCCCGCGCTGGCCCTGGGGTTGGCGCAAGTTGTGATGGAGGAGCGACTCTACGATGAGCAGTACACCACCTCGCACACCGACCTGCCGCTGCTGGTGAGGATGGACAATGGCCAGATGCTGCAAGCCGCCGAAGTTTTCCCAAACTATCAATCGGAAGTGCTGCGCAACGGCGTGGTCGTCACCGCGCCCAACGAAAAATCTCCCAAACCCTATGAACAACCGTCGGCCATTCTGACCAGTGCCCGCCGCGAGGAATGGGGCGACTATGTGCTGTGGGACTCAATGAACCAACGGCCTCAAGCAATTTCCCGCGACTTGGTGGGCAAATACTTCACTGACACGGGGGTTAAACCTGCCTTGACTGGCACGTTTGAGGTGCAATTGGCGGATGGGAAAACCATCCAGTGTCGCACGGTGTACGACGTGACCAAGGAATTGCTCGACGGATCGTACACGCCCGAACAGGTAGAAAAACTGACCTGGGCACCCGCCGACGCCATCCGCAGTTTGGCGCGACAGATCGCCGCCAATCCAGAAAAAACTTCGTTTGTACTCGGGATGGGACCCAATCAGTACTTCAACAGCGACTTGAAAGACCGAGCGGTGTTCTTGATCGCCGCCTTGACGCGCAATGTCGGTTTTGTCGGTGGCAATGTGGGCTCCTATGCCGGCAACTACCGTGCGGCCTTCTTCAGTGGCCTGGGACAGTACATCGCCGAGAATCCTTTCGAACCCGAGTTGGATCCGCAAAAGCCGGTAACCAAATTTAAGAAATACTTTCGTGGCGAGTCGGTCCACTACTTCAATCACGGCGATACCATCCTGCGCTACGGCGACGCGGTGTTGACGGGCAAGTCGCACTTGCCAACGCCGTCCAAGTCGATCCATGTTTCCAATTCCAATTCGCTGATCGGCAATGCTAAGGGACACTACGAAACCGTGATGAACACCCTAAAGCGGGTGGAATTCGTAGGGGTCAACGAATGGTGGTGGACAGCCAGTTGCGAGTACGCGGACGTAGTTTTCCCCATCGACAGCTGGGCTGAGATGAAGTACCCGGACATGACGATCAGCGTCACTAATCCCTTCTTATACATTTTCCCAGCTACACCACTACCGCGGATTCATGATACCAAGGGGGACGTCGAAGTTGCCGCCGGGCTGTGCGCGGCGATGGGCAAGTTAATCGACGACCGACGCATGGTCGACTATTGGCAATTTATTCACCAAGGAACCTCGCGTCCGTATCTGCAACGCATCCTCGATAATTCCAACATGACGCGCGGGCATCGTATCGAAGATCTGGAAGCCAAAGCGGCGCAGGGTATTCCGACCATCATGGAAACTCGGACTTATCCGAAGATAGGTGGTTGGGAGCAATCCAACGAGCACCGACCTTGGTACACGCGCACTGGCAGGCTTGAGTTTTATCGCGACGAACCTGAGTTCATGGATAGCGGCGAGAACATGGTGTTGCACCGCGAGCCAATCGACTCGACGTTTTACGAACCGAATGTGATCGTGGCGCAGAAGCATCCGTTGCTACGACCCAAAAGCCCGGAAGACTACGGCGCGTCGCGGGCTGATTTGTCGGGCGATGCACGCCAAGCGCGGCATGTGGTGTTGACGGTCGATGAGCTTCTCAAGACCGAGCATCCACTGAAGAAATATGGCTACGAGTTTATTTTTCACACCCCCAAGTATCGGCACGGCGCGCATACCACGCCGACCGACGTGGACATCATTGCGGTCTGGTTCGGACCCTTTGGTGATATGAACCGCGCCGACCGTCGCATGCCCATGGTGGGCGAAATGTACGTGGACATGCATCCGCTGGATGCCAAGAAACTGGGCATTGAGGAAGGTGACTATGTGTGGATCGATGCTGATCCGAAGGATCGGCCGTTCCACGGTTGGGAGCACAATCCGGAGGCCTATGAGGTCGCCCGCTTGATGGCTCGCGCTCGCTACTATCCCGGGACGCCACGTGGCGTAACGCGAATGTGGCACAACGCGCATGGTGCAACCTTTGGCACAGTCCAGGGGGCGAAGGAGCGAGCGGACGGCATGGCTCAGTCGCCGACGACCAATTACAAGGCCATGTTCCGCCATGGCAGCCATCAGAGCTGTACACGGGGGTTCCTCAAGCCAACTTGGATGACCGATACGCTGAATGTGAAGGAAATGTTGACGCAGGATATGACCAAGGGTTTTGTGCCCGATGTCCACTGCCCCACAGGAGCTCCACGCGAGGCCATGGTCAAGATTACCCGCGCAGAGCCGGGTGGCATCGGCGGCAAAGGTTTGTGGCGGCCCGCGTCGCTCGGACTGCGACCGACCTATGAAAGCGAATTGTTAAAGAAGTTCATGGCAGGCAAATTCTGTCAGATAAAAAAGGCGTAGGGACTCTTGTCAAAGATCCGTATTGAAATCGGGAAGTTTAGCAATTTCCACGACATGTAAGCCAGAGCATTCCGTTCACTAACAAGGACATACCACGATGGTCAAGCGATTCAATTGGCATATCGGCCGCGAGCAGGAGTATCCCTACGATGCTCCGCCCCCTAAGCGTCAAGTGGCTTATGTGTTCGACACTAACAAGTGCATTGAATGCCAGACGTGTACGGTAGCTTGCAAAACTTGTTGGACCAGTGGCAAGGGCCAGGAAACCATATTCTGGAATAACGTTGAAACCAAACCCTACGGGGGCTATCCGCAGGCTTGGGACAGCAAGCTCATGGACATCTGCGGCGACACGACTTGGGATGGCAAAAAGCTGCATTCAATCACGATCTTCGAAAAGAACGGCGAAGGCAAACCACCGGCCGGACATTTGCCAACCGAGCGCGACTACTCTTCGCCTAATCTGGGCGAAGACGATCTGTCGGAAATGATCGATCTGGGTTCGCACTTTGACGGCACCCACAACGGTTGGATGTTTTACTTGGCGCGGATCTGCAATCACTGCGACAGCCCCGCCTGCTTGGCAGCTTGCCCGCGCAAGGCAATCTACAAACGCGAAGAAGATGGCATTGTCTTGGTCGATCAAGAGCGCTGCCGAGGCTATCAAGAGTGCGTGCAGGCTTGCCCCTACAAAAAAGTCTTTTTCAATACGATCAATCGCGCTAGTGAAAAGTGCATCGGTTGTTTCCCACGCGTGGAACAGGGCAATGTGGCGTTGTGCGTCGAGTCGTGCATAGGCAAGATTCGCCTGCATGGATTTTTAACCACTCAGGAGGAGCCACGCGAGGACAATCCACTGGACTACATCGTCAAGATCCGCAAGCTAGCCCTCCCCTGCTATCCGCAATTTGGCACTGGTCCTAACGTCTACTACATCCCGCCAGTACACGTCCCCGATCCCTTCCTGGAACAGCTGTTTGGTCCGGGCGTAGAGGAAGCCAAGGAGATGTATCGTAACTTGAAGAACGACAAACAACTTTTGGGTGCACTGATGTTGTTTGGCGCTAGCCCACGCATCATCACCCGCTACGAAGTACAAGGTGAAGTGGCGGTCGGCTGGGATGTTGACGGCGTCGAAGTGGTGCGCGTTCCGTTCACCGAGCCCACCTACTACCGCAAGCACTTCGACGAGCAGCATGGTGCCTACCGTCACAACACGGCCTGATACGTAGCTGCTGGTCAATCGTTTAACCCGCAGCCGTAGGCGAGGACGTATGTTCGTGTTCTTCCTGCGGGTTAAACGCAATACCGTTCAATTTTCCAGGTACTTAGTTTGTTTAACGCCGAGCCGGAGCGGGCTGTCGATCCAAGTTCGATTGGCCGATCGCGTAAATCACAACTTAGAACAGAGCTTCCCGAAGGATAAGTCACAGCCTGCGCAGGCGACGGCAGCGTTGGAGCTTGGAAGTATCCAGGAAGTATATCGAACGGTATTGGGGTTAAACGAATCTCACAAGGAAACCTAACTATGGAACGCAATCAAGAAAACAACCGGATGCTGTTGGGCATCATCGGTGGAGCGGTGTTGATTCTGGTGACCATGATCGCTTCGATCTTTATCGTCACACGGAGACCTGTGGTGGTTGTCATTCCGGCCACTGGCGAGAGCCCACCGGCTGCGTCGGCTTTGGCCGCCGCGTCGTCAGCGGCCGGAACGACAGCCACTGCGGAGGTGGCTCCACCAGAGATCCAGGTCAGCAAAGTCGAAGCGGCACCAAGAGCCGATGATCCGCTCGATCCATTCTGGGAAAAGATCGCGGTGGCCGAGGTGCCCTTACAGCCCCAACAGGTTGCCCAGCCCGCGCTAGAGGGGGGTACGGTTGGGATGTTGCGAGTCCAGTCGGTACATGACAGCCAACGTTATGTGTGGCGACTCAGTTGGGACCAACCGACGGTGGCTGACCACAGCGATGTCGGCGAGTTTTCCGATGCAGTTGCCATGCAATTCCCGCTCACCGATGGCGCGCCTTACACCATGGGCGGCCCCAAAATGCCCGTGCGGATGTTGCATTGGAAGGCCAGCTGGCAGAAAGATGTCGACCTTGGCTTTCAAGATTGGGCCTTAACGCACCCCAACTCCGACGCCGATCTGTATTGGTTTGCCAGCGGAGAGAAGCCGTTCACGATGAGTAAATCGTTCGACGATCCCAAGTCCAAGCAGTGGATGATCGCTGCTTCGGCGGGTAACCCAATGGCGGATTTTGATCGCAAGAACGCTGTGGAAGAGTTGACGGCGCACGGCTTTGGTAGCGCCACCCACGTCGACGATACCTCCAGCCGCGGTCGAGGAGTTTGGCAGGAAGGAAAGTGGTATGTCGTCATCGATCGGCCGATCGACACATCAGATCCGTTAATCACGCGTTTCAACCAAAATCCGAGTCAGCAGCTGGTCGCCTTTGCTGTGTGGGATGGTCAGGCTGACAATCGCGGTGGCAGGAAAAACATCACCAACTGGACTCCGATGAGGATCTCGCCATGAACGCTGATCGTGTGGCGCTGGCCGCCCAAGCTGACTTGATGCTCCTGACTGTCGATATGTTGCGCTCTCCCCAGTCGATCCGCGATTCCGGGGAGTGGCCCTGGTATGACTTGCCTGCTGGCGAGTTAAAACAACTTTTGAATACGGCCCTGGGTGCGGCCGCGGAACAGACCAGCGAGGGACAGGGGCTCGATGGGCGAACTGAAATCATCTGTCGACCCAGCCCTAGTTCCGCACTGCAGGATGTGCAGCGTTGTGCTCGCCAGCTCGAACAGGATGCGTGGTCCGACGAATATTTCCGGTTGTTTGACGGAGCGACAGCCTGCCCGCTCAATCAAGCTTCTTACATTCGCCGTGACAAGGGGACCATTTTGGGAGACCTGAGCGGTTTTTATAACGCCTTTGGTTGGCAGAGAAGTTCGACCCAAGGTGAGCGTCCCGACCACCTGCTGTGCCAGCTCGAATTCATGGCCATGCTCTTGGCATCGGCCTCGCGCGCACCCAACGACGAGTCGTACCAAATCGTCACGCAAGCCATGTCACAGTATGCTCGTGAACACATGCATGATTGGCTGCCTTCGGTCTGTTGGCAGATGTGCGAGCAAGCCCATCTCGAGTACTTCGCCGCCGTGGCAGCGTGGCTGTTTGTTCTCTGGCAAGCGCTTACCGACTTGCACGCGTGGCCCATCGATAGTTTGCCTGAACATCATATGCAGCCCATTACCGATCCAGAAAATCCATACGAATGTGGTGCTCCCGATCTGCATCAGATCCAGGGCAAGTGACTGTCTTGTAGATTGAGTAATCTAGTAGATCGCGACGCGGAGCGTCGAGCCACATTGGAAAGACTCAGGCCAAGTGATGACCTGTTTTTCGATTCAACGTTTGTTTTATCGCGCGACACTTTCACCTTTAGTTGAGGACCACTTACCATGCTACGTTATCTAGCCCTAATCACTTACACCGACCAAGGCATTCGCAACATCAAGGACTCCGGCAAGCGGGCGGCTGCGTTTGGAAAGGCCATCGAAGCTGTTGGAGGCAAGTTGTTATCGCAGTATTGGTGCTTGGGGGAGGTCGACGGTTGCGTTACCTTCGACGTACCTGACGAACAGACTGCCGCCGGGTTGCTGTTATCGCTAGGTCAAGCAGGAAACGTCCGCACAAAAACCATTCGGCTGTATGACAGTCAAGAGTTTCAACAGATCTTGACGAAGGTCTAGCGCGGCTGGCCAAGACTAACGCCTGTGTTTTACTCCGCCTCGCATTTACACCCTAGCGTATCGATAGCGAAGTTTTCCGCTCCGGATTCAAATAATGCAAATACGATGGCTTGTTGGGCTGGCAATAGCCTTTGTGATGGTGAGTTTACTAACTGACTCAGGAGCTCCTGCCGAAGAGGAATTGGCCAGTAGCGCTGCGACTGAGTCAAAGCAAGATTCACCCACAGAACACAACCAACTCTCCGTCGATGTTGCGCGAGATCGGGCGAAAGTCACGCAAGATATCTACGCGGCCACACTAGCGATGTTGCATGAGCGTTACTTCCATCGAGACCGTGCCGTGCTTCCAGCCCGAGCGATGCAGGACATTTTCGCTGCGATCGAACGTCAATCGCGGGTCGAGGCACGCTGGATTTCCGCGAGCCTGCCTCCAATGAGCATCGACCATACACCCAAGAGTGATTTTGAAAAGCGAGCCGCCAAAGAGATCGCCGCGGGCAAAGCTCACACGGAAACGATTGAAGATGGTTTCTTTCGTCGCGCCGTGGCAATTCCACTGACCGGTGGGTGCCTAGGGTGTCATGAAGTTCACGGTCAAAACCACGTCAACCAACAGTTCGCCGGATTGGTAGTCAGCATCCCGCTTCAGGCTGCCGCGAATTCGGACTAAATCCCTGCTCGTTTTACTGGCGGGACAAGCAGCCAATGGAAAACTATTTTCGTAGTAATTCTGGCTGAGTGCTGAAGTTCCCGAAACAGAATGTGCGAATCAACATGTCCTCCAAACTTCCCATTCTATTTGCCTGCTCTGGATGCTCCTCTGCTGGACAACTGGCCGGCCAAATTGCTCTAGCACTCGATCGCCGCGGTGTGGCGGAAATGTCTTGCCTGGCCGGTGTTGGTGCGGCAAAACCGCATTTCCTCAAGCAGCTTGTCGATCGTGAAGTATGGGTGATCGACGGTTGCCCGATCAACTGCAGCCTGGGTGTCTTCGAGCAAGTTCGCGAACATATCGATGTTCATATTCGATTGCACGATCTGGGAATCAAAAAGAAAGCCGATCCACCAACGGGCGATGCGTTTGAAGCATTGATCGCCGCCATGCTCGAACAAGTGCAACAAGCGAAAAGTGCGTGAGCCTGTTTAACCCTTAGGCGAGGTGCGAATCCTGCATCCCTCGCCTAAGGCAACATACATACATACATATATACATATCAGCATGCCTCGCCTGCGGCAGCGGGTTAAACAGGCTGACAAATTCCCGATAGTAGATGTTCGACGACTTGTGCAGCCAAGTAGTGAGTGGAGTCGTCGACTAGAAACTGCGTGATGTTGCTGATATCGTTGCCACATGTCACCAGCGGTTGTTCCTGCCAACCGTCACGGCGGATTTGCCCGAGGCCAATATTGGCCACCAAACCATTGCACACACACTTGCGTCCGACAGTCTCGACGAGCTCACCCCCTTTTTGCAGATAGGCGTCGATCTTCTCGCCTGGACAACGCCAGCCGAGCGTTCCATCTGGTTTACGATAGGCTTGACGAAGAAACCCTAAGTCGCACACGCGCTTTCGCCCTTCGTGAACGGCGCTGTCGGAAAGCGTCCCTGCGAGCTGCAGGACTTTGAACGGAAAACCGGTCGGTGAGGCGAGCGGATCGGTGAAGACCTCGGCTTGGCCGTGGCGGCATAGGTCCACAACGCGCTGCTTGAGGTCACGCTGCAAACCAGACTCTTCGCAAAAGGCGAATGCCGTACCGACTTGGACCCCCGTCGCCCCTGTATCCAGTGCAACTTGAACCTGTTCGGGAGTGCCATAAGATCCGGCCAACCAAAACGGCAGCCCCAGCTGTCGAATTGCTTCGAGGTCAACGGCGTCGCGCTGACCATACACCGGCTCGCCGCGCGCGTTGCGCTCGCCCTGCCCCCGTGGCGGCGCGTTGTGCCCGCCGGCGGTTGGGCCTTCGACGACAAAACCATCTACTTTACCACTGGACTTGCGAGCCAGAACGCTGGCCAAGGTGGCGGAACTGACGATGGCTAGGAATTTGGGACGCTCGAGCCACGGAATGTCCCCACCACTGAAATTCATGGGATCGAACCGAGTAACGAAATGGTCGTCGCGATTTGCGTCGATTACATTGAGTGGCAATTCAACCGCCTCGCCGTTGGCCAACTGATCCAAAATTCCAGGTATGGCGCGGGGAATGCCTGCTCCCATCAGCACATAGTCAACTCCCGCCAGCATGGCACCAAACAAACTCGGCAGTGTGGGCGTTTGAATCTTCTCGAGATAATTGATGCCGACTAGGCCGTTGTGTCCCGCTTTGGCCAGGTAGACCTCCACGAAATTCGCAACGACAACCAATTCCAGCTGCTCTTGGGTGGGTTGGTGCGGGAGAATCATCATCGGTGCATACGGTGTCTCTGGGGATTTCCCTCCCGCGACATAGAAGCGGTCAATAATCCGTGCGCTCATGTGCGGATAGGGGAACTCGGCCAAAGCCCGTCGCATGTGCCCCCCCACGTCACCCTGTTGCAAACGCCGCGCCACTACCGCATCGATGGCAGTCCCCGAGACGACGCCCAATTGCCCCGTCAAGGAAACAGCTCGGGCAAGTTCCCAAGCTGAGACGGCTACGCCCATCCCGCCCTGAATTATTTTCGGCTCGTTTGTGATACCTGAATCCATTACGCATGCTCCTTTTTTGAATGCGGAAACCTCATGGTGGACCGTGCCAAAACTGCTGTTCTCAGGAAAGCATGGCCACTTCCACTACGAAGACGTGCCCTGGATTGACGCCCAGCGTCAATCTTCGATATCATTGTAGACATGCGTATCCATTAGTCCAGAGGACCGCCCTGGCGGGCACAACCAGTAAGGTTTACCAACATGTCAGCATCCAATGCAGCGTACGACGTCGTGGTGATGGGAGGTGGACCGTCAGGGGCCACCGTCGCAACTTTCCTGCAACGCCAGGGGCATCGCTGCCTCGTACTAGAAAATTCGACTTTCCCGCGTTACCACATCGGGGAATCGTTAATTCCACACACGTACGGGACGCTCGATCGGCTGGGCTTGCTTCCCAAACTCAAGCGATCTCATTTTCCGGTAAAACATAGCGTGCGCTTCGTCTCGCCGGATGGGCATGAGAATGATCCATTCTATTTTTCAGAAACAATTGAAGGCGAAGCTGCGCGAACTTGGCAAGTCGAACGCTCGGAGTTCGACCAAATGTGCCTCGACCATGCCCAAGAATGCGGCGTTGATATTCGCATGCAAACTCAGGTTCAAGCGGTCCTCTTCGATGATGATGGACAAGCGGTGGGAGTGCAAGCAAAGTCTCACGGCGCTGAATCGGAAGACATTGCAGCTCGTGTGGTAGTCGACGCTTCGGGGCGGTCCACTATAATCGGATCGCAGCTCGATTTGAAAACCGATGTGACGGGGCTCAACAAAGCCACGATCTGGAGCTACTACCGAGGGGCCAAACGTCGCCCAGGAATTGATGCGGGTGAAACCACCGTGTTTATGATTCCCCAGCGAGGCTGGTTCTGGTACATCCCGCTCCCAAACGATCTCACCAGCGTGGGGGTCGTGGCCTCGCCCGAGTATCTGTTCGACCGAGGCGACGACTTCGAACAGGCTTACTTGCGCGAAGTCGACAAGTGCGCTCCGCTACAAGAAATGCTCGCCGGTGCCATGCGCGAGGGGCGTGTGCGCGGGCTCAGGCGAATGGCCTATCGCAATCGACAGCTAGCAGGCAAGGGGTGGGTCATGATAGGCGATGCCGCCGCCTTTCTCGATCCGATCTACTCGTCAGGCCTATTCCTGGCGCTGGCCTCGGCCGAGCTGGCTGCTGGCTGCATTCACAATGGACTGAGCAGGAATAACCTTTCGGCGGAAACGTTGGGCGCGTTCACGGGACAACTGTGGAACGGCATTGAAGTGATCCGCCGACTGATTCACGCTTTTTATGATACAGACTTCAGCTTCCACAAATTCGTTGAGCGGTTTCCCGAGCAGCGCGCGTCGCTCATTGATTGCCTAGTCGGGGACGTAGTCGACAAGGACATGTCCAGCTTCCTTGACGCGCTGGCTCAGATGACCCCCGTACCTCAGCCAGCGTAGTGCTTTGTCAATGGACAAGCGGATCTTGCCGCCAGTGCACGTTGGCCAGCCGCTGATTGCCTGCCAGTCGGACCGCGATCGTCCAAAAACCACGAACCTCGTAGCGCAAGACTAAGCTTCCATCACGGCGGGCCGCGAATTATAATGTACTGGAGCTCCGAGGCAGACTCACTCAGCCTGCCTTCCCGCCTAAAAGAGCCGCATTCCCCCCCCGCCTTAGCTCGAGAGCCCACAATGTCCGCAGGCCGTTTGACCGCGTTGACCTTCACAGTATTATGCTCGCTCCTATCCGCAGGATTGACTTTAGCGCAGGAAACAGAGTCGGATGTTGCTCGCTTGGTACATCCTGAGATGGCTGAGCGGTTGAGCTTGGATGATGCCCAGCGGGCCAAGATACAACAACTGTTGCTTTATCGAGCTCAGACACTGGGGGCTATCAAAGCCGACACTCCCGATGGGGGTGAAGAGTGCACCGCGATTCAAGAGAAATTTCGACAAGATATATTGGCAGTGCTGACGCCAGAGCAAAAAGCACAATGGGCCGCACCGCAGCCAATTCAAAAACTGATGTTTCAGTTTCGCGAGATGAAATGGGATGACGTGCTCAATTGGTTCGCCAGTCAGCAAGACTTGACATTGGTCATGGATCGTACTCCCGAGGGAACGTTCACGTACAGCGACACGCGGTCGTATTCACCGAGTGAGGGCATTGATTTGCTCAATAGCGTGCTGATGACCCGCGGTTTCACGTTGGTCCGTCGCGAAAAAATGCTGGTGGTGATGGGATTGAGCGACAGCATCCCGTTAGAATTGCTGCCACGCGTACCATTGGAACAGCTCGACGAGCGTGGGCGGTTCGAAATCGTCAGCGTGCTGTTTCCCTTGGCTGGTCGTCCAGTGGATGCCGTATTGCAAGAAGTAAGGCCCTATTTGAGTAACTATGGTCGCGCGATCCCGCTGGCGCGCGGCTGACAAAAAGCCGCGACCGGACGGCCCCCAAATGGCCCTCGGCTATCTCCCCACCGACGAAGAGTGGCGTTCGCCCAATATTCACGAAGACACCGCGACTTGTAAAGCAGCGCCGACCAAGGATGAGTACGGTGGCGGAGCGTCATTGCCCGAGCATCGCGTGTGGTTCTTCCATTTGGCGCGAATTTGCAACCACTGCACCTATCCGGGTTGTCTAGGTTCGTGCCCCCGTAATGCGATCTACAAACGTCCCGAGGATGGCGTGGTCTTAATCGATCAAAGTCGCTGTCGCGGCTATCGCAAGTGCGTCGAAGGCTGCCCCTACAAAAAGGCCATGTATCGCCCCACAACTCAGACTAGCGAAAAGTGCATCGCTTGCCTGCCGCGTTTGGAGGGCAAGGATCCACAGATGAGCCCCACGGGTGCGCCAGCAGAAACGCGCTGCATGACTTCTTGCGTAGGAAAAATCCGTTTGCAAGGCTTGGTAGAAATCGACCAGCAGGGTCTATGGGCTAAGAAACCTGACAACCCACTCTACTATTTGATCCGCGAACGCCAAATCGCCCTCCCACTCTACCCGCAATTTGGCACGGAACCCAACGGCTTCTACATTCCGCCGCGGTGGGTCGCGCGCGACTATCTAACGCAGATGTTTGGCCCCGGTGTGGAAAGTGCCATTGAACAATACAGTTGTCCAGATCGCGAGTTGCTGGCGGTACTCCAACTGTTCCGTGCACAACAGCAGGTGTTGTTTCGCTTTGCGATTGAACCAGGGGAGAAAGTGGGCGAGATCGAAGTCACCATGCACAATGGAACGTCCAAGACGCAAGAGCTCTATAAGACACCATTATGGGCTACAACAAGTTTGACGAAGAAGTGGTGCGGGTCACGGTTCAGGAGCCAACCTTCGAACGTCCCTCCGCCGTCCATGTCAACTCTATTTAAAGGGGCCAATCATGACGACTCAGACAATGTGCGAAGCTCCCGATGAAGTGGCGTTGAACATGGCCAGGCAAATGCTCTTTCGCTTCGCCACGTTGACGCTATTGGACCCAAAATATAAAGCCTGGAATAAACTGCAAGCCCTACGCGATGACCAGCTTTTGCGCGATGCTGCCGTCGTGGTTCGCGAAACCGAAGCGGCCAAGGCGGAGCAACTTGGGTTGGGAGAGTTGCCGTTGGAATTGCTCGATCCGGCGCTCGTTTGGGCGGCCTTTCCCGAGGATGCCAGACAACTCAATGCACAGCATGAACGCACGTTTGGCCTACTGGTCTCAGCCGCCTGTCCTCCTTACGAGACCGAATACATTAACAGCAAGTTTACCTTCCAACGTAGTCACACGATGGCGGATGTCAGTGGATATTACCGAGCTTTTGGATTGACCACATCGTCGACTAGCGCGGAACGTCCAGACCACATCGTATTGGAACTCGAATTCATGGCTTTCTTATTGGGCAAGGAACGCGAGGCTTATCTGACCGCCGACGGGGCGGAACGCCAGCTACGCTTGGAGGTCTGCCGCCATGCGCAAACGCGATTCATGAACGAGCATCTGGCTACCTGGGCAACCCTGTTTTCCAAATTGGTACAGCGTGAGAATCCAGGTGGGTTTTACGATGCAGCCAGCGTCTTCCTAGCTGCCTTGATTCCAGCCGAACGCGCCTGGTTGGGCGTGGCCATGCCCGCTCGGCGACCCGATGCACCCAGCCAAATAGAACCGCTTGATGCCTGCGATGGTTGCCAATTGCACGGCGACCCACAACTGGGAACATAAGGCTACTTGGCATCGCGCGGAAGTTGTTTGACCGACTACACTGCTTAGTTCTGTACATATGGAGCGAATGATGCGAGCTTTCAGACTCCCTTGGGTGGCGATACTCGCCTCGGTTGCGATGTTGATCGAATCGCGGTCGCTAATTGGGCAAGAATTTGATCGGCCCCCGATTCGTTACAGCGAAAGTACTCCCCAGAACCAAATTTCTCGCTTGCAAGCACGCTTGGAATCCGCTGAGACCAAATTGATTTTTGACGAATCCCATGGTTTCTTACGATCTCTACTGCAAGAACTCGCTGTCCCCGTCGCTTCGCAGACGCTGATCTTTTCCAAAAGCAGCGTCCAGGCGCGTTATATCTCCCCTCAAACCCCGCGCGCGATCTATTTCGCGGACGACGTCTACGTTGGTTGGTGCCAAGCGGGTAATGTGTTGGAAATTTCCGCCGTCGATCCCAAGTTGGGAACGGTGTTCTATACCTTGGACCAAAAGGCATCGGCACAACCAAAATTCACTCGGCATGGCGAGACTTGCTTGAATTGCCATAGCGCTGCGCGAAACGGTGGCATCCCTGGGCATATTGTCCGCTCGCACATCGTTGATGATGGTGGTCACGTGATGCCCTCTGAGGGGATCGTCAACGTGGACTACACAACTCCGTTGGCCAAGCGCTGGGGAGGTTGGTATGTCACTGGCACCAGTGGTGAGCAGTCCCATTTGGGAAACTTTTTTGCGCGTGGCTACCAGGTACCCGATCCGATCGACAATTCAGCTGGAGAAAACGTGACGGACTTGGCTGATCGCTTCGACCTTAAGCCCTACCTAACGTCGACCAGCGATATCGTCGCTTTGATGGTCTTAGAGTATCAGACGACAGTGCAGAACCGCATGACTCGTGCCAATTTCGCTACTAGGCAGGCGCTCGAATTAGAAAAGCAATTTCCCCGCCAGTCGGACCAGCGGGCTGAGTCGCATCTACCAATGACGATTCAAACGATCCAGCGCGTGGGGGACGAATTGGTTGATAGCCTGTTGTTTGTTGGTGAAGCCAAATTGACAGCTCCCATCCATGGGGCGACCAGATTCTCAGAAGAGTTTCCCCAATCTGGTCCGCGCGACAGACTTGGCCGCTCGCTGCGTGACTTGGACCTCTCTCAGCGACTGTTTCGCTATCCCTGCAGTTACCTGATCTACTCCGACGCCTTCGCGCAATTGCCGGCGGAAGTCAGCGACCACGTTTGGCACCGCCTGTCTGAAGCCTTAACCGGCGACAATCCTCCTGCCCAGTTTGACCATCTGACAGCCGATGATCGACTCGCCATCGTTGAGATCTTGACCGATACCTTCCCCAATCTGCCTGCCAGCTTTCGAAGTAGAGACTAACTGGTCATAGCTTGATTCCAGATTTTCCTGTTTGGGCCAAGCGGGCTGTCACCAGCTCGATGTGACGACGAAAACTTCGATTGAGTTCTTGGCGAATCAATTCGGAATCAATACACGTCGGCTCGCACGCACTGACACCTCCGGTAAACGACAACAAATAGCGAAGATACATTTAACGTACTGTTCGTCGCAGACGATCCCGGATCGTGCGGCTTGGTGATAAGTAGGCGACCGGTTCAGCGCGCGACTAGAGCAGTTGACAGAGTTTCGATTGGAGGGGCCTTACAAGTGGAATGCCCCAGAACGTTCGGGCTGAAACGACAGCTTTTCAATGCGTTTACGAGTTGGTCGCTGCAATACGTTCAACGTCAAACTTTCACCGACTCGACGCCCGAATGATTCTGCGCCAAGTGGCGATAGAATCGAAAGTTTACCTTCGGCAATGCAAGCTTCCTCAGGATAAACAAGCGTGAACGTTTCCGATTCACTGCGATCCAAGTCGAACAAGTTAAACGTCGAGTTCATGGTTACGATGTCTGGCAACATTTCGACAGGGTCGACTATGGTTGCGCGTTCCAGCCGGTTTCGCAGTTTCTTCAAGTGAGTACGACCATTGCCGATTGCCTCGGCAAAATGGCTATCCAACAAAATTTGTAGCCGCTGCAGATCGATTCGGGATATGGCGATGTCTTGCGCTGTCATGGTGAAGTTCCGGTAAGATGATTTGTGGGGGGGTGTGCCAGGACTACTTAAGCCGCATTCGCACGGCTACTCGACATAACTTGTCGACGCCACCGCGACGACCATTCTCGTCGACGACCAACACCGACAATCGTTCGATCCGCGAAGTGAAGCGAAGGAGCGTGCTGGACAGCACCGCACGAATCGAATCTCGCGCTGCTGGACTGAGTTGTTCAATCGATGAATTTACGGAAGCTCTCATTGGGATACTCCTGGGAAGTTAAGCGAACGACAACTCACGCCGACAATCGTTCGCTATGGTTGATGCTTCGGCGAATTGCGAACGATCAGGTTGGTGCGAGATGCTAAGTTCGAGTACGACCACATACAACAACACAGTCGTCATCGACTTCAATCGCAACATCACAAATCATGCGACGGGTGACTTGTAAAAACATCCCGGCAAAAGTGTTGAGCCACTGGCTTTCGAAATTCCAGATTTTCAATTCGTTGTGCAACGCAACCGTCGCCGTGAATTCGGATTAGTGAAAGAACCGTCAGTTCATTGCCCTAAGAAGAATCGCGATTATCAGCCATAGAAGCACCACCAACTGACCAAGCAACATTTCACGCGGCGTGTGAACGGCAGGAGGTTCACCGACATGGAGTTTGCATTTTTGTGCGTTTTCGACTGGGTATTCTGGGTTTCGCATCAACATGACAGGTCCTCCTTCAAATAGGATACTGAGTGCCACGCTTTCTTGAAGGCTAGCGAATGCAACGGTCGTGCCAGCAGGTTGTAGATGCCACGATTTGCAGGTGAAACTTCGCAAAATACGGGAACGTGGCTATATGTAGCGGGAAATCACGGTCCCAACCGACAACCAGAGTTGACACGTCTTGGCAGCAGGTTGTCGCTGATTGTGACTGGCAATCGTCGGCGACATTGATGCGATAGTAGTGATCGCAGTTGGCTATACTGAATCACTCGATACTCGGTTCCTCATCCTGGCGACTGTCGGTATTGGCTTCGTACATTTGTTCTCAAGTCCGTGACGCGAAACCCCTGGAGTGCGTATGTCATCACGCCCGTATTCGCATTGGCTAACGCGGGCGTCCTGATCGAAGTGTCCAACGGAAGCAGCGAACAATAACATAGTGTTAGCCAGTAGTCTTCAACGTTGCATGGTGCCTACCGAAAATCGTCTGCCGCGATCCCGTGGCGATTAAGCAACTTGTTCAAACCTTGGCGGGACAAGCCGGCCTGTCGCGCAGCGCTGGCGATGACGCCATTGTGTTTCTTGAGTACCGCAGTCAGGTAGGCACGGTCTGCAGTGTCGAGCGCCTCGTCCCGAGAAATCTCCGTCAGCACCGCACCATCAACACTGTCGGATTTCGGCGATCGCAATTGAGGCGGCAAGTCTGAAACCTCAATTTTGGTTCCTCGGGCAAGTGTGACCGTGCGCTCGATCACGTTGCGTAGCTCGCGAATGTTTCCCGGCCAGCGGTAACGTCGGAAACAATCGAGCGTTTCGACCGAGAAGCCTGTTAAGCTCGAATCCTGGGGTCTCAGGCGATCAAGGAAAAAGTCCGCCATTAACAAAATGTCATCACCTCGCTCTCGCAGTGGTGCAAGCTCAATATGAATTACGGCCAAGCGGTAGAATAAGTCTTGGCGAAAACGCCCGGCAAGCACCTCAGATAGTAAGTCGCGATTGGTCGCACATACGAAGCGAGTATCGACCTGGACCGGTTTGCTTTCACCGACAGGTGTGAAAGTTTGCTCTTGGATTGCCCGTAGCAACTTTGCCTGCGACGCGGCGGGGAGTTCACCCAACTCGTCAAAAAACGCTGTGCCGCCATCACAATGACGTAGCAGACCCAACTGGTCCTGGATCGCTCCGGTAAACGAGCCCTTCACATGACCGAACAATACTGACTCGAACAGCGATTCCGGAATAGCCGTGCAATCGATCACTTGAAACGCATGCTTGGCGCGTGGACTATGCTCGTGAATTGCCTTCGCAATGACCTCTTTGCCCGTACCGCTCTCGCCAGTGAGCAAGACATTGGTGTTGCTCGCCGCCACACGGTCGACGATGTCCAGCAATTCGATCATCGGCTGGCTTTCGCCGATTATTTCTGGGTAGTGACTCCGCGCTTTAGCGGGCGACGAAAGTAGATCCGCTTGGGCAACTGTAGCGGTCGGACGGCGAATCGCTCGTTCGATCGCCGTCAACAACTCGTCAAACTTCACGGGCTTGAGCAAATAATCCGCGATCCCTAAGCGAACGCTCTCGATCGCACTGGGAATCGTTGGCACTCCAGTCACGACGATCATCGGAATATGCGAGTACTTGGTCCGGCCTTCCTTCAGCAACTCTAGCTTTAGGTTGCCGGGCATGTTTAGATCGGAAAGGATCAAATCGAAAGAGTGTTCGCCAAGAACACCGATCGCGTCGTTTGCGTCCTCAACACAAATGCACTCGTAACCTTCGTCACGCAGTAGTTCCGCGGTTGTGTTTCGGTAGAGTGGTTCGTCGTCAGCGATCAGAATGCGATGTTGTTGTTTGTCCATGCAATTATTTTAGCGAAATCTCCAACTCACGGAATTCGCCGTGCGTTACAGCAGTCGTTTTGACGACTTCCGCTACAATTCTCGAAGCAACCGGCGCGGCAGTCGTAAGGTGAATCGTGTACCCGCGCCTAAATCGCTCTTCACCTCAATCGTGCCTTTCATGGCTTCGACAATGCTGCGCGTCACTGATAATCCCAGTCCCATTCCTTGTCCGATAGCCTCTGCCTTAGTGCTGAAGAACGGATCAAAGACCCGATCGATGTTCTCCTCCGCGATTCCATGCCCTTGGTCAGAGACGACAATCGTCAGTGAATTGGCGTCGGCTGATGAGGAGATCTCCACCGTTTGACCTGGCTGCGAAGCCTGCATCGCGTTGTAAACCAGATTCAAGAGAATTTGCTTCAGTTCACCTTCCCGCAAAACAACTTCGTCTGGCCCAAGTTCGCCGACTGACTGCATCTTTTTATACCGCGTCATGGCTTCCACTTGAGTCTTGCGAGACAGAGGCAGTGACAAATAGACGACTTCCTCAATTGTTTTACGGATCGAGAATAGTGATTCCTGTTGCTGGCTCGGGCGATAGAGTTGATACATCTGGTGAGTAATACCGCTGATTCGATCAATCTCACGGTCGATCAGATCAAATTTTTCATAGTGCCTGATGTCGGTCGGCAATTGTCGTTTGATTAAGAGCAGAGCATTGCGAATTCCAGCTAATGGATTGTTGATTTCGTGAGCAACACCGGCGGCAAGCTCACCCAGCGACGCAAGTTGCTCCATCTTCGAACGGTGCCGTTCTAACTCGGCGACGCGAGCTGTTCGTTCCTGCACAAGTTGTTCTAGATGCTCGTTGTGCAAACGGAGTTGTTCTCGCATTGCCCGCTTTTCAGCGATGTCACGCGTGCTGACGCGGAAGCCTAACGACCGCCCTGTAGCATCAATCATTGGCTGCCAGGAGATTGCGACCCAGCGCTTCGAGCCGTTGCGGTGGACCACATTGAATTCGATATTATTCCCAGTGCTGCCAGCAGCCATTTGTGCGATGTAGCCTGCAAGTCGGGGATGGTCTTCCTCTGCAATCAGCGGAAAAGGGTAATTGTCCATTTCCAAACATTCGCTCGCCGAGAAGCCCGTGAATCGCTCCACGGCAGAATTGACCCACAAAATTTCCGTTGAGCTATTGTGCCAACTTTCCCAGTCATACGTGCTATCGGCAATCGCGCGAAAAAATTCGGGTGCTATAGGTTCCCCGCGTTTCGGAATGGTTGGGAGCGTTCGGTTCATTCCTTGATTCTAGTTGCGAAACCGTCTCAATTGCAGTGGGGCAGAGTGAGCCGACAATGTCAACCTACGTTTCCGCTTCAGAAACTCGCGTTGACCTTTTCAGGTGGCGATCGCTGCTTTAGGCAACAAATCACAGTTGTTTTCGAATTGGCCCGACTGTTGCACTATGGAACAGTAACTGAGTAAACGACGTGGCAACGCGTTTGGTCGGTCTACGGATGGATGAACCCGCATTTGCCGCTGTCGCCTTCCAATCAAAGCGGAGGCTAACGCCATGATTTCACTTCTCATCGCCCAACCGGCCAAACGTGAATCGAACATCAAATGTCCGCCACCGCCACCGAAGCGAATTTTTCGTGAACTCGTGCCGCGAAGCACACAGACTTTCGATGACTTCAACCGCGACGAAGAATCGTATGTCTTTAAGCTCATCGCGTCGTTTTTCGTATTTCTGATTCTGCCAGCAATTCTAACGCTCCTCTACCTCGCCCTGAATCCAGAAGCATTTGCGATAGACACCCCGCCTAAGATCGACTTCTCAACATGGCAACCGTGACACCGGTTGTTGGAGAGCGTAACCCGCAGCGTCAGCAAGGAAGAAGAAATTACGACGACCGTTCCTTGCTGACGCAGCCAATTGTGATTGCTGCAACCATAGTCCTCTGCACGATGCCTGCATGGCGTCGTCGGCCTGGCGTAAACCAAGACCGCCGAGTTACCAAGGCGTCGTGCCGCCGTCAGCCTGATTATAACGTGAACATCGTGTTTTCGGCTCAGGCCTTCAATGCGGATAGATCCGCACCGTGGTTGATGTGAAACACCGTGCCGTCGAGCACCAGCGCCGGGACAGACTTCACGCCCACAGCCTCAGCTTCGCCGATTCGCTGAGTAAAGTCGCCCAAATGCACGCTCTCGACTTGGTACTTGGCTGGATCAAGAGACTGAGCCACTTGCTGCTCGGCTGCCACGCAAACAGGACATCCGGCATGATAAAAGACTGCTTTCGACATAATTGTTCTCCAGGGAGCGGGCTTTGGCCGTAAATGAAAGCGACATGCCGTGGCCACTGGCTCATCACTTGTTTTCAACAAACTTCCTGCAAAACTCGCGGTAGCTCTCGAATCGCGAGGTTTGGAAATGGTTAAACTGCTCGGCAAGTTGCATTCGACACGCAATTTGCGTAGGAGTCCTATGTAATTGAGGTAGCAAAAAGATTGCTTGTGCCAATCATCGGCCCAGCTATCATTTTGGTGGAGGACGAGGCTCAGCGAGTCCAGTGGCGCGGGACCCGTAACCCAGGGCGACTATCAATTGCGACACCTAACGGCTTTCACGCGATACTAACTTACGAACGACTCCCAATTCTGTGCGGCCAAGTGTTCGTCAGCCGGTTCGTGTTCGGGACAGTCCGATCGAAGTGTCTGGTCGCCGAAATCAGCGTCCACCAGCGCACAGTGATGTGGACGACACACGTTGTCATGGACGTTGGGGCGAAAGTAGCGGCAAGTGACACACATGCGGGCAACTGGAATCTTGCCCGCCACTTGCAGCTCACGCACTATTCGCAGCATCGTTTTATAGAGCTGAACCTGCTCGGTTTCCGGCAGGCTTTCAATAACCGTCTGAATCGTCGCACCCACCGCGTCAAGCTGCCCGACTAAACGTTTTCCAGCGGCGGTTAGGCGAATGGAAACCGCGCGGGCGTCATCTTTGGCCTTCGATTTGCTGACGTACCTTTTCTCGACCAGGGTAGCCACGGAATCGCTGACCGTGGGAGCCGAGACCGCCAATTCGTCCGCTACTTCGCTCAGCCTCAGTCCCAGCTCACGACCGCCGAGCAAGACCAGTATTTGTCCTTGAGTGGGATTCAATCCGCTTTCACCGAACTTCTCCCAGCTTTCGGCCCGCATGGCAACTTGCACGCGATTCAGCGCATGCCCTAGCTTCTGGGCGAGCGGAAAGTCAGTCTTTTCGAGTGTGTTAGCCATTCCTTAATAATACGTAGGAGTCCTAAGCAATGCAAGTGACATTTTAAAAATTGGCGAAACAATCCTAATTGCGGCACGCAGAAGCACCCGTGGCAGGCAACCGGTAGCCTCGCGAATCTGTTCACAGGGCTGACGACAACTTCGAACGGCTAGTTGCTGGCCATTGGTCTGTAGGACTTTGTGTACTCGAACGAGTTGCACCACGCGCTTCCCAGTGGTTCATTCTCAATGCGATGTGAAGTTTCATGGTTGTGGGTTTGTTGCATGGGTAAGCACGACATACTTCCCGTCACGTAAGAAACTGATTGCTTGATCTTTGAGGATCGTCGTTGTTACTGCAGGGCCGTAAAAACGCCCCGTGTTGATTGTACCGGTGATCGTTAGGACAGCGCCGGACATCGCCACGCTTCCCAATCCATCGGTGTCGCTGATCAGCGATTGCGATTCAGTCTCCAGGTGTCGTCCTTCCCCGATCGCGTAAGCGACGACCTGACTGTCAATCGTGCGAGTAACAGCCATGCGTGCATCGGTATGCAGCCCCCCACCGTAACCTCGCCACCGCGTCCGCTAATCACCTGGTCCGACGTGGAATCGCTCCAAAGGATTCGGCAACCTGCTGATGCCGTGACTGTCGTTTCGATCGTCTCGATTACTGGACGTTCAAAACCTTGCTTGCGCGGGTACACGATCGCTAAGAACAGCGGATTGACGGCGTGTTTCGTTACTTCGAGCAGCGCATGATCGACGTTGTCGTCGGGCGCGAAGCGAGTCAAGTTCACATCGTACTGCTCGGGCTCGATGAACGTGATTTCCATTTTGGTTCGATCCAACTTCGGGTCGTAGACGCGGATGGGTAAGTCGACGGAGCCCGCACCATCGATCACGAAATCGTTCTGCGTCGCGTCGGGACGATGTTTACTGGACCTGGGGATCGTCTTGCGAGGTGCGTGCCAGCGCCAGCGATACGTTTGCGGTTGGCTATTGATCTTGTAGTCGTCGACAATTACAAACAACGGGTGAGCAGCGGACTTGTCACTTGTGTTTTTGAGCATCATCACCATTCGATCGGCACGCTCAACCGGTTCACAATACGTCGGCTGGGATGGAGCGTCTGTCGGCGAGCAAGCGAGTCGATAGCGGGCGTTGTTCGGATGGGGTGCAGCATTGAGCGAGGGATCGCCAAGCGGAAAGCGACCGTCGGCGCGAGCGTAGTCAGCGATCTCGCTGGCGATGAATCCTTCGAGTCGCCCGAGACCTGGGTTCTTTCGCTGGGCATAGAACTCGTATTTCGGCAAGCTACCGTCGTGACCACAATCGGGATTGAAATAGTCGAACGTCGTGAACTGCTTCATGGATTGGGACTAAGTTCTGTGGAAAGAACAATGGATAAGTTAGGAAAGCATCCGTGTATCCCTGTACCGTTTTGGCGGGGCCAGCGAACATGTCGCCACCGGGATGCAAATACTGCAACAGCCACAGGTCATGGCCGTTCGCATTATCTTGCTCGAACAGGATCAGCATTTCGCCAAAACCGCCGTAACGATCGTAGTCATCGCCGTATTCAACCAACTGATGCGAACCACAGGCCGCGCGGGAGTGGGCGTACCAGCGAATGACTTTTTCGACCCCTTTTCCCTTGAAGATGTTGTCTCCATAAACATTGTTGTAGGCACGCCCCCAAAGCATTGCAAATGGCAATGTGTACGTTCCATAGGCGCTTCCCTCCCAAGCGCGGCCGTCGGCGAGCACGGCACGATCGAGAATGTAGTGCGGGATTTTTTCGTTGGTCTCTTGGAGTTGTCGCTGCATCGACTTGCGAAGCTCGGGGTCGCGGATTAAGTGCATTTCGTCCTTGATCGCCAATGCCACGAAGCCGCAAGCGGCCAGCAGACAAGCCGGATGATTCTGCCGAGGGTAAGGCTCATACGCGGCGTATAAAGTCGATTCGGATTTGGCTGCCGTGACCGCGCCCAAGGCCAGCCAATCAATCACTTGTTGCTGCTGAATGCTGCTGAACTTGTCATTCGCCATATCGTAGACGAGCGCCATGTGAATGATCAGTTGGGCACCCTCGTGTTCGTCTCCACTGCCGTCGATCTTGTCGCGGTATTGGTCAATGATCTCTTGTGGGTTCCACTTATAGACAACATCCATTGCACACGCTGCGGCAGAGGAACCATGGGCATCATAGAGCTGCGGATTGATAGCGTACTTGAGTGCTGAATGAGAGGCGGCAATCAAATCCTTGCGCATCTTGGCGACCACTGCGAAGTGCGGAGATTTCATGAAGTCGGCCATCAGTGGTTCCCAGCCAGGAGCCGGCATTGGGACGTGGTCACGGCACACGCCAATGCGGTCGAAATAACTCTTGTTCAAACTGCCGTCAACTTGAACCCGAGCGCGGAAGTGAGGTATTTGTTCTGCGGTGAACAGCAAGTGTGGATGGGTCGACAACAACGGTGATGGTTCGACCGAGTGCGCCGATAACGTGGCGACAAAGACGGCCACGCCGAACAAAAAACAGAGACGTGATGTGTGCATCGTCATGGATTTACTAAAGAGAAGTTAAGAATGTCGGTAACTAGCCGACGTAAGTTGGTTGCCGAGGATAAAACTCAATACCCGATTTCTTATAAAACCTGAGTCCGCGATTCAGATCAACCGCTTCAGTGCGAAAGACAAAGAATGAGACATAGAATGAATTGAGGCGTAAGTGAAAACCAGCCCAGCTTGTTTCGGAAGTAACGGGTTTGATCGTTCAAGGTGCGCCTTCACTTCTTACCATTGCTTGTCCGCCTGCGACTTAATTCTACTCACACGGATCGCAGCCCTCTACGGTACACTCACACGATGCCGCAGTGCCGCTCGGGCCGGGCACCTGCTCTATGTCGATGACGTTTCCACGGCGGTCCAGCTCGAATCTACAGCACTCATGCATAATCGTCGCGAGCGTCTGACGTCCCCGTTGGATTCGCAACTTTGCGCCCGATAGCGAGATAGATTCCCGAGCAGCGATCTCCTGCTGAGAAATCCGCTGAAGTTCATAGGCTGTCACGGCACGACGTTGGTCCACGGGCAAGCAGGCAACAAGAGCGGCTACGCAGCCCGCGATTTCGGAATTCAAGTTGCTACTGTCCGCATCGGGCAGCTCGGTCAGTTCTTCCATCGTTGCCGAATTTGATCTTGGTTTCGAGCGTCGGAAGTCGACGATTGTATTGCGCGTGATTTGAAACACCCAAGACTCAAGTCGGCTGCCCTGCTTCAAGTCACCCAGATTCTGATGAATCCGGAGAAAAACTTGTTGCTAAATGTCGTCCGCGTCCGCGTGCGACGCCACTCTCGACTGAACGAATTGGCGCATCCGATCGCTCAGCTCGCGCCAGATCGTCTCAGTCGATACTTCAGGCCGGTTGTCCAAGGTTAATAGCTATGTTCTATCGGAACTATTTCTCGGTAGTTGCAGGCTTGGCAGGTGACACCGGAGCTAACACACTCTTCGACCGCCAGCTGGCTGTATCGCGAATCGGTTCCGCCACCGCGGGTCGAGATATTGACTGCTCGAACGACATCCTGTCAGCGAACGATACACGCATCAAGTGATCCCAAAAAAACCATTCGTCAGCCGCGATCCGCAAGAACAACACCGAGTTTCAACGCCGCTGGAATTGTTCTTTGATTTAGCGACCGAGAAAGCAGTGGCGGCAGCGGCTGTGCTCTCCGCCAGATCGACCAATGCAAGTTGAATGTTTCCCCATTTGCGGACGGTCGATGCAGACCTCCAGCTCGAAGCAAATCTCCAAAACCGCAGCGGTTGCCATCACCTCGGTCATCTCACCAACTTGTGTCCAAGTGCGTAAGGACGGTTCGTCGAATGGCACGTAGTTCTACGTAAGTCGTTGTCCTGAATTGATATAGGGAAAAGAGGCCTCACATGCCTAAATGGAGTTATCACACACCCATTCCTGGCACGGAGGCCTCACGATGTCCTTTTCTAACT
>JBGSNE010000281.1:0-16300 GCA_041739785.1 Pirellulaceae bacterium
GCACGAACGCTGCGGGATTGAGTCAGCTATCGCCAAGGCGGTCAACACGCGTCTTACCAGTCGATTCCCATTGGATACCGGCTCTTTAGAAAAGGAAAGCTACGAGAACTCGTAGCACTCCAAATTGGACCAGCGGTCACTTTGGCTTGACGTCAAACGCAATCACTCGACTCGGAGAGTCGAGCGACGATGGTTGACTACTCAACGGTGAACTACTCACCTTCGAACCACTGGGCGAGGCTGCGTTCGGGGATTGGCAGTTTCATAATTGGCGCGAATTCGGCAAAGGTAGCGTCTGCTTCGGCGATAATTTTTTCTGCGCTTTCTGCCGACTTGCTGGCCAGCTTTTCCCAACCGGCGGCGAATTCGCTGCGTTCATCCCAGCTGGCGTCTTGACATGCTGGCAGCAGCGATGCGAGTGCCACGCAAGCCGCGTCGAGTTTGGGTGGATTGGAGTCGAGCAATTCATTCAAGTTTGGATGTCGCTCGATCAGCGTTGCGAATTCCTCCGGCAAACGCCAATTGCGTACCAGGGCTGCAGCCGCTTCGGCGTGGTCCCAACCAAATAGTTCGCGTTCGAGTTGGCTCAGTCGCAAATGCTCTTGTCCACGCCGCTGGATCAGCCCCTCGTAATGTTCAGGCAGCTCTTTAAGCAGCAAGGGAATAGCCATATCTTGCAGCAAAGCTGCGGCGAACAGGTCTTCCGCGTTCTCGAGCTTGAGGGCCTTCCCCAAGATACGTGCAAAGACAGCGCGACGCAGCGAATCTTGCCATAATTTTTTCAGATCAAACGGTCCGAATTTCGGGTCGGGAACCAGACTAAAAACGGCACTCCACAGCGCAAAATTCTTGATCGTGCGTACGCCCACTAAGGCCAGGGCTTGTTTTACGCTGGAGATCTCGCGAGTGAAACCAAAATAGCTCGAATTCACAAACCGCAGAACTTGTCCCATCAGTCCCGCGTCGGATTCGATGGGCCGCGCGAATTCGCTCGGTCCGTTGCTCGCATCCTGCGACAACTCCAACAAGCGAATGGCCGTTTGGGGCAACGCCGGCAATTGAGCTGATTCCAGCAATTCGTGCAGGTCGATATCAAGTTGGTCGACACTTACTTTGGTTTCAGACATGTTCTGCAGAGCCTTCTAACAGCGAGGGAAGTCAAACTGTTCTGAACACACATGAAGCTGGAACCGGAAACAGGTGCCAAACACTTTTCTTCATATGTATTCCCACCTGTACCTTAGGACATAAGTTCTCTACGAGCAAATCTAGGATCGTATCGGATAACATGAAGCGAACCGTTACCATGAAAACGGATTGCTCAGTCAGACTAACCGCTACAACCAAACCGACACCAATGAATGAAACCATAAAAATCGAGGGGAGCGACGACGGGGGACTGGTGGCATCCATTGATGCGGCTTGCGATTGGATGGAGACGGTGTACGCCAACGGCAACTATGCCAAGGTTACCGTGCATCGGCAATGGTCGAAACATAACCCCACCATCTCAGGCAAAATGGCTCGTCCGTCCGCCTATCGCTGGTACCTGCGTCGCGAACTCCTGCGACTGGCCAAACAGGGAGCCGAGATCGTCATCTCGCGAGCGCAACCGCGGCTGGAGCTCAACTCGACGATGTTGTTGCAAGTCATCGACGAAACCGATTTTGATCACACGCTCAAAAAAGCTTTTCTGTTTGGACCGGAGCGCGCCGAGCTATCGATTCAGCGACTGGAGCATTACACCAGTACAGCTGTTGAAGATTTCCAGCGGTATGTGATGCTGACTAACTATCAGATGCACATCGATGCTTTTTGCGAGATGTTCCCGGATTGTCGGCGACCGACACGCCCTGACGCCCAGATGCCCGCCTACCATCACCACGGCACAGAAAGCAGTGGCTTCACGATCGTCAACATTGGGGTTGGCCCCTCCAACGCCAAAACACTCACGGATCATATCGCCGTGTTGCGCCCCGATGCCATGTTGATGGTGGGGCATTGCGCTGGAGTGCGCAATCACCAAGAGATCGGCGACTTTGTCTTGGCTTCAGGCTATATGCGCGACGATCATGTGCTGGATCAAGCCCTTCCTCGATCCGTACCGATTGCCCCCAGCTTTTTACTCAACCGTTATCTAGCCAAAATTCTTGACACTCGGCGACTGACGTATCGTTACGGGGCGGTCTACACCACCGCCAATCGGAACTGGGAATTGGCCTTGAAGGAAACCCTCAAAGATTTGAAGATTAGTCGCAGCATTGCCGTCGATATGGAATCGGCCACGGTGGCCGCTAACGGTTTTCGCTATCGCATTCCCTGTGCCACGCTGTTGTGTGTCTCCGACAAACCGCTGCACGGCAGTCCCAAACTACCGCAGGCAGCCAAAGCCTTTTACGACAAATCAAAACTACAGCATTTACAGATCGCGTGCGACGCTTTGGAGATGGCCTGCAGCGAATATCCGGATGGCATTCCCAACAGCGATCTCCGCGCGATGGACGAACCCCTGCTGGGTGGACCAGAGCAGTAACCCAACAGCACTAAGGCAATCGACTAGTGGGTCGCTCCTGCCGGGAGTGACCCGGGGTCCGGGAAAAGGTGTCCGACACTCAAAGCCGGCACGGCCCTGCGGGTGCTTCGCACTTTTGGTGTCGTACACCTTTTCCCGACGCCTTGCCGATGTCCGCTACGCCCGCTTATCCGCTGTTCGAGTGCCATAGCCACTTGAAAGCTGTCAATTGCGTTTGCTCGCCCACTGCACAGGGGCGAAACTCCAATTCGGCAGATAGATCATCCGCTGTGAGTTGGTAACGAACGCGTGTGGTGGAATCGCACGGCACGCGTTGGGCGATTCCTGCGGCCACGCGCTCGACACTTCCCCGATCCTTGCCTGAATCGTCGGTTTCCAACGGGCCTTCGTAGTCGAGATAGACCCGCCGATGATCGGTTAGTCGCGTGACAGCGAAGTCGTGAGATACACCTGGCGCGAGGCTTTCTGGTAACTCGCGCATTTCAAATGTCAATAGCTTTTCGCCAAAATCGATCATTAAATCCCAATGAGTTGGTCGCGAAACAAGTGCTGGCATTACATGTTTGAGCAATACAAACTGTCTGGGTAGTGGGTTAGCCCGGTCTTCAATTTCCATTTGATTTCCTACAATGAAGGGTTTTGCCAGTCGCCCCTAAAATCTTAGCAGCCTTAATTGGCCGAAGACGAGATATCGAGATATATGGACAATGCGATCATCGAAGTGCGCGGCGCTCGCGAACACAATCTAAAAAACGTTAGTATCACGCTTCCCCGCAATCAGTTGATTGTATTCACGGGGGTTAGCGGCAGCGGCAAAAGCTCGATGGCGTTTGACACGCTCTACGCCGAAGGGCAGCGTCGCTATTTGGAAAGCCTCTCCAGCTACGCGCGGCAGTTTATTGGACAACTACCCAAGCCCAATGTCGATTATATCGGAGGGTTGAGCCCCGCTATTTCTATCAGTCAAAAATCGACGAGCTCCAATCCGCGCAGCACCGTGGGTACGATCACCGAGATATACGATTTCCTGCGAGTCCTGTACGCGCGCGTGGGGACTGGCTTTTGCCCCAAATGCGATGTACCCATTGCCTCGCAGACACGCGATCAAATCATCGCTCGACTGCAAGACTTGCGTGACAGTGATGAATTCCTGATGTTGGCTCCCATCGTCCGCGGTCAGAAGGGTGAGTATCGGGAGTTGTTTGAAAGTCTACAACGTCAGGGCTACGCGCGAGCGCGGATCGATGGTGACGTCTGTCGGCTGACAGACGCGCCGCAATTACAACGTCAGCAGAAGCACCACATCGAAGTGGTGATTGCCAAATTCAGCCCAACCACGACTCCCCGCGCAAAAATTGCCGAAGCGGTTAATGAATCGCTTAAGCTGGGTGAAAACACGCTGATCGTCATTCCTTGGATCGAACCGGAGTCGAGCAACAGCTCAGCCGTTGCGGATGAAGACACCCCAAACGAATCGCCTGCTGAGGAAGTGAAGGACTCCAAGGGGGCCAGCAAAACGTCGCGCGGGCGTCGTCGCAAATCACAGACAGCCGGCGACCTAGTGATGAGCAGCGAATACGCTTGCCCGCAGTGCGGACTGTCGTCGCTCCCGCCCACACCACAGTTGCTGAGCTTCAACAGCCCGAGTGGGATGTGCGGCGTGTGTGAAGGTCTCGGACGACAGTTTACTTTTTCGCCTGAGTTGATTGTTCCCGACCCGACGCGTTCGATTCGACGTGGTGCCGTGGAACTGCTGGGAAGTTGGAACGACTTGGGACGCTGGCAACGCCATCAACTGATGAGTGTCAGTGAGTCGATTGAAAAGGAGTTCGACCTACAAACAGGCGAGAGTCTGACAACACCTTGGAATGAACTCTCGGAAGCGGTCAAGCACGAATGGTTGTATGGCACGGACGAGCGTCACATCACTTTCACCTGGCGCGGCGGTAGTCGCCCGATGAAGTACGGCGGGACGTTTGAGGGATTGATTCCCCAATTGCTCGAACAATATCGCAACGCCAAGACACCGACCTCGCGAAAGCGTTTTGAAAAATATATGGAGCGTCGGCATTGCGATGCCTGTGGCGGTTCGCGGCTCAATCCACAGGCCAGACAATTGCGATTGCGGAGTACAGCCAAGCTGCCCGGTGTCGACCAATGGTTGAATTTGCCGCAACTCTGTCGTCAGCCGATTGATAAGTGTTTGCAGTTTTTGACCGAATTGAAACTTGGTGAGTTGGAGCAACGCATCGCGACGGAAGCATTGCGGGAAATCTGTAATCGACTTCAATTTTTGCTCAACGTGGGTCTCGACTACCTAAGTCTCGATCGTTCCGCGCCGACGCTGTCCGGCGGCGAATCGCAGCGAATTCGATTGGCCAGCCAAATCGGTTCGGGATTGGTGGGCGTGCTGTACGTTCTGGACGAACCGTCGATCGGCTTGCATCCGCGCGACAACGATCGCCTAATCGATTCGCTCAAAGCCCTGCGCGATCAAGGGAACACCTTGTTGGTCGTCGAGCATGACGAAGATACGATGCGGGCGGCCGACCTGATCCTCGACTTTGGACCAGGCCCTGGCGTGCGCGGCGGCGAGATTGTGAGCTGTGGCGATTTGCCCACTCTAGCAGCCAATAAGGATAGTCTGACTGCCCAGTTTTTGACTGGTCAGCAGTGCATACCCGTTCCCGCAGAGCGACGCGGCGGCAATGGGAAAACGATTCGCGTGCTGGGCGTCACGCACAACAATCTAAAGAACATTGATGTCGACATTCCCCTGGGCACGCTGGTGTGCGTCACCGGCGTCAGTGGTTCAGGCAAAAGTTCACTGATCAACGACGTACTGGTGCCGGTCCTCAGAAGGCATTTGCATGCCGCCGAGGATGTGCCAGGCCAACACCAAGCTGTCGAAGGGATCGATCATCTAGACAAGGTGATTGCGATTGACCAGTCACCCATCGGCCGTACGCCGCGCAGCAACCCGGCCACTTATGTCAAGGTATTCGACGAGATTCGATCGCTGTATGTCGAGTTGACGGAAGCCAAGCGGCGCGGCTATCAGCCAGGACGTTTCAGCTTCAACGTTGCCGGGGGCCGCTGCGAATCGTGCGAAGGGAACGGCTCCAATAAATTGGAAATGGACTTCCTGGCTGATTTGTGGGTTACCTGTCCCGTCTGCGAAGGGAAACGCTATAACCACGAGACGTTGCAGGTCAAATTCAAGGACAAATCGATCGCTGATGTGCTCAACATGGACATCCAGCAGGCGTTGGAGCTGTTTGAAAATGTTCCTAAGATCGCTGACAAATTGCAGACGCTGCACGACGTCGGACTCGACTATATCAAACTGGGACAACCCTCGCCGACGCTCTCCGGTGGCGAAGCACAGCGGATCAAATTAGCTAAAGAATTGTCGCGACGCGGCACTGGCAGTACTCTCTACTTGCTGGACGAACCAACGACCGGGTTGCACTTCCACGACATTCGTTTGTTGCTTAAAGTGCTTCAAGACTTGGTCGACCTAGGCAATACGGTACTGGTCATCGAGCATAACCTAGATGTGATCCGCGCCGCCGATTGGCTGATCGATATCGGTGCCGAGGGAGGCGAGGCTGGTGGGGAGATCGTCTTTGCGGGAACGCCGGATGAAATTGTCGATTGCCAGGCGTCTTACACAGGTCGCTCATTAGCCAAACATATCGCTACCGGGCCGCTCAAGGCCAACGCCAAGACAGCGAACCGCAAGAAGCAGAGCACTGCCGTAACTCCCCCGCCTGTGCTCCGCGTCCAAGGTGCCGTGGAACACAATTTAAAAGATGTCTCCATCGAAGTTCCCCACCATGCGCTGTCGGTCTTTTGCGGACCAAGCGGTAGTGGAAAAAGCTCGATGGCGATGGATACGATCTACGCCGAAGGCCAACGCCGTTACGTGGAAAGCCTCTCTTCCTACGCGCGACAGTTTGTAGGTCAAATGCCCAAGCCACGCGTAGAGCGCATTGAAGGACTCGCGCCAGCCATCGCGATTGAGCAAAAGAGCGTGGCGCATAATCCACGCAGTACCGTGGGGACTGTGACCGAGATCTACGATTATCTCCGGGTGTTGATGGCTCGCCTGGGTGTACCGCACTGCCCGAATTGCGATGTGCCCGTATCGAATCAAACCGCCGACGATATCACCAATCACTTGCTCGATTTTGAGGAGGGGACGCGATTAGTACTTACGGCGCCGTTGGTCTGGCAACCGAGTCATGACCCAGACAACATGTGGCAAGACCTGCGCACTTCGGGCTTGGTCCGCGTGCGGATCAACGGTCGCACTTATCCGCTGGATGAGGTCCCCGCGCTTTCTTCAACGGTCAGTTACGACATTGAAGCGGTCGTCGATCGGGTGACAATCAACGCGGCCAATCGTAGCCGCATCGCGGAGAGCGTCGAATTGGCATTGTCACTTGGCAGTGGCAACATGTACGCGCTGGAGCCTCGCGACGATCAAGAGGAACAATACTGGACAGCCACCCGCCACAGTCAACACTTGGCATGTCGTGCCTGCGGTCACAGCCTCCGCATGCTGACCCCACAATCCTTCTCGTTCAATTCACCGCTGGGCTGGTGTGACGACTGCGAAGGCTTGGGGACACAAACGGGGACTAGCCCCGCGCTGCTACTCGATCCACGCTTGACCATTCGTCAAGGAGCAATTCGCATGTGGCCGGCCATGGACGAGGCCAGCGAAGCGGTCATGCCCGTGACGGAATTGTCTGCTCCCATGCTAGAGGCGGTCTGCAAATCGCTGGGGGTCTCGCTCGACGTCCCCGTGGAGCGACTGACCGTTGGCCAGCGGCGCAAGTTGCTTTACGGAACCGGTGAGCAATGGGTCGAATTGGAAACGCCCAAAGGTGTACGGTTTGAATTCCAATGGAAGGGACTGTTCCCTGCGCTCGAACATGCCGCGCGACTAAGTCCCACGCTGCGATCGCAACTCAACCCCTTTGTGGCTGAAGTTGCCTGCTCAGCCTGTGATGGTTCACGTCTGAACCAAGATGCCGGGGCCGTCAAGTTTCGCGGACTGACGATTGGCGATTTCACACAAGCCCCCATGAAATGGCTTCATGAACAAGTCACAGGTTGGAAATTAACCAAGCGGGAACAGGAGATTGCAGGCGAGTTGGTCCGCGAGTTGCTTTCACGTAGCGAATTCCTGTTGGATGTGGGACTCGACTATCTGTCGCTATCACGGCCTGCAAATACACTCAGCGGTGGCGAATCTCAACGTATTCGGCTGTCGAGTCAACTGGGCAGCGGACTATGTGGCGTACTGTACGTGCTCGACGAACCAACCATCGGACTGCACCCCCGCGACAACTTGCGATTGATAGGCGCGCTGAAAAAGCTCCGCGACCTAGGCAATACCCTACTGGTCGTCGAACACGATCGAGATGTGATCGAAAACGCTGATCAAATCTGCGACTTTGGACCAGCCGCCGGCCGGTTTGGCGGTGAATTGGTCGCTGTTGGAAACCCCAAACAATTGATGGCGTCCAAGGCCAGTGTCACAGGTCCGTTTCTCAACGATACTCAAACCATTCCTGTCCCGGCACAACGCCGCAGTGAGGATCTGGGGAGCATTGTGTTGCGCGGCGCGCGAGCGAACAACCTGCGTGATGTCGACGTCGAATTCCCATTACGACGTCTGACGGTTGTGACCGGGCCAAGCGGTAGCGGAAAAAGCACACTGATCAACGAAGTAGTCTATCCCGCTCTGTCGAAGCGGCTGGCCAAACAAGCAACGAAGAAGATCCCCTTCAAATCGATCGCGGGAGTCGACTTGATCGACAAAGTCATTCGCGTCGATCAAAGTCCCATCGGATCCAATCCCAGTTCGACCCCAGCCACTTATACCGGCGTATTCGATTTGATACGGCAATTGTATTCCCAATTGCCCAACGCTCGGGCGCTAGGTTACACGCCCCGCCAATTCTCCTTCAATGTTCCCGGCGGACGCTGCGAAAAATGCGAAGGACAAGGGCAATTACGAATCGAGATGCACTTCCTTCCCGACGTGTGGGTCGAATGCGATAGTTGTCATGGTCGGCGGTTCACCGAAGACGTGTTATCGATCGACTATCACGGCTTCAGTATTCACGATGTGTTGGAGATGCAAATTGGCCAAGCGGTCGACGTCTTTAGCAACATTCCCAAAATCAGGCGGACGCTGCAAACCTTGGTCGATGTGGGGCTGGACTACGTATCGCTCGGACAATCGGCTCCGACACTTTCAGGCGGCGAGGCGCAGCGGGTGAAACTGGCCGCTGAACTGTCGCGACCCGATACTGGCAAGACACTGTATCTGCTCGATGAGCCAACCACCGGTTTGCATTTTTCCGACATCATCAAATTGCTTGAGGTGCTGCAGCGACTGGTCGACCTAGGAAATACCGTGCTGGTCATCGAACACAATCTGGATGTCATCAAGGCCGCCGATTGGGTCATCGATTTAGGACCCGAAGCAGGGAGCGAGGGGGGGCAACTGGTGTTTGCAGGTACGCCTGAAGACATGGTCAAACACGCGCGGCGAACTCAACCTCAGTCCACCACTCGAGGCAAGGGCCGTTCGAAAAAGAAGAGCGTCGCCACTACCGACTTGCGCAGCCACACTGGTGAAGCACTTATTCCGTTGATGCACAGTGCCGATTACGTCGAGCGCGAAGCCTACGATCCCGACGCAGACGACGAAAAGCAAACCGGCGATTTGGAACTGGATCAAATCGGTCGCGACACGTTGCTCCCCTGGCAGGCCGATGGGCGGCGTTGGCATACCCGCGACAGTGTGGATCGGGCTGGACAATCCATTCGCTGGGAACGACAAATACTAGTGAAAGTCATTGAATCGATCGAAGTCATCGATGGATTCGCACCCACCAACTGGGACAATCGCAGCATCGTCGAAGTCGCCGGACCGGTTAAGAGTCGCGGTTGGTTCTTGCATGCCATCACCGCTGAGACGTGGTTGCTCAAACTCAAATTCCGTGTACCACGCCGCTCGTATACCAAAGCACAGTTGCAATCGGTCGTGGAGCTACCGACGCTCAATCAAATGGAGCAGATCGAATTGTATGGCAATGAACCACGCGTCAAAGCCAAGGCGGCCGGTGCGTGGATGGAGTTGGAGATTCGTCCGCATACGCTTGAAGAAATTGACACGCCGCAGTTTTGGAAATGGCTGCGTGACGCGGGTTCAGCTTTTCTTGGCAAGACCGCACCCACACCAGAGTCGAGTGAAACCAGCGATCCCAAGCAGCACATGCCTTGGCGCATCTTGAAACAGCGTTGGCACTCGCTCCGTAAAGGTTTTCCACCTGGACGAACGATTGTTTGGCCAGCCGAAACGTTAAGTGTGTTTATTCAAGCCGTACATCAATCGGCCTCTGGCGGCAAATGGCGGTGGGATGAGCAAACGACTGCCCGCTATTTCTTGCCTGGCAACAGTGAACCTTGGATCGTGTTGCATACCAAACGACCTGAGGGTTTAATTGCTGTCTTAAATGGTCCGCCTGGCTACGACCCGGGCGACTTGCAAGAATCGCTACCGGTCAAATTGCAGATCACTAGCCGTGGCGACGACGGTCAGCAATTGCAATTGGCCTTTACCGAATTACAACAACCCCGTGATGCCAGCGTTAAAAAGCTACTCGCCCGCCATGGTGCCTTTGTCGGTCGCGTTAAGGTCAGCGGTTAACAAGCTACCTACGAGTATTGCCCGCGAATATCTCGAATCTCCGCGAATGGGAGTAAGAGATTCGCCGACCTTGCAGCGATGGCCAGCCAGGAACTCCCATCAAATCCCCTCGTAAGGACTAATAGTTCGAATTCGCTAAGATTGATTGCCCATCAGCGGACTTTTAGCGGGTTCCCACAATCAGGCGAACTCTAGGTGGCTTAGAGAAAGTTAGCAATAACTTGAGCAGCATCGATCCATTACTTCCAAATTTTGAGTTATAGTAACGGGACAACATGATGAAACTGCTGGACTAGATTTATGGCTTTGCAGCCTTGAGGAGAACCAAATGAAAGTTTCCGTTTTGCTGACGCAGGCGATAATGGCTGCGGTTTTGGTAGTTAGCGTTGCGCCGACAACTCACGCAGCCTTGACGATCAAACTGAACGCCACCGACTTAGTCAAGCTGGGACCGGGACCACTTTCGACGGACATAGGCGTGTTGATCAATTGGGATGGGACGGGAACGAATCTAATATCCGGACTCACATTCGATGTTATCGTCCCGGCCAATGTAACGCTCCCCGATGCTACCTTAGCAGCTGGCACTCCCGCTAATCCCTTGAGCTTTGAAATCGCCAGCGTAACGGCGCGGAGTGTCGCTTTCGTCAATATAGCCGGCAATGTAGCTCCTTTGGCCAACGGAGACAATCCGCTGACCACGCTCCGGTTTAACGTCAATGCTGCCACAGGTGATTTTCCGATCGGACTCAGTTTAGTAAACGTCTTAAGCGGCAGCAACTTCACCGATATCACCAACCAAGCTACCGCCAGTGGCAGCACGCTGCGTGTTGTCGTTCCCGAACCATCGTCGTTTGCCGCCTTGGCCATGCTGACCCTGGGTGGCTGTGGCTGGCGACGTCGCAGTTGTTAGCCGATTCCTCTGAAGTTGGAAACAATCCGTTTTCTACGAGCAGCTGGAAGGTTAGACAACAACTACAACTCGTCTTCGCGAAAGACCGTCGGTTCCGTGGAGAGTTTTTTCCAATCGAGCCGACCGATCAGCTCACTTGCCTGAATCGGATTTGGCTGGCTTTGTAGATTTAAGGTCCATGCCAAGAAGCCAATCAGGCGTTCTGCAGTGACACCTTGCTGTCGATAGGTGCTCAGCCTTGTATCACCATGACGTTTGGCCAAGCGGCGACCGTCCGGACCAACCATCAGCGGGACATGGTAGTAGTTCGGACGTGGCCAATCCAAATGCTCGATTATCGCCAGCTGCCGATAGGTGCTGCACAGCAAATCGTCGCCTCGCACGACCTCGCTAACTTGCATGTCGTGATCATCGACTACAACAGCCAATTGATAAGCCGGGGTGTTATCACCACGAGCGATCACAAAATCGCCGAGCTGCTGGTCGGGACGCGCGGACATCGTCCCTCTCAAACCGTCCTGCCACACGGCTTCGCCCGGATGAAACTTCCACCGCCAAGCGAATCTTTCAACTTTCCCATCCGCGCTGGTGTCAATTGGTTTATCGCGACAGGTGCCTGGATAGATAGGCCCCTCAAGCGCGCGCAATAGTGTTTCATGCGGGGCGCTAGCGGCCTGTGCCACTTCCGAACGGCTGCACACACACGGATAGACAACTTGGTCCTCGATCAACGGCCTTAAAACCTGACTGTAGCGCTCCATCCTTTGCGTTTGCACATAGGCCAAACCGATCCCAGCGTTGTTCGTAGCTGCCGGCGTGTCGGGCCCTGCGTCCCAATCGATCCCCAGCCAGCGTAGGTCGTCGAGCGTGGCTTGTGTAGCCCATGGTTTGACACGTGGCGAATCGATATCCTCAATCCTCAGTAGCAACTTCCCTCCCTGCTGACGCACCGACAGCCAAGCCAGCAAGAAGGACCGCGCATTACCCAGATGCAGCGCCCCTGTGGGTGAGGGGGCCAGTCGGCCAACCACCGGCGGGCTCATGTGCCAGGTTCCCTTCGGGACCAGATCTGGAACTCCGTGGGCCAATCGTCATTGGGGCCAGCCTTAACGGCGTCGACTTGTTTAAGCTGCCACTGGCTCCAGTCGATTTCGGGAAGGTAGGTATCTCCATCAATATCGGCCAGCACGCGAGTCAGCCAGATTGTCGAACAGTGGTCGAGGGCTGTGCGATAGACCTCAGCGCCACCCACCACCATCACACGCCGTCCAGGTTCTACCAGACCTGAAACGGAATCCAAGTCCGCAACCACCTCAAAGGGGTCAGGCCTCTTTTCCGCATTCAACGTCGCAGGACTCTCCGAGTCGTGATCGCCTTGCGAATTAGCAGGGCTAACTTTCGACTCGACTCGGAGAGTCGAGCGACGATGCGCGGAAGAAAAGAGGCCTGACCCCTTTGTTGAAAGGACGATGGTCTGTCGACCGGGGAGGGGACGACCGATGGATTCATAGGTTTTTCTACCCATTAGCAAACAATGTCCCATGGTCAGCCGCTTGAAGCGCTGCAAGTCGCTACGCAAGTGCCATGGCAATGCGTCGTCGCGTCCGATCACGCCATTGCGACTCGCCGCCACGACCAACGTCCAGTCACACTTGCCCGCTAAAGTAGCCCGACGCTCCGCGTCGGAATCTACCGTCGCACGACTCTCCGAGTCGTGACCAGTTCCCTCCGAATTCTGCAAGTTATTCTCTGACTCGGCTCGGAGAGTCGAGCGACGCTGCGTGGACCCTGACATGAAACCTACACTGCTACTGGAGCTGAAATATGGGGATGAGGGTCATAATTAACCAACTCGAAATCGTTGACTTCGAAATCGACTATCGAGCTACGTGGCGTGAGTATCTTCAATTGGGGCAACGGACGCGGCTGACGAGCTAGTTGAATTTCAGCCTGTTCCAAATGGTTGTTATACAGGTGCACATCGCCGAAGGTATGTACAAAGTCGCCAGGTTGCAATCCGGTCGTGGCGGCCATCATCATTGTCAGTAGCGCGTACGATGCGATGTTGAAGGGGACCCCCAAAAACAGATCGGCGCTGCGTTGATAGAGTTGGCAACTCAAGCGTCCCTCAGCGACATAAAACTGAAACAACAAGTGGCAGGGCGGCAAGGCCATGTGTTCGACATCGGCCACGTTCCAAGCGCTGACAATGAGTCGGCGAGAATTGGGAGTGTGGCGAATCTGTTGTTCGACTTGCAGAATCTGATCAATAGCACCACCATCGGGCTTGGACCAACTCCGCCACTGCTTGCCATAGACCGGCCCCAATTCGCCAGCAGCATCCGCCCATTCGTCCCAGATCGACACTTTGTGTTCGTGCAAAAAACGAACGTTCGTTTCCCCTCGTAAGAACCACAGCAATTCGACCAAAATGCTTTTCAAGTGGCATTTTTTGGTCGTCAGCAGCGGAAAACCTTGGGACAGATCAAATCGCATCTGATAGCCGAACAAACTCCGTGTTCCCGTCCCGGTTCGATCGGATTTTTCCGTACCGCGCGTGAGAACTTGTTGCATCAGATCCAGGTATTGTTGCATGGCAAACAGTGGCTATTCGGCTGAGGATATATGACTAGGTTGATGATTAATTTTAACCGACGGCAGATTTCATCACAGGAGGGAGTCCGTGATAGCTGCCCCAAAGTGCAGTATGATGGGAAGTGTAACGACTGCATCCAAGTAACCAGGTTGGTTGATGGATCAGCTGTTCAAAAACCTGGCTTGGAACTGAGCAAAATCGGCCTGTAAATTCTTACCACGCTGATAGCCGCGTTGATCAATCAGTGCGAGCAATTCGGTAGCACGTCGAATTTCGCTTTCGTTTGCGTCGTTGAGTAAGTGCTTGATATCAACCTCGTCTCGAGCACGTTCACTTTTGAAACCGTCGGCAATCCCCTAGAACCCCCACACCGTCTCCGAGGCGAGCTCCCGGTCGATCGGCGTACCAGTCTTTAACGGCTGCCTCAACTTCTTGTTCGGTAATTTCGGGGAATCGCTTTCTGAGTTTGTACACAAACGCCCGCTCAGCAAGCTCCAATAGCTGCTCCACGATTGTCTGCTTTAGGCTACTTTGCCAAGTCGCGGAGGCTGGCCCAATTGTTGATCGCCGATGTCTTGCGAGATTTTGGCACGCACTGCTTCGGCCAAACCTTGCGACTTCCCCCAGTCGTACCACTGACCGGAAATGGTTGCCGAAATCTCCACTTGGACTACTCGCTCCTGCTTGGTCAGCATGATTCGTAGCTGGCCACCATTGGTGATGATGCCCGAAGTAATCTTGGCGTTTAGGCTACAAGCGTCGGTCGATTGCTGCACTTGATCGATCTTCAGCCCCCGACTGGCCATCGCGCACAGTGCCGCCAACAACACGCGGCCCGGCGGTGCGGCAAAATGCATTTGGGTTTCGTAGTTCGTCTTGATCCCCAGTTTGTCGTAGATCGGTAAGATGGCCTTAGTCAATTTTCCGAGTGAAAAACCAATCGTAGAAACTGCGTCAAATACGGCCAGCAAATCGTCCCCTGTGACGCCCTCTGCCACCCCGCTCGCGCAAGCTGCAATTCTGGTGCGAGCTTCCACTGAATTGATGATGATTTCGTACTGCAGCGATTCGATCCAATGCAGCTCGGCAATAATAATGTCGTTGCCATCTTGGACCAAATTCTCTTGGTCAACTGGAGCTAGCTTGGACGTGGACTCAGCAGTTTGAGATGAGCCGCAACTTGCACAGAAATTCTTAGCTCCGCTTGCGCCACAGTGAATACAGTACATCACATTCCCCTTGAGCCGTATTTTTGAGCCGTATTTCGACTGGACGTGGAGTAAGGCTAGCAATACCACATGAGCGGCAACCCAACTGCCAAACTTAATCTGTATCGGCAAACCACATCCCTGGAGAATAGAATGGCTTGTGAGTTTGACCGGCAAAAGTCGCCGATACGCCCACTGGCGGCGAGAGCTAACACTGAGTGAAACGGAGGTAGGTTCTGCTAAGGAGCACCCTGCCAAGGGATAACTGGGTCAGGGCGAGAAGAATGTCTCGCTTGGCCTCGGTAGGACTCGTGTTTTACCGAGGTTTAGTTTTTGAATAGCAAATGATTTTAGCCTGACGCCATTCTTTTTGCCCTGCCATGCCTTGGAAAACCTATCCAACTTGCCGCTTGAATCGATTGACTACCCACTAGAATTTTTGCGTACTGCCATTGTCCAGTGTCGATCACTGGTGACTTGCACTGAGTCGCCCGGCTGTCCGAGCGCAATAACCATCTGACGAGCTTCTTCGACTGTCAGGGCGGCGTACAGCGATTGTCTAAGTAGCTGTTGATTGGCAGGGGTCTCGCCACTCGCATGTTCGGCCACCAGTCGCTCGACTTCCGCTTCGGTCTCGGGGCGAAACAAATCGCGGGAAAAGAGCCAGCCACCGGGCTTACAGACGCGAAACATTTCGGACATACCCTGCGCCGGATCAGGTAAATGATGGAGCCAACTGTTGGACATGACACCGTCAAACAGATCATCGTCGTACTCAAGCCGTTTGCCATCGCCGTGGTGCAATTGAATGCGATGCTCGCACAGTCCAATCGCTACGTTGATCTTGGCGATTTCCAGCATACTAACTGCCCCGTCTTGAGCAATCACCTGGCATTTCTCAAAGCGCGTGCAGAGTTCGATGGGAATGAGCGCCGTCCCGGTCCCGACATCGAGAAAGAAGCTGGTGTCAGCTTCTTTATCGACGGGCCCTGCCTCCAGCAAACCCGAGGCCAGCAAGTCATTGACGAAGGCGGCATTAACGGCCCTATGATCCATATCGTCGTAAGCCCGCGCTTCGACAGGATCATTCATCAGCTCGGTTTCAGGAGTTCTATTGAGCATGTTTGGTGCAGAGCCTAATTCGTTCGTTGGCCATGTATTTGCTAGCGAATTTAAATTGAACAATGCAATTTTCGCAAAAACCAGCATGAGTAAGCAATACTAGTGCTTCAGCACAATTTAACTTTAGGGTGAAGTGCGGCGTTGGGAAAAGGTGTCGGACACCAAAAGTGCGAAGCACCCGAAGGGCCGTTCC
>JBGSNE010000221.1:0-21213 GCA_041739785.1 Pirellulaceae bacterium
CGTGCTACTTAGACTCGCGGCCTCCCCGAGCCAAAACCGGGGGGATCGCTACTAGCACGGATGGCAAGGCCGGGGCACGGATGCAATTCGGAGAATTGTTCGACGATATTAGGACCGCAGGCCGCGCATGCGATCGCGGGCGCGGCTCAGCAAGGGGCCCACACTATTCTCGGGAATGCCGAAATGTGTGCCAATGTCGCTGTAACTGCGATGCTCGAGGTGGAACATGCGGATGGCTGTCGCTTCTTCATTGGGCAAATGGGCGAGCAAGCTTTGCACTTCCTCGACATTCTCCAACTGCCATTCGGCTTGTGATGTCCCGTTGGGTGAGGGATCGGGTTGAGGGATCGAATTGGCATCCGGGATTCCATTCGCGACTGGAGTCCTGACTGCGGAGGGGATGGCGATAGGCGACGGCGGCGTCTGTGACTTGGGGACTCGCCGCATTTTGGCTAGCTTGCGCACCGAGATACGCCGACTTACCACCACTAGATAGGTCCCCAACGAGCTTTGGCCTCGAAACCGACGCAGCGCGGCAAAATCGTTGTCGACCAGCTCAAGAAAAATCTCGGCGATGAGGTCGTCGCGAATCTCGTCCGGCAGGCCGCCTATCCGCGATTTGGCGGTCGAACTGACGACATGCGAGATCAATGGGAGATAGCGGTCAACGAAACTCTCCCAAGCGCCTTCGATGCCAACTAGGCAGCGGGCAAGCAGATCGCGATCTATGTCGGATAAGACCACAGTCGTTCTCGTAGCGAATTGGGAAAGCGGAGGAGTGAACGCTAGCATGCTGGCCAGCTGAGCTGTTGTTCGTACCATCCTATGGTAGGTGGGGGGAAGGCGAACATCAAGTAAGTAATACTAAGTTACTTGACTCCGATCGAAGCTCAATACTTCGGGGGGAATAACCGATAGTTAGGGGGAAACTAGTGTTCTGCGGCTCTTCGAAGATCATGGGGCCGATCATGGGACCGAATTTTGGGGCTGACCGTCGACTTGGAACGTCCAGCGTGGTTTGCAAGGGGAGTGATTGCAAGTCGTTTGAGGGGCCAGCCTTAGCTTGACACAACGAATTTGCCGGCATAACATCCGTCAGTGTCGTCCCCTCGCCTGCGATTCGGGTTGGCAATCCCCCCCCTACCCCTGGGGATGGAGCAAACGCGTGATTTTAAAGCCCAACGAAAAAGGTGTTTGACGCTCTCAGGTAAGGCATATTGGTAATAATGTCTGGACTCGGAACGATACGACATTTTCTTCGTCTGGCTCGTACTTCAAGAATTGAAAGGTTTTACTGACATGACTCACGTCGTAGCGCAACCGTGCGAAGGCTGCCGATATACCGACTGCGTAGTGGTTTGCCCGGTGGAGTGCTTCTATGAAGGGGAAAAGATGTTGTACATCCACCCCGAAGAGTGCATCGACTGCGAGGCTTGTGTGCCGGAATGCCCGGTAGAGGCAATTTTCCACGAGGACAACTTGCCCGACGAGTGGAAGGACTACACGCAATTGAACGCCGAAATGTCGGAGAAGTGTGAAGTCATCACCGAGAAGAAAACTCCGCTGGCTGACAAATAAGCCCTCATGCGGGACGACATAACCACAGGCGATTCGCAACTGCGGATCATGCAGATTTCCGATTTGCACTTTGGTCCGCCATTTGTTCCAGAAGTGGCCGAAGCGGCCTTGGCCAGTTGCGTTCGCCTCTCTCCCGATGTGTTGGTCGTCAGCGGTGATTTGACTCAACGGGCTCGTCGCGAGCAATTCGAAGCGGCCCGCGACTATTTGGCGCGTTTTCCAGCTGTCCCCCGCATGGTAATTCCCGGCAATCACGACGTGCCACTCTACAACGTGGCGCGGCGACTGTCGGACCCCCATAGACTCTATCGCGAAATCATCAATCCGGAGCTGAACACGGTGCTGCGCGTCCCTGGGGCCGTGCTCGTGGGACTTGATTCTACCGCACCGCGGACCGCAATCAGCAATGGTCGGATTCACAATTGGCAATTGGACTTCTGCGCCCAGGCTTTTGCTGAAACGCCTGCGGACGACACGCGAATCGTCGTCGCCCATCACCACTTTGCTCCTGCCCCCGATACGCTAAGTGATGCGCGGATGCCAATGGCCCAGCGGGCGATGAACAAATTCACCGAGCTCGGTGTGGAGCTGATTATGGGGGGGCATTTGCACCGCGCCTACATCGGTAACTCGCTCGATTTCTACCCCGGTGAGCACCGCGATCGGGGAATCATTATAGCTCAGTCCGGGACCACCACCTCCCGTCGTGGGCGGGGGCGCGAGGCGGAGAAAAACACTTTCAATTTGATCGAGCTATTCGCAGGGACGATTAAGATCACGCATTATCTGTATTTCGACGGCCAACACGGTTTCGTGGCCAACAGCCAGCATCTGTTCCGCCGCTGGCGCGGAAAGTAAGTTGTGATAAACTGCTGTGAGCAACGGAACGTTGAAGCCGTCTGTCGTAGTGGAATTCGCCAAAAATTTCGATAGGTCGTGCCAACTCAGCATCGTAGCCCGTCCGGAATTCTTGGCGAATTCCGCTACAGGATACATCCCTTCAATCAAGCTCTCTCCCCTGGAATCCATCCATGAACCAGTCCTTTGGTGCACTCAACCCGACGCAGCGTATTTTGATGGGGCCTGGACCTAGCGACGTGTCGATGCGCGTGCTGCGCGCGTTGGCAGCACCGACGATTGGTCACCTCGATCCGGAATACCTTGTGATCATGGATGAGACGCGGCAGATGCTGCGACAAGTGTTTCAAACCAATAATGAGATGACGATGGCCATCTCTGGAACGGGTAGCGCGGGGATGGAAGCTTGCGTGTGCAACTTGATCGAACCGGGTGACGAGATGATCGTCTGCGTCAATGGCGTATTTGGCGGTCGCATGAAGGATGTGGCCCAGCGCTACGGCGCCACGGTGCACACCATCGAAGCCGATTGGGGACGCGGCATCGATCCGCAACAAGTCGCCGATGCCTTGCGGGCGCATCCCAAAAGCAAAGTCCTTGGGATCGTGCATGCCGAGACGAGCACCGGAGAGCACCAGCCTTTGGAAGAAATCTCCAAAATGGTTCACGATGCAGGTGTGCTATTATTGGTCGATGCCGTGACCAGCCTGGCGGGAGTTGACATACCCATCGATCGCTTGCAAATCGATGCCTGTTACAGCGGTACACAGAAATGCCTTGGCTGCCCACCTGGCTTAGCACCGGTCTCCTTCTCGCCTCGAGCGCTGGAAGTGATCGACGCGCGGAAGACGAAAGTTACCAGCTGGTATCTTGATGTGACCATGCTTCGCAACTACTGGGGGAGCGACCGAGTTTATCACCACACTGCTCCGGTAAACATGACCTATGCGCTGCGGGAAGCACTGCAAATGGTACTGGAGGAGGGCTTGTCGGTTCGCATAGCGCGGCACCAACGAAACCATCTCATGCTGCGTGCCGGACTGGAGGCCATGGGGCTGAACTACGTTCCTGAGCACTCACTCCCCACGCTCAACGCTGTGCATGTTCCCGAGGGAGTGGAAGATGCCGTCGTCCGTAAACGACTGCTGCACGAATACAACATCGAGATTGGTGCCGGGCTGGGACCCTTCAAAGGAAAAGCGTGGCGGTTGGGGCTAATGGGCTCGAGCAGCAGCGAACAGAATGTGATGCTAGTGCTGGCAGCACTCGACAATATCCTGCGCGACAGCGGGTTGGCTATTGAGCCTGGGGCAGGCATCGCCGCCGCCGGTGCCGCCAGTCGTGGGCACGAATTGGCTGCTTCCTAGGACGCACGCATGACCGATGCCACCGCCACTGCCACCGACTTGCAAGGGTTGCGCCAGCTATTGCCCAGCGATCGCTTTGAAGATACTGCCAGCGCACTGGCCGCCTTTCAAAGCGATGGACTGACCGCCTTTGCGGTACAACCCCTGGCCATCGTTACTCCCCGCACTACCGACGAAGTGATTCAAGTTGTGCGGTGGTGTCACGAACATGGAGTCCCCTTTGTCGCTCGCGGCAGCGGTACAAGTCTTTCGGGCGGTTCATTGCCCCATGCCGACGGAATTGTAATTGCGCTCAATCGGCTGAACAAAATCTTGCGTCTTGATCTCCCCAATCGCTTGGCGGTGGTTGAGCCCGGTGTTATCAATTCGAAACTTACCGCCGCCGTCGAGCACGCTGGGCTGTATTACGCGCCCGATCCGAGTAGTCAGCAAGTGTGCACGATTGGCGGCAACGTGGCCTTCAATTCGGGCGGCGCTCACTGCCTCAAATATGGGATGACCAGCAACCATATCCTGTCCATGAAAATGGTTCTGGCCGACGGTGAAGTCATTGACGTCGGCTGCGAAGGGGGGCAAGCGATTGGCCCCGACATCCTGGGCTTGATGGTCGGTAGTGAAGGCCTGCTGGGGATCGCGGTCGAAATCACAGTCAAACTACTCCCTAAGCCAGAGAGCTTCCATACTGTCCTGGCGGGCTATCAATCCTTGCAGACGGCGGGCGCGGCCGTGGCCAAGATTATCGCGAGTGGACTATTGCCCGCAGCCATGGAGATTATGGATCGATTGAGTATGCAAGCCGCCACCGCAGCCGTCGGTGCACAGTACCCAGTCGATATCGAAGCGGTGTTGATCGTCGAACTCGACGGTAGTCGTGAGGCCGTAGACGCCGAACGCGGTTTGCTCGATACTCTGTTGGCCGACAGCGGGGCGACGGAAGTGATCGTGGCCGCCAATGCCATCGAACGCGGAAAGATTTGGAAAGGACGAAAGAGCGTCTTCTCCGCCGTGGGCAGACTCAGTCCCGATTTTATTGTGCAAGACGGTGTGGTGCCGCGCAGTAAACTAGGCTTTGCATTGCAACGGATTGAAGAACTCAGTCGTGAAGCCAACATTCCTGTCGCCAACGTGTTTCATGCTGGTGATGGCAATCTACACCCGCTCATCATGTTCGACGGTCGCAAACCAGGGGAACTACATCGCGCAGAAGAACTTGCAGCCAAGATCGTGCAAATGTGTGTTGAATTGGGAGGGTCGATCACCGGCGAGCACGGGGTGGGAATGGAAAAGCGCCAGTTCCTATCGGGGATGTTTTCTCACGATTCAATTGATTGCATGCGGCGAATTCGACTGGCCTGCGATCCTAGGGAAGTTGCCAACCGTGGCAAGATGTTTCCCGCCGCTGAAGCTCCCTCACTGACCATGGTCGGACTCCACCCACTCGAAAAGTCCGGCGTAATTAGCCGTGAGTGATGCGCCGTAGCGGAATTCGCCAAGAATTCCGCTGGCATATTACCTGTTTAACCCGGATTATTCATGACCTCGTGAGCCAAAGGGCGTAAGCCGAAAGTCTTGGCGACTTCCGCACCAGAGATTAGGGAGTACCCAATGCGCAGCACACTTTTTTTCATACCTCACGAATTGGCCGGCGTGCCGTTATTCGGTTTCGGCTGGGCGCTGGGCGGCCTAGTGCTAGCTGCACTAGTGTGGGTGGCGTGGTCGCGGGCCCGGAAACAACCGAGCGGTGACTTAGTCGCGGCTTTGCCAGTCTGGTTGATGGCGGCGGCGATCGTAACTTTCATATTGCCGATGGTCGAATTGGTTTTGCCAAATGGCGAGATGGCTGGCTTGCCCATCCGTGGGTATGGCGTGCTGGTCCTGCTGGGGCTGCTGACGGGAATCGGCATCACCATCCATCGTGGTGGACAACTGGGCATTGTCTCAGACACGATCATTGGGCTAGGGTTTTGGATGATGTTAGGCGGGATTCTCGGAGCCCGACTATTCTATGTGATCCAAAAGTGGAACGACTACGAACACTTGGGGTTGTGGCAGCGGTTGATTGACTTTGCCAAACTAACCGAGGGCGGGTTAGTGATCTACGGCGGTGTCGTGGGGGGCTTGATCGCTGGCGGCGCGTTCTGTCTGCGAAATCGCTTGCCCATGGCAGCTACCGCTGATCTGATTGCTCCGGGCTTTCTGATCGGTCTATCGATCGGACGCATCGGCTGTCTGCTGCATGGCTGCTGCTTCGGCGGCGTTTGTACGGCTGACTTACCAACGATTCAATTTCCCGCCGGCAGCGTTCCCTACAATGCGCAACTCTCCTCGGGGAAACTCTTGGGGATCGAATTGCGTGGTGCGTATCGACCACCGGGAATCATTGCCGAAGTGCATGCAGGCAGCCTAGCTGAACAGGCTCATCTCGTGCCCGGTGAGCAACTTGAGGAGATCGCTTGGGGACAGGAGGGAGAACCGACAAGCCCCGCGGCTCCTCCGCCAGTTCGCGCCGAAGTGGTTGCTGGCGGAAAGCGGGCTGCTTTCTCGTCAACGGATTTACCAGCCTGGAGTCTACCCACTCATCCATCTCAGATTTATGCTTCCATCAATGCGCTGTTGCTCTGCCTGCTGGTGTGGCAGATCCAACCGTTGCCGAGTCGCGACGGGGTGACGTTCTTATCGGCCATCTTGCTGTATGCCTTTTCAAGGTTTTTGCTGGAGTGGGTCCGCAGCGACGAGGCGGGGCAATTTGGCACTCCCTTCACGATCGCACAGCTCGTTGCCTTGGGGAGTGGCCTGCTGTCGATCATGGCACTTTTAGGCTGCTACAAACTCCCCTCTGGCAGGGCATGGAACTGGCCGAAGGTTGTGAAAGCTTGACGATTTAGCAAGAGTTGCAGCCTACGCCGCCGAATTTAACGGGCTAGTAGGGCTCGAAACGTTTGACAAGTTGTAAATATCTGAACAAACACCCCATTAGGGGGTGTTTTGTTGTGCCGGTGGTCGTTAGATTGTTTGCATCGTTTCAGGGAGAAGTGTTCGGTGACGAACCTCTCCCCCTCACAGTCCGACTACTCGTAGAGAGAAATCACATATCGATGTGCTTACTGGCTGTTCTCTACCGTCTTGTTCCAGAGAGCCCCATCCTCGTTGCTGCGAATAGGGAAGAATATTACGACCGTCCTTCTCAGCCACCCTCCATCCAGTCTGGCAAGCCGCGCGTATTGTGCGGCATGGATCAACGCGCTGGCGGGACCTGGCTGGGAGTCAACCAACACGGCATGTTTGTAGGGGTTTGCAATCGCCGCGGAGCTAACGACACTTTTGGCGCTCGAAGCCGAGGCTTGCTCGCCCGAGAGGTGCTGCGTAGCGGTAGTGCACGCAAAGGTGTTGACAAAGCCATGGAAGAGCTAATGACCCACCGCTATGAGAATCACAACTTGATCGTCTGCGACGCGGAAAGCGGTTGGGTGATTCACGGTGACCAGGAGCCCGAAGTGGTGCCGTTGGAAGATGGCTTGAATATTATCAGCAATCAGAATCTCAATGACCCAAACGACGAGCGTGTCAAGTTGGCTCATCGTTTGTTAACGCTACAATTGCTCGACTCGCCGGTGAAGTTCCTGGCGGTAGCAAGTAAAGTTTTCGCTCGTTCACCCTCACCCGCCGGACGCGCCACAATGGTAGTGCGCGGCAAAGATTTTGGGACGGTGAGCAGCACGTTACTTGCGCTCAGCCCGAAACCCCGCGACGCGATATTTCAATTTGCTAATGGATCGCCTGACGAAGCCAAGTATGAGGATTACTCCCCCATGCTCCGCGATATTCTCAGTCGTGGCCTACGCGAGGCGCGCACCAAAGCTAAAGCGACTTAAGCCTGTGCAGGTAGCCCTTTTAGGCTAGCGAATAAACGACACTCTTCGAAAGGACGGCCATTGTTGGTCGTCCTTTTTTTGTTTCGAACGACGGCAGAACGAGCCAATGAGCTCAGTCGCAAACGGGACGCCCGACAATTGGCGTTTTCGGTCGACTTTCCCCGACAACTTACTTGCAAACCGCTCGACCTATGGTATCATAAGGCCCACTGAAGGCAGGCTAAGGTCGCCAGACCGACTCTACGCAGTGAGGATTATCGCGGCCAGGCATTGGTAGCTGCTTCCGCGACGAGCCTTACTGTTCCACTTCGAGTACTACGTGCTTTTTGACCTTAGTTATTCAGTGCTACCGAGTTCCCCGATTCCGCTAGCCGACGCACAAAGTTGATTCTGCCCATACCGTTACGGTAAACTTCACTTTTCAATTTGCAGGGCACTCCCCGCCCAGCGATGATTGACTTTGTGCGTCGCTCTTTCCCCGCTTCCCCCCTTGGGTAGTTTTTCGTGTGAGTCGGCGACGCTTGCTGCGAGCGACCGGAGACGTGTGATATAACAATCGTTTAGTCGATTAACCTGCTTGTAGGTCAATTCAAATGACTGAACCACTTAACTCGGACCATAATCTGCCACGCGACGGGAGTCGCCGAGGGTTTATTCGCGGGTCATCATTGCTGCTGGCGGGTGCACTTCCTCCAGCGTCTATCGCTTCGGTAGCAGAGAACTCGTCGCAAAATTCGTCGATCAAGCCGCAGCGCGAGCTAAAAGTCGGACTGATCGGCTGTGGTTACCAAGCGCTGGCCACAGCCAGCGAATTGTTTGCCGCAGCCAATTCGGGACGCTCAGGCCAAGACAGCTTAGTGCGATTGACTGCCTTGGCGGATGCATTCCCCGATCGCTTGCAACAGTCGTTGCGGACATTGCGCGGTCGCTTTGGCGATCAGATTCAGGTTGACGGCAGATCGCGTTTCGTGGGTTTGCATGCCTACCAAGATTTACTGGCAACCGACGTCGATTTCGTGATTCTCGCCGCGCCAACCGTCTTCCGCCCCTTGCATTTTGAACAAGCTGTTGCCGCAGGCAAGCACATTTATGCCGAGTCACCCGTCGCGGTAGATGGTGCGGGGGTTGAGCGGTTTCTACAAGCAGGCGCAGGCGCCCAGCACCGCATGGTTGCCATCGGATTGTCACATCGGCACAATCCCCAATATCAACAGATGATCGAACGATTGCAAAGCGGGGCGATTGGAAAATTCCAATCTCTCCAACTGCTCCATTGCCCGCGCGTAACGAAAAAGATTTCTGGAACCAATTCTCAATCCGAATTCGACTCACAGCTCCGCGATTGGTCAAATCATCCCTGGGCCAGTGGTGGGCCTGTGATGGAGCAGTGGGCCGAAGGGTTGGATCTGGCCAACTGGTTATTGCACGGTCATCCGTTGGAAGCGCGCTGTAGCCCAGGCCTTCCTGCCGAAAGCTCGGCTGCTGCCCCGCGTCGCCAGGAAATCCCGCTGCCGGTGGAATTCACTTACGCCGGTGGGATCAAGCTGCAATGTCACAGCCAAACAGGTCACAGCCAAACAGGTTTTCGACAACCATCGAAACGTTATGGCTTGAAAGTACAGGGGGCGGCGGGTTGGTGCGATCTGGCAGCTGGTGCGATCTTCGACGCTAAAGAACAACTGATTTGGCGAGCCGGCGATCGAGGGGACGACGCAATCCGCAATAGCCATTGGACGCGATTTCTTTCGGCGCTTGCCAGTGCAGAGGATGGGAACCCCAGCGGATTGAATTGGAACCAAACCAAAGTAGCAGTTGAAAGTACCCTCACGGCGCTTTTGGGGCGCATGGCCGCGCACAGCCAAGATCGAGTCACCTGGGATGAATGCTCGCAAAGCCGCGAAGTTTTTGACTGCATTAACCCTTCCAAGTCTGACCTTGGCGTTGACCGCAACGCGACCATTGAGCGATACTTGGCGGGCTGGAACAAGTGAGCTTTCCGCGAAGAATAGCTAAGGGCTGACCCTGGTGACGACTGCCATTGAAGAAGATCTACAGACCTACTGCCTAGAGACCGCTCGCCGGGCCCGGCATGCCTCGCGCAAGCTGAGTGTGCTCTCCACGGAAATCAAGGACTCGTGGCTGCTGGCCAGCGCGACGGCTCTGGAAGAAGCGACTCAAGAGATACTGAGCGCCAATGAGATCGATTTACAAGCGGCCGCGGGCTTCGGGCTGACCGATGCTGCGATAGATCGCTTGCGTCTCGACCGCCAGCGAATTGGCAAGATGGCAACTGCGTTACGAGAGATCGCCGTTCTTCGGGACCCCATCGGTGAGACGCTGGATGGACTGGTGCGTCCCAACGGGTTGGAGATTCGCAAAGTTCGCGTGCCATTGGGAGTTGTTTTTTTCATTTACGAATCGCGTCCTAATGTGACCGTCGATGCAGCAGCAATTTGCGTCAAGAGCGGTAACGCGGTTATCTTGCGTGGCGGCAAAGAAGCACTTCACTCCTCTCAGGCCCTTGTCAACATCCTCAATCGCGTTGGTGCACAAACGGGTTTGCCCGACGGAGCGGTTCAATTGGTCAGCACCACCAATCGTGAGGCAGTTGGACACTTTCTGTCTTTAGCCGAATGGATCGACGTGGCCATACCGCGCGGCGGCAAAGGGTTGATCGAACGTGTTACCCAGGAAGCACGCATGCCGGTCATCAAGCACTACGACGGCAATTGTCACGTTTACATTGATGCCACTGCCGATCATCAGATGGCCGTCGATATTGTGGTCAATTCCAAATGCCAGCGGATGGGAGTTTGCAACGCATGTGAGAGTTTGCTCGTGCACTCGTCTGTGGCCGCGCAGCTCCTTCCGCCGCTCGCCGATGCGCTACAGCAGCATGGCATCGAGATCCGTGGTGACGCGATGACGTGTCGCTTGGTCCCCAACGCGCTACCAGCCAGCGAGGAGGATTGGTCGACCGAGTACCTCGGGCCGATTATCAGCTGCAAAGTGGTCGACGATATCCAACAAGCGGTGGATCACATCGAACGCTATGGCTCGCACCACACCGATGCCATCGTCACCAGCCACTTGTCGGCGGCCAATTTTTTCCTGGCCCACGTAGACTCCAGCGCGGTGGTGGTCAACGCCAGTACTCGTTTCAATGATGGTGGTGAGTTTGGATTGGGAGCCGAAATCGGTATCAGCACCGATAAGTTCCACGCCCGTGGACCCTGTGGCCTTAAGGAACTGACCACGTACAAATATTTGGTGATGGGTAACGGCCAAGTTCGGAGTTAGCCGAACATCGTCGCACGACTCTCCACGTCGTGAACAACATCGTCGCACGACTCTCCCGAGTCGTGAACAACCTATACAAGAGTTTGCCAAGGAAGGCGAGTATGTCGGACGAAACACTCAGTCGCAACGAAGTCGAAGAGCTGCTGAAATCGATGGATGCAGACTCTAAGAAGAAGGAGGATCCCGATCCGGCCGCAGGCACCAATCCCGCCGCGACCCGCGATTCGAAAGCCAATGCGTCGCCTTCTGGCAGTCGCTCTGGTGTACCACGTCAGAGAGTAGTCGCTTATGACTTCAAACGCCCCGAGCGCGTCGGCAAAGAGCAGATGCGGGCGCTGCAATCGCTGCATGAAAGCTTCGCGCGAAACTTCGGTGCCTCACTATCGGCCTTGTTGCGAACGATCGTGGAAGCCAAATTGATCAGCGTCGATCAACTCACCTACAGCGAATTTGTCTATAGCCTTGAGATTCCAACCTGTTTCAATCTACTCCGCCCCACACCGCTGGAGGGGAACTGGATTCTAGACTTTAGCCCGTCGATTCTCTATCCAATAATCGATCGCATGCTCGGTGGAACAGCTTCGGCCGAGTCCCAAATGAAACGCCCCTTGAGCGAGATCGAGTTGCGGTTGACGAATCGCATTACTCATGTCTTCTTGCGAGAATTGAAAGCGGCTTGGAGCAATACCGTCGCGCTCAATGTTGAGCTGGAACGCGTTGAAAGCAATCCGCAATTGGTACAGATCGTGCCACCCAATGAAGTTGTGGTGCTGGTTAGCTTTGAATTGATGATGGGCAAATCGCGGGGCATGGTCAATTTGTGCATACCGTTCAATACCATCGAACGGATCGGCTCTAAACTGACCAACAATAGCTGGATCAGCTACGCGTCCACCAAAAGCAGCCCTACCAGCCAAAAACAATTGCAGGAGATGTTGGGTGAGTCCCGCGTTGAATTGGTCGTCAGCTTGGCCCATTCAACCATCCGTGCTGTTGACTTGCTAAATCTATCCGTAGGCGACATCGTTACCACCGAGAAAGATATCAAAGAATTGCTCGAAATCGAAGTAGCAGGTGTCGGCAAATTCAACGGTCGAGCCGGCGCGTTCAAAGGCAAGAAGGCGGTCGAAATTGTCGGGATCACGGATAAGACCATCGCTGCTGAGGGAGTCGCCGAGTGATGGTTGGCCACTCGTTATTCGCGCTCACTAGCGTGATTCGCGGGCAAGTCATTACGGCCCGCCAATCACGCCAATGGACACGAATGTTTCTAGCTCTGGATCAGTTCTGATTGCTGCCCGAGGCTATTCCGGCGGGCAGAGACTGGGTCTGACCACTGGAGATCTGGAGATGGCCACCGCGGCTGAGGTGATAACTACCTAACGGAAGGCTCACGCGTTACGATCCATCGACTATTGCGGTTAACGGAAGGGGGCATGTTCGCTGTCGTCCACCTAACAAGCATTGCATAGCGATTATTTCACGCGTAGCGGAATTCGCCAAGAATTTCGGCCTGCACCGCTTGAACCGGACAGCCGAAACTCTTGTCGCGCTCAATCATTGATATGATCATGACTAACCAATTCGCAGAACCGATTCTAAGACTATCTCCCACCGGTGGGATAGTGGGAGCTGCAGCCGCGATGCAAAACGGAACCACCAAGTCGGATAGTGGTCTGGGCGTGTTGTGGATTGCAACCATCGCCCTGTGGGGACTTATCCCTGGCCTAACGCCAACTGCAACAATGTTTGCCGTTGCCTTTTCGATGTACACGTTCGTCAAGACTCACGTGCTGCTGTCATTCCTGACGAGAGCCAACGATCCACCTCGAATCCTCGAGTTGATCGCCTGGTACGTCTGCTGGCCTGGGCTAGATCCGCGCGCCTTCTTCGATGCAAAAGCGGCTGGAGTTCCATCCAGTGGCAGCTTGGCTTTCGCGATAGCCAAAATCGCTGTGGGAGTCTGGCTGCTGTGCGTCGTGGCACCGCGTTTTTCTGACAGCCAAATCATGCTCAGCGGTTGGATAGCGATGGTTGGCTTGGCGTTTATGGTTCACTTCGGTGGTATTCATCTACTGGCACTAATCTGGAACCGACTGGGCCGTCCAGTCCGTCCGATTATGGACTGGCCGATCGCCGCAACCTCACTGTCAGAGTTTTGGGGTAAGCGCTGGAATCTGGCCTTTCGAGATTACGCACATGCCAAAATCTTTGGTCCACTCTCACGGCGGACTAACCTGTGGCTGGCAACGCTCGGCGGTTTTGCCTTTTCCGGTTTTATTCACGAACTGGCAATCTCGCTTCCTGCCGGTGGAGGCTATGGATTACCCATGCTGTACTTCCTCTTGCAAGGCCTAGGCGTCACTTCAGAGCGTAGAATTGCCAAGCGCGGATGGAAATTAAAAGGAACTATCTACGGAAGCTGCTGGACAATTGCCTGGGTGGTGTTGCCCGCGCCCATTCTCTTTCATTCCTATTTTGTGCAGCGTGTTATTTTACCGATGGTTGAATTCATGGCGGGGTCGTGAGCTGTGGGCCGTCAGGCACCGGGCCTTGCGCATTTAATACTGCGCGCTTGGTGCACAACACTGCGCGGCACCCAGCCACTTATCGGCTTGTTGATTTAGTGCGGACCTGACGGTTAATTGTTTAACCCGCAGCCGTAGGCGAGGATCAACGGGGGGACCTCGCCTTCGGCTGCGGGTTGAACGAATAAATCAGCAAGCCCTTACGGGTCGCGGCTCGCTAAATCAGCATGCCCTGGTGTGGTCGGCCCAGCAACTCGGAAATCGCAATGGTTTTATGCTTCGGACGATCTGCTACTAGCGATTAGGAGACAATTTCAATGATCAGCCAAGCCAATTTGATTTTGATTGGAGGCATCTTGCACTTAGGGACACTGCTGGGAAGCGCACAAGTGCCGAAGGAACTCGACTTTCGCAACGAGCTTCCGAAACTGAAGCCGATGATGCGCCATTGGGTGCTGACCGCTGGCGGCTATATCGTACTGAACATAGTCGCGTTCGCTGCGGTGTCGATCATCCTTCGTCATGAACTCGCAGCCGGTACCCCGTTAGCCCGCGCGGTGTGCGGCTACATCAGTCTGTTCTGGGGCATTCGATTGGTCATCCAGCTCTTTTTTTTCGATGCCAAGGAATACCTTCGCAACCGCTTCCTGTGGCTCGGCTACCATGGGCTCACGTGTGTCTTCGCCTATCACACGCTCGTCTACGGATGGGCTGCAATGTCCGGAACCTTTAAGTAAGCAGCGTTACACTTGGGGACTGTGTACTTAACTAAGGGACCGTACGCAAATAAGTTACCGTTTTAGCGGAACGGCGCAAGCGGGCTGGTGCCGTAAAACCGGAGGGCTCGCGCCCTGCCGCTGCAATTCGATCCGGTAACTTATTTTGGGACGGTACCTAAGGAGCGCTGAAGTAAGATACATCTGCGCATCCGGATGAGCGGATGAACATATTTACGACGTAGGTAACGAACGTAGATACTGGCCGAAACCATGCCGATCGATTGAACGGCCAATCCAAAACTGCGTCCCAAACTTTCCCGGCTGGTCAAACGACAACACTAGAATGGGAAAGCCAACAGTCCCTCCTCCCATTGGCGTCGAACCAGCCACGTACGATCCAAAAAACGTCGCTAAGGCGATTCCCCAGTACGCGCGCAATTGCGAACCGAAGTTGCCCCACCCAACGATGGTCAACCATGTGCCGGAAAAAACCACCAACCATGCGAAAACAGGGAAGAGCTTGTTGCGCTTAGGGGTTGGATCTAAAGAGTCTCTGCCGCTGCGGCATTCTCTAAGAGTTGCGAAATGAGTGGCAGCAATTGTTTTTTGCGACTGACCACATCGTCCAGTTGGTAGAGGTAGCGTTCCAGCCGAGGATAGTTGATCGCTTCCCAAAACTCGGGCTCACTGGACATCAGCAGCAAGCTCCCATTGCTGATAATATCCGTGACCAATAATACGGAGAAGTCTAGCTGTCGCTCGCGGGTTAATTCAACCAAAGCCACATGCAATTCGGCACTGCGCTCCCAAAACAGCTCAAAGCCGATCTCTTCGATTTGCGAAATCGTAAAGCGGTGACCGCGATCGACAAACTCCTTGCAATCTTCTCGAACCACCTTGCTGGCAGGATGAGAGCGGAGGGCCGAACCTACGGCAAAGAACTCATTGACGAATTGCTCTAAGTCGACGGCCGCGAAACCGTCCAGCCACTGCAGGATGTCGCGATCGATGTCCGTGGTGGTTGGCGAGCGCAGATTTAACGTATCGGAAATAATTCCAGAAGCCATGCACAGTGCGATTCCCGGCGTCGGGTCGATCCCCGCCGCACGAAAATGACGAGCAACCAAAGTGCAAGTCGAACCTACCGGCTCGTTCACAAAGCGAATGGGTTGATCGGAGCGCAAACTCCCGCCCAACCGGTGGTGGTCGAGAACTTCGATAATATTCGATTCGTCAGCCCCTGTGACCGCTTGGGCTAGTTCATTGTGATCGACCAAGATCAATTGCGTTTTGGGCGGGTTGACCAAATCGGATTTGGAGATCACTCCGTATAAGCCTCCCGCATCGTCGAGCACCGGAAAGAGTTTCTGTCGCGAGCGGTCGACCATCCGCCGCGTGTCCGCCACCGGTAGCTTGGAGGAAAGCGTTAGGCATTCGGTCTGAATGGCCGAATCGATACGCCGCGCCGATTTGATCCGCATCGTGGTTGTCGCAGTATCGAAACTGCTGCAAATCACCGTCACGTTGTTGAGCTTGGCGAGCTGCAGCAGGCCGGGCGAAAGTTCATAGCCGCCGGTAACGACCAGCACGCGCACTCCATGCTCGAGCGCTGGCAACTGAATCGTGGGACGATCACCGCTGACCACCAACAGCTTTGACGATGGATATTGATGCAGACGTTTGGTAAAACCTTCAGCGCTCATGGCACCGACCATTACCAACAAATCGGTCCGCTCATCCACTTCCACAGCATGTCGTAGTTCGCCATTGAGCACCGAGCAAATCTTGACCACTGAGCTGCTGACTTGGCGCGACAGCACCGGGTCGGAGTCCCCTTCAAAGACGACTTTTAGCAGGTCGAGTAGCGTCAACAATCCCTTGAACCGTCCCTGCCGATCGAGCACGGGCACCGCCCCAATGTTGTGCTCCTTCATCCGCTCATAGACTTCATTGAACACTTCGTCGTCGTAAGCCACGATCGGTTCGCGACGACAGACATCGCTTAACTCAGGCCGCACATCCATCACAATTCGCGGAGGGGCAAGTCGGGCTCGTCGCAGCGCATATTCGGTTCGCTGGTTGGGCGTTCCGCAACACGCGGCCACAGCATCTGGACGCGTTGTCCGCTGCAAAAAATCGGCGTATGCCAACGCCGCGCAGATGGCGTCAGTATCAGGATTGCGATGTCCGAAGACGTAAACTGTCATGCAGAGCCAAACCCAATAATAAGAAATTCGAAAACAACATTAGACATTCCGCACCCTTAATTGAACATTGGGGACAGCTCTCTCACCGCCTGGGCTCATCTGGAAATTAGCAAGGATAAGACCTAGCGACGCTGAGTTTCATCCCAGGCGGCCCAGCAATTTGCTTGACTGACAGCGCTCAATTCTATACTATTAGGTATATATATTGACTTCTGAGTCCGGTTCGGAAGCGTTCTCAGTGGCAACTCGCCCCAGCGGCGTAGGGCGAGCCCACGCCGGGTTTTCCTCGTTTAGGCTCAATTCACCCATGCAAATTGGACTGAGACTCGCTTGTCTTCTGTGCTGGGCATACCAGGGGTTCGTGTGTTCGAATTCCGCCACGGCTCAGTTTCATCGCGTAATCGATATTGAACAGCCTCCGTTTCAGTATATGGAAACCCGGGCCGAAAACCGAGTTAGCCGCTTGCTCGAAGCGCTCCGAGCGGAGGAACTCGAATTGGGCTACACGTCCCGACGGGGAAATCTTGAAGCGCTGCTGGCCGCATTGGAAATCCCCCAATCATCGCAGGTGTTGGTCTTCTCGAAGACCAGCATGCAAGTGCGTTACATTTCCAGTCGCAACCCGCGGGCAATCTATTTTAATGACGATACTTATCTGGGTTGGGTGCATGGTAGTTCGCTAGTCGAGATCTCGACTGCCGATCCCAAACTGGGAACCGCCTTCTACACCATTGACATGTCCCCCACGCGCCCGAAGCTACAGCAGGCGTACTACGATTGCATGGCCTGCCACGCAACTTCTTTGACGCAAGGCATCCCTGGCCATACTGTCCGTAGCGTCCTACCGACTTACGACGGAAGTGTTGATCCTCGAAAAGAGTCCTTTATTACCGACGATAGTAGCCCCTTGGCAAAGCGCTGGGGGGGATGGTATGTGACTGGCCTGCACGGAGACATGTCGCATATGGGGAATTCCATCCTGCGAGGCGACGGGCTCGACACGGCGAACAACGGCAATCGCCTGCACCTGCGTGACGACTTCGACACTTCACACTATTTGTCACCGTATAGCGATATCGTGGCGCTGATGGTGCTTGAGCATCAGACACAAATGCACAACAGCCTGACCCGCGCTGACTTTTTCGTCCGCCAGCTAAAGTACGAAACGCGTGAAGACGAGGCGACTGACGAATTTGAGGCAGAATGGCGGCAGCAACTCCGTTTAATCGCCAAGGAAGTCGTCGACCGCATGTTGTTTCGCGATGCCGCGCCACTAACTAGCCAGATCAAAGGTTCAGTGCGCTTTGCCGAGGAATTCACCGCGCGTGGCCCGAAGGATGATCAAGGGCGCTCGCTGCGCGATTTCGATTTACAGACGCGACTGTTCAAATATCCCTGCAGCTTTCTCATCCATTCACCGACGTTTGATGCCCTGCAGCCTGAATTGCGCCACGAGATCTACCGACAACTGAGCGAAGTTCTAACTGCCGACTTTTCAAGCGACCTACCTGCCTCAGACGACTATCCTCATCTTTCCCCGCAAATGCGAGGCGACATCTTGGAAATTTTGACTCATACCCAAGCCGACTGGCCAAACTAATTCGTCCGTCAGGCTTTCCCGCCTGACCCCCAGCACCCCCCTATTAGGTGCCCCACGTTACGTGAGATTAGGGCCCCATTCCCTACACTAATTTTCAAACATCGCGAAGAGACAGCCGTCATTGCCTAAACTGCCCCACGTCCAGTCGACTACGGACGCCAGGCGACCACTCGCACTTTCCCGCACAACTCGAATTGCGGTTGCAGCTTTCGTCAGATGCGATATTATTTGCGGATTGTTGACGTGAAGAACTAGAGGATTAGTGAGGCGGATCGAGTGGATCGGCCATAGGCACTTTTTCCGCGGTTCAAAGGACCGTTTTAGAATTAGATATCGCAAGAGCGCTATGACAACGACGAAAGAATTAAGACAGCAAGCCATCGCGGAATTTAAGACTGCGGAGGGAGATACGGGCTCGTCGGCGGTGCAAATCGCCATCTTGACGAAGCGAATCAACCACCTAACCGAGCACATGCGGGGAAAATCGAAGGACTACGCCAGTCGTCGCGGTTTGCTGCGGATGGTCAGTCGCCGCCGCAGCCTGCTCGACTATGTTCGTCGTCATGACCCTCAAAGTTATCTTGATTTGATTGGTCGCTTGGGTATCCGCAAGTAGTTCTAGCTTGAGTGTTGGGCATAAAATCTGTCTGCGCTGGGATCGCATAGTCGCCCAGTGCAACGGCGGAGTCTTTGCCCGTCAAAGGATGCTCTTGGGCATAGGTTAGGTGCTGGACTGCCAACCGTTTCGCGGCCAGCCCCGGCGCACGGGAGCAATTTATTGGCTCGTCGCATGTTTCGTGCGAATTGGATGTCGGACCTATCTCTCCCCTATTCATAACCAACGCTCTGGAGACTTTGGTTGTGCCCTCAGGTGCTACATTGGGTAGTGTCGATTGTTGTTTAATGTTGTTGTCGTGGAAAAATTGATTGTTGGAATAGGAATAGAAAAGTGAAAGTACGAGTAGAAAAGAAAATTGGCCCACAAGTGTTGTCGTTAGAAACTGGACAACTGGCCAAGCAAGCTGAGGCTTGCGTTGTCGTGCAATATGGTGACTCCGTCGTATTAACCGCTGTGGCCACAGGCCCCTCGCGGCCGGGGATCGACTTTTTCCCACTCACCTGCGATTACCGTGAGCGAATGTCAGCCGCCGGAAAATTTCCAGGCGGTTTTTTAAAGCGCGAAAGTCGTCCGACCACCAAAGAGACGCTGACCAGTCGCTTGATGGACCGTCCCATTCGCCCCCTGTTCGCCAAGGGATTTAACGACGAGGTTCAAATCCAAAGCGTGGTCCTTAGTAGCGACTTGCAAAACGACGGCGATATCCTGGCTATGGTCGGTGCCGCCGCATGTTTGTCGCTCAGCTCGCTACCATTCCAAGGCCCGTTGGCTTCGGTCCGTGTAGCGAAGGTCGATGGACAATTGATACCGTTTCCCACCAGCGAGCAACTGGAAGAAAGCGAACTGGATCTAATCATCTCGGCAAGCGATAAATCGATCTTGATGATCGAAGGCTTTGCACAAGAGATGCCAGAAAGCGAAATGGCCGAAGCGATCGTGTTTGCTCATAACGTCGTCCGCGATATTATCGGGCTGATTAACGAACTGGTCCAACGCATTCAGCCAAAGGCCAGCAGCTTTGTACCCCCTCCCAGCGACGGCCTGCTGGATCGAATCAAGTCGAGCTACTACGATCGCTATCGCTCGGCCAAGCAAACCGATGGCAAGTTAGCGCGGGCAGAAGCGACGGGAGCGCTCAAGGAGCAGGCTCGAGCCGAGTTCATTCCCGACCCGAACGCCGATGGGGCCGTTACCAAGGAAGCCTTCTCGACTGCGTGGCACGAATTGGAAGCTCAAGTCGTGCGCGATCTGATCCTGTCAGGGACGCGTCCCGACGGTCGCGACCACAACAGCCTCCGGCATATTGAGTGCGAAGCGGATCTGCTCCCACGGACTCACGGCTCGGCCGTGTTCCAACGCGGTGAGACACAAGCCTTGGTGACTGTCACTCTAGGTACCAGTCGCGATGAACAACGCGTCGATGGACTCGTCGAAGAGTACAGCAAAAAGTTCATGCTCGACTACAACTTCCCCTCGTTTTCGGTGGGCGAATGCCGTCCGATTCGCGGCCCAGGTCGTCGTGAGATCGGGCACGGTGCCCTGGCGGAACGCTCCGTAGCTCCAGTCATTCCGGATCCCGAAGATTTCCCCTACACGATTCGTGTCATCAGTGACATCCTCGAATCCAATGGCTCGTCATCGATGGCCAGCGTCTGTGGTGCGACCCTCGGTTTGATGGCCGCTGGTGTGCCCATCTCCAATCCAGTGGCAGGTATCAGCATCGGGCTGGTCAAAGAGGGTGATCGCTGGGTCTTGCTGACTGACATTCTGGGTGATGAAGATCACTTCGGCGATATGGATTTCAAGATTGCCGGAACGCCCGAGGGAGTGACCGGAATTCAGCTCGATCTAAAGATCGATGGCATCAGCGAAGAAATCATCCGCGCGACGCTCAAACAAGCTCGTGAGGCACGGATGGAAATTTTGCGCAAGATGATCACCGCGATCCCACGTCCCCGCAGCGAAACCAGCCGTTACGCACCACGATTGTTGCGAACCAAGATTGACTCTGACAAGATCGGTCTTCTGATTGGTCCCGGCGGTAAGAACATTCGCGCCATTCAAGAGGATACCGGAGCGACGATCGACGTCGACGATGATGGAACAGTCGTCGTCGCCGCCATGAATGGCGACGCCGCCAAGGCCGCTTTGCTCCGCGTGGAAGCCTGCACCGCGACCGCGCAAATTGGCAAAATCTACGATGGTACGGTTAGCAGCGTTCGCGACTTCGGTGCCTTCGTTGAAATCCTTCCGGGCCGTGATGGCTTGGTGCACATTAGCGAATTGTCGAGTGGCTATGTGGCTAGCGTCGACGATATTTGCAAAGTGGGCGACCCAATGAAAGTCATTGTGATCGATATCGACGAACAGGACCGCGTCAAGCTTAGTCGCCGTCGTGCTCTTGAGGAACTCGGAATTGAAGACGAGTTCGCTGGAGCCGAAGAGGGAGACGAACGAGTCGAGCGGCCTGATCGCGGAGCTGACCGTGGTGGCGATCGCGGTGGTGACCGAGGCGGTCGCTTCAGTGATTCGCGTGGCGGCCCACGAGGCGGTGGTGATCGCGGC
>JBGSNE010000322.1:0-6856 GCA_041739785.1 Pirellulaceae bacterium
TCCGACACCAAAAGCCGGAACGGCCCTTCGGGTGCTTCGCACTTTTGGTGTCGGACACCTTTTCCCAACGCCGCACTTCACCCTAAAGTTAAATTGTGCTGAAGCACTACGCACGGCGAAGGAACAGTGCGCTGTTGCATCACGGGGTTGGGTAAAGTAGGCTCTAAACGCTGCGTTTGCCTGCGCGCCTACAACCTTTCTTCGAAACTTGCACACTCATGCAGACTAATGCTCCTTGGTTGGCGGCTGGCCATGATCGACCCGATGTGGTAATTCTGGCTTCCGTCAACCGTCCGCGGGTTCGTGCGGAGCTGCAAAAAATAGAAGCCATTCTCGAGCGCTCAGCCAACATTGTCGCCGTCGATCAAGACGAGACGTTCGATTTTTCGAAGGTCAAGGTCGATTTGTGCGTGGTGCTTGGAGGAGACGGCTCCATTCTTTCAGCCGCCCGTCGCATGGGACTCAATCAACTGCCAGTCATCGGCGTGAACTTGGGTAGACTGGGTTTTTTGGCCGCGCTAAACGAGAATGAGTTGGGAGAGGTTTGGCCTGAAGTTTGTACCGGTCGCTTCCCCGTCGACGAACATGTCATGTTGGAATGTTCCATTCTTCGCGCCGGTAACGAGGCCATCAAGCCGCAGGGGAGTCCGCAGGGGAACATAGCCATGCAACAACTGGCGCTTAACGAAGCGGCCATTTTGGGCGGCCCCCCCTTTTCAATGCTGCAGATCGATCTTTACGTCGACGGCCAATTGGCGTCTACTTACAACTGCGATGGACTGATCATCAGCACACCGGTCGGCTCGACAGCACACAATTTATCGGCGGGTGGTCCGATCCTGCAACGTCGCTTGCAGGCCGTGGTTATCAGTCCCATCAGCCCGCATACGTTGACGATGCGCCCGGTGGTCGATCATGCGGATCGCACCTTTGAGATGGTTGTTCGGCAAGGTCACGAGTCGGTATCAGCTGTGTTTGATGGTCGCGTTTTGGGACATCTCAGCGACGGGGATTGCTACCGTATTCGGAAAGCTCCGGTGTCATTTAAGATGATCAGCATACCGACCAAAGGCGAATATCGTACGTTGCGCGAAAAGCTCGGTTGGGGAGGAAATCCTCGCGAGCCCAAATGTTAACGCATGGTAGCCTAACGTGGCTCGACGCTCCGCGTCGAGAATTAAATTCACTAACATTCCCTGACCGTCGAAGCCTACCGAACGATCCATAGTGCGCTTAAAGTTTCCGAATAACGTTTCGACGCGGAGCGTCGAGCCACATTTGTCGTCCCTAAATTCATACTTTTGGCATGGAGGCCAACGATGCAAATTTCTTTCTACCCTTCGCGCTTACTGGTTGCAAAGTTAACTACGATAGCATTATGCACCGCGCTATCAACTGGCTGGTGTGCGGCTCAGACAACGCCGGCGGCATCCTCCGGAGAGAACGTCACGTTGCGCTATAAGCTCAAAGCGGGTGAGCAATTGGTTTCGAAAGTAGTGCACTTTGCTGAAACTCGTACCAAAATGTCAGGGCACGAAGAATCCAGCAGTTCACGAACGATTACTGAGAAGGTTTGGGAGGTTTCTGCCGTCAATCCAAAGGGTGAAATGACCTTTGAATACCGCATCACGGCTGTGGAACTGGCGCAGTCGGTCGGTGATGGCGAAGAGCTGAAGTACAACAGTACAACCGACACCGAAGCACCGGACATGTTTAAACAGGTGGCCGAAACGGTCTCGAAACCACTAGCCAAGGTGACCATCAATCCGCAAGGACAGGTCGTCAGCCGCGAGGGAGATTTGAAGTCACCGCAGCTGGGCATGGGCGAATTAACGCTGCCACTCCCGGCGGAGTCGATTGCCATAGGCGGTCAATGGAGTGTGCCCCGCGAGGTCCGCGTTAAATCTGAAAATGGCGTTCACAAAACCATCAAAGTTCGTGAATTGTATACTCTCGAAAAAGTATCTGCAGGCGTGGCCACGATTCGCATCCAGACCCAACCGCTGACGCCAGTTACAGATCCAGGAACGGAATCACAATTGATTCAACAGCTAAGCCAAGGTGAGATCAAGTTCGATGTCGATCGCGGTCGCTTGCTCAGCAAGCAGTTGAACTGGAGCGACGAAGTCGTCGGATTCCGTGGACCTGAAACCTCGCTGCGGTACAACGCTAAGTTCACTGAGGAATTGCTCCCCGAAACCAAACGCACCGCTGCCCGCTAATCCAAGTTTTTCATGAGCCGAGGGGCGTAAGGGCATGTTGACTCAGTGAGCCGCGACGCGTGAGCGGCCGGGCGACCATTATTTCCCGGTGCCTCACGGCCCACGGCTCACAAGGTCATGAATAATTTGGGTTAAAAGACGGCGCATGGATGACGTATCGGCGGTTTCCGCTGCAAAATGTCGCATGAGAGTCTGTTTTTACTAATGGTATTCAATGACAATAAAAGTAGATGTTACCTTCCTTTTTAGACCTGCAAAGCATGTTTGAGATTGCGGAACAACTTTTGATCATGGATGCCGAAACGACTGAGCCAAGAGAATTGCCCGGCCGCTATGGTCGCGTCGTACGCGATTTGGAACGCCTGCTGGCTGCGACGGAAACGCTCAGTGTGGTTGCCGGCGGTTGGGCGGTATGGCGGCACGGCTTTGCCGGACGAGTTACCGAAGATGTCGACATTGTGGTACCGCTCAATCGGCTTGAGGCGTTGCAGTCTGCTGCTTCGCTGTGCGGTTTCAACTATCTTACTCCTCCCGCAGGACGCTGGCCAAAGCTCCAGCACCGGGAGACCGACATCGAAGTTGATCTTTTGCCGGAATCCAAGTTTCCTGGAATACCTGCTCGCCCTGCGCCTGTTCCTATTGGGCACCCCAGCCGCTACCAAGCCAGACTCGATGACGGCTTACAATTCATTTCACTGGGTGGTCTGATCGAACTGAAAATAGGAGCTGGACGGGCGAAGGATATTGCAGATATCATTGAGCTAATCAAACGAAATCCACAACAGTTGAAAGTGATCGCCGAGCATTTGGCAGAGATACATCCCGACTACGCACTGCGCTTCGAGTCGTTGATTCAGCAGGCTGCAGAGGAAGGCTAAGCGTCGTGCGGGAAATAACTGTCGTAGCGGAAGTCGCCAAGACTTTCGGCGGAGCCGTTTTGTCTGAATTAATCTTGCCCGGAGAGTGTCAGACACCTTTTCAAACAGAGCCTAGCATTCATCCGCGCCCCGGCTGTGCCATCGGTGCTACTCGACAACCGTCTAATGAACGTTGCATGGCGAGCGCGACCAGAACACCGATAAGCGATTCCCTACCACAACCACTTGCGAGTCAACCGCAGGTGGGTTTCGTCGCCCGTCAAGCGAACCACCAGGAACAGTTGCGAGGGTGCAATCGTTAACTCTATTCCCGTCCCCTCCCGAGCAATCCAACCGCCATCATTGAATTGACGAATCAGTAACTCGTTGGGCCGATCTCGAACCAGCTGCGATGAGTCAACATGAATCTCCAGCGTATCGCTGTCGATCCACTGCCACTGAATCGTGGCTTCTAGTTGTTGTTGTTGTTGACCACTGTTGTCGCTGAGCAACTGACAAAGTGGTTGAGGATTGGCAATAGCTTGCCACTGGAACTTCGCCGGGAGGTTAGGCTCGCGCTGGCGGACCAGTCGATGGGTCACCCCCAATTCCCGTAAGACTTGATCGAGCTGTGGTTGGTCTACCGTCAGCCGATCGTGTTGGCTGAGCCAACTCCGCAACTGGGCGAGTGGAGTAGGTTCGATGGACTGCGTCGCGCCCAGACTGCGAACGCCAGCTAGGGCTGCAAGTTTACCGAGCGCGAATCGTTGTTGATATTCGGCTTGTGTTTGCGCGAAATCCGCATCTGCAGCGAACGAGACGTCTGTTAATAGATCGGCCTCGCTGCGATCGGCCCACGCACAGGTGTTGGCTGGATCGTTGTCAACCTTGGGCAGGGCAAATTGGCCAGAGAGCGCAGGGGGAGGCACAAAGCTAACCCAGCAACTAGCGCACAGAGTCATTTCCGCCAGGGTGAAAACCGCGTAGTGTTTGGAACTAAGTTTCAACGACACGACGCATAGCGGCACAGCAAACGCAACGAACAATGAACCAGCCACCGCGCCAGCGCGCGGCGGTCCCAGCCACGCATCCGGCGCAGCTTGGGCTAACCACTGATTGAGCCCCGTGGAGTAAAAGGCAAACCAGCCAAAGACCGCCGACGCCAATAGGCCAATCGCCGACAAGAGCTGAATAGCCCGCCGCAAGTATTTAGAAATTGGAGGTAAAGAAGTTGTTTGACAGAAGTTGAATTGTTGAGCGGCCAGTAGACTACCAGCGGCGACCAGCCAGACCGACCACTTGGCGGGATAGCGGAACAGATCGTAGGCCGGAATCGTCGCACATAGCAGCCAGTACAATCCGGTCACAGGATCCCGAGGTAGCTGATCAGCCCAGTCGTTCATTCCCACGCCCTTCAACAACTCACGGAGCAGCCACACCAACGTATAACTCCCCAGTGCAGCCAGCAGCGAGAACGCCGCTACGGCAAACAGCGTCTTGTTCCAGCGTGATTTTTTTCTGACTAGTGCCGTCAGCATCAAAAGACATGGCAGGCTGCCGAAGTAGAGCGCTGGAATCCACATTCGCCCTTCAGCCGGCAGAGCTGCGAAGACTCGCGAGTTGTGTGGTAGATAGTCGCCACCCAGGGTTGGCCAGATTGTCGTGGTCAGATGCCAGGGGGACAGACTAAAGTCATAGATGCGATGCCTAGGCGGCTGGCTCGCACTAAGAATCGCGTTCACCGCTGGCATCCCATCGTCGCTCGACTCTCCGAGTCGAGTCCTACCTTCCCTCTCTGTCCCCTCTCTCCCCCTCTCTTCTAGTATCGCCCGACTACTTTGCTCTGCGTGTCGCCAGGCTGGTATCCATTGCACGGCGGTTAGTGCAGTAAACATCACTCCGGCACCAATGAACCACAAGCTCCCCAGAGACAGCCATGTCTTCCAACTCAGCTCAACGTTATTCCTATCCCTCTTGCCGCTCATGCACCCTGCCACACCAACCACCATTACTCCCACGATGAACGTGTTGACTGCCGTGTGAGGGTCCCCGGCCAGCAGCATCATGCTCCCAGCGATGGCGAAGACCAGACTATCCATGAAGCGAAAACTTGGTTTGCAAAGTGAGCTAATTAACGCGCCAGCCGCAAATCCAATCCAAGCGGCGCTGCACAAGAAGATGGGATTGTTATGTTGGAAGAAGACAGGGCAGCTCAAACTAAAGCTGATCGCCGCCAACCAACTTGCAGGCTTCGATAACTCCAGTTTGCGTGCCGCATACAGCATTCCTGCATTTGCGATCATCACATGTACGACAATGAACAATGAAAAGCGCTGCGCTACATTCAGCCCAGGTATGAGCCATAGAACCCTGAGTGGATAATAGAGGGCCGCGCTAGGTTGTCCTGCAACGGAAACGCCTAGTCCTTCAACGGGATTCCAAACCGGAAAGTAATTCCCCTGTGCTGCGCAGTGATCCAGCCACACCGCTTGTGGATAGTAAAAGTGATACGCATCGCGAAAAGCGGGAATGTGGGATAGGAACAAACCTGGAGAAAATAGCCACAGTAGCATTCCCAAAAATAGCGGCCACATCCAGCCCGCCTGGAGGTTCACGCTAGATTTCGTAGGTGAGATGATGCAGTCGAGTGGAGGATTCATGTTGGCGACAATTGGGAACTCGACGTAGGCAGTTTCGTACGGCACCCACGGTGCAGAGTTATAGCGGACACGCAGTAGCTCCAGGCTAGATTGCGTGAGAAGCCAGGGTAAATACCCTATAAAGAAGCCCGATGGTATACTATGAAGTGGTATTTCCATAGAGACCAAACGAGTGAAGAGTATGAATGCCGCATTAGCGACTCGGTTGGCGGATCGAATTGCCGATTTGGGTAATATTCCGCTAGAGCGAATTTGCTGTGAGCCTCCGCCGGGACAAGCCACATTTGAGGATTTACTGCGAATGCACGCGGTCGATGGTCGGCTCTACGAATGGGTTGATCGAACGTTGGTCGAGAAAGCGATGGGTTGGCAGGAATCCATGTTGGCAGGCGTCTTGCTGCATTGGCTACATCAATACCTGGAGGGTCACAATCTTGGGCTTGCCACGGGAGCCGACGGCTTTTCGTGACTTTTTCCAGATACCGTCCGTGTACCAGACGTTGCCTTTGTCAACTGGTCGCGTTTACCTCAGGGTGTGCCTGATGAACCAATTCCGGATCTCGTACCAAACTTTGTGATTGAAATCTTAAGTATGGGCAATACCCGAGGCGAGATGGCGCGGAAGCGGCGCGAGTATTTTCATGCTGGTGTGCAACTGGTGTGGATCATTGATCCCCGCGCCCGAACTGTGGCTGTCTATCGTTCTGCTGACAACGCGATGGTCGTCGACAATTCTCAACTTTTGACTGCCGATGACATGCTGCCAGGCTTCGAAGTCAATTTAGGTGAATTGTTCGCTCATCTAGATCAAACCCCGCCAACCATCGAAAAGACAAGCCCTTAATCAAAACCCTAATTTCCACGATAAATTCCGCTCACCGCTCACGATCGTCGAGACTGTCCTGTAACAGCTTAGCATCGTAACCGCAGCTTTCATCGCCGAACGTCTCTCCGAGCCGTGAGCTTCCCTCGAAATCGTCGCACGAGCATCGCGTGTATCCACCGCGTGAGAAATCGCCTATTTTTACTTTGGCCTTGTCGTCAATCGAAATGCGTAAGATGCTCTGGTCGGTCGCAGCCCGTTGATGTGCGGCCTTGACGTTATCGAAGATGTCCT
>JBGSNE010000026.1:0-27520 GCA_041739785.1 Pirellulaceae bacterium
GCGCTCGCGTGTAATCACACCCGTGACGCGATCGTCCTTCATCCTCACATCCACCGCAACTTCGTTGAATCGCGTTGTGATCGTGGTGTGCTCGGCAACCATTTCCGCATAAATCCTGGCGGCCGTATGCGGTTCCCATGCTCGCCCCTCGGCTATGTTCCAACCCTTAGGCGGGTTTTGTTTCCTATGCGCCTGCACTAAAGCATCGTCTGCCATCTCCGTGCGGTGGTAGGCTTTCACCCGTTGGCGGAATTCCTCCATCACTCCGCTGTTCGATTCTACGTATTTGTCATCGAGTCTCAGCACACCCGACGAAAGTACACCTCCGAGGCTAGGCGCCTGCTCGATGATGATCACCGTCTTATCGGCACGGGCGGCGGCGATGGCCGCGGCGACTCCGGCAGGCGTACCGCCGATGACAACGATGTCGTAATCGCGATCAGGCTCCACAGCCGAAGCGATGGCTGTGACGAGCAGCACGAGGACCGATGGTAATTTCAATAGTTCGTAAATCATGAGGGACTTCATTTCTTGGGATTATCGCCCCGTTGGGGCATGTTGGGTTTCGGAGGATGCTTTTTCAGCCCTGCGATCACCTCGACGTGCGAAGCCATGGCGATTCTGCTGCGAGATTCTTCCACTCGTTTGGTTCGGTCCAGTGATCGTACATGGTTATCTTGAGCGGGGGCGTTGCGCGCGGCGGTATGTTTCACCTCCTGCAGCGATTTAGCCACCGCTCTCAGAGACCGCGGTAGCATCGTCCTACCGCAAAGTTGGTCGGCTCTACGGTGGTCGTTGCGCGCAGTGGTCATTTTAACCGAGGGTGGAAACTACAGCGAACGCCCTCGGCCAAACAGAAAGCATCATTGTGAACAATCGCATCGACTGGCGCGCTCGAACAAATTGATGAAAACATTTGCAGACTTAGCGTCCTGGGATGCTACAATACTCGAAAACCAAGCGAGTGTGGCCAATGGATGAACACCCATGCGCACCGTATCGCATTTGAACCTTTGTGGAGTAAACGGTGATGGTTGGACCGAATCGGCGGGCTTTCGTTAGGTCCTCGGTAGTTTGCGCTACGGCGGCCGCGGTGACGGCCGAGGCCAAAGTGTCCGCTGCCACCGCGAACGCGTCTGGTGTCGATGGCTACAGCTATCGGCTTCCCCAGTTTAGCGAAGGTGCGACACTGCTCTTTCAAGGCGATTCCATCACCGATATGAAATGGGGTCGCAACCAAAGCGATCGCAATCACTACCTTGGACACAGCTACGTCTACCTGATCGCCTCGCGACTTCACATGGACATGCCAGAATCAAAGCTTAATTTCCTGAACCGAGGTATAAGCGGCAACACGGTTGCCGAGTTGAAAGGTCGCTGGCAAAAGGATGCTCTGGACCTGCAACCGGACGTGCTGTCAATCCTAGTTGGCGTCAACGATGTTGGCCGAGCCGTACATGCAAAGGAGGAAGTGGATGTCGACGCTTTTGCTGCAGACTACCTCTCGTTGTTGCAACAGTCGCGACTGGCAAGTCCAGAATTAAAGATCGTATTGCTTGAGCCGTTCGTGTTACCGGTAACGAGAGTTAAGGTCGAGTGGGATGCGTGGCGGGGGCAAATCGATCGGCTTCGTCCAGTGGTAGCGAAACTAGCCTCCGAATACGATGCGATACTGATCAAGACACAGGATATCTTTGAAGCCGCCGCGCAGCGTGCCGAACCATCACACTGGATTTGGGATGGTGTGCATCCGCTGCCACAGGGCCACGAATTGATCGCGAGAAATTGGATCGATGCGGTTGCGAAAGCGTGGACATGAGTTATCGCTATGCAGTTTTTCAATCATACGCCCGTTTCTTGGTTCACGAATTCTGGAGATGACCTGATTTGGTCGCTCGGACCTTTGGCTGAAACTGCTTGTTTTACGTGCTGATGGTAGCATCGACTTTGGACGGCAAAGAATTGCCGCAACCTACGGCGGTCGAATCCACCAACCACATCTCAGCGGGGTAAATATTCGCAGTCAAATTGACGGCGAATGCTCAATGGAAACGGTTTTCGTTCGGGAACCATATCGAACAGAAAATTCGCACTCAGTTTCAAGACCAATGGCACGCCCACCTGAGCGCGCTGGGCATTTCGCAGCTGTGTCAATTTGACTACACACGCCGATGGATTCTTGAAGAACCCCGTAGTCAGAGTCTTAAGTCGCTTCGGTGTCTACTCCGTCTAATCATCGATGCAAGTTGGCCATCACGGAAATTGCGGTCGGTCGATGCAGACCGGCAGCACGAACAGTTTCGGGGTGGAGCAAGGGGTCTTTCGGACCGCGGACATCTAGGGAAGATTAATTCGCTATGAAGCTATGGCGGCTGGAGCGGCATTAACACAATCCGGAGTCGGTTGATACGCTGCAAGTCTTGTCCTCAGATGAGAGCCAACAAGTGCTCCTACCTTTTTTCCGAATTTCTTTCTGCGAAGCGCGCTCTGCTCGACAATTCTTCGCGTCCCCCTCGATAGCACAGGAGATGGAATCCAAGGATTTAGGCGTTCAAGTCCTTGTCCTTTGGGCTACATGTTCTGTTAGTGCCAAACCTTGGGAGTTAATCATGCTGTGTTCGCAGGGAATGATTGTGCTGGTTGGGATTTTGAGTTCGAGTTGGGTGACGTTGCGAAGCTCGTTTGCAGCAGAACCTGCGCTCAGCGTGTGTCAATTGGCACCCACCTTCACATGCTTGGATTCCGAGGGAACGCTCTGGAATTCGCCAGACTTTATCGGAAAGCGAAGGTTGGTGGTCTACTTCTATCCGGGCGACTTCAATTTCTGTTCGACGCGGCAAGCGGTGCACTATCAGGAGCAACTGCGCGAATTGGAAAAGCTGGACGTGACAGTGGTGGGAATTAGCGGGGACCAGGTAGCGACGCACCGGCTGTTCAAGGCGGCTAATAAATTGAAATTCGTACTGCTGGCTGACGAACATGGCGACGTGGCAGGTAAGTTCGGCGTACCTCTGCGGGCGGGTGGTAAAACCGTCATCAAGGATGCTCAGTGCATGAATCCTTTGACGGCAGACTGTGGTCAACAACTTGAACGGCATCGAGCTTATTTGATGCTGTTGGTTCGCGCCAGAATCTTGCCTGTCAATGGCCGAAAAATTGACGCCTCAGATATCGTCCAACAAACTTTAATGGACGCGTTTACAAAACGCGAACAATTTCGTGGCTCATCTGAGGCCGAGCTAGCGGCTTGGTTACGGGAAATCCTCAAGCATAATCTGCTTGATGTGCTGCGCCATGAGCAATGCGAAAAACGAGATCTCCGTCGCGAACAATTGTTAGGGGCAACCATCGACGAATCCATGTCTCGAGCTGACGGGTGGTTAGCAGCCGTACAGTCTTCTCCCAGCCAGCGTGTCAGCAAGGAAGAGGATTTGCTGCGGCTATCTGCTGCGCTGGATGCGTTGCCCATAGCTCAGCGCGAGGCGATCGTGCTGCATCATCTGCAGGGACTCAAGCTGGCCGAAGTCGCCACAGAGCTGGGGCGCAGCGAGTCCGCTGTGGCTGGTTTACTTTTCCGGGGATTAAGCAAGCTCCATCAACAATTAAGTGAGTAGAACCACGAAATGTCCGATGAACCCAAAAGCACCCCACCAGGCGATCGCGAGCGAGAAGAACAACTTGAGTCACTGATTGCAGCATATATTCGCGACTTGGAAGCAGGGCATTCTCCCGATCGCCAGGAACTACTAAAGCAGCATGCCGAGTGTGCGATCGAACTCAAGCAGTTTTTTGCACAGCGCGATCGCTTGAATCGTCTGGCCGATCCAATTCGCGAGTTTGGCCACGACTTGTATCAATCGATCGGGCCGGGCAAGCAATTGAGTTATGTAGGCAACTACGAATTGCTGGAAGAAGTTGCCCGCGGTGGAATGGGTGTGGTCTACAAAGCGCGGCAATCCACACTGGGCCGCATCGTAGCAGTGAAGATGATTGTCTCTGGGCGGTTGGCGAATGAGCAGGATGTGCAGCGCTTTCAATCCGAAGCGCAGGCTGCCGCCAGCTTGAAGCATCCGAACATTGTGTCTATTCACGAAGTCGGACAGCAGGAGGGCTGGCACTATTTTTCGATGGACTACGTCGAGGGCCATGATCTTTCGACAGTCCTGCGAATTAATCTGCTGCCAGCCAAGACAGCCGCGAATTATGTGCGTCAGATGGCAGAGGCGATTCATTACGCGCACCAGCAAGGTATCCTGCATCGCGATTTGAAGCCGTCGAACATTCTAATCGATCAACAAAATCAAGTTCACATTACCGACTTCGGCCTGGCCATGCGCGTCGAGGCAGGGGATCAGGTTCTCACGCAGACCGGACAGATTCTTGGGACTCCGAGCTACATGCCGCCCGAACAAGCGCAAGGTAAGCGTGGCTTGATTGGACCTAGCAGCGACGTGTATGCGCTTGGCGCGATTTTGTATGAATGTCTCACCGGTCGTCCGCCGTTCCGCGCCGAATCGGTCATCATAACCATCGAGCAAGTCATCCACGCCGACGCCGCCTCGCCGCGAAAGTTGAACGCATCCATTCCGCACGACCTCGAGACGATCTGTCTGAAGTGCTTGGAGAAAGAATCGCATCGTCGCTACGCAACCGCCCAGCTTCTGGCAGAAGATGTTGAGCGATTTCTCAACGGCGAGCCAATCGTCGCGCGTCCCGCTCGTGCGATGGAGCGCAGTGTGAAGTGGGTTCGTCGTCACCCTATGCCTGCAGCTTTCATTGTTTCGAGTGTGGTTGCGTTACTCGCCATGGCGGGAATGGGACTCGGACTATACTACAACTCTAAGCTTGATTTGGCGAATACACAGCTACTTTCCACTAATCAGCAACTTGCTGAGGCTTCAGGTCAACTAGAAATCGCGGTCAAGGATGCCAAGGCCGAGAGGGCTTCAGCTCACCGTCACCTTTACGCATCCCGAATGGCACTGATCCAGGTCGCACAGCAGAATGATCAACCTGCACGCATTGTTCAGTTGCTACGGAGCGTTATTCCTGAAACGGAGCAACAAGACGATCTGCGGGACTTTGAGTGGTTTTACCTTTGGCGGAAGTATCACGGCGAAGAGTCTCGGCTGCGCGGCCACACTGGCCCAGTGATTGCCGTTGCCTGGAGCCCGGACGGCAAGTGGATCGCGTCGGGGAGCACCGACCGCACGATCAAGATCTGGAATGCGATCACTGGCAAAGAACTCCGTACCTTGGTTGGGCATGCCGATCGAGTGCATGAGGTCGCTTTCAGCCTCGACAGCCAAAAAGTCGTTTCTGCAAGTTTCGATGATATTCTCAAGGTGTGGGATATCACAAGTGGGAAAGAGCTTAATCACCTCAGGGTCGAAACTTTGATGAAGGGATCGGACGCGCACGGCGATTTCTGGAAGCCTTTCGGCGGGGAAGCCGAGTCACGATTGCGCAACGTTGGGGGAAGAAACCTCGGCCGACAATCGACTTGTTCTGCCTACCACTCAGGTGGAAGCCGCAGCGTTGAAGCCAAGACCACCTATGCGGTAGATAAGGTAAGCAGTACGGTGACGATCTTGAATCCTGGGATGGAAATTCCGGTCGTGTCATTTGATTTTCCTACCGTAATGACTCAGGTTGCATTCAGCGTTGATGGCACGATGGTCGCTGCTTCGAGTTTGGATCAGACGGTCCGAGTTTGGATGGCTGATGACGGCTCTCCGGTGTGCACTCTGCACGCCCCAGATGGAGTCCGATCGGTCGCGTTTAGTCCCGACGGTTCGAGGATAATAGCTGGCACAGAGAACCGTCTTGTCATGCAATGGACGCTGCCCGGAAGTGAGGAACGCGTCATCCACGAATGGGATTTGCCACAATTCAAGCGGTGGGATACATCGGCGAATTGCGTCACGTTTGGTGCCGGTGGGCAGCTAATTGCGGCCGTATGTGGAACGAGTGCTTTAGTCTGGAATTCATATACTGGACAGCGGTTATTCACTGCCAAGACAGGCCAGTACAGCAGAATTGCACTGTCTCCCATTCATGGCTGGATTGCGGGGGCGCCACTGGACAGGCTTATCAATGTGCAAACAAACGGTGTTGTGCAAGAGTTCGCAGACAGTAGTTCCAAATCGTCAATGAGCTTGCCACACGGATACGCAATTAGTCATGATGAATCGCTCGTCGCTGTCGCGTCGGGTGGAGAGTCTGTCACTGTCCAAAACATTGGAACAGGTGAACTTGTCCTGTCCATGAAAATGCCTAATTGGGCATCGAGCGTTGCCTTCAGTCCTGACGCGAAGCTCCTCGCAGCGGGCTCAGGGCAAATGGCGGGGGCAGAGGACCGCGGGAAAATTCTCGTTCGGGAAATCACAACTGGTCAAACTTTATTCGAGGAAAAGCTACCACTCGACGTGTGGTGCTTATCGTTCAGCCCGAGCGGTGAATTGCTGGCGGCTGCAATGGGAGTGTATGAGGACAGTGGAACAAACTTAGGAAGGATCCGGGTTTGGAGCACAGCCAATTGGCAAACGGTCTTTGATTTGCGGGTTCATACTGGCTGCGTCTGGTCATTAACCTTTAATTCGGCGGGGACCAGACTCGCGTCGGCCAGTGGTGTACAACCCTATCGCGTTCGCGTTCCAGCCGAAACGAACGCTATCAAGCTCGTCTCTCCTCCCGGCGAGTTAAAAATCTGGGACACGATCACGGGAGAGGAATTGTTGACAATTCCGTCAGAGAAAGGACCAAGCTGTGGGGTTGCGTTCAGTCCTGACGGCTATCGATTGGCGACGGCTGAAGCTGGAGCCGTAAAAATCTGCAATGGCACACCCTTGGTCGAGACGCCGGCCTACGAGCCATTGCCCGAGGAAGAATCAGTTGCCGGAAAATGAGCTGAACTGCGTCTATCCATTTACGAAACCAAGAGTTCCGACGAAGCGAGCCCATATCGCTTCCCAGGGGGTGTAATCCGTTCTCGAGCCCCGGCACCATTTATATCGAATCGGACATACCGCAGCTGATGATCCGCAAAGCAAAAATGGCGCGGAATTCACTCATCGCGAATGCCTCCGAAGATCGCGGTGTGCTGCATTATTGCGCGACCGACGTACTGAACCTTGAGAGCATGCTCGAGGCGCTCAATTCGATCGATACGCATATGCCGTTCACCATAGTAACCGAGGGATTGCTGCTGTACTTCACCAATCATGAACTGAGACAGTTTCTAGAAAACATGTTCACCATGCTGGCCCGCAGCCGCAACGCTACTTGGATCACCGATCTGGTTACGCAAGAGAATCTTAACGATTTATTCACTTGCCATCCGGGAGTAGCTCGGAGTGTGCGCAGGGTATTTCAACACACTGGGCGAATGATCATCGCCAACAATCCATTTCAATCGGAAGCGTGTGTCCAGCGCTACCTCGATGAGTTTGGGCTTCGCGTGGATCGAACAGTCCCCTTGCGAGAGGTTGCCTCGCGATTGGATTTAAGCATCGCCATCGAGCCAACGCTACGAGAAAGGATCGTTGGATCGCGAAAAATTTGGTCTGTCTCGATTAACAAGTAATTTTGCCACGATCGATCTGGTGGGGGGAGCGGCCAAGGGACACAATCCCATGTTGGCTGGATTTGGACTGCTCGAGAACATGGCTGTCCCCCCACTCGCGACGAACACGCCTTCATCAACGCTCGTATTATTCCAAAAAAACCATGAACTGCGCGCTCCATCCGCCAGCTCACGGAGTCCTTGCAGGAAGCGCACAGGAACTTCCCGTGGCGATTCGAGTCATCTTCGTTATGGAGCGACCAAAATGAATGCGAAACGAATTATGAGTTTGTGGCTGGCATTGGTGTTCGTATTTTTTTCAGCGAACAGCGCAACTTGCCAGGACGCCAATGAGTCTCAGAAAAAGGCTGAGTCACTCAAACTGTCAGTCGGCAATACTCTGCCAGTTTTCGAAAGTATCGACGATACCGGACGAGTATGGAAATCAACGGACCATATCGGCAAGTCCGTCGTGGTGATGTACTTCTATCCGGGAGATTTTACCGGCGGATGCATGAAGCAAGCCGAAGCCTATCGCGATGGCTTGGACAAAATCGAATCAAACTGCGCGTTGGTCGTCGGCGTCAGCGGTGACGAAGTCGCCACGCATAAACTTTTCCGCGAGACTTTTGGCCTTAAGCATGCTCTACTAGCGGATACCAAGGGCGAGCTGGCCAACATGCTGGGCATCCCCATTAAGAAAGGCGGACGCGTTTCCGCAGTCACACCCGATCGCAAGTTGATGCTTGATCCGGATGGTAATCGCATCCTATTAGAACGACCGGTGACACTCGGTCGCTGGACGATCGTCATTGATCGCGATGGGAAACTGGCCTCGATGCGCGAAGTCAAGAACCCCGCGACGGATATCGAAGAAGTTGTGAAGATTGTCGAGAGTCTGCCCAAGTAGTACCGTCGCCAATTAGGCCTGGCACACGGTTACGCGAAATGCACTTTAGGCGATCGAGGATTTAGACAAGTCCTGTAAAGGGGAGCTGAATCAATGCGAGTAACTTCATCACGCCACTTGCTAGCCGTCCCCCTGCTGCTATTGCCAATCAGCGCCAGGGCTGAGGACTGGCCGCAATGGCGAGGGCCGAACCGCGATAACGTCTCGACCGAAACAGACTTGGCAAAGCAATGGCCCGAGGATGGCCCGCCGCTGCGCTGGCGAGTCCAGGGGCTGGGCCTGGGCATCTCGACCGTCTCGATCGCTGACGGGCGCGTCTTCACCCTCAGTCAATATCAGACGAACGAATACGTCCGCGCACTGGATGAGCAGTCGGGCGAGTCGCTCTGGTCCACGCTGCTTGGCGAGGCGCCGCCGCAAGGCCTCATGATGCGCTGGCTCACGCAGCGTCCGCCCACGATTGACGGAGAGCGGCTCTATGCGACGTCTCTTTTCGGCGATCTTTTGTGCCTGCAGGCGGCCGACGGCAAAGAGCTTTGGCGGAGGAACTACGCGGCAGAGTTCGCTGGCCAGCTAGGACTGTTTGGCTATTCGGACTGTCCCATCGTCTGCGATGACAAGTTGCTCTGCACTCCCGGCGGCGCCGAGGCTTCCATCCTCGCGTTGGATAAAGTGAATGGCGAGGTAATTTGGAAGTGTCCTGTGGCGAATGGAGGCAAGGCGGCTTACGCCAACGGAGTCGTGGCCAAAATCGCAGGTCAGGCACAGTTCGTCACGTTCGTCGAAAAGGCCCTGGTCGGCGTGGCCGTAGAGGATGGCAAGCTGCTCTGGCGCGTCGATGGCGTTGCGGACGTCGGGTTTCATCCCCATACCCCTCTGATCCACGGCAATACCATTGCGTGCATCAATGCCTTTGGCCAAGGCGGAATTCGGCGGCTGGAGTTGGAAAGAAAGGACAGCGCATGGTCGGTCAAGGAGGCATATGCGATCAAGTCGAGCCACTTGGCCCAATATCAAGACGACACAGTGCTGCGCGAGGATCGTTTGTACGAGTTTCACCGCGGAGTCGCCTCGTGCTTTGACTTCGCGACCGGCCAGGTCCTTTGGCAGCAACGCCTCGGCGGCACCGCCGCGATGACTTGGGCCGATGGACGCTTTTACCTTTACAACCCCGGCCAGGCGATCGACCTCGTCGAGCCGCAAAAGGAGGGGCCGGTCGTCATGGCATCATGCTCGCTACCCGAGGCTGGAGATAGGAACGGCGCCTCCACGCCCGTGATTGCCGGAGGGTGTTTGTATGTCCGCATGGACGACGAACTATTCTGCTACGACGTGCGCCAAGAGGCGATGGGACGATCACCAGCGGCAGCTAGGCTGATTGAGCTTCTCCCGCTGCATATCGGCGCCACCCAGCAAGCCGGTCGGCCGCGCGTCGGAGTTAATCGCGCCCCGGATGCCGTGTTCGTCCCCACACCGCAAGACATGATTGAGCAGATGCTCAAGCTGGCCCGTGTCGAGAAGCGGGACGTCGTCTACGACCTTGGCAGTGGCGACGGCCGGATCGTAATCGCCGCCGCGAAGACGTATGGTGTAAAAGCGGTCGGCGTGGAGATTGACCCGGAACTGATCAAACTCTCGCAACAGCGAGTACAGGAGAGCAATCTGGCAGACTTGGTGACGATCCGGCACGAAGACATGTTCCAGGTCGACCTGAGCCAAGCGGATGTCGTGGCTGTGTTTCTCTTTCCCCGGTTGCTTGAGCGGCTGAAACCGCAGTTCGCCAAGATGAAGCCCGGCTCGCGAATCGTCTCGCACCAGTTCCTCATGCCGGACGTCGAGCCGGACCAGGTGATCACGCTGGAATCCACAGAATCGGGCGATCGGCACACGTTGTATCTGTGGACAACTCCGCTGAAAACAGCGCCACCGAAGCCTGAGTGAAGACACGCCCTGCATCGCTTGTTTACGAACCATCAAAACCGCTGACCTGCATAAGAGAGAGACGAAATGAAACCAGCATTCGAAGCAATGTTGATACTCATGCTGCTCGCCGCGGCACCGAGCCACGCCGACGACTGGCCGATGCTGGGGCGCGATGGGACTCGCAACGCAGTCAGCCCAGAGAAAAATCCGCCGACGTTCTGGCAGATCGAAGGAGTTCCAACCAAGTTCGAGAATCAGCGCCCCACCGAGTGGACGACCGAATCGAAGAACGTGAAGTGGAAGGCTGAGCTGGGGATCGAAACGTTCGGCACACCCGCGGTGGCCGACGGCATGGTCTGGATCGGGACAACTCATAAGGACCCCGACATCACGCGGGCGGGGCTGCTGAAATGCTTTCGCGAGCGCGACGGCAAGTTGCTTTATGAATATGAGTCGCCGATGCATACGGACGCATTGGACCGTTACACCGGCGTGCCCTGGCTGGGAATTAGCAGCACGCCACTTGTCGAGGGAGATCGCATCTGGTTCACCGGCCTGGGCCCCGAGCTGGTCTGCCTGGACATCGCTCCTTTGAAGCGCGGTGAAGGCGAGCCGACTGTTGTTTGGAAGCGCGACATGCGGAAGGAGTGGGGCGTCTATCCTTGGGCCTGCATCATGGGTCCTGGCTTTGCCGGGAATGTTGCCGTCCATGAGCACCTGCTTTATGCCATTACCGGCAACGGCTGCTCGTATGACGGCCCGCCTCCCGCGCCGGAAGCACCGAGCCTGGTCTGTCTTGACAAGCGGACGGGCGAGCTCATTTGGCAGGACGCTTCGCCGGAAGCGAACATCCTGAATGCGCAGTGGGGCAGCCCGCTGGTGGCCGAGATTGGGGGCCGCGCGCAGGTGATCGTGCCGCAGGGGGACGGCTGGATACGTTCGTTCAACACGTTGACCGGTGAGCTGATTTGGAAATTTGACATCAATCCCAAGGAGTCGAAGTGGAACAGTGGGAGTTGGGGGGCACGCAACCATTTCATGGTAGCTCCGGTGTTCCACGCTGGTCATATTTATATTGCCCCGGGCCATACGCCTGAGCAGGGCGAGGGGCCTGGCCGGCTGGTCTGCATTGATCCATCCAAAAATGGCGATATCAGTTCCGAACTAGCGGTCGATGCCGACGGCAACCTCCTGCCGCAGCGGCGGATGCAGGCCGTTGATCCAGCCCAAGGCGAACGAGCGATCGCCAATCCGAACTCCGGACTAATCTGGGAGTATGCGCAACAGGACCGCGACGGCAACGGAGAAATTGACTTTGAAGAGGAATTCCATCGCAGCCTCTCCAGCGTCGCCATCAAGGACGATCTACTGATCGCCGTGGACTTCAGCGGCTTGGTGCATTGCCTGGACGCCGCGACCGGGAAGGTACATTGGGCATACGGGACCTGGAGTACTACCGCGGAAGTGTGGGCGTCTCCGCTGATCGTGGATGACAAAGTCTATGTGGCCGACTCGAACGGCGACATGGCGATCTTGCATATGACTCCGGAGGCGCACGAGCCGCTGCGGGAAATTTCATTTCCTGGCTACATTTACTCCTCGCCGGTATTCGCCAACGGAACGCTGTATGTCGCGGACCGGCATGCGCTGTTCGCGATCGACGACGAGTAATCGGTGCCGGACGTGGCTGCGACGGGCGGCATCGGCGAAGGAATCGCCTGCGCCTCGATCGCTGAGGGTCGAAGTTACGCCACGGGCTTCCATGAGCAGGGGGAGCTTCTGACTGCGTTCGATCGGCATACCGGTCAGTGGTTGGATCGACCGAAAGCAGCTTGCGAGCAAAGGAGAGTCCTTCGCGAATATCATTTTGACTTCGCAGAGGGGTCGGTTCTTGCCCCGACCGCAGTTACCGTTCGTGCACAATGACGAACCGTCATTTCGCACTCAGTTTCAAGACCAATGTCACGCCCTATTGTGCGTCATTCGAAACGTAAACGCCTATCGAGGCTGAAGAACCGAAGCGAGCCTTTCACGAATGATCGGTTCACAACCTGGCCCGGCCCACCGCCAGTCATGATCAAATCGTTCGTCGAAGGCACGCTGAGTTGGGACATAACCTGTCCAGCATTCGCCATAGCTGATTGCCATGACGAACGAATCGGGGCGGATTTGCTGCGCCATAAGCTGATAGCCTACAAACGATTCACCTGGCAAAACCACGAGTTGCGCAATTCCTAAGTCTAAACAGGGTAAGTCGATTGGCTGGCCACGTTCGATACGATTCAATGAGGCGAGCCCCATCGCCGCAAGGATACGGTCTCGAGTGCTCTCTTTATCGTTCTGCAAAACGGCGGCCATCGCCTCGCGTTTGAATTCCTCGCCTTCATGAAAGGGCAAGTCCAGCGCCTCGCAACGAAAATCAAAGCGATCGATTTTGTGTGTCTCTACCGCCCCAACAGCCTGAACCATGGCTTGATAAAGTCGATCAGTCAATACGCCACGAGAATGGGGTGAGCCATCGTTGTACTTGCCAGCAGTAATGTCGCCGGCACATCCCGTAGCGTAAAGCTGCATTACTTCGGGAGTGTCGAGCTGGCGACGCCGACGTGCCAAACCAACAAAGTCCGCCGATACTCCCCCTTGCCCGTAATAGCTCATCGGATGCGTCGCGTACGAACTGAGTACTGCCAGCGTCTGATCTCCAGAACGAAAGTGAATCGATTTCAATTGCGGATCGATCTCTCCGCAGTCGGCCATCGCCTCAGCGGACTCTGGTGCAGTGCGGCTATACCGACCATAACCGATCGCGCCATCAGCCAGCACCACGCGTCGATTCGAGGCGATTTTCTCAACGACAGCTTGCCCGATAGCTACATGCGTGACCGGCTTGGCCGACGCTATCGAACGCTCAACTGCCGAAGCCACATCTCTCAGGCACGCCTGATGAAATGGTACATCGAACAGCTCACCGACTAACCCGACGGAATCGAGCAGCGACTGAGCCTCAGTATCGATCACGGGAGCATCGTGTTGGTGAAGCGAACAAACGAGTACTCGTTCGCGCGAAGTCTTGGCGGCTTCCGCCAGCGTATCTCGCCATAGGTCATAGGCACCATTGCGAACTTCGCACCAGTCCAGCGCTAAAAAAACAACAGGAGCATCGGGGCCGAGCAGGACAAACCCACGCGCCTCCAAGGGGTCGTCAATTCGCTGGGCCTTCGTGTCGAGTATGCCCATACAACGGTGCCCGATCGGAATCGTCACATCGGCAGAAAAAGTCGCCAACCTCAATGTCGTTTCCTGTGCAGTTGCCGTCACCGGCCACATCGATCCACATGCAAAGAGCAATAACAAATTGCGAAAAATCATTTTGAATCTCAATAGTGAAAATCCGACACCAGGTCGCCATTGCAACGTGGCCTAACTGTCTATTAGTTTTCGAGCTGGAAACGCAGGACAGCGGCTTGCCGGTCCCCTCCGAGATAGTTGGTGGCTTGAGGGTTACTGCAAATCCTGCAGCAACTTATGGACTTCATCTGCATATTTCGCTTGCCATTCGGCTGCCAAGATGCAGTCACAGTCTTCCTGGGCACCACCTGGATTTTGTAGTTGCTCAGCTGTTGGTGCATAATAGATGTAGCCGTTGGTATAACCGGCAACAAAAGTGTGCTTGAACGGCGAAGCTCGCTTAATGTTCAATCCAATCTGCACCGTCAATTCGCCTGGAAAAGTGGTCAGCACAAAATCGCCCACTCGAAGCGCGGCCAGTACAACGCTGACAGTCCGCTTTCCGGACGCAGCAAAACTCATTTGATGCTTGCGAAGCAGGTCCAAATTGGTTTGAAGGCGAGTTAGCTCTTCCATCGCATGAACGTTTTCAATGTACGCTTGGATGTCGCGGCGATTGCTTGAGTCAAGTTTTCGAAAATCGTTTCGTCCCAGACTATCGTCGTGCAGGTAGCGATGCGAGTAGTACGCTGGAAACTCGTCGGCCAAATTGTACTTGACTGCCAGAGAAAGAAATGTTTTCAGATTGAGCGTTGTGCCCTTGAGCGATGCAAGCAAGCGATTTCGTTCGGCTTCCATTTCAAAAATACGATCTGAGCGATCACCTCGCGGCAGTTCGATTTCTCGGCTGATCAACTGAAGCCGTTCGTCGTTGCGGCACTGGATCTTACGAATCGCTTGCAAGGTACTGAGTCCCAGTTGATTACCGAGGGGCTCGGCGCTGCGAGGGTGTTCCACGTCTTTATAGAAGACCGGATTGATATCGCCGCCACAACCTTGAAGGAACAGCGCAAGGGCGCCGTCGCTCAAGTTATCCTCAATGGCTTTTGAAGCAAAGCCAATAATGTCCGCAGTGTTTGCCCCGCTGGGCACTCCTTGAATCGGATGAATTGCGAAGTTATAGATGATTGCGAGTGTGCGACCGTCTAGCCGATCGAATCGCAAGATGCCAATCTGTGGATCCACGGGCCCGACTCCAACGATTTCATCATCCGGCGGCAAAGAGTAAGCGTGGCGGACATCAGCGGTCTTGCCACTCTTAAGCTTCAACCGACGATTCTCCATGATGCGATCCTCGTGACCGCTTCCAACACCGACTCGCACCTCGACTAAATTCTGTATCGCAGTCTTTACGGCATCGACCGTCCTAGCCGCCACATCATGGCACACTACTCCATGGCAATGGCTCGCATTGACCAGGACGTTCGTTGGTAAGATTCCGCACTCAGCCTCTAATCGGCGGCAAACTGTCGGCAAGTAATCGTTGTTGATGTATCCAATCTCGCCGATTGCAACTGCGTCGACCGATACGACGACAACCGTCGCCGTGGCAGCTCGCAATACAATGGCTTTCACGTACAGCGGATCGTTGACCGGCCCTGCTTCGCGATTCGTGATATCAATTTTTGCAGCGCCTGCCTCCAGCTTTGCTTCGCAGTTGCGAGTTGGCAAACCGGTTATCAAGCTAACTAACAGTATGCCTGGTGCTAGAGTCTTCAGCGAGTTCTTAGTCGACATTCGATTGCTCCCAGGAAATTGAGACGATTGTGCGAATTTTAGTCTAAGTTTGTCCGGCGCAGTTGCGTGATTCCTTAAACTACTTTGAATCGTTCAGGGGTCCGCTGCCAGATTCTCGATCCCTGAGAAGTCACCTGTGGCAGAACCGGTTCCCGTGTGGATGGAGACGGTTTCCGGTTGCGACTGGCCTGATGACTGCGCGGAAGGGGGATTATTGGACCCGACCGCAGTCGGCGTTCATGAAACAGGCCGAAGCGTTTTTTCGCACTCGGTTTCAAGACCAATGTCACGCCCTCATTATGCACTAAATGCAGTCGGGCAGGCTTGCCTTCGGCGATTCTGGACCGTTGTCAAATTGTCTGCCCCACCTGCAAAGGTCTTCGTCACCGCTCTCATTTGAGCACGTGCTTTCGGCCGGGAGGTTTGTCCACCCGCTGTCAGTTCGACAAACCGCATACTGATGTCGGTCAGGGACGAACGCTGAGCGGACAAAGAAAATTGGCTTTCTCAAAATACCGTGATGGGTTTTAGCTAGAGACGGCGCATTAACTATTGCCGCCATTTTTCCGCATCCAAATGTAGGCGACAAGCGGGCGCGGGTGAACAGCAGCCAAAGGAGCGTCGGCAGACGCCATACATTGCGATTCATTAACGTAAAGGCGAACTGAGCCGGTTTTTGAGCAGTTTCAAGTGAGTCCGCTGCGAGAAAAAAAGTATTTCAGAGAATTTCTGGAATCCACCACCCTTTTTTCGAGCTGAATCTCGCATTGTTCTCTGAGCCAATTCAACTGAGAAAACTATCCACCGAGTGGTTAGGTAATTCCAAGCGGATTTGGCAAGTCAGGATCGAACATCACATCGTACGGATGTTGCAGCACACTATTGAAACTACCAACCACAGGGAGACAGTCATGGGATTTCTAACGCGACCAGACAGATTGCTGCAACGCACCACTTGCGCGGCAGGCAGCCTAGCCACCGCGCGGAAACGTTTTAAGAAGCACTTGCGAATTGAGCAGCTTGAGGATCGGAGGCTGTTGGCAGTGGTCAGTCATTGGACTGCCAACAACACCCCCAGCGATGCTGTGGGTTCGAACCACGGTACGCTAATTAGCGGCACAGCCTATGCCGCCGGTCAGGTTGGACAAGCGTTCAAGTTCGATGGGATCAACGACCGCGTGCAAATGGCAGATTCGGAGAGTTTCAAACTCACGCAGTCGCTAACTATCGAGAGTTGGATCCGTGTCGACGGAATTCCATCTGGCACTACACCCTGGGGCGAAATTCTATTTCGTGGCGATGATCGCGGCGGCTTAGATCCCTATCAATTAGCAATTTCTAGTAGCGGGAATCTCAGCTTTCAGATCAGTTCAATAACAAGTGGACTGCGGTTAGAAGCTCCAATTCCGAGAGGTCAGCTTGTCCATGTGGCCGCGACGTTGGACGACGCCACGGGTTCAATGAAGCTGTATGAGAATGGTGTCCTAATGTCGCAGGCCGTGACGACCGTCAGGCCGTTCGCCGATCTCGATCCGTCCAGTAATCCAGGCGTTGGAATTGGCAACCACGGAGGCTACCCGAATACACCGCACAACTTCCCTTTTAACGGTCTCATCGACGACCTGAAGCTTTATGACACAGCGCTCACGGCCGAACAAGTCTTGGCCAATTTCAACGTGACCAAAGGTAACTTACAACCTGCCGTGACGATCGATGACGCAGCTGCAACCGAAGGAGTACAGACAACAAAGTATCTGGGAACCTTCGCGAATCCCAGTACTCCGTCCAACATGGTTTATGGTCCCGACGGAAATCTATACGTTAGCACCTTAAGCGGCAATAGCGTGCTCCGCTATAACGCCACAGGTTTGCCGCTCCCCGCGCCCGGAAAATCGGGTGCTGAATTTGTATCGCCAGGGGCTGGCGGCCTGAGCGTGGCGCGGAAACTGGCGTTTGGTCCCGATGGTAACCTCTATGTGGCTAGCGAGAATAGCAATGCTGTTTTACGATTCGACTCGGATACGGGCGCTTCGCTCGGCGCGCTGGTCGCTCCAGGAAGTGCAGGACTCGACCATCCCCGGGGACTGCTGTTTCATACCGATGGATTCTTGTACGTTACCAGCGTCGGCGGCAGTGTTGCCGCTCCGGGTCTCGATTCTGTTCTGCGTTACAACGCTATCACCGGTGCGCCGGCGGGAATCTCCGGCCAGCCTGACGATGCGGTTTTTATCCCAACGGGGAGTGGTGGACTCGACAATCCGTCCCAGGTTGCTTTTCACAATGGCGAAGTCTACGTGGCAAGTACGTCGCCGAGCACTTCCAATTCAATCTTGCGGTACAAAGCCGACGGCACATTTCTCGGCGCTTTCATTCCTACCGGGAGTGGCGGCTTGGCCGGCCCTTCCGATTTTGTCTTTCGAGACGGGTACCTTTTCGTCGTGAGCTGGACAAACAATAAGGTGTTGCGCTACGACGGCACGACGGGCGCGTACCTCAATGAAGTGGTTTCCGCCAATGGACTAGTGACACCACTCGGCATACTGTTTGAAGCCAATGGAAAATTCCTGGTAACGAGTCGCGACACAAACGAGATTCGTCGATACGGCGAATCGTCGGCTGCGCTATTCACCGTCAGACTGAATGCCCCATTCCCAACCACTGTTTCGGTTGATTATGCGACTGCAAATGGGACGGCGGTTGCAGGCAGTGACTACGTTGCCGCGGCTGGAACGGTTGCGTTTGCTCCGGGCCAAACGGAACAAACCTTTCTTGTCAATACACTCGACGACTTGGCTACCGAAGGAACTGAATCCTTCGTCGTAAACCTCTCCAATCCTATCGGTGCGATCATCTTAGACATCCAAGGTGTCGGCACAATCCTGGATAACGACCCATTCACCAAGTTTTACGTGGTGAATGATGGCTCCACTTCCTCGACTGATCAAACTTTTCGATACCAAGCTTCGGGGCAACCCATTGCCTCACCCACCGGGCTAGGCAGCGGTAACACCCAGCCGCGCGGGGCGGCCAGCAACGTAGCGGGCGATACGGTGTGGGTGGCTGACAAGAATCGCAAGGTCTACGTCTACAACAGCAGTGGCGGTCTACAGGGCTCGTGGTCCGCGGGCTCGCTGGCTTCCAATGCTCTGGTGGAAGGCATCGCCACCAACGGCACCGACGTGTGGATTGTTGATAGCAAGTCCGATAAAGTCTTTCGCTACACGGGCGCTGCTGGGAAGCTGTCGGGCAGCCAGAACGCGGCCAGTAGTTTCTCTCTGAATAGCAGCAACACCAATCCCAAAGGCATCGTCACCGACGGCACCTACTTATGGGTCGTCAACGATAGCTCGACCGATAAGGTGTTCAAATACACGACCTCCGGTTCGCTGGTCGGCAGCTGGACAATTAACTCTGCCAATAAGTACCCAACGGGTCTGACGATCGACCCTACCGGTGCCAGTCAGTCGATTTGGATCGTTGATAGCGGTACCGACCGAGTCTACGAGTACGGTAGCGCTCGCGGTAATGCGGGAGGCAGTCTAGTCGGCAGCTTTGGGTTAGCCCCTGGCAACACTAACCCGCAAGGTATTGCCGATCCCCCACCTCCTGGAACTCTGCTCCAATCAGCGGCAGCAAGTTTAACGCCTGCTCCAATGTCGCTCGCTCCGGATTTTGACGAGTCCACTCCTCCGGTGACGGCGTTTACTGCAGCCAACCTCCGCACTTCCGATTCACGCCGCGATGAGCGTGCCTCACGAGTCGACCAAGCTTTGGTCATGCCCGGATCATCCAAGCTGCAATTACGCGACTCGAATGTCTCGGTAGTCGCGCCAGTCAGATCCGAACGTATGGCACGAGCCGACAAAGATGATGCCCGCGATGCACTCGACGAAGCCTTGCTCGATGTACTGGAAGAAGCGGATCTAGCCCATTACGCGAGTGATTTTGGAAGCTGATTTCGACAACGCAAGGGCACCCCACTTGATACCTCTGCCCTCCGTTCCAATTTCCAATTCGTGGAAGTTGAACTGACATTTTTGATGTTGAGCGGAGGCTACAGTTCATCCTGACCATGGTGGCGTACTCGAAGAATCGTCACCGTATCCGCATTGAGATCGAAATGAAAAACAACTCGGTGCGTTGGCGGGAACCGATGCCGAATAGGAGTTGACGTACTCCAGCACGCGACAACCCGGCTTCCGATACATGTGGGCAACGCTCCGGCATGTTTTGAAGTGTAGCGATTGCTTCGAAGATCCGCTCGTACCACTCTGCCGCCTGAATTGCGGACCGATTCTCTGACCACCAATCGTATGCTTCTTGGATGTCCGCTTTAGCAGGCTCGGTAATTTCTACTTTAGCCATCTATCGAGACTTCAATCCGTTTTTCCCTCGGAATTCACGGTCGAAGTCGGCGAAGTCTGTAACCTGTCTGGCATCCATCGCGTCAATGCCGGCTTGGATGGCCAAACGTTCTCGCTCCTTGCGAAGCAAGCTATTTACGAACTGATCAACGTTCGCAAATCCTGCTGCTAAGGAGAGCTGTTGCGTATCTTCGGGTACTTTAATCTGCATAAATTCACCGCTGCCATTATTGTACCACTGCTCGGGTACCACAGTCAAAAGGGGTGATTTGATCAGGGCCAAGCAATGGAACTCAAACTTACGCCAATAGTCGCGGCGACGGGATTCGTACTTACTGCCTGTCTTTAGCATGACGGAGTCCCGCGTCGGTCCGACATGCCGAGAGTTCTTCTTGGAGGAAGATGCGGATGAGTTAACATGAGGAACGGAACGCTTCGCAAGTGCGGAATTTGACTTTTCTTTAAATGACCTAGCTTTCGAGGCATCCACCGCGGCACTAAAATGGTTACGCTAGAGCAGCATTTCAGTTCTATTGAAAGTTGCTATGCATCAGCTGGATGGCATTCTCTCGATTGACCTGCGGCCGTAGACGCACGTCGTTAAACCCGCGTGGCTGATTGTTGGTGTCCGGCGAGCGACCGGATGACTTGGACGAGGTTCAATGACAAGCGAAGCTGTCGACGAATTCGATAAATATCGGGGCTATCTGCGGTTCTTGGCTCGACAGCATTTGCGTTCCCGCTACCAAGGAAAGCTTGATCATTCGGACATCGTGCAGCAAGCGCTGCTGTCTGCTTTTTCCGCTCGCGATCAATTCGTCGGACAGACTGAAGCCGAGCGTCTGGCTTGGCTACGGCAGATCCTGGTGCACACAGTTGCTCGCGCGACACGGGGATTGCTTACGCAAAAGCGGGATATTAACCGAGAAAGGAGCATCGAAGCAGATATAAATGAATCCTCCATGCGTCTGCGCAATTTTCTGGCCAGTCCCGATTCGTCTCCCAGCCAAGCCATCGTTCGAGAAGAGAATCTTCGTATGTTGGCCGAGGCCATCGAGCAGTTGCCCGACGATCAACGCGAGGTAGTGGCGTTGCGCTACTGGAGCGAAATGTCCGTAAAGGAGCTGTCCGAAACGCTGGGTAAATCACCTGCCGCCATCGCTGGGCTGTTACATCGAGGTACGAAAAAGCTTCGCGTGCTGTTGGAAAATCGCCAGACATAAGAAATCTGTTAGATTAATGGGGGTAGTTCGTGTATTCCTCTGGCAGTGAGTAACAATCATGAGTCCCGAATTCTTGCGTCTCATACAATAGGAAATTCCAATTGCCACACCACCAAGACACTTCGACTTCGACGTCCCTGCTCAATCAAGTTCGCGGAGGTGAAGAAATTGCGTGGTCTCGCCTGGTAGCAATATATTCACCGCTAATCGTCAAGTGGTCTTGCCAGTACGGCATCCGCGGGGCGGACGCGGACGATATCACACAAAATGTATTCATATCCGTTGCAAAGCATATCCAAGAATTTGGACAAGATCGTTCCAGCAATTCGTTTCGCGCATGGCTGTGGACGATCACGCGCTCGAAAATTATGGATCAATTGCGTCGCGTAAAAAAATACCCTGGTGCCATCGGGGGCCAAAACTTCCGCGACCTCGAGGTGCCCGACGGCAACTCGGTCGAAGAGCGAGGCGTTTCTGAGTCCGCCCAGGATTTGAATGTGCTCATCGCCAGCGCCTTGAATACGATCCGGCAAGATTTTACGCCACAAACGTGGACTGCTTTTTGGCAGACGACCGCCTTGGGGCGACGCCCCAGCGAGATTGCGCAGGAATTAAACATGACCGCCGCTGCCGTCTGCATGTGTCGGGCTCGCGTGCTGCGTCGACTGCGCGAGACGCTTGGCGATCTCTGAGACACCGTTCAAATACAATTCGGCTTGGTGTTGCGGACAAGGGGCAGAGCCAAACTCAGCAAGAGGTGGGTTTTCCCAGACCGTTAAATGTCCTGGCAATCCATCAGCCAATCGCATTTCAATGTTTTTCCAGTTAATGTTTTGCGTTGAACTTATGGTACGGACCTGTTCTTTCCTCAAAGCGAGTACGCGATGCCAAGTTCTTGCCCTGACTCGAATATGTTACTGCGATATCTGACTGGAAGAACGTCGGATGATCAGACAGAAAGCATTGAAAACCATGTGGTAGATTGTCCTCAGTGCCAGGAACATTTGGAAGTTCTTTCCGAGGAACCCGACTCGCTCATGCGGATGGTTGCGGATGCCGTAGTCCCCCAGTTTGCGGCGCGCACCATACCGGGCGATGCCCAATCATCAGTGTCCCTTGCCGATCCACAAGTGCAAAACGCGGCCACCAACACAATGAGTTCTGACTCGATGTGTCCTAGTCAGCCAGTTTCCGTGCGAGCTGAACCGTTCCAAATGATTCGCGACTATCGTCTGATGGAATGCATTAGTCAGGGAGGAATGGGCAGTGTATACCGCGCTTTGCATATAGCAATGAACCGCCAGGTTGCGCTGAAGATTTTGAAGTCGGATCGCATGGCCTCGGCAGAAGCCGTTTCTCGGTTTAAGCGCGAAATAATGCTGGTGGCGAAGCTTGAGCATCCGCAAATCGTACGGGCTCTAGACGCGGGCGAGCACGATGGGTTGCCCTACTTTGTGATGGAATTCGTAAGCGGAATTGACCTGAGTCAACTTGTTCGTCGAATTGGTCCCTTGCCCATTCCGGAGGCTTGCCAGATCGTGCGATTGGCTGCCTGCGCGCTGCATTACGCGCATGAACAGAAAGTGATTCATCGCGATGTAAAACCATCCAACCTGATGATTACGGCGGAGAGCAATATAAAATTGCTGGATCTAGGCCTGGCGCAGATTCTTGACTTGAAAGCCGAAGAATCGCTGACGCAGGCCAATCAGGCTCTAGGTACTCTGGCCTATATGGCCCCGGAACAGTTGACTGGCCGACATCCGATAACTCAGCAGTCAGATATCTTTAGCCTCGGCGTCACCCTGCATGAATTGTTAACCGGGCAGCGTCCGTTCGAACGGCCTGGCATGCTGCCCCTCGTGTCCGACTTGAAATCCATCCGCCCGGATGTGGATGACGAATTGAATGATCTGGTGGCTAGTATGCTGGCTCTGTCCCCAGCCGAGAGACCCGCTTCGATGAGCGATGTAGTTTCACGGCTGGATGTTGTTGCGGCCTCCGCCGAGTTGTCGGCGTTGTTGGTTGAGTATTATCGCTGGAACCACAGAAGCGTTTCGCCTCTTAGATCCCCGTTTGCCCAAGCCGAGACTGAACCTGGCGAGGCCGCCAGCACGGACGGTCAATCCGTTCCGCGACAGTCCGGTCAAAACAAGATGCTTGTCGTCACACCCGCTAACGGAAAGTGGCTAAATCGGAGCGGCTTTCGCTGGCTGGCAGGCTTGGCAATCGCCGGCTGCATTGCCGCTATATACGCAATGGCAACGGGGCGTGAGGCAAATCCGGTCATCCCAGTCGTTTCGAAGGGATCAGTCGAGATTAAAGCAGACGGCGATTTACCAACGCAGTTAGTGGATGAAGGATTTGTTCAAGCGGAAAATGTCAACTCTGGCAAAAAGTACAGCTTTAATCTAGGCACCAACGAGTGGGAACCTGGGATATACCGCTTGAATTACGACAGCGCGCCCGAGACATTCCGAGACGGCGGAAGCGAAACTTTTGAAGTATTTGCGGACGCGCCCAGCAAGCTGCTGGTCCAGCCCATTCTTGCTCATCGCTTTCAATTTCCGATCATTCCGCCACGGGCTGGTGCATATGCCAATTACCGAGGTACTTTCTGGCGCGCGCCTTGGGCAGAGAATACGGTCATTCACTACGAGCTCGACTTGGAGGTGCTGTCAATCATCGAAAAACCAGGTCGACCGGTCACGTTGTGGCTGAAGATTGAAGTTGGGCATCAAAATTGTGGTTACAAAGAAACTGCATATATTCAAATCGATGCCAAACGCTGGGAGACCCATCAGGAGTTGGACGTTATTGAAGGCTGGGTCGAGGCCGAAAGTCTGCTGATTGCTAAATACAAGCAGATTCGCAATCAGCTGGGCGCAAACGACTCGCTGGTCATTCCGTTTGATCTACAGCGCGACACGTTGGGCGATATTGCTTTGCTCCCGTTACCTGAGCAACGCTTAAGTGTGCATGACGTCGTCGCATTGTTTTTTGGTGAAAAGAGTTTGGCGGCCGCAGACTGTATCAAAACGCTAAGGGCTGAATTCTCGAAGAGCAATGGCCGCAACGAATGGCTTGAAAATGGAAGTTTCGGAGCATGTTACGTCGCAAGTTCGCGGCGGCGAGACGAGGCAACTTCGACGCCTGGCTACAGTTTGCATCGCAGAAGAGGTGACGAATACAATCCCTTTGGCTTTTTGGCGTTAGAAGTAAAAATGCCTAAGACACTGACCGCGGAATGCATACTGGTCAATAGCAGCGCGTCGCCGCCCCAGGCAAGTATGCTTAATGACTTGCTCAGAAGGCTGCGAGTCAACGAGTTTCATCCGCATGAGGTGTTAGTGGCGCCCAACGATGAGCCCAGGACGCGGCGGGTGCCTCCTGAAGCCCCCCAGTTCTCGCGGGGCAATGGAGGGTTTGAAGCAGCACCTGAACATGCTCCAACACTCTTGCTCCCCTTTATCAATGACTTTACTTCCATCGGGAGCCAAATCTACTTCTGGAATACAATGTGGCGGGGTTTCCGCCAGCCTACGCCTGTTAGTCCACCTATTGTGACTCCACGGCCTGCTCCCGCCCGTGTGCCCAAAGTCGCCCCTGTGCCCACGGTCGTCGACGATGGCAAGCAATTTGATTTGGCGAGCATGCCGAAGAATCCATCCATCATGACTTGGAGTGGCGTTGTTGCTTTGGACCGACAACACCGCGAAGAGATCGCTGTAACCGCGCGAATGTTAAGAACTATTCTCTTGGCTGATGGGCGAGAGTGTCAATGGATCGAAGTCGAGGTCACCTCTCGCCGGGACAACTCACCGCCCTACACAGAAGTCGCCCGGGTTTTGATCGATGCACAGGCATACGAGCACTCGAACCAATTCGTCATTGTGCAATGGGAAGGTGCGTTGCAAGGTTGGATAGCGTACGGCAGCAGGGATACCATTTTTCGGATTCCAGTGGATGGCGATCTTGAGAAGTTGGTGGACCTGCGATTGCAGTTCGAGCCCCAGCCGCAATTTGATCGAATTGGCGTCAGCCATATACTATCCATGCTATTTGGCGCAGAATTGAAGCCAGAGAACAAGATTTGTGAATTGCGGCGAGCTATTCGCGAAGTCATGGCAGGCAGGCAACGCAACCGAACGGAGAAAGTGTATCCGCGAAAAAAAGGAGCTGGCCTGGCCTGCCTTTGCTGGGAATCGCCAATCGCTACCAAACACCTGAGTAGCTATACCATTTATCGCTCCCCCGAAATTCCATTTGGCTTCGTGGACGTTGAGCTAACAGCCTTCGGCATGCACATAGATCTCAATATGGGTGACCGCTACGGACCGCTGCCAGACGATTATAGACTGAGCTATTTCGGGACTACCGAGGAATTTACGAAACTGCTTCACAAACATGACGACACCCGGCAGTCGGACCCAAATTGGCGAGTGTGGACCTGGCGTGATGGTGGCCAAACCTACAAAGCCTTTGCTGAATTTGGAGGCATCCTTGAGTCGGAACAGGGCAGCAACGTGTTATTGCGCGATGCGAGCAACAAAGAAACCCGTGTGCCGATTAGATTGTTGGCCGATGCGGACCGGGCGTCCCTTAGTGCGGGACGCTATTGGGCCAAGGAATCATTCGGTAACACACAATTCTCGCTTTGGAGGGTATTGGTAAAGGACGACAACACCGATCAACTCGTGCTCACAATTCCATCGAGCAACAATATGTCGGCCCAGGCATCCTGGCAATACTTGGCAAAAGTCGATCAACAATGGGTTACCAAGCTTCGTGCCGCAAGGAATATCAAGTGGGACAGCTCAAGAAACGCACTTGATTGGAAAACCTTTGCGGGATACGTGGGGCAGTAAGCTAGGGAGCGAGTTCTGGCAACTCACACCGTTTGGACACGCTAAAGCGGCAGGTGGCAGACAGCAGCTGGCGGATTTGTTGCACCGGTAGATTGCTTCGGTACGTTAGTATTTCACTGGCCGACGCAAGTTGTCTTATTTGCGGAAGCCCGCGACCAGTTTCTCCAATTAAGTTTAGCGAACCACAGCGCATTACCCATTGGTCTACATTTTCCCCATCTTCCTTGACTTTGAACTCCGCCGTCGTGGACGCTGCACTTTCGCCAAGAGGCGTTGGCGTTTGACCAACGCGAGTTCGAAACCAATGCCAGACATTTAAAAAACTGATGGCCTGTTCGTTTTATGCGGTTCGATTTCTTTGCGATGGCACATATTCCGCGGATCGAATGCGGTACATAATATATCTTCCAAGCATGTAATACGGCATCGTTCAAGGCGATAAAAGAAGGAGATTATCATGTGCGTAAGATTGTCGATTTTGGTCTTGTTATCGATGACCTTGCTGGGCTGCAAGCCAGGAGTTTTAGACGTACAAGGGCCTGCGCCCGAGGCTGGTGAGGGCATCAAGATTGGTGTGCAAGGTATGAGCCTCGACACGGAGTCGGCAGAGGGCGTCAAGTTGCCTGAAGACTTTCCGACTGATGTTGCAATGCCTGCGGACGCGAAAGCCATCGCGGTGATCAATCTTGATAGTGGGACAACGATTACCTTCGAGATCGATGGGAACGCGACTCATCAGCCCATACCAGCGTTGCTTGATGAGTATAAGTCCCAGATGCTGGCTAACGGTTGGGAAGTGAAGGCTTCCGTGAGCACGAGTGTGGGTGGCAGCCTTACGCTGGCCAATGAAGCGCGGATTGTGGCCTACTCAGTGTCTAAGAAAGACCAAAAGATCTTCGTGGTGATCACGCTGACGAAGAAACACTGAGTACCGGGTGGGGCCCAATATTCGTACCAACTATCGAACGTTGAGTCGCACAAGCACTTCAAGCACGCGCTGAAAGCGAAGAATTGGATTCGAATGAAAGTTTTCCACACGGTAGGTACTGCACGGTCGGAAGCGAAACCAACCAAGGTATTTTTGCGAGGTGCAGTACAACGCGCTATTCGTGATAAGGTGCGCACGTTTTTCAAGGTAACCACATCGGATCGCGGACCCAACGACTCATATCGTACGCAGGGGCCCTGCGATTGGTTAACCTCCAAGCGTACTTGATAGTTTCATTGCCATGGACAGGTCGCTGTCGAATTCGTGGACTCGCAGTGGAACAAGATCCAACGCAACTACCCTCATGTTTTCGTCAATCTCTAGGATTGGAAATCGCCGTTCGGTATTCATGACCGAAGTCAGGAAATCAGTCTGCAAATCTCCTCACGCCACATATTCATTGGCGTCATCCTGACTGCGCGCTAGCTTCGTATCCCGCCGCGCTGCGGTCGTGGTTCGTGACCCAGGGCGAGCCGACCGAGAACGTCGTGTGCACATGACGACACATGCCACGCCCACGAATGGTGCGTAGTTCTACGTAAGTCGTTTACCTGAATTGATATAGGGAAAAGAGGCCTCACATGCCTAAATGGAGTTATCACACACCCATTCCTGGCACGGAGGCCTCACGATGTCCTTTTCTAACTATGGACGA
>JBGSNE010000049.1:0-1949 GCA_041739785.1 Pirellulaceae bacterium
ACCGCCAGGAAGAACGCCGCGACCAGGCCGATCGAAGTCGATTCCAAGCTGCAAAGCGACGTCAATTGCTCCAGACGCCCTAAACGTTTAATCAAGCAATTGCAAGACTCACCATCCAATGGCTCAGGTGTACGGTCCCGATTGTATTGTCGCGATACGGACTGGCATCCAGAGCATCCAACACCTCTCCAATCTTAGAATCCGCAAACGTGATACTCGCCATATAGGCATGAACAATATTCCGCCACTGATTTTCCCGGATCGCCCATTCCGTTCTTGGATAGCCCTCATTGAGCATGCCTAACGCCGACTTCGGAAGATCGTCGAAGTCGTTGGGGTTATAAGGCGGTAGAACTAGCTTTTTCTTGTCATACTGGTCAAAATATTTCTGGGGAACATACCAAGGAACATGCGGCCGAAGAAATCCGACCATCAGCATGAAGGGGTCGTCATGCTTTTCCCCCAAACGTTTCACCGCCCATTGGGCCGCCTCCGAGTCACTCATCTTATCCTCGTCGTACGGATAGACCGCCCAGTCGGTCAGTGTTTCATCGCTTAGGAAATTGACCTTTGTACGTTTCCCTTCCTTGTCCTTGAAATAATCCCAGCCGCCGCGGCCACCCGACAGATCCAGTTTTTTCTCCGCCAAATGCTGATGCAGAATTTTTCCGACCGCCATTGTTTTGTAGCCATGGTTCTTCAAATAGCCATGAAGCAGTTCTGATCCCATCGCCTGAGCCTGGTCTTCAACAAACTGATCATCGGCCTGAAGTTTCTTTGATTCAAGCTGATGGTAATACAGCCCGCTCATAATACTGGCGCGGGAAGGCCCGCAGAGCGGATATCCGTACGGATCGATGGTCTTGTGACAGGAAGCACACATCTTATCCGAAGCATGCAGGGCCAGAATTTCGCGAATCGACTTCGCCTGTCGCACATCGGGTTCGGTGATCTTCACGTCCGCTGGAGGCGGAGTGGGCTCAATCCCCATAAAGTTTTCCATCACATAAACCGCACGGTGAATCGGAGATGTGCCAAGACTGTCTGCCGTGAGTGTCAAGAACGCTCCCAGGCCCAGCAAACCGCCGCGTCTGCCGTCTTCGAAGACGTGCTTTCTGAGCACAGAATCGTGTGGCACGTTCTCGATGCCGTAGACCTTTGCCAAATCGGCGTTGATGAACGAATAATCAGCCGTCAACAATTCCGGGATAGGAGTGTTGTTCTCGATCGCGTGCCGGAACAAGGCCAGTGCCTCGCTGGTCATGTCCTCTGCGATTCGCTTACGATCAAACAACGGGAACAAGTCCGGGTCGGGCTCCATAAAGCTAATGCGATCAAGCTGCAGCCATGCCTGAGGAAACTCGTTCAGAAATTCCTCAGCGGCTGACTTCGCGAACTGATCCGCGACCTCAGTGTGGACTGCGTCGAAGTTTTGCAACTTACCATCATGTGTCAGGCTGCGGAGACGTTTATCCGGCGTTGTGCTTTTCAGGAAGTAACTCAATTTAGTGGCGAATCGATCGGCGGCGTTACCCTCTTCCGGATTGATCAACAGGAATGATGGTGTCACAAGGACCGCAACGATTCCTTCTTTCAACGCTTCGACATCACCCAGCTGTTTCGCTCGCGATTGAACCAATTGGACGATCGTATCAAGCTCGCCATCCACAACGTCGCGCCGCCATGCTCGCGCGGCAATCGGGCGAAGGATTGCCTCGGCATCAGTTGCCCTTGGATCATCGCCTAACAGAGCAACCTGTCGTTTCGGCGGCCAGCTTTCATAGATTGGCCCTTCAACTTCCGCACCGAAAACGCGAGGCCGAGGCCCCTGCCAACTCTCAGTCCAATGACTCCAGTGTCCCGGCGCATTGCTTCGGCCGCGAGACTTTGGCACAACCTCCTTGAAAACTTTCGCGTAAAGTTCGGGATCGTTCTGCTTGATGTGATCG
>JBGSNE010000061.1:0-44887 GCA_041739785.1 Pirellulaceae bacterium
CGCATTTGCGGTCGATCGCTGGCAAGCCGGAGTTCGAGCGCAGCGAAAACCACCGGATAACTTAAACTTGAACTTAAACCTAAACTTGAACTTCCGCTTCGCGGTTGACATTGCGCAATACCAAAAGCCCTTGGCCAGGTGCACCACGCTGATCCTGGCCTGCGGGTTGTTCTATCGTAGTAGTACGCCAAAACATGCTTGAGGGGGAGGCAGTTCTTTTTGACACCCGCATTCTTGCAAATGTCCCAAAAATCCATCTATGGCCAGAGTCGTGTTCTTGCTACCATCGGCGGGGTTGGTGCGTCGGCACCCGCATTATCCGCCAAAAGTTACGCGTCAGGGAAGATGCAATGCTAAGGTTTTATAAACTCTGTAGTTTCGCGCTGATGGTCCAATGTGGCACTGTTGGCCTAGCCCAGCTACACGCCCAGCAACAGTCCCAACAGCAGTTCCAACAACCTGATCCCCAGCAGGCAGCCGCTCAGGTTCAGCAGGCGCTACAGCAGCAAGCAGCCATGGCAGCTGGCGGCCAGCAAGCCCCAGTACTGGTCGTCAAGGCACCTCTTGCCATTGCCGCCGGTTTGGCCCAGGCCACGAAAGCCCCCTTCGATCCGCTGACAGCGGAGCAGTCAAATTACCTGGACCAGGTGCTCAACGTTTGGGAGCAGCGAACGGCCGAAATCAAGCAGTATCAATGCACGCTCACGCGCTGGCAGTACGATCCGAGCATCGATCCCACTTCGCCAGCGATCATCGACAAAGGCGTGTTGCAATATGCCAAGCCTGACAAAGGGCTGTTCCGCGTAGACGATCGCCAGACATTGTCCAAGAAAGGTCCCAACCCCGAGTATCGCACCAGCGACAAATTCGGTGACTATTGGGTATGTGATGGCGAGTATATCCATATTCGCGACCGCAATGAAATGAAGGCGCTCAAAATGCAGCTCCCTCCTGAACAGCGACACAATGGCATTCATAACAGCCCGCTCCCATTCCTGTTTGGTGTTAAGGCTGAAGAGATCAAGACACGTTACTGGATCCGTCCCGTCGCGCCGCCGGCTGGCAGTGCCGATGTGTGGCTGGAAGCTTGGCCTAAGCACCTGGATGATGCTGGCAACTATTCGCGAGTGCAGGTAGTACTGGACGCCAAGGAGGTCTTGCCCAAGGCGTTGATCGTTTTCTTGCCCAACTGGGAGGCAAACTCGCCCCACCGCGAAGTGCTTGAGTTCACTGATCGGAAGCAAGATTGGAATGTACTCGATGCCATGAAGCAAAAGCTGTTTATGAAGGAGTTCATCGATACTAACCTGCCGTCGACGTGGCAAGTGATTGTGGAGCCTTATATCGATCCCAAAGATCAACCACAGCCCGGCCGAGAGCAGCAACGCGTTGCCCAGCCACCTGCGATGCAGCAGCAGCTGCGTTAGTGCTGCTGTGTGCAAAATAAAACCGAGGCACTTGGCAAATTCCACTACAATCGGTGGATGTTGATTTGCACAGAAGGTTTTGTTTTCGGTCTATGATTTCTGTTTGGTACCGGCAGTAATGGTTGTTCATGCTCTGCGGAAGTCGTCCCCGGCAGGGACGACCCACTGGGGCTAAAGCAAGCGTGTTAGGTCGCTGAGCGCGATGGGTTCGCGGCAATTGAACGGCTCGCCGTAGCGTGTACCGATCATCTTTCCCCAGTAGGCCGCTTCATCGCGCACACGTTCTAAAAACGACGGCGTAATGTGTTCGCGTCCAGTAGTAAATTGGCTGGCGAAGCATTCGATGGCTGCTAGCTTTTGCGCCCAATGGTCTGAGATATCGAGCACAAAAGCGGGTTGCGCGACGTGTTTCAGATGGACACAGTAGTAGTGAAACACACGCTGCGGATGATAGGGCTCGGAGGTAAGTTCGCTTTTGGTAAGTTTGGCCCAAAAACGCGCCGCTTCAATCAGTTGAGTGGCGGCTACATGATCGGGATGGGCATCTTCCCAGTAAGGGGCAAACAGCCACTTGGGTTTTACGCGTCGAATCACATTCGCCAGGCTGGCACGCGCTTCCAAAGTGGGCTCGAGGAAGCGATTGGGCAAACCCAGGTTTTCTCGCCATGACAATCCCAATTTGTGGCTGGCTGCTTGAGTTTCAGCCTCGCGAGTTTCTAAGCTACCGAAGGGAGTCGGTTCGCCATTGGTTAGGTCCAACACGCCCACCCGCCAGCCCAAGTCGATCATTTTAGCGATGGCGCCACCCATGCCGAGCTCGGCGTCGTCGGGATGTGGAGCGATGACCAACATGTCGAGCAATTCTGTGGGGTTGGGTGGCGTCATGCACAGGCTCCTTAAATTTCTGGTTAACTGACAATCACTCAGCGGCAAATTTGCCGAAATGTAGCGGAAGTCGCCAAGACTTTCGGCCAGCTGACGTCAAACAACATTCGGTCTGGTAGAAAGGCCTGGCGTTCTTCCACTACAGTTGCACTCTCAATCTATTCCATTTTTAGCGGCAGAATTACGCAGGCTGCTTCATCGGAATTGCGCATCAGCAGGCGATTTCCTGAGAGTGCGGCGGTATTCCACGTAACATCGCCAATGACTGGAAAGCGAGCGACTTCGTCAAAGTTGCGTGGGTCGACTTGGACCAGTACGATCTCTCCAGCCTCTGAAGTAATCAGTAAGTGTTCGCCGACCAACAGCACTTGGCCTTGTCGATAGCGACCATTCTTCCACTGTCGTTTCCCATCGCTCAGTGAGACACATTCAAGAATTCCGTCGCTCAGTCCATAAGCGTAGCCATCTTTGACCACGCAGTTGGTGAACTTCGTACGCAACACGCGGCTGTTGGCCCACAGGGTTTCGACTTTCCATTCCCCCTCGACCAATTCGACTTGCAGAAATTTGGCTCCTTCACCATAGCCTTTGGTGATCAGGATATGGGTCGCATCCACGACGATCGGCTGAGATACCGACGCGGAGCCATTGCTGTTGCCGGGCCAATCCGCGGACCACAACTGGCTGCCATCGGCAATTGCGTAACCGGCTAACTTTTTTTCACTGATCAGCAAAATCTGTGGGACCTCGCTCAACACGTTTAGCGCGGGGGACGAATAGCTGATTTGATCTTTTCCGCTGCGCCAAATTTCGTCCCCAGTGTTTTTATCAAGAGCGATAAGTGTAGCTTGGGAATCGTCGACACCACCCAGCGGTACGATCAGTTGGTTGTCGATTATCAGTGGCGATGCGCTGCGTCCCCAAGAGACTAGCGCCTCGAATTCACTTTGGTTGGCATTGGCCAATTCCAACAATTCGCGCGACCATACCTCTGTACCAGAGGCCAATTCGATACAGACCACACGACTAACCGCCGAACAAGCATAGACTCGATCGCCCGCGATGGTGGGTGTGCTGCGTGGTCCGGTGCCTCCCATGACATTGGTATGTTTGCCGGGGATGACATATTTCCAAAGCAGAGAACCGTCGATCACGCTATAAGCTGAAACCCACTCCTCGGCTTGGCGTTGTTCCATCGTAAGCGCTACGTCCCCTTGGATGGCAAATCCGGACCAACCATCGCCAATTTCCTGTTTCCACGCGATCCGGGGTGGTGTGGTATTCCAATTGGATTCGATCGCGACCGATGTGAGGCTTGCGTCGCGTTGAGGACCCAGGTATTGGGGGTAGTCGCTGGCGCGCGGGGCAACTAGTTCAGCGGCTATGCCCAAGTTTGCCTGACCTTCGGTTTGAGCCTGGTTAAGCGCTGGGAGTCTACTGTTGGTCGTCCAACGGGATTGGAAGTGAGGAGTCAAATCACCATCAACCCGCTCGAACTTGAACAGCCCCAGGAACAACACCGAACCCGCCAAGGGGCTAAAAAATAATATTTTCCAGATGAATCGCGGCAGGGACGAAGTCGCACACGCAAGTGAAAGCGAGAGCCAAGCTAAGAAAGTCAGCAGCGTCGTTAGAACGTTGGCCATAGCGAAGTCGGACGTGTGAGCTGTCATTCGTATCGACACGATCGCTAACAGGCAGCCGCTGGCAACGATCCAAGGGAGCCAGCGCCATCCGAACCTGGGGGTGTGACGAGTGTTTTGATTCTCCGGGGTTGGCATCACGCACCTTCAATGGTTTGATAGAAAGGTCTAGTATCTTAGGCCGCTTGATGAGTGTATAAAGGTTTATCGCGGAAATGGAAACGACCTTGCGAATTACACCTGAGAACTTATGACTCAAGACAGTAGTGTAGACGATATCGCCAAACTACGGGCGAACATCGAACAAGCCGTGCTTGGAAAACCGGACGTAGTGAAGTTGGTAGTGGCGGCGCTGCTGGCCGGCGAGCACATTTTGCTCGAGGACGTGCCAGGCGTTGGCAAGACGTTGATTGCCAAAGCGTTGGCCAAAAGCCTGGATGGGCGGTTTACTCGCTTGCAGTTCACCCCCGACTTGCTCCCCAGCGATATTACCGGTAGCAGCGTCTACAATTCGTCGTCCGGCGAGTTCACCTTCAATCCTGGACCGATTTTCGCCAATGTGGTCCTGGCCGACGAAGTGAATCGGGCTCCGCCAAGAACGCAAAGTGCACTGCTCGAAGCGATGGGCGAGGGACAGGTGAGCGCCGATGGTGAAACGCATCAACTCCCCAAGCCGCTGTTGGTAATTGCAACGCAAAACCCGTTCGAGTTTGAAGGAACCTACCTTCTCCCCGAAAGCCAGCTCGATCGATTCCTGTTGCGAATTTCGGTCGGCTATCCGCAGCGCGATCGCGAACGTGAACTGCTCAATACGCATCGCGCAGGCGAACCGGTCGATACATTACAACCCGTCCTTTCAACCGGCCGTGTGCTCGAATTACAAGCAGTCGTCCGCTCGGTGCAATTCGAGGAGTCGCTGGTCGAATATTTACTTAACATCGTGCATGCCACCCGAGACAGCGATAGTCTGCAGGTCGGGGTGAGTACGCGAGGGGCGATCGCTTTTTATCGTGCCGCGCAAGCTCTGGCAGTAGTTGAAAATCGCCAGCATGTCATTCCCGATGATATCAAGCGACTGGCGATACCCGTTCTGTCGCACCGTGTCGTGGCGCGTGGTATGCTCCCTGGGGCGGATCGCTCAGCGGCTGAAGAAGTAATCCGTCGCTTGTTGGGCGGATTGTCGGTGCCTACGTGAGGTATCGTTGCGTTGGTTTAGTGCGCGGCGAGTAACGAAGCATGGTGCAAGTCGCATCCGGCAGCTGCGACCCACTAGAGACAGTCGCATCCGGCAGCTGCGAACCACTAGAGACAGTCGCATCCGGCAGCTGCGAACCACCGAAGATCGTCGCATCCGGCACTACTCGGCAGGAGTTTGGTCACAGATGGCAATGGCATCGACAACGGATGAAGTCAACCGCAGCAGCCTATTGGGTAGCTTGTGGCACTCGTGGAGAAAGAAACGTCGCCGCGATCGAGCTCGTGCGCTCTCCAACGTGCGTTTTCGCTTGACCCGCGAGGGAGCGCACTATATCGGCATCTTGTTGTTCATCTTCGTGGGGGCCATGCTGCGCGATATCAATCTATTGATTCTCTTGGCCGGGGCCATGATTGGGCTCCTGGTTTTGCAGTGGCGATTCAACACACGAACGCTGATTGGGCTGACCGCAGCGCGTTCGTTGCCCCGAGCCACGTTTGTAGGTACCGAAACGGCAGTGGCTTTGCGGCTGTTCAATCCCAAGCGCTGGCTTGGATCGTGGTTGATTTTGGTTGAAGACCCATTGCGAAAGCTGGCCCCATCACCGATGCGATTAACGGAAAAGGGGCAGACCGTGATCGATGAAATCCGGCCGTCCAACTCCAGTTCTTCGCAATACCGGCTCACATTTCACCAGCGGGGAAAGTACGCCGTTGGTCCCAGCACAATATCCACGCGTTTTCCACTTGGGCTAGGACGTGGACTGCGAACGCTCGACAACGAAGGGCAGATAACCGTCTATCCGTTGCTGGGAGCGCTCACTCCGCGGACACAGTACTTGTTTCAACAAGAAATGCATGGCAATGCCCAAATGTCGCGTAAAGTCGGGATGCACGAGGCGGATTTCTATGGCTTACGACCTTGGTCGACTGGCGATTCCAAGCGTTGGATCCATTGGCGCACTACGGCCAGGCTAGGCGAACTGTCGGTCCGCCAGTTTGAGCGTCAGCAACGTCGTCAAATCTGTTTGCTACTGGACTTGTTTGGAACCGAGCAGCGCAGCGAGGATTTGGATCAACATTTGGAATTGGCCATTTCGTTCGTAGCGACCTTGGCTAACGCCACCGCCCGCTACGGCAGCGATCGTTTGGCTGTGGCCGTAGCAGGGAACGAGAGCTTCGCTCTCCCCAGTGTGCAAAGTACTGTTTTGGTTGAAAACCTCCTCGAACGCTTGGCGGTGGTAGCCCCCAGCCCGCAACCCAACTTGCTGGAAGCCGTAGCAGGGATCGCCATTCCGCTAGTGAACAACCCGCATTTAGTTGTGGTTAGCACTCGTGGCGATCAAAGTGACTCCATCCGAAAGCAACTTCGCGACCATAGTGTAGGGACACTCTTTACGCGCATGCAGGTTAAATGGTTGGACGTGTCGCACAGCGATTTGGAGCCTTACTTCACATGGATTTAGATGCAGTAAAACGCCTGCGGTGCACGTTGACTCTGCACTTTGCGGTGATCGCTTCTTTGACCGCTATGCTGGTAGCAACCGGCAGTCAATCGTATTTTCTGCCGATCCTAATTTTCTTTGTCTCATTTACGGCATTTGTCTTTGTCGACCGATTGGAATGGTTCGAACTTGGGCGCATCGGCAGCTATGTTGGAATGTTGGTCGCGACCGCATTTTCAATTGGTAGCTACCTGTACAACGCGTTTTCCATCCAATCCGAGAGTGGCCAATTGATGGCAATTGCTGGATTACTGGTGTATCCCGAAGCGGTGTTGTTTCTGCAATCTAAGAACCTAAGAGTCTATGAGCAACTAGCCGTTTTTCTGCTGTTGGAAATGATTGTCGCTGCATTGGTCAACGACAACATTCTGTTCGGTGTGTTGTTGGCTCCGATCATGTTGCTATGGGTGTCGGCTTTGTTTTTATTTTCGAGGTATGCGACGATCGTGCAAATCGAGCCAACTTTAGAAAAACCGGTGCCGATCTTGTTCGAAGTGTTGATGGCACGGTTTCGCAAGTCGTTTTTGGGTGAAACCAAAAAACAAAGCATCGTAACATCGCAAGCCACGTTGAGCGACGTGCATGCCAGTCGCGGCTTAAGACGAACATTGCAATCCGTACCGATTGGAGTAGGGGCAGTTGTCTTTGCGGCTTTCTTTTTCTATCTACTACCTCGGACTACGCTCACTAGCCTTGAGCCGTCTCTGGGATTTGAGACGCGCATCGGCTTGCCAAAATCGCTGGCTATTGGAACGGTTGGACGCCTCCTGGCCGATCCAACTCCCGTCATGCGGGTGATGTTAAACGACTACCAATCGGGGGCGCCTTACGAGTTACGTGAGCCACCCTACATTCGCGCACGTGTTATGGATACTTATGGAGCAGCCAATCGCAATAATTGGATAGCTTACGGCGAGTGGGTGTTTGGCGGTATTCACGAATATCGGCGACTACGCGGACTGGAGACCGTTCAATCCTTTGCCGAGCAAGGTCGCGACGTCGTCAACATCGAATTCGATATCAAGCGGCGGTTCGCCAATTCCATGTTTACACTCCCTCCAGCTTTTGCCTCCAAGCCATCGCAAGAATTGCGTTTGAGCTATGACAATCTTAATATGGTTTTGGAAGAGCTTGATCCATCGAAACTGCCACGCGGCAGGTCGCTTGTCTACGTGATTGGCTCGACCGGGTTTGCCGATGGAACACAATTGAAAGTCACCCCCGCCAGCATCGGCAGTGGCTCGATCTCCGAGAATCGAAATGTCTACAATTTGACGCGCGACTTTCGTAGTTTCGAGCGCTGCAATCAATATCGCCAAGAGCTTTTGGCCAATTCGAGTGTCGATGTGAATAGCCCTTATGCAATTGCCTCGCTATTTGAGCAGCACTTTGGGGATGGTAATTTTACTTATTCGCTCGATTTGCGACCGCCAGTGGATGCTGATCTTGACCCAATCGAAGACTTCTTAGTCAACCAACGACGCGGTCATTGTCAGTATTTTGCGTCAGCCATGGTGATGATGTTGCGGCAGTCGGATATTCCTTGTCGCATTGTTGTCGGTTACCGACCGACCGAGTTCAACAAAATCGGCAAATACTTTCCAGTCCGACAGAGCGACGCCCATGCTTGGGTTGAGGCTCTATTCAGCCGTGAGGAATTGGTGGGAACTGTTCAGGAGCGGTGGCTAACTGACAGCGAGAATTATTGGGTCCGCTTCGACCCCACCGCATTGGTTGACGGGGAGGGGATTGAAATTGTAGAGCAGCAAGGTCAGGCGATCGACTATGCCGAAAAGCTGTGGAAAGACTACGTTGTCGAAGGACAGAAGCTTTCTGGCGACAATACCTTGTATGCACCAGTGGCCGCCAATAGCAAGAATGCCTACGATCAAATTGCCGAACGTCTTAGCAATCTGAAGCAGAATTTGCAGCAGGGACAATTTTGGTCCAGCGCTGCAGGGATCGGTTTCGCATGGCAAATGACAATTTTGATCATCGTCGGCGGAACGTTCGCCATTTTCGTGTGGCGATTAATCGTAATTTTACCGCGCTTAGCCCCACGTCTGGCCAAAAAACTGGGGATCGTTCGCGAACGCCCCAGCGTGCAGCAAGCATTTTTTGCGAGGTGTTTGAGTTTGTTATCCGCCCAAGGTTTCGTCCGCGAACTACATGAAACTCCCAGTGAGTTTACGCAGCGAGCGAGCAAGGAGATTACTTCTCGCAGTGCCGCCTCACCTTCGTCGCTCGACAAGTCGCTGAATTTTATAACGAATATCTACTATCGGCTTCGCTTTAGCCGAGATCACCAACTATCCCCCAGCGAAGAGCAGCACATCGATCAAACGCTCGATGAACTGTCGGCCATAAAAGCGTCGAAGCGCTAGCTAGCTTTGGAGTGCTGGGGCTTGGCACAGCTTTCTCTTTCCATGTGGCCCTGTCGTAATCGGAAACAGTCTGCGACCTTGATAGTTTTGAATGAGCAGTCCCTGTCGGGCTTTCCTGTTCGGGCTCTATCATGCTTCACAGAGCACGGATATCGGCAATCTCGCTCCACGGCCTTTTTTTGCACAGCAATTTCCATGTGCTGCCCTCCACTTTGAAAACGAAAGCTCCGACAAGTCGGAGCACTCTATGGTCCCTGACGCCCGGCTAAACCTGTACTTGAGCCGCTAGGCCTGCTAAACTATCGCTGGCCTCGAAACGCTCAAGGGGCGAAATCCGCAACACTTCAATTTCCGAGAAAGGCGAACACACATGACGCAGATGTTTTGGCATGTGCGCAATTGTTCGCTGTTTCAGCGCTTGACCGAAGCCCAATTGGGATTGCTTGAGCAGCGGGCGCGCATGCGTAAGTTCCCCAAGGGTTCGTCTATATATTTGCCCAACGACTTGGCTGACTCCGCCTTTTTATTGGCCGAGGGACGTGTGCGAATGTGTTCGACGACTCCCGAGGGGAAACAGAGTATTCTGGCTTTTATCGAGCCTGGCGAATTGTTTGGCGAATTAGCCATCGTCGATACAACCGCGCGTGAGGAGCGGGCCGAGGCGGTACTGAATTCGACCGTGGTTTTGCTTCCGGGGGATCATCTGCGACAACTTATGGAGGAAGCCCCTGGTTTGGCATTGGGTGTGACCAAGCTGATCGGTATGCGGCGGAAGCGCGTGGAGCGAAAGCTGCGAAGTTTATTGTTCCGAAGCAATCGTGAACGACTCACACAACTGCTCCTCGACTTAGCCGAACAATACGGAAATGCTACCACGAATGGAATTGAACTAGCAATCAAACTCTCGCACCAAGATTTAGCATCGATTATCGGCGCCACCCGCGAAACCGTAACTACGGTGCTGGGAGAATTGCAAGGCGAAGGACTGTTACGGATTCAGCGACAGAAGCTGACGCTGCTCGACCTGCGTCGTTTGGCGGCAGGCATTGATGCCAATGTTTCATCGCCGGGTACGGCCCAGGCAACGCGAGCCGTCCCACTTCCCTTCCCTCGACCACTCAACTCGGCTACTCAGTAAGCAACACATTGCTTCCGCTACCCAGGCATTCGTTTGACGTGACTATGAATACGTGTGAGGTTAAAGTGAGAATCGTTCCTTTTTTCTGCTATCTGGTTTTTACTCTGGTTGGTGCTCTTCTGCTCACGTCCACGGCCAGCGCCCAGCGCAATCCGCGACGGGGTGATCGTCCGTCAAATCAAGCTGTTGACCAGGCGGCCAACAAGGCCCTCGTAGATGCCAAACACATCAAGACCAACCAAGAACAGCCGCCGGAAGATCCAGCCTTGGAAGCATTTGGAATCTATGAAGCCACGGCACCGCGAGCTGAACGCGTCGAGCCGAGCCAAACGTCTCTGCCGCTGCAGCTGGAGTCCCACCAACGCATCGCATTGATCGGCAATACGCTCTTTGATCGAGGCCAACACTTTGGACACGTAGAAACGCTGATCCAACAAGCCTTTCCGCAACAAGAACTGGTCGTCCGCAATCTATCTTGGTCGGCAGATGCCATTGAGGTCCAGCCGCGTCCTGAGAACTTCGCTAATCTCGAGCAACATCTGACCCATGAAAAAGTGGACGTGATTCTTGCCGCTTTCGGTTTCAATGAATCGTTCGCCGGCGAAGAGGGTTTGCCTGCCTTTCGACAGCGGCTGGCTAGTTTTGTGAACGACCTGCGTACGAAGGCCTTTAATGGAGTCGCCGCGCCACGCATCGTGCTCGTCTCACCAATCGCCAATGAAGACTTGCCCCGAGTTCCTGCGGCCACGCTCAACAATAAGAATATTGAACTTTATGTACAAGCCATGCGCGAGGTGGCTATTGAGCAGCAGGTGGGGTTTGTCGACGTGTACGCTCCCCTGCTCAGGGCCATGCAGAGTCCTGGAGACGAATTGACCATCAACGGCATTCATTTGACTGAACGGGGTTATAGCCAATTTGCCAAGCAGTTATTCGAGCAGCTTTTCTTGAGATCAGCCCCCGACATTGATCCTCAGCTGCGCGCTCTCGTGGTCGAAAAAGATTCACAATACTTTCGGCGCTATCGCCCCGCCAACACGTTTTACTACACCGGTGGCCGCCGCAAGTCCTATGGTTACCTCGACTTCCTACCGGCAATGCGCAATTTTGACATGCTGGTAGCCAATCGGGATGCGGCCATCAATCGCGCGGCGCAGGGTGCCTCCAACCCTGTTGTGGATGATTCCAATATTCCGCTGCTACCCAAGACCAAGGAGAGTCTGGGGGCCAATCCTTGGCTCACTGCAAGTGATGAACTGAACGAATTCGACATCGATCCGCGGTTTGACGTTACTTTGTTCGCCGGTGAAGAGGAGTTTCCCGACATCGCGGCGCCTATCCAAATGAGGTGGGATGCGCGCGGGCGATTGTGGGTGTCCTGCTCGACCACGTATCCCCACGTCTACCCAGGTAACCGCCCGAACGACAAGCTAGTCATCCTGGAAGACACGGATGGCGATGGCCAGGCGGATAAGTCAACCGTCTTCGCGGATGATTTGCACATTCCCTTGTCGTTCGAGCTTGGAAACGGAGGTGTCTATTTATCCGAAATGCCCGATCTGACGTTCTTGCAGGATACCGATGGAGACGATCGAGCCGATGTCCGCACGCGGTTGTTGACCGGCTTTGGCACCGAGGATTCCCATCATGCGCTGCACGATTTTGTTTGGACGCCCGATGGTGATTTGCTGTTCCGCGAATCCATTTTCCATCATTCCCAAATAGAAACACCCTACGGCCCGGTGCGTCAGCAAAACAGTGGTTGGTTTCGCTTTGATCCCCAAACGCATCGCCTGACTAGTTTTGGAACTTATCCCAGCACCAATCCTTGGGGAGTTACCTTCGACGATTGGGGGCAGCACATGGCCAGCCATCCAATTTATGCGGCTGCGTTTCATGCGCTAGATCCGAGTTATCCCACTCAACATCTCAAGCCGGATGGTTTGCAAGCCTACTCCGGAACTTGTGGACAGGAGTTCGTCGACTTTGCGACATTCCCAACTGAACTGCAGGGGAGCTTTATTAAAGCTCGCTACAAGCCAACCAACCGCATCGAAATCTTGAAGTGGCGCGAGAACGATTTTGGCTTCGAAGAGGAGTATGTAAGCGATTTGATCTTCTCTCGCAATTTGAGTTTTATTCCCGTTGATATCGGATTCGGTCCGCGCGGAGATCTGTTTGTGTGCGATTGGTACAATCCCATCAAGGGACACGCTCAGTATTCGTTGCGCGACGATCGCCGCGATCGACACTCGGGACGCATCTGGAAAATTACCGCCAAAGGTTCGTCGCCGCAACAAGCGGTCAAGATCGATGGGGCCTCCATTGCAGAGCTACTCGAGGTGCTCAAGCGTCCCGAATACCGCCTTCGCTATTGGGCTAAGCGCGAGCTTCGCGATCGTGATCCACAACTTGTCAAACAGCAGCTCGACGGCTGGGTCGCGAAACTGAGTCGCAACGACCCGCGTTTTCGACACCATCAATTGGAAGCCATCTGGCTTTATCGTGGCATCGATGCGACAAACTTCGATTTACTGCGCGAGCTGCTGGTCTGCGAGGAGCACTTAGCGCGAGCTGCTGCTGTGGAGCAACTCCGCTACTGGCACAGTGACCTCGGCGATGCCGTGGCTCTGCTGCAGGGAGCCGCCAATGACCCGAGCGCTATTGTGCGGATGCAAGCGGCCATTGCGGCCAGCTACTTCGGTAGCCGCGCAGCGCTCGACGCGATGCTGGATGTGCTCAAACATCCACGTGGTGGACACTTGGACTACGCGATTAACTGTGCGCTCGGATCCGAGGCGTTAAAGATACATTGGGAGGGCCAGCCCGAGTACGAGCGAGTGAAGGAAGTGTTGGGGACTTCGAACCGGTTCAGCCCCTATGATGAGCCACCCGGTAGTCCGCAAGAGCTTGTATTTGATGGACAAAAAAACCTAAAAGTGCTTAATATCGGCTGCATTCCCGAACGGATGAGATACACCATCGAGCAATTTGATGTGCGGCCCGGCCAAGGTGTGAAAATCGTGTTTACGAACCCCGACGCGACGGATCATAACCTGTTAGTACTGACGCCAGGTGCGTTGGAAGAAGTGGGGATGGCGGCCAACGAAATGGCCCGCGATCCGCGGAATGCCAATTCCGATTTCATCCCTGTGGCAAAGCAAGCGCTGATCTTGCATTCCACGCCGATGATTGGTCCCACGCGTCGCAAGCAAGTTCATGTACTGCGATTCACCGCCCCTGAGGAGCCGGGTGTCTATCCCTATGTGTGCACCTTCCCAGGCCATTGGGTCATCATGAAAGGGACCATGGTGGTGGCCGCTGATAGTGCACAGGCCGAACAAATGCTGGTGGCACTGGAACCGACAGTTCACTACCCCTGGCGGATGGAGGATTTCGTCGACTTGGCTACGCGGACCGATGAAGCCACTCTAATGCGCGGCATGTTAGCTTTTCAAAAAGCCAAATGCGATCAATGCCATCAGTTGGCTGGTCATGGTGTAAATCTAGGACCTGACTTGAGCGACGTTACGCTACGCTATCGCGGTGATCGACTATTGCAGCAAATCATTGATCCTTCATCAGAAATCAGTCCACGCCATCGGACCTATCGCTTCCTACTAGATTCAGGCCAAGTAGTTACGGGAGTGATTCAAAGCGAAGACGAAAATGAGGTCCATGTGTTGACCAACCTTCTCGTACCAGAGCAGCTCACGCGTGTGGAAAAATCAGCAATTGAACTGCGGAGTGAGTCGCATGTGTCGTCCATGCCTGCCGGCTTGATGGATGGTTTGACCAAGGATGAAATTGGCGATTTGCTGAGTTACTTGCAAGCGGACAAACGCAATCAACTGGAGCACCACAAGTGAGCAGACAGCTGTAAGCAGTAAGCAGTTAAGTCTTGTTGATTTAGTGAGCCGCGACGCGTGAGCGGCCGGGCGATCAACATTGCCCCAGGCGCTCATGTGTCGCGGCGCTCATGTATCGCGGCGCTCATGTGCCCGGGGCGGTCATGTTTCAGGGCTTGCATCGAGTTGGCTTCGTAGGCGTTTCAGGGCTCGGAGATAACGCATGCTGGCGGCAGGTTCAGTCAATTCCAATGCGCTGGCAATCTCTTGGTTGGAAAGCTGTTCATAGTGCCGCATAAGTATGATTTCTCGATCGCGATCATCCAGCAGTTCAATGGCGGCCTGGATGTGGACAGCCAATTCTCGCTGCGTGGCCGCGGCCGCAGGTGTTAGCTCATGATCTTGTAACTGTGCTGCCAAGTCGATCGTTGATTGATCCAATGTAGCCGCCGCCTGCATTGGTTGTTCGCGGTCCACGCTCCGTTTGCCGCTGACACGATGCCGACGGTGCGCGTCGATAATCCTATCTTTAGCGATTTGGCGTATCCACAGATGGAATGGCATGACCGGGTTTTTTAGGTAGTCATTCAGTCGCCGATTAGCCTCGATCAACACTTCTTGCACTATGTCGCTGACGTCGATCCGTCGCGACAGCTTATGGTCTAAACGCATACCGATCATCTTACGCAGCGAATCGCGATGTCGGTCTAGCAAACGATCGACCGCCTGATCGTCGCCGGCCCGCGCTCCCGTGAGCAATTCTTCGGTGGGTTGACCATCGGGCCAAATCGAATGGGACATGGTTGTTGATTTTGCTCAAAAAATAGTCACTTCTCGCTGATCACCACCTGACTAGCGTTTTATCCGTGCTCCGGCCTTGCCATCCGTGCTACCCCTCAATCAATGCCTAGCACGGATGGCAAAGCCGGGGCACGGATGCCCAATGCGTTAGCGTGTCATGCCAGGCAATACTAAGTACCTAAAACAATGTAACCAATTGGCGGTGTTCAGTGAGAAGTGTCAAAGAATATAGTCCAATTGCGTCGTCGATTGTGCATCTTAACACTTACAACTCACTGGCGTCCATTTCGAACACGGGGATAACCACCACGTTGGAGCAATTTTGGATTAGTATATTCTTTGTCAACCGCGGTGGAACGCACCACGGCGACTCGGATGGCAGCTCACAGAGCAACTGTCTAAAGCCACAGCGTCCTCCACTACCTTCCTCCAATTCGCGTTTTACCCCACGATTCAGCACTATGAACCTTTTCCGTTGGCTAGTTGCCGTGCGCATCAACCTAACACATGCCCTACTCGCTAGTACACTGTTGATGGCGGCAGGGCGAGCTGAAGACCCAGATACAAGGCCTGACGTTGGAGTCCGTTTTCAACCTCCGACCAGTGTACTGTTGCGCGGTGGCCATGTGGTTGTCGATAGCGATAAGCAACTCGACTCAGCAGACGTATTGATTCGCGACGGTAAACTGGCCGCCATCGGCAATAATTTGTCTACGCCCGCTGACGCGGAAGTCATCGACTGCCAAGGCAAATTTCTCTATCCGGCGTTTGTTGATGCACTGGTCGAATTCGATGCCAAAAAACATGAGTCGTTAGCGGGCTACTGGAATAGCAACGTAACTCCCGAACGAAAAATGGCCGAGTCGCTCCAAGCGGATAAGGCCAAGCTAGAAAATCTGCGGAAGGCTGGTGTGGGCGCAGTGTTGGCGACCCCGAACAGTGGGATTATCAAAGGACAGAGTTGCGTAGTGTCTACGGCAGACGTTTCGCTGAGCGAGGGGTTGCATCGAGCTGATGTCTTTCAGCACATGCGCATGTATCCCGTGCGCGGCACTTCGGAACAATATCCAAACAGCCCGATGGGTGCTACCGCGCTAATTCGACAAACCCTGCTGGATGCGGATTGGTATGGTCGAGCACATCAAGCTGCATCTGCCAACCCTGCCTTGCCGCAGCCCGATCAAAACACTGCATTGCAAGCGCTGGAGCCGGTGATTCGAGCTAGACAAAGGGTTGTGATCGACGGTACCAACGAACTTTATGCACTACGTGGCGATCGCATTGCCAAAGAATTCCTACTAAAGCTCATCATTCGTGGATCGGGACGCGAGTACCGGCAGCTTGATGCCGTCGCGGCCACTGGTCGCGAGTTCATAATTCCAATTGACTTCCCCGATGCACCGAAATTGACCAGCGAAAGTGAGCTGGCTGATGCGACGCTGCAGTCGCTGATGCATTGGCGACTAGCACCTGAGAATCCTGCGCGACTGGAACAAGCCGGAGTCGCTTTCGTGATTACTACAGATGGGCTTGCCAAGCCGGCTGAGTTGCTTACCAAGCTGCGCATCGCAGTGGCGTCAGGACTGAGTGAGCGCAAGGCGCTAGCGGCACTGACTTCTGATCCCGCGCGATTGCTCGGTGTCGAGCAACTGGTGGGGTCGCTGGAGGTAGGTAAGTTCGCCAATATCTTGATTACCAGTGGACCGCTATTGGCGAAGGAAACCACAATTGAGGAGACTTGGGTCCAAGGTCACCGCGACCAATGGGAGCCTGAGTTAACAGTCGACCCACGCGGCGCTTGGCAACTGATCCTAAAAGACGATACACCTACCCTGCGACTTGAAATTGCCGGTAAGGCGGACAAGTTGACGGCCAAGCTCGGATTGCCATCTTCGTTCACGAAACGCAAGCCGCAGAAAGCAGGCGAAAATGCCAACCCTGCTGCAGCTCCCCAGACGACGGGCAATGAATCGACCTCGGCCCAAGCATCTCAGAAAAGTGTTGAAAAGTCAGCAAAAGACCAGCCACTCGAAGTGAAAGAGATCAAGTTTGACGGTCTGCAATTGACCGGAGCCTTTGAAACGCACGAATTCGACGACAAACCCAAGGGACGCGCCTGGCTGACGGTTGTACTGTTGCAGCGCGATCTGCAAACGCTGGCGATTGAAGCTAACGTGATGTGGCCGGATGGCTCGACTACACGCTACGTTGGTTCGCGGCTAGACGAAGTTACCGAGATTAATGCTGAAGAAGAACAAACAGCGGGAGATAGGGAAGGAGCTGCCCAAGAACGACCACCGGCACCCAAGCCAAACCGCGATGAGCAAGCCAATACGCAGAAGAATTCTGAAAATGCGTCACAAGTCGTGGCCTGCGACGTCAACTACCCGCTGGGAGCTTACGGACGAACCGGGCTTCCGCAGCAACCCGAAGTCTTGTTGATCAAGCATGCTACGGTTTGGACTTGCGATGACGCTGGCGTTCTGCAGGATGCTGACCTCCTAGTTCGTCGAGGAATCATCGAAAAAGTTGGTCACGATTTGGATACGGTGGAAGGTGCCGTCGTGGTCGATGCAACAGGGTTGCACGTTTCGCCGGGAATCATCGATTGCCATTCGCACATGGCAACGGATGGTGGTGTCAACGAATCAGGCCAAGCAGTCACTGCGGAAGTTCGCATTGGCGATTTTATCGACTCCAACGATATTACTATTTATCGCCAGCTAGCCGGCGGTGTCACCACGTCTAATATCCTGCATGGTTCCGCTAATCCGATCGGTGGTCAGAATCAAGTCATCAAGCTGCGCTGGGGGAGCTTGGACGAAGATCTGAAGATGCGCGAAGCGCCGGCTGGTATCAAGTTCGCTTTAGGGGAAAACGTTAAACAGAGCAATCGAGAAGAACGTGGCACTCGCTATCCGCAGTCACGCATGGGGGTTGAGCAGCTGATGCGTGATCGTTTTGAAGCTGCACGCGATTATCGGCGACAGTGGAATTCGCCTGATAACAATATCCACGCGCTACCGCCCCGTCGCGATCTGGAGTTGGATGCTATCGCCGAAATCCTCGAAGGAAATCGATGGGTGCATTGTCACAGCTATCGACAGGATGAAATCCTAATGGTCCTGCGCCTGCTGGATGACTACGACGTCACGATTGGATCGTTGCAACACATCTTGGAAGGCTACAAAGTGGCGGACGCCATGGCTGCGCATGGAGCTTCCGGTTCGAGCTTTTCTGATTGGTGGGCTTACAAATTCGAAGTGATCGATGCGATTCCCTACAACGGTGCCTTGATGCATCGCGCTGGCGTGGTCGTCTCGTTCAATTCGGACGACGCCGAACTGGCTCGACATCTCAATCATGAAGCGGCCAAGGCCGTTAAATATGGCCGCGTCGAACCTAGCGAGGCCTTAAAGTTTGTTACTTTGAATCCCGCCAAGCAATTGCGAATCGATCGCTGGGTCGGATCTCTGTCGCCCGGTAAGCACGCAGATTTTGTTATCTGGAATCGCTCGCCACTGTCGACGTTGTCTGTCTGCCAACAAACTTGGATCGACGGTCGCAAGTACTTTGACCGCGCACAAGACCTCGTGCGTCGTGAGCAGGACGAACAGCTTCGACGTCAGTTGGTACAGTTGGCAGTCGCCAAGGGAGACGACAAGGGAGACGCAAACGATGACCAGGATCCGTCCATGTGGTGGGCCCGTTACGACGAATTTTGCCATCATGGACATGATGAACATGAATAGAGGCTAGAGGCTAGAGACTAGAGACTAGAGGCTAGAGGCTAGAGGCTAGAGACTAGAGACTAGAGGCTAGAGACTAGAGACTAGAGACTAGAGGCTAGAGACTAGAGGCTAGAGATTAGAGGCTAGAGATTAGAGATTTCGTGTTGGGGTAAACGCCCGTAACATTCCTGAGAGAACCCGATTACCTCAGCTCCCAACTCCCAACTTCCAACTCCCAACTTCCAACTCCCAACTTCCAACTTCCAACTTCCAACTCCCACACTAAACCGAGCTATGTCCAGCCAATATCGAATGCGTCAATTCATCGGTAACCTACTTCTGGTCGGAGTGTTGCCAGTTACTATTCCGGTGGCAACGCGGGGGCATGATCAGATCCCTGGTGCTCGGCAGAGTAGGCCGATCGCGATCGTAGGCGGCACGTTGCACACGGTAAGTGGCGACGAATTGCAGGGTGCCACGTTGCTCTTCGAGGCAGGCAAGATCCAGCATGTCGGAGTGGGGGCGGTATTGCCTGATGGGGTCGATATCATTCAGGCCGATGGCAAGCACGTTTATCCCGGATTGATCGAATCGAATTCGGATTTAGGTTTGGTTGAAATCAACTCGATCCGCGCTACGGTCGACTCGCGCGAAATTGGCACCTTCAATCCCAACGTGCAAGCCGAGGTGGCCTTCAATCCCGATAGTGAACTGATCCCAGTGGGACGAGCTAACGGTATCCTCGCGGCGCTGTCGGTGCCGGCCGGAGGTCTCATTGCTGGGCGTTCGTCACTCATGCTGCTCGATGGCTGGTCACGGGATGACATGGCGCTTAAATCCGATGTCGGCATGCACGTTCGCTGGCCTCGCAGCAATAATGAAGTAACGGAACTTACGGAGTTCTTTGAACAGGCGCAGCGTTACGCAACAGCCACCGCTGATCCGTCATCCCTCGGCAAGCAACCGCGCGACCTACGTCTCGAATCGTTGGTGCCAGTGCTTCGCGGGGAAACGCCCCTGTTTGTGGCGGCAGATGAGCTGGAGGCGATTCGTGGAGCGCTGGCTTTCAAACGTCGATTTGGCCTAAAGCTAGTTGTTGTAGGCGGAACCGATGCCTGTCGTTGCGCAGAACTGCTGAAGAGTGAGGACGTGCCAGTGATCGTTACCGCTGTGTACAGCAATCCCAGCCGCCGGCACAGCCCCTACGATGAAGCTTATACCCTCCCCAAGCGCTTGTACGATGCGGGAATTCAATTCAGCATTTCGGCTGGAGGGCGGTTTGGTGCCAATGGAATCCGCAATTTGCCCTACAACGCTGCGACGGCGGCTGCGTACGGTCTCCCCGAGTCGATAGCCGTGCGCGCGATCACGCTGAGTCCTGCGGAAATACTGGGTGTCAATCATCGAATCGGCGCTTTGCAGGTCGGGCTGGATGCGACGTTGTTCATTGCAAATGGAGATATTCTAGAAACGCCAACGCAAGTCGAGCGGGCTTATATTCAAGGTCGTCTGGTTGATTTGAACAGTCGACATTCCCAGCTATATCAAAAGTATTCTGAAAAATATGAGCGAGATAGCAAGTAGGAAGGTGCCGTTGACTCTCTTTCCTTGTCGCGGTGGCTGTTGATTTAGTCGTTAAACACGGATTATTCACGACCTTGTGAGCCGAAGGGCGTGAGCCCTCGGTTCCCTAAGCGTTTCAGGCGGCCCGGGGGCTTATGGGCTTGTTGATTTAATCGAATGATTAAACCTAAGGGTGAGCCGTGGGCCGGTAAGGCACCGGGCGGTGTTGATCGCCCGGCCGCTCACGCTTCACGGCTCACTAAATCAACAAGCCCTGACGCCCCTCGGCTCATTAATAATCTGGGTTAAACAATTTGTAGCGATTAGTCTATTAGCCGGGGTGCGGGTTCTAACGATTCTGGCATTCGGATCGTCGCGCATTTGATTGTCAGTTCGATAGTCGCGGATTTTCCGGTACTTCGGTGAGTCCCATGGTCGAAATGTAAGCTGACCAGGGAAGGTCACGTAGTCGATCGCGCATTGCCTAGGATCTAGGCGAAAATTGTCGGAGTAGCTAATTTACTTTTGACAATTGGTGTTCGGACTGGAGCACTGTTGGCAAGGACGCTGAAAATCTTGGTGGCTTCGGCTACGGCTTGGTTTGGCAACGTCTGTCGCTTAGCCGATCTACACATTGACCCTCCCGCTTACCAGCTGATTGAGGAGAGTCCATGAAGTTGTCACGCCACACGCTGAGAATAGCACTTGCCCTAACGGCGATAGGCTCTCCTGGATGCTTATCCTCGCGACAATTCGCTCACCGTCCGGCTTGGATGGCACTCGGCAGCGAGGTGCCCCGCAGCGAGCCACGTCAACGTGAGCTAACTGAAGTAGAACAGCGATCGGTTCCTAGCCCACAGGGCAAGTTAGTTGAAGAACCGCCGCAGTCGCCAGATTCCCCTTCGCCATTTAAGCTTGTTGGCTACACCGAGCTTGGCAATCAGGAGGAGGCTGTCGCGCAGTCTGCCATGACGTTGGGCGATTTCGAATCGATCGCTTTGGCCAACAACCCGACGCTACGAGAGTTAGCATTCACGACTCAGAAAGCTGCCGGCTATCGCAACCAAGTTGGCTTGCGCGCCAACCCTGTGGTGGGATATCAGGGAGTGCAGTTGGCGGATAAGTCAACCGACCAACACACCGCCTTTATCGAACAGGAAATTGTCCGCGGGGGAAAGCTCGAACTAAATTGTCGCGTACTCAACGAAGCCTTACGTGCTCAGCTGTTGGAACTCGAAACGCAGCGTTGGAGAGTTACCACCGACATTCGGTCGAAATTCTATCAAGCGCTGACGGCCCAGCGGCGGATCGAGCTCATTCAGGAATTTCAAGGCGTAGCCGACAAAGAGTTGGAACTCGCCGAACTGCGCAAAAAAGCGCTTGAAGGGTCGCAGATTGATGTACTGCAAGCCAAAGTTCAAAAGAATGAAATCGATTTAGCCCATCAACAAGCGCAAGTCTCGTTCGCTGCTGCCTGGCGTGAGCTGGCCGCGATGACGGGAACCAGGCATCTCAGTCCATCTCGGTTGATCGGTGAACTGCCCATTGAAGTCGAACAGCTCCAGTGGAGTTCCGTTGCCGAGTCGACCATTCAGTCGAGTCCTGAGCGTCAGGTTGCCCAAGCTCGCGTCTCTCAAGCTCGTGCAAATCTCGAACGACAGACGGCGCAACCCATCTCCAATTTGACTGTTTTAATGGCGGCCGGCGTCGATAATGGCACCAACTCCGGACTGATGAACCTCCAAGTCGGTGCTCCACTTCCGGTATTCAATCAGAACCAAGGGAACATCGCAGCAGCCCGAGCCGAATACTGCCGCGCTGTGACAGAGGTCGAGCGGATCGAAAATTCGATCAGAGCCCGTTTGGGTGCTGTTTCACAACAATATGATGCGTCGATGGCAGCCGTGAAAAGCTATGCTGAACAGATTCTCCCCAGCGCCGAAGAGTCACTGCAATTGGCGGAACTGGCGTACAAAGCAGGAGAGACTAACTTCATTCAAGTCTTGGTCGCTCGCCGGACCTATTTCGATTCGAATCTACAGTACGTGCTGGCTCAAGGACAATTGGCTCAAGCCAAAGCGTTGGTTGACGGCTTCGTGCTCGCCGGTGGCCTCGATGCGATCGACGATCAAAGTGGTGACGATAGCTTGCGCGGTCTGACGTTTAGCCAGCAATAGTGGCTAAGCACGCATCGGCACTCCCCTTGTGGTGGATGTGGTCATGGTCAATCCCGTTTTAGTCCTCGTCCGTGCTATCTAACCCGGAAACTTGGCCTTACAGTCCCGATAATCGTTATAGTTTGACAGCTGGTTGCCGATAACTAGAAATGGCGAGCATCGTCCACTAGTTCTATCGAAACGAGGATTGCAATGACTGCAATGAAGCAACTGTCCGTCTTTTTTTTGATCATTGTGGCTTCTACGGAGTTGCGAGCCCAATCGCCAAGCGGCGAGTTGCAGCTGTCGCTCGATCCACCGCCGGCGACTACCGCAGAGCCAAAAGTTGTCGACGCGGAAACTGTGGTTGAAAGCACTCCCAAGAGCCCACGTAAACTGGCTCCCGCTCGGACGGTCACTCCACCGACGAAGATCGAGCGGTCCATTTTGGAGACGCCGCGGATGGAAGCCGTTCCTGTGGTTTTACCCACTGCGAAAAGCAAGGCTGCCGGTCCTCGTGCATTGCTCACCGGACATAGTCAAATCAGCGTTCTCGATTCAAACGTTGAAGTTAAAAACCAGGCAGCTGCATCGGCTGAGTTAATTCGTCAACGTTTTCCCAATGGCAAACCACAAGTGGAACGATGGGTCGCCGAGGATGGGGCGGGCAATATCGTTAACCACGGCAAGTACGTAGAGTACGACATCAACGGTACCACAATCGCATCTGGGACTTACGCCTTTGGTCACCGTGAAGGTGTGTGGAGCAAACAAATATCCAACGAAGTTGCGCAGCAATTGGCAGGCCAGTTTGATAGCGGATTTACCCCCCCATTCACCTCGCGAGCCACGTTCAAGAATGGACAGCTCGAAGGCGATTGGACCATCTCAGACGCGCGAGGCAATCCGCTAACGGTCTGGAGCTATTCCGCTGGCTCTCGCCAGGGAACCTCCACATGGTTCAATAGCAAAGGCGACGCGACCCAGTCCGTCACCTATCAGTCGAACTTGACCGATGGTCCGGCAAGGATCGCAACACAGGGAGAAGCTGCTAAGGAGACCACTTTCACCGACGGTTTAATGTTGCGACAAGTTGACAAGTGGCATCCGCCCGTGGCTGGTAAACAACGGGTTCTACAAGCTCAAGAGTGGCATCTGGTTCCAATGCCGCTGAATGTGGCTGCCAGCGATTGGGCTAATAGTAAAATCGAATATCGTTCTCCAACTTCTGTTGAGCCGCTGCGACATGGTATGTCGGTTACCTTTTACGCCAATGGCCAACGCGAATCCGAGGGCAATTACCAACGCGGGCGACGCAATGGATCGTTTGCCTGGTGGTATCCCAATGGTCAGCAAAAGACGGTGGGTGAATACCAAAACGATGCAGAACAGAGCGAATGGACTTGGTGGCATGAGAATGGTATGAAGCAAGCCAGCGGGAAGTTTGCGGATGGTCGGAGGGTCAACGAATGGTCGCTATGGAGTCCTGAAGGCAGGTTGGTCAATCGAACTCAGGCCGATGATGGTTCTCAGGTCGCCGGTCGAGACAAAAGCGGTGACGCGTCGAAGAACCGTTAGCAGCTTTGGGAGTGTTGGGACTTGTCACAGCTTTCACTTTCCCGTTGGCCAGCATCCCATAGAAACTGCGATGCCACCAGCCAAGTTGAAACCAGGCCTCAGACACGCTGCCGCGACGGGACACATGAGTCGCTGCCAGCACAGCGCGTCAAACGCCCAGTTGTTTTTCGCTCGATGGCAAGGGAAAGCTCCGAGAACTCGGAGCACTCCAAAAAAGAAACCCTGGTAACTCGTCCTTAGGCTGTGAGCCTAGCGACGAGTTTCTTTTTTGCGTCTACAATTGGCACCCATACCGCGACCAGCTGTGCTGCATTGCTCCCACGCTTTCGATTCGTTGGAATTGCAATAGAATCAGGCGAGCTGATGATCATTTCAAACACGGATACGACTCAGGATGTGCCGCTAGAGGGCTATTTTTTTGACCAGTTCTCGTTTAACCCGCAGCCAAAGGCGAGGATCAACGGGGCGAACCTCGCCTTCGGCTGCGGGTTAATCGATAATCAACTGTCCGCTAGCGGCATTCTGAAGCTAGGAGAAACCAACTATGACCAGTACGCTTGATTTGGCGAAATTCGGTATTCATGTCAAGGAAGTTATTCGCAATGCCACTACGGCTCGGCTGTATGAGATGGCAATCATCGACCATGATGCCGTCATAGCCTTTACCGGTGCCTTGGCCACGCGGAGTGGTGACAAGACGGGACGCAGTCCAAAAGACAAAAGGATTGTCGAATCGACAGAAACTACCGACGACATTTGGTGGGGGGACATCAACATCCGCTTGACCGAAAAATCTTTCATGATCAATCGGCAACGGGCGCGGGACTATCTCAATACACGTCCGAAGCTGTATGTGGCAGATGGTTATGCGGGTTGGGATCCGCGTTATCGATTGAAGATTCGCGTGATTTGTTGCAGCGCGTATCATGCACTGTTCATGCGGAACATGATGATCGTGCCTAGCGACGAAGAACTGGAAGAGTTTGGCGAGCCCGACTACACCATCTACAACGCAGGTAGTTTTCCAGCCAATCCGTACACGGCACAAATGACTAGCCGGACAAGCGTCGATTTGAGTTTCGAGCAGGGCGAATTGGTAATTCTAGGAACGCAGTACGCTGGTGAGATGAAGAAAGGGGTATTCACCATCATGAATTACCTTATGCCCAAACAAGGCGTGCTCTCCATGCACTGTTCTGCCAACGAAGGAGATTCAGGGGACACGACGTTGTTTTTCGGTCTCAGCGGCACAGGAAAAACAACATTGTCCGCCGATCTGAATCGAAAACTGATCGGTGATGATGAACACTGCTGGAGTGACGAAGGAGTGTTCAATATCGAGGGTGGTTGCTACGCCAAGGTTATTCATTTGACTGCGGACAGCGAGCCAGAAATATTCAATGCGATTCGTTTCGGTGCCGTGTTAGAGAATGTCGTCTACGATCCAGGCACTCACCATGTGAATTACGATGATGCGTCGATAACTGAAAACACTCGGGTAGCCTATCCGATCGAGTTCATCCCCCGAGCAAAGATTCCGTGCGTGGGTGGACATCCGAAGAATATTATCTTCTTGACCTGTGACGCATTTGGCGTGTTGCCGCCGGTGAGCAAGTTGACCGCCGACCAGGCGATGTATCATTTCATCAGTGGCTACACGGCGAAAGTAGCCGGAACAGAGATGGGAGTCACTGAGCCCACAGCCACTTTTTCGACTTGTTTTGGCGCGGCCTTCATCGTCTGGCATCCTTCCAAATACGCTGAACTGCTGAAGGAGAAGATCGATCGGCATGATGTGCATGTGTGGTTGGTCAATACGGGATGGACCGGCGGGAGCTATGGGACCGGTAGGCGTATGTCCCTGAATGGTACGCGGGCTATTATTGACGCGATTCACAGTGGCGAATTGGCTCGAGCTCAAACCGTCACCGATGCTCATTTCGGCTTGGCCGTCCCGACCTTGTGCGCGCGAGTGGATTCAACGCTTATGCAGCCTGCGGAAGCTTGGGAAGATAAAGGGGCCTATGAAGCGGCAGCAATGAAGCTAGCTAAGCTTTTTCACAAGAACTTCGAACAATTTCGTGAACAAAGCAGCCCAGCCATTGGTGCCGCCGGACCGATAGTAGGTAGATAAGCGTCGGCAAACTTGTAACCGAGGTCGCCAAGGCTTTCGTTAGGGTGGACAGAATGAAGTACTAATCGAGCAAGGAGGCTTGGTGATGAGGTGTCACAACATCTCTTGCGCGGCGCAGCGCCCAATAAAGTTCTTCGCAGTCTTGTTCATAGCGGTCTGCTTGGTCGGATGTGGCTCGAAATCGCAGCCTACCCACGACGCGCAGTCCACTCCGGGTACGTCGGCTGGCCAGGATTCTGATGAGGTTGCCAGCCAGGTGGCCCCGACTCCCTCGACTGAATCTGCTGAGCAAGTCGAATCTCAGGCGAGTTCCTATGTTGGGCTGAACTGGAGCGGTCCCAAGACGAAAAACTCAGCGGACAAGGCTGCGTCGGAAATTCCTTTCTTGGCAGCCCCCGCGCGAGCTCCCATCAGTCGCCCATCAGATCCCTCAGAAGCACTCCCTTCGGCCAAGGCGATGGCGAGCGTCGCAGAGCAGCCTCGGCAGACCGGAATTGGTAATATGGTCGAGGTCTTTTATGCCACGGATCGCTTGCCCACCGCCGCCTTGATGCCAAGCACTTGGCGAACCTTTGCTCCGGTTGGCGTGGTATGGATGATATGCGCGACACTTTTTATCGGCTTCAGCGCAACGCGGCGGTTTACGGCGTTCTGGTTGGTGGGCTGTGGACTCGCGGTTTGCTTGGGCATGATGGTTTTTCATGCATCGATTATACGCTGGCAACAGTATTCGCGACTCGCGCACAATGCTGAGACTCGCTTTTCGGCGGTACGCGACAGCGTTGCTCGTGACTATCCGTTGCATTTGGGATCGGCTCGGGTCAGTCTTCCTTCGAGCCACAAACCAGGGAGGTTCGAGCAGCCGAAACTCTATCAATTCGAATTCGTGGAATCGGTTGACAAACATATTGTGCTGCATAGCTTGCAGGAACGCGATTCCTCGACCGCTTGGTTCGATGAACTGTCGAAGGTGGCTGAACAAAGCGCCCGCCGCGATAGTTTTCTGTTCATCCATGGCTACAACGTCCGCTTTATCGATGCGCTTAAACGGACGGCACAGCTGGCTTGCGATTTGGAACTTGAGGGACCAGCTATTTGTTATAGTTGGCCATCGCGGGGCGATGTGGCCTACTACGCGGCTGATGAAGCATCGGTCTCCTGGTCGGCACCGCATTTTGAGCAGCTGTTGCTCGATCTGCGTGCTAGAACAAAATGCCAACGCGTGCATGTGGTCGCGCACAGTATGGGCAACCGAGCACTACTGGAAGCGATCGAGCGGATCGATGCGAAACTCGTTGCCGGAAAAGTTCAGAACCGTAGCGGCACTACGAAAACGAAAATTATTGATAGCTTGGTAATGGCGGCGCCTGACGTTGACTTAGCCGAGTTCACCACGCGCTACGTCGAGCCTTTACGAAACACGACACAACATACAACGCTTTACTTCTCTGACAACGATCGAGCACTGTTGCTTTCAGCCGGGTTGCATGGCGCACCACGCTTGGGGCTACTGCGCGACCATCTACAGGCCTTCGCAGGGATCGAATCAGTCTATGTGGGGAGTCAGTCGAAGCTGACGCTGGGGCACTCCTACTATGGCGACGATCCAGCAGTGATTGAAGATCTGAAGTCTCTGCTGCGTGACGGCAGGTCAGCAGGCAGTCGCGAACTGTTGCGCAGTGCGACGAATGCTGGCGGCCAAGCATACTGGAAGATTGATCGCACGCTACAAGCTCAATTGCCTGCTGCCCAGACTCGCTAAACTCCGCGGTTGCGAAAGTTGCTAAGACTTTTGTGTACAAGCCTACGGCGCGGTCTTCCCGTCGAAAGTCTTGGCGACTTCCGCTACGAGAATTACAGTTCCTGAATCGCCTTTTCCAACCTGCGAATTTGAAGCCGCACGGGTTCAAGATCAGGATAGACTTCCACTGCGCGGCGGAACCAGAACAGCGATTCCAGCAGATCGCCCAATTCAAGATGGCAATGCCCCAGTCCAACCATGGCGGCATAGTGAAATTCGTTTAGTTTCAACGCCAGGCGGCAGTCTTCCACGGCCTGATGGATGGCATCGAGTTGAAACAGGGCCAGAGACCGCTGATGAAAGACTTCGGCAGTTCCACCAGTGGCATCGATCAATTGTGTGGCCAGATGGACGGAACGTTCGAAGTTGCCACATTCATTGCAGCGAACAATCAACTCGAGTTGTTGCCGTTCGTTGGCCGAGCCTTCACGCGCGGCGATAGCCCGCAAGGCATCGTCGACTACCAACCGCAGTTTTCGGTCGCGATTGCGAAGCAGTGGACCAAGCACGGCACAACATCGGACATCCCCCAACAAACCCAATGCCAGTGCAGCGGCGCGACGTGAGTACCGGTCTCCGGAAGCAACTAAGCGCTGAAGTGTATTGACCGAATACTTGCGCGCGACGGCGGCAATGAATTGAGCCGTTTCCCCGTCATTTAAATAACGTTGATAGTAGGTGAGTAGTATGGAGTATCTCGTCGCACGCTCTTCCACGGACATCTATCCTGAGTTGAGGGAACTTCAACCGATATCTTCGAGTGATTGGCCTGACTGCTGAACCGTTCCAGTATAATCAGAGGAGCCTGTACGGCAATTTTCAGCCCGATTTGCTTAGGGCTTTAGGCTTGTTTCGCGCGAAAGTTATAACCACCACAGGTCAGCGCTGCGATTGAATGGCCCCCAAATAACCGGTCAAATACGACTATTTGACGCAAATCAGACGCTGTAATTCCGCTGGATCCCCCATTTTACTGGCAATCGGAAACGAATTAAGAAATTCAGGCGAAGTCCAAGATTTCTGAACTGGAACAGGACACATTCTATGCCCACCTTCGATCGTTTCAATTTAAAGAGTGTCAGCCTCCTGTGGGGTTTGCCGCTAAGTCACATTGCATTTGTGGTCTTAGGGTGCTGTTCGGCAATCGCATTCGCGGAACCCGTCGAACCAGAGCAATCCGTAACAGTCAACCTACTGGAGCTTCCCAGCAGCCGGCAGGCGCAAGCGATCCTAAACTCGGAATCGCGTTTTCTATGGGAGCAGACGCCGTTGCGATTGGGTTTGCAGGATCTGAGCCAAATCCACGGAATTTCAATTTGGATTGACCGTGGTCTTGATCCAATGCAATCGGTAACCACACCCGCCGCTAATGGCGATTCCACTCTGCTGGAGCGACTGCGTCAGATCGCAACGTTGATCAATGCTGAGGTAGGACTGATCGAGAACGTTGTCTATTTCGGTTCCGCCGGACAAGTGGCACCTTTACAACGCGCAGCGGTTGAATTGCATGATGCGATCAGTCGCGTGGCGAGTGAGCGCTCCGCCCAGCTTCGTCCGTGGAATTGGCAGGAGTTGTCGACTTCAACGGAGATGCTCGCTCAGCTCGCCGCGCAATGGAAGATCAATATCGTCGGTGATCTACCGCATGATCTCTACCATGCTGGCGAGCTGGTCCAGCCTGCCACAGTTGCGACCCAATTGACGTTGTTGGTCGGTGGTTTTGATCGACAAGCAGTGTTGACTGCGTCGGGGCGTTTCGAATTGAAACCGCTGGACGGCCGCAGCCGCTGGCAAGCCAAATACCGCAAGTCCGATTTGGATCTCAAGAGTCTGGCGATTCTAAAATCAGAATACTCGAACAGCCAGTGTTTTACGCGCGGCGAGGTGAGCCAAGTTGTGGGAGTGACAGATTTCCATTTGGCGTTGCTGGCTTCACCAACGGCGAGGCCTGCAGCCAGGATGATAGAAAGTTCCCAGGCATGGGAATTCAAGGTACAGCACACGCCGCTCGAAGACGTACTGATCAAATTGTCTGGGAGCTTTGGTTTCGAATTGAAATGGGACGTAACCTGCACTGAAGAGATGCGCCAACAACGGATCAGCTTTGAAGTGGAAGGGGTCACCACGGATGAGTTGCTAGCGGAAGTCGCACGAGTTAGCCGCCTCAAGATTATGCGTGACAAGAAGTTCCTAGTTGTCAAACCATAGCGGACCAAATTGCGGGCCAAACCGTAGCGGACATCGCAGTGATTGGGGCGTTCTCGACCTGCCACCAGACCATCAACGCGCGAAAGTCTTGGCGACTTCCGCTACGGTCTCATGTCGAAAGTGTTGGCGCTCTTTCGCTCTGATCTGGTTTAGTGTTTGCCGAGCCATTAGCCTTAGTGCGCGTTTTCTTGTTTGAAAACGACCCAAAAGGTGCGGAATAGAATTTGGATGTCGAGCCAGAGTGACCATTGCTGAATATAGCGATGGTCGAACTCGACGCGCTTTTGCATCTTGTCAAGCGTCTCCGTTTCACCGCGGTAACCCTCGACTTGGGCCAATCCGGTGATTCCCGGTTTAACTTTGTGCCGCAGCATGTAGCCCCGAATGAGCTTGCGATAATGTTCGTTGTGCGCGGAGGCGTGTGGACGCGGTCCGACCAATGACATAGAGCCGTCGAGCACATTGAAAAGTTGCGGTAGTTCATCGAGCGAAGTGCGTCTAAGGATGGCACCAACGCGCGTGATGCGTGGATCGCCCTTGGTGGCTTGGACCACCTTGGGGCCATTGTCGCAGGTCCGCATAGATCGGAATTTCCATACCCAAATCTCGCGGCCGTCTAAGCCATAGCGGCGCTGACGGAAAAAGACTGGTCCCGGCGATGAAAGTTTGATAAGCATCGCGCAGGTCAACATAATGGGCGAAATACAAATTAGTCCTAAACTGGCAGCCAGCATATCAAATGCGCGTTTAGACAAGCCGTCGACGCCATACAGGGGCGTTTCAAATACGCTCACGGCCGGTAGGCCGCCGATTGTATTCCAACGCGAATGCAGCAATTCAAACACAAAAAAGTCCGGTACGATGTAGGCGCTGACAGTAGTGTCGGCCAGTTGATCGAGTAACCAGCGAATGCGATTCTCGGCGCGCATTGGCAGAGTTACGAAAACGGTGTCAATCTCACCAGCCTTAGCTTGCGCGACCAGTTTTTCCAGTCGACCGTGATAGTGCGTTTGCGAGTCGAGTTCAGCTAACCAGCGATCCTTCGAACGGTCATCGTAAAAACCGATCATGTTTAGGCCACAGCCGGGGTTGGCTAGGGCATTGTGCAGAAGTTGAATCCCTAGACCGTTCAGCCCAGCGATTGCGCAGCGACGTTGTCCGACACCGCCGGCCACTAGGGCTTCGACCGCGATGCGGAATAGCATGCGCGATAGACCGAGCATGGCGCCCGTCAAAACAATCCAGCTCAACATACTGCTGCGGGCAAAATAGTCGCCATGCCGCGTGAAGAAAGCGAGCACTGAGAGCAGCAATACGGTCACTAGCCAGCTGACGATGATCAAGCCCAAATCGCTATTGGCAGAGCGCGATTGCTCGGCGCGATAGACAGAGATAATTTCTGTAACCACGAAGAACAGGCAGACGGTCACTGCTACTGCCAGGAACGATTTGTCACTAGCGTATTGACCTGTTAGCCATTGGCTGACAAATAGCGTGCAGCCGATCACCACCACGTCGATCAACCGTTGGACGGCGGCAAGGATGGAGCGTGATTGTTGGATTGAGTTTTGTGCCATGAATCTTGTTGATTGCGTTAGATGTCCGCTACGAAATGACTCTTCGAAGCTGAAAACGCGAACCTAAACATCACTGATGTCTTCGATAGTTTCCAGGGAAACGATGCGTCCACCAATTTCGTAGCAATGCATTCCAAGTCGTCGACAGCGAACGGCGACCGTGTTAATCAAACGACCTTGAAAACGTATCTGAAACTGCTCTTCGGGGAAGATTTGTTGGTGGTACAGTACTCCGATGCCGCTGCGAGATAGATCTTTAATGAGCACTTTACCGCTTCGTTTGGCACGCTTCGTGAGTCCATCGCGGAGTACGGGGGGCGTGTGTGTCAACAAAATGTCGCCGACACTTCGTACTCGTAGTCGAGCATTGCAACGTGCTTCTTCAGCCGTTGTAGGTAAATAGCCCGATTCGTAGAAGAAGGCCTTCAAGTCATCCGGAAGAATGACTTCCAACCCCGCTACTTGAGCCGGATCTAACGCGCGTTGATCAATTGGCGCCAGCATTTAAGCATCTCCGAGTCGAATTCTGTGCCATCACCTTTGTCTAAGACCACCAAGGCGGTTTTAGCGCTCATAGGACTACGATAGGGGCGGTTCGATGTCAACGCTTCATACACGTCAACAATCGCACACACCTTGGCCCAGGGATGAATTTCTTCAGCTGTGCAGCCTACCGGATACCCCGAGCCATCGAGCCGCTCGTGGTGTTGATAGGTCATCATCAATTGTCCAAGGCTTAGGTCATCGCGCTCAACGAGCTGAGAGAAACCGGTGACCGGATGTTTCTTGATCTCGCGGAATTCCCATTCATCCAAACGCCCAGGTTTGGTCAGAATGCGTTCGTCAATTTGCAGTTTGCCGAGGTCGTGCAGTAGCCCACCCACTGCGATCTCTTCGATATCTTCGGCAGAAAAGCCGAGTTCGCGTGCTAGCAGAACACAGTACACGGAAACGTTCGTACAATGGGTAAATGTTGCGTAATCGTGGTGCAGAACATTGCACAGCTGCTGCGTTACGACTGCCTGATCGTTGAGCAACTCACAGGTAACATTCCCTAGGCGTTGCGACGCTGCGACCACGCTGTCCGTGTTGCCACTATTAAATTCCTCGTTGAGCACATCGCGCATCACTTCGCTCATAATTGCAATGCGGTTAGCAATCGGCGTCGTATCGTCGGATATTAGGTCAGCCCAATTGTCACGGAGGTAGCACTGATATCTGCCACGATCACCCTTATCAATGAACAACTTGTTAACCCCTTGGGAGACTAGGGGAATCAGTCGATCAAAATCGGGGTATTCTGTAGCACTACAAAATAGTACGGCACGCGCGTTTTGGTTCGGACGCAGATAAATATCGATCCCCAACAACGCTGTGGGGGACAGCGTTGCCATGCTAATAGGTATGAGTCCGTCTGAAGCAATGGCAAGCATGATTTACTGGCGGCGTAAAATTAACAGGATAGTGAACACCATCAAACGTAGATTGCTCATCGCGAAATCGGGGGGATTGATTGGCAAGTTGCCTTAAGAATTTGGGTTTGTTGATCGAGTTTTTTGCTACAATCCGACTATTCGTTACGGACCGATGTAGGTTGGGCCGGTCGGCTCACCTAGCTTGCCATTTACGCACGGTTTCGTTCAATGCTGCGGACGTACGAGCTACCAAAAACTCTTGTAAAGCGAGCAAATGGTCAAAATCCCACGGCAATTCCCCCGCCGACTTGATGACATTATCCCTACAGCCACCGTGGAGAAACTGTTGGATGTCCTTCAGCAACCAGATATCGCAGGCAAGGTACGTGAAGCGCTGCACAAAGTTGGGCTTCAGGATGCCGCGCCTCTGGATAAGTTCCGTGAAGCCTGGCAGCAAGCTCGCGGATGGATCGACTCGGTGGCAGAAAGCGTGACGGGTGGCGCCAGCCATCCACGAGTGCTCAATGCCAGTGGACAGATCCTTTCCAGTTCACTGTCGGCAATTCCTTGGGGAGCAACGGCCGCCTACGAATTTGCCAAAGCCGCGACAGATTATCAATCGTCGGCAAGCTTGCAGCGCCAAGTTGACGATATGGTTGGTCGCTTGTTCGGTTCATATGAGTCAGCATGGCTAGGGAGTACGGCAGAAGCACTACGAATATTGTCGAGTGGGCCAGTCGGTAGTGAGGGAATTATCGTTTCCCGGGTGGATGCCGTTCGTATTGCCGGTTTGGGAGATGTGCGTAGTATGTTGCAGGCCAGTGCCAATCGGCTACTGGATATAGGGGCTGCCAACGGGGTTCGCACCGAGGAGTGGAAAGCGGCGCTAACTGGCTCGCGGCAGCTAGTGGTTCTTTCGAGCCCGAATAACCTCTCGCTGGAAGATGCGTCGCAGCATCGACTAAATGCGTTAGCTGCGGCAAAGGCCTGTGGTGCGGCGGTTATTGAAGTGCTCGCCGATGGTACCGTCAACCATTCGCTGGCTGAGCACTATGCTTTTCCTAGCGTCCAACATTCGCTCGAGACTGGCGCTGATGTGGTTATTCTCCCCACGCAATTGTTAACGGCCGGTCCGGCGGGCGCGTTCGTTGTCGGAGAGGCTAAACTCCTCGCCCCACTTAAGTTGGCAGCCGAAAACATTGGCGTCTTGCTAAATGGCGCCGCCCTAGCGGGTGCCGCATCGGCTCTGAGAACGGCCGCGACTCCCGGCGGTGCGCCAGACAAGGACAATTCGTCTGCCGTGGCCAGCTTGCTGGTCAATCCCGCCAATTTGCGAAATCGCGCGCAACGACTGGCCATACAGTTGGCAGGCCGTGGGGAAATTGGCGAAGCTCATGAGGTCGAATTGACCGCACCGCTGGGACCTTCCCCTTGGAATCGCTACCAACTCAAGAGCTGGGGCGTTCGTTTGCAACCCCGTAATTCGCTGGCTGATTTGTCGCGTCAAATCTCCCGCGGGGAAAACAAGCTTGGGTTGAAGCTGGAACTGATTCGTGAGGCAGAGTGCTTGGCGGTCAATCTGCGGTTTGTGCCCCCACCGTGCGACCACGAATTGGTGCAGCTGATCGCTGGTGACGGACCGGAAAGCGATCAGGAAACTAATGGAAGTCCACCGAATTGAACATCGGTCCCACAGATAATTAGTCGTCTTCGCATAGACTGAAAAAATGATTACAATGCGGGACTCAAATGAAATAACTTTCGCTTTGGCAACATTTTTTGGAGGAGCTGGTACGTGGGAGTGAAGAAGAGTGGGAAAGGTCGCCGCAAGGTGGGACGTAAAAAGAGACGTATGCGCGCAAGAATTCGCCACCGCAAGAAGTAAACTAACGCGCTGTGCATTGTGGCCGTAGCGAGCCGTGGCCGTAGCGGAACTCGCCAAGAGTTTCGGTTGTTGATTCTCAAGGTGGATCGCAGTTCGCCCAAAGTTTTGGCGACTTCCGCTACGTAGGTGATGAGGCGATTACGGGACTTGTTTTACCGCAGAACGGTGGCGGACATTCCCGTTTGAAACGCATCGCGTGATTGAGCTGATGCTGCGATGGAAGCCGTTCGCAACGGAGCGGAGTAGGTCGGTGCGACGGCGTTGGAAATGGGCCGTAAACCACTGCTAACCGCACTCCTCATGGTTGCGGTTGGACTGGCAGCATAGCTGCCGGAAATCCCAGAATTTCCGGTAACCCCAGAATTAATTGCTGGCCAGGGAAGAATTCTCTGTCTTGCCAAAATCGGAATTGTCAACAATGGTTGAGGTTGCGCGGCCAGCATGGTTAGTGGTGTGGGCGGGTAAGTACCAGCCGGGAGTGCGCCCGCGGGTTGCGGAACTTCTCGCGAGACAATCTGCTGCTGGGTTTGCATTTTCTGTACCGCCTGCGGAACATAGACAACCTGTGGTTTGGGGAGCCACTCGACCGTAGCGACCTGATTCTGCACCGTCTGTGTTAGAGGTTGCCAAGTGGTCACTGGTACGAATTCGTACGATTGGATCGGCTGCTGCAATGGATTCCACCATCCTCGGATGCGCGGCTGCATGACGTACTGGGTGGAGGGCGTATAGGTTGTTTGCTGGCTTGGTACCGATCGGACGATGCTTCGGGGTTCGTAGACAGTTGTAGTGACAGGTTTGACCTCCCACTGCGTCGTGGGAACAGAAACTGTCACCAGTTCTTGTTGAAATAGCCGCCCGGTCATGGGGTCTCTGGCGATCCAGCTGCGGTTCGCGCTCGGTCTGCTTGGGGCCTCAGCCGCGTTGGCCCCAACGTCGTTTGGGGCGCCGGCTTGTTGAGCCACGGCCGCGATGGACAGTTGGATTATGAGTCCTATTGACAGCACAGAAGCAGATCTGAAGTTTCTCGAGATCACGCGTTTGCCCTGACGGGGTACGGAAGGCCCGATTCGACGATTGGGAAAAAATGTAGCGAAATATTTTTATTTGGCTCGATTTATGATCGTCATAACGGGTAATCATTCTTCAATGGCTTCAGTGGCAAGGTTAAATTATCCGACCTCGGCCGCTCAACATGGCGTAAACTTGCATTGTTAATTATCCTGGAAGTAGCACTGGTTTGAATTTAGGTTGTTATCTGCACTTTCCAAGCGCCGACAAAGAAGGCTAGGTAACTTGCCACCAGTTTTGATGGGCAGTTGTTGCAATGATGAAAAATAGTTCCGCGTCGACAAAGTTGCTCAAGCGATTCACGCTGGAGGAGGCCAACGCCATGCTTCCGCTGGTACGCTCGATCGTTTCGGACGTCTGCCAAGCATTCCGCTCGGTGACAGGGCGTCGAGCCGATTTGCATCGCATCTTGCGGAAGGGGTCTCTTTCTTCAGGGCAATTGTATGACGATGAAATCGCGGAGAGCCGCGCCGACCTGCAAGAAGAGTACGATTTGATCTGGCGGTATCGCGAAGAACTTGAGTCGCTGGGAGTGCTGCTGCGACACCCCGAGGAGGGGCACATCGAATTCCCCGGCGTCGTGCTTGGTCGCGATGCCTTTCTATCGTGGCATTTAGGGGAGGATTGTATTGGGTTTTGGCGCGAGTCCGATGCGCCCCATGCGACCCGCCAGCCACTACCGGGGCCCGAACACAATAATTAGTTGTACATGTGTTTGCCAGCTAGTTGGATTCTACTCGTCTGAACGCTATCCTGTTGAGGTCCTACGTCTCACTGAATCTCCGGGAATCAACAATGCGCCTCGATAGCCATCATCATTTTTGGAATTATTCCGCGTCAGCCTATCCCTGGATCAGTGAGCAGATGTCGGTATTGCGCCGGAACTTTAATGCTGCTGATTTGCAGGCTGAAATCAAAGCGGTAGGTATTGAGGGTGTCGTAACCGTGCAAGCCCGTCAGTCTATCGAGGAGACGGAGTGGCTACTGGCCACTGCGGCAGAGCACAAATTTATTCGTGGCGTGGTGGGTTGGCTTCCGTTGGCCAGCGGCACTGCTCAAGCTGAGATGGAACGCCTCAGTCACGATCCGCTCTTGAAATCGGTGCGGCACGTGGTGCAGGATGAAGCTGACGATGCATTTATACTGGGCGAAGACTTTAATCATGGAGTGACGTTGCTGAAGGACTATGGTTTGGTCTATGACATCTTGATTTTCGCGCGGCAACTTGCCAATAGCATTCGTTTTGTCGATCGTCATCCCGAACAGGAATTTGTGCTCGATCATATTGCCAAGCCAACAATCGCAGCAGCAAAATTCGATGACATGTGGGCCAAACAATTTCGTGAACTAGCGAAACGTCCCAATGTGACGTGCAAGTTTTCCGCCCTGGTAACCGAAGTTCGCGATAGCGATTGGACGGTTGAGATGCTTCAGCCCTATTGGGACGTGGCAGTGGAAGCCTTCACCCCTGCGCGGCTGATGTTTGGCAGTGATTGGCCCGTGTGCCTACTGCGTAGTCCCTACTCGGCATGGTTCACGGCCGTTGAGCAACTTGCGTCCAAACTAAGCGCTAGCGAGAAAGCGGACTTCTGGGGGCTCACCGCGGCCCGAGCGTATCGGATAAAGTAGCTAACCAGCGATTTCACGATGGTCATCCGTCTACCGGCTGTGTCATCTGTGCGTGGAAAATGACTTGACGGCTAGCACGGATGGCAAGGCCGCGGCACGGCAAAATGCCGGTCTGATCGCCTTACTCCTTACTCCCTACCCCTTACCCCTTACCCCTTACTCCTTACTCCACTCCATGATGCGACCGCTCGGACAAACTGAATTGCAGATTCCCCCGATTGTATTTGGGGCCACCACGTTGGGTAACTTGTTTCGGGAAGTGTCCGATGCAGACAAAGCGGACATCGTCGAAGCTTGGATCGAATCGGGGTTGTCGACAGTCGTTATTGACTCGGCAGGAAAATACGGCGCGGGTTTATCGTTGGAAGTCATTGGTCGAGAACTGAGGCGATTGGGCGTAGATCCGCAATCGGTTCTGATCAGCAACAAGTTGGCTTGGCGTCGCGTGCCGCTAGTTGGCGCTGAGCCGACATTTGAACCAGGAGCGTGGTTTGGACTCAAACATGACGCTGTCCAAGACATTAGCTACGACGGAATTTTGCGCTGCTGGGAAGAGGGGAATCAGCTATTGGGTGGCGGCTACTCGGCCCAAATTGTATCGGTCCACGACCCCGACGAGTACTTGGCTGCTGCGGCTTCGCCCGAGGATCGCAAGGCGCGTTTGGACGATATCATCGGCGCCTATCGCGCACTGCACGAACTCAAGGCTGCAGGCCTGGTGGCCGCCGTGGGGGTGGGAGCGAAAAACTGGCGGATCATTCAGGAGTTGGACCAGTATTGCACGCTTGATTGGGTGATGTTTGCGAATAGTTTTACGATCATGCATCATCCACGCGAGCTAATGCAGTTCATGGATTCGCTTGCCACGCGATATATTGGCATCATAAATTCCGCGCTCTTTCATGGCGGTTTTCTGCTGGGAGGTAAGTTTTTTGACTACCGCTTGGTCGATGCCGACCAGCCGCAAGACCAGCAGCGATTGGATTGGCGCCATCGGTTTGCGGAGACTTGTCGCGAGCTAGGATTGAGCCCCTTCGAAGTGGGAGTCGCCTTCGGTCGCTCTCATCCCGGTATTACGGCCGTTGCGCTTAGCTCAAGTCGCGCAGACCGGGTTGCCCTGCATGTGCGGGCAGCCACTGCATCACTACCGCCGACCGTCTGGGAAAGTCTTAAACAGCAAGGGCTGATCGCTGCCGATTTTCCGTATCTGTGAACGCCGCAAACTGTCAGAAACGTCAGTGCGAGTTGTGCTACAATAGGTGGGCAAAAAGCGTGTCGTATCTAACGTCGTTCGGCTGTGTTGGCACGTGTTTTTTGGGTTCGGACCTCAACTTTCTGGGCAATTTAAGTATGCATTTTCGGTGGCTTTTAGTTTGTGGTTTGGTTTTTTTTTCAATGTCTAACACCGGTTGGTCTCAGCAAACCTCCCAAGAAAAGCCCAATATCCTGTTGCTGCTGGCGGACGATCAGTGTTTCGACACGATAGCGGAGTTAGGCAATACGGAAATCATCACACCCAACCTCGACCGCTTGGCTCGTAGCGGTACTTCGTTTGGCAATGCCTACAACATGGGAGGTTGGAATGGCGCCATTTGCGTGGCCAGTCGTGCGATGTTCAACACCGGTCGGTTTTTGTGGCGAGCATACGGGGTGGAAAACACTATTAAACAGGAGGCAGAAGACAATCGACTTTTGCCTTTGATGTTGGGACAGGCGGGCTACGAAACTTACATTTCTGGTAAATGGCACGTCAAAATACCAGCTGACGAAATCTATGATCACGTCGCTCATATTCGCCCCGGAATGCCGGCTACTGTCGAGGCCAGTTATCAACGGCCAAACGACAAAGGGGATTGGGAGCCCTGGGACACACAACATGGCGGATTTTGGGAAGGGGGCAAGCATTGGAGCGAAGTGCTCGCCGATGATGCGAGCTTGTTCCTAGAGACTTCCGCCAAAAGCCAGCAGCCCTTCTTTATGTATCTAGCCTTCAATGCGCCTCATGATCCAAGGCAAGCGCCACGTGAGTTCGTCGATAAATATAGCCGCGGGCAAATAAGGATCCCCGAAAACTTTTTGCCCGAACATCCTTACATGGAAGCGATGGGGGCCGGCAAATCGCTGCGCGATGAGAAATTGGCCCCTTGGCCCCGTACTCCGGAAGCGGTGCGGTTGCATCGGCAGGAGTACTATGCACTGATCACTCATATGGACGAACAGATCGGAAAAATCTTGGCGGAATTGGAACGCACCGGGCAAGCTGAGAATACTTACATCGTCATGACCGCCGACCATGGTTTGGCCTGTGGGCAACACGGTTTGTTAGGTAAGCAAAGCATGTACGAACACAGTTTAAAAGCGCCGCTTCTTGTGTCAGGGCCAGGTATCCCAGCGGGCCAGCGGATCGAGACGCCGGTCTACATTCAAGACTTTGTCGCCACCGCGCTTGAATGGGCAGGTCTGCCGCAACCCGAACATGTCGAATTTAAGAGCCTATTGCCTCTGATTCGTGGTCAGCGTACTGAGCAGTACGAACTGATTTACGGTGCCTACGAGATGAAGAAACAGCGTATGGTTCGTCGTGACAATATGAAACTTATCCATTATCCCGCCGTCGATAAATACGAAATGTACGACCTGTCGCAAGACCCTCATGAAGTGCACGATTTGAGCCAATCGGCTGAGCACGCTGACAAACTAAGTGATCTGCAAACCGATTTGAAGAAGATCATGCAATCTATGGACGATCCAATGCTTGCCGATACGAAAACCACTGCATCCGAAACACCCTAGTCGTTTAACGCCAAGCCGTAGCAGCCGATTCGCAACGATTTCGGATTGCGAGAATTGTTGAGCTTGGGTAACGATGGATTGGTTGCATCGAGTGATTGAGGCTGCGCAGGCGCAGGCGCAGGCGCAGGCGCAGGCGCCGGCAGACGCTGCCGCTGGTGCGTCGGACGCTTGGGGTTGTGCAAGAAAGAATGGGTTTGAGGCTGATGTGCTAGATTCCCGACTCGATACTACCCGGCGGGGGCTCTGCCGTCGCCTGCGCAGGCTGTGACTAACCTTCGAGAGACTCTGCACTTCGATGGGACTTTCGCGATTGGTAAATCGCCCCTGCGTCAATCGCCTGCTCCGGCTCGGCGTTAAACGAATTCCGCACATGAAACCTTGAATGCTATTGGGGCTAAACGAAAGCGCTCACATGCTAACCGCACTCGATTTCCGACGCTTGGGCTTGTTGATCGTCACGTTGCTGGTTGGCGCGACATCGTACTCTGCTCAATGCGTGTTGGGGCAACCACCAGTCGTGCCGCAAACAAGTGGTACTGCTCAAAACGAGCTATGGTATGGCACGCTGGACACTGAGCTACGGCGTTTTCGTTTCGCCGTGGAACTCACACCAAGCGATAGTGGCAGCTGGACTGGCTCTCTGTTAAGTCTGGACGAAGGGGATGCTCGCTTTGATTTGGCCAACGTAGTGCGCCAGACAGAACAGCTCGCTTTCGAAATTACCTCGACCGCCGCAGAGTTTTCCGGGTCGTTGTCTTCAGCCAATAAGATTGCAACAGGCAAATGGAATCAGCGCGGAAAGTCTTTAGACTTGACGTTGGAGCGAGTTGAGGAAATTCCCACGCAGCAGTTCCGAGCGCTGTGGGCGGGACAGCTAAATGCCGTGATTCAAAAATTAGATATCGCCATTCTGGAATTGGAAAACGGAGAAGCCCTGCTTAATAGTGTCAGTCAAAAGGCGAGTGGCTTTGTGGGGCAGTTTACGCGTGATGGCGAACAAGTAGCAATTCGCTTTCCGGCGTTGAACGCAGAGTTCAATGGTACAGCCAATCCGGCGGGCCAGACGCTATCTGGGAAATGGAAGCAGGGGGTTGTTAGTCTCGATCTAGTGTTGTCGAAAAGCGATCGTTTACAGGTCAAACCTCTCCGTCGTCCACAGACTCCACAGGCCCCATTTCCATACGAAATTCGTCAGGTCGAATTCGAAAACGGATCAGCAGAAATCCGTCTGTCGGGGACGCTAACACTCCCGGCCGAGGCAAAACCCGCGCCTGCGGTAGTGCTGATTAGTGGTTCGGGACCGCAGGATCGTGATGAGACCATTGCCGAACATCGTCCCTTTGCAGTGCTCGCTGACTACTTCACTCGCTCCGGTTTGGCGGTGCTGCGGTTTGACGACCGTGGCGTGGGGCAGTCGCAAGGTGATTTCTCTCAAGCAACTTCGGTCGACTTTGCCAGCGATGTTGCGGCAGCGGTCGCCTGTCTGCGCAGTCAATCGGAAATCGATGGTGACCGCATCGCCTTGTGCGGTCATAGCGAAGGTGGCATCATCGCGCCGCTGGTAGCCAGTCAAGATGCAACGATCGCTGGTATCGTGCTGCTGGCCGGGAGTGGCGTCAATGGCGCACGGATCCTGACCAGTCAAAACCGCCTGCTGTTGGAAGAAGCCGGTTCCCCGCCCGCAGAGTTGGAACGACAGCTTGCGATCCAACAAGCATTCATTGACGTCGCCCTGCAATCCCCCGCGCCAACGGTAGAAGAGTTCAAAACACTGGTTGAGAAAGCGCTCGAATCACAATTGAGTGAACTTGACGACGTTGCTCGCGATCAACTCATTAGCAGCGCTAGTGCACAGCTTCGTTCGCCGTGGTTTCAATTTTTTCTAAAGCACGAACCGGCCGACGTGTTGACTCGCGTCGCTTGTCCAGTACTAGCCTTGTGCGGCGAGCGGGATTTGCAAGTCGATCCGGAGCTGAATCTCCCAGCGATTGAAGCAGCGCTGATCCAGGGGAAAAACAAAGATTTTAGAATTGAAGTACTGCCTGGTCTCAACCACTTGTTTCAAACTTGTACCAGCGGAGCGGTGAGTGAGTACGGTGAAATTGAAGAAACGATCGCTCCGTTGGCGTTGGAAATTACTACCACTTGGCTAGTGGATCATCTCAAGTAAACAAGGGCAATGAACGGAATGGTACGACGTTAAGAGGTAGCGGAATTCGCCAAGAATTTCGGCAGTAGCAGATTTCCCACGAAAGGCCGTAGTTTTGGCACTTCTCGCTGAACGCCACCCTATTCGTTGAGCTGACTCTGCAGAAAGCCCAACGGCGCTTGTATTTTCGTACTCTTACTCAGCCGCAGGTGGTACTCGTACGCGTTCTCGAGGCCCCGCTCGAATCGAGTAGGAGTACGAGTACCATTTCATTGAGTACGCGTACGAAGACCCCAGACTTACGGTGGCGTTCAGCGAGAAGTGTCAAATTCTTGGCGAATTCCGCCACAAGGATGCGGTTGGCCACGCGTCATCGGGCGTTAAACAAAACGCTGCCCGAAGCGGTTGGCGTAGACGGCGAGCAGTCTCACGTGGTTGACATAGACGGTGGCCGAGGTTTACAGTAACACTAATCTTCTGTCAAGCAAACTGCTTGGTGGGTCCCCATTTCTCACTCTCTCCAAAGGCTTGCTGAATAATGAAAATGAAAATCGGATTGGGCCTCGTGGCTCTCATGGTCTTGACCTCTTCGCTGGCCATGGCTGCCAACGAATCGAATCTCGAAGGTGTTATGTGCTTGCTGCAAGGTAAGAAGGCGGTCAACGCTGAGAAGGCATCGAAATACAAAGAGGGCAAAGTTTATTTCTGTTGCGATGGCTGCCTCGGCAAATTCGACAAAATGACCGCGGAAGAGAAGACTAAATTGGCACCTAAGGCCAACAGTCAGTTGGTTGCGTCCAAGCAATACGCTCAAGAGGTTTGCCCCTTCACGGGCGGCAAGCTCAATGACGAAATGAAGCTGACAGTGAACGGTGCCGAAGTCAAATTCTGCTGTGGAAATTGCAAGGGCAAAGCTGAAAAGATGGAAGGCGACGAACAGCTCGAAAAAGTGTTTGGCGATGCTGCCTTTGAAAAGGGCAAATTCAAGCTTGTTAAGCAAGAAAAGAAATAGTTGAGTAGTCCGCTTGCGTTTACGTTTCGCGTAAAATTACTCCCAGGCACGCCTCGCAAAATTGCGCGGCGTGTTTTTTTGTTGATGCGGACGTCGCTAAAGCTCTTTCAATTCCTAGATGCGGGTGTTGATAGGGTAGACGAAACTCTTGGCCACTTCCGCCACCTAACTTGAAGCTACCTTTGTCAGGAAAGATACAACATGCTGCGCTTAGTGCGTTTTGAGGCGAGTGATGCAACTGGAGTTTGCTTCACTTCATGGGGAGTGAAAACTGACGACGGAATCCGGGATTTAGGGAGGGGCCCTCAAGCGCTCGCTGCCTCAATCTTAGAGGCTGTCAAAAACTGGGATGCATTGCGCGGTCGAATAGACGCCGCTCTGCAATCGGCACCTCTGGTTGCGGGCCAGGCCAAACTATTAAGTCCTATTCCGGAAGGAGGGAAATTGCTGTGCATTGGACTCAACTATCGCGATCATGCTATTGAAAGCGGTATGGAAATCCCCGCGGAACCCGTCGTCTTCAACAAGTTGGCGGGCGCGCTTTGTGGTCCTGACGATGGCGTGCCACTTCCGAAGTGCAGTTCAAAAGTCGACTACGAAGCCGAATTGGTACTGGTTATCGGCCGCCGCACGTGGCAAGTCACCGAAGAACAAGCTGACGAATCGATTTTCGGCTATACCTGCGGTCACGATGTGTCGGCACGTGATTGGCAAATCGGACGCCCAGGCGGGCAATGGCTGCTTGGAAAAAGTTTCCCAAACTTCGCGCCAGTTGGCCCCGCGATCATTCCGCGTGAGTTTGTCAAAGATGCCGGCAATCTGGCTGTGTCGATGCGTATCAATGGCGAAGTTTTTCAGAGTTCAAGCACCAAGCAATTGATATTCACGCCGCGACAATTGATCAGCTATCTGTCTCAGTGCTGCGTGCTGGAGCCGGGTGACATCATCTTCACCGGTACTCCCCCTGGCGTTGGGGCAGCTCGCAAGCCACCCCGCTTTCTGCAATCTGGCGACGTGTGTGAGGTCGAGGTGGAGGGACTGGGCGTACTCCGGAACCACTTCGAATAGAAACCAGCACAGCTGGAGCGCACCACCTTGGCTAAGTTCGGCAGAAATATCAGCTCGACGCGCCAGCGAGTGGGTCGCCTATTTGATCGTACGCTTTTCTGAAAACGCATGGTGCAGCGACCCACTCGCTGGCGCGTTTTGAAGTTGCAGGATTTCAACCGCGAAGCGGTGGTGTTGGGTAGCCTGGGGTGCAACCCCAGGGGAAATGTCGCCCGACAACCACCGGCTTGCCAGCGAGCGACCGCGAATGCGGTCTCTCGCTGGCAAGCCGGAAAAACGGGGGGACGCCTCA
>JBGSNE010000063.1:0-16124 GCA_041739785.1 Pirellulaceae bacterium
CCCGCAGGTGCGACTGCGCAGCCACCCAACAGTTTTGCCACAGACTCTTCAATCAACGGCTTGTAGACTTCGCTGCCGGCAGCATGGCTGCCAACCATGTCCGGTGCGTCACCTTTGACTAGATGGCCATACTGATAGCCACGACATCCACTAAACGCCAGTGGCACCAGTCCCCACAGGCAAAATTTTAAGAACCATGCAGGTCTATTCGTCAAACTAATCATCCTTGATTCCTTACGCGCCATCCTGGCACATCGGACTAATCGGCGGTCGCCGAAACCGATATGGACTTAGCGGAAGTCGCCAAGACTTTCGGCGCACTGACTGCCCGCTAAAGCTGTAATGTTCGGCCTATCGCGTATTGTTTGCTATGTACTCGATAATCACGCTCAACCGCAACGCGAAACACAGCCGCGGCCACTCGCTAGCGAACCGCGCGGCTTTGCTAGCAATTGCAATATCACCGCTTTACTATTAGATCGGTCCGCGGTTACTGAAGCATTGAGTTAATCAGCAGAGTGCCATAGTAAATCGCGCTGAGCGGCATGTGTTACCAAGAGGTGAGTGCCTACAGGCTTGAGAAGCTCTCTAATGGCAGGACCATGATTTTGCCGTCTCCCATCCTGCCACTGCGCGCAACCTCGGCAACTCGTTTCACCACTTCTTCCACACGAAAGTCCTCAACCCACATAGTGATTTCGACTTTGGGGAGAAAGGTCAAATTGTAATCGCTATCGGAATAGCTTGCTAAGTAGCTTTTCTGGCGACCGAAGCCCTGAACTTCGCGGACCATTAGCGCTTCCAGTGGAGCCAGCCTTAGATTGTCTAACACGCGCTGGGCCAAGTAGGGCCGCACAATGGCGATGACTTGTTTCATGTCGCTGATCGCTAGCGTTTTTCTGTCGAAGCCGGTGCACTACCGAAGTGTAAAACCTCTGGAGAGTATATACCAAAACCTATTCCAAATCTTGGGGCAATTCGATCATCAGATCGTTAAACCGCATAGGCGCTCGGCAGTTCTACTATGGATTGCGGGAATAATTGAGCTTGTGAACCTCAGGCGCTCGCCGTGGGCTCGAGCTTAAGGCCCGCCCACGGCTAGCGTCTGAGGTTCACAAGCTCATGAATAATCCCGGTTCAACAAATTCCCCGTCTGGAGAATTGTATGGTATTGGCTTTAAGCCTTCTTACGAGGTTTTTTGCTTTTGACGTGCGGTGGTGGGCTGCGGAATTTTTTGAAGGGACGACCGGATCGATCGTCACCCGCAGAGCCACCATGGCCGGTCAACAGCTTAATCCGCAATTGCTTGCCGGAGACCCAAGTTTTTTGTAGCATTTGGAACACCTCTTGGGGCATGCCTTCGGGCAGGTCGATCGTGCTGACAGTCCCTTGGATGTCGATGGCGCCGATATCCGATCCTGAAATTCCAGCTTCGTTGGCGATAGCGCCGACGATATTCGAGGGCCGTACTCCATCGGCGCGTCCTACTTCGATTTGATAGCGTTCCATGCCTGGGCGTGGTGCCCCACTTACTCGGCGACGCGCGCCGTCGCGGTAGTCACCATCGCGTGACGAGTTAAAATCGCCTCTGCCACGATCGTTTCTGTCGCGATCCGATCTCCCGGGCCGATCACCTCGGTCGCCTCGCGAATCAAAATTCGAAGATTTTGGCAGATCGGAAACGAGCAGCGGTTGCTCTCCCCGAGCCAGTTTGGCGAGGGCGGCGGCAACAATCTCCAGCGGCTGTCCGCTCTCGGCCGTTACTTCCTCGACCATCTTCTTGAACACTCCCATGTCGCCGCCGCTGTTGAGGGTCTCCAAGACTTGGGACTTGAAGCGTGCGATCCGTTTGAGATTAATCTCCCGAGCCCGCGGTGGTTCGACGACGGCTATGGGCTGATTGGTGGCCCGTTCGATGAGTCGCAATTTGCCGCGTTGACGAAAGGTCAAAAAGATCACCGCTACACCACTTCGACCCGCGCGACCCGTCCGACCGATACGATGCACATACGATTCGCTGTCGTGAGGTAGGTCGTAATTGAAAACGTGACTGATGCGTTGCACGTCCAGCCCACGAGCTGCTACATCGGTGGCGACCAACACATTCAACTTGCCCGATTTGAGTTGATCGACGGTTCGTTGGCGACGGGCTTGAGGCAGATCGCCATTGAGTGCGGCAGCGGAAAAGCCCAAGGTGCACAGGCGTTCGGCTACGGCGATGGTGGAGTCTTTGGTCTTGGTAAAGACGATCACGCCATCGGTTTCCTCGGCCTCCAGCATGCGTGCCAACATTTCGGGCTTATCCCCTTCGTTGACAAAAATGCAACGCTGTTCGATCGATTCAGCGGTGAGTCCCTTCCGACGAATCGTGACAGTGGCGGGTTCTTTCAGATATCGTTCGGCGATGCGGCGGATCGGCTGCGGCATAGTCGCGGAAAACAACGCAATCTGCTTCTCGGCCGGTGTGTTCTCCAACACGAATTCGACGTCTTCGAGAAAGCCCATGTTGAGCATCTCGTCGGCTTCATCGAGGACCAGACAACGGATGGAATCTAGCTTGAGTGTCCCGCGCTTGATGTGATCGAGCACGCGACCTGGCGTGCCAACCACCACGTGCACACCCTTGCGCAGCGCGCGGAGTTGTGGCTCGTAGTCCGCACCTCCGTAGATCGCGGCGATTCGCAATTTGGGCATACAAGCCCCATAGGTCTTGAATGATTCGGCTACCTGAGTCGCAAGCTCACGTGTCGGTGCCAACACGAGCACTTGGGGGCTGTCCCCAAGTACGGTGAGCCGCGACAGTATCGGTAGCGCAAAAGCAGCTGTCTTACCCGTTCCGGTCTGCGACTGAGCCAATACATCCTGGCCGTCGAGCATGTGCGGGATGATTTCCGCTTGCACAGGAGTTGGCGAAAGATAGCCCGACATTTGCACTGCCAACTGCACTTCGTCGCTCAATGGCAAATCGCGAAATAGCAGCGTGTCGGCAGAGGGACGATCGGATTGGGAAATGTCCGAAGTGGATTCGTCAAGAGACGAAATGTCGGTAGGTACGTCGAGCGCAATGGTTGTCATCAGGGGGGCTAACACTTTTCGGTGAAGGGCACAAATCAGGCAAATCGGCAAGTCAAGCTTCAAAATGGTGTCTGCCACCATGTTGTCTGGCTCTCGGACTAATCCGCCAGTTGCAAACCTGTTAAGGTGCTGACGGTAGCCGATTTGCTGTCAAGAAAGGCCCAAAAGCGGTAGAAACCCACACGGTGTCCGCCAAGTTTGATGCGAGGTCTTAAGCCACCTCGCCTTGGGCTCGTTCTTTATCCAAGGTCCTCAAGTTACCGCAGGCTGGGCCGGTTCGTAAGTGCAAATTGCAATATTTCCCTGACACTCTGCAGGTAGTTGTAGCCTTAGACCGCTATTGCGAATGGATACAACTCAGTTGCGGTTTTGTGGGGTACTATTCGCCTCTAGGCTTCGCGCTAAAAATAAAAGTCGCATTTTCGACTTGGGAGCGGCTACACTTCCCTGGGGCTGGGATCTTCGGCAACATTCCCTACGACAATGATTATCCAATGATTATCCGCGAAATGCTTGGCTCTGTGGGCGTCAAGCATTGTCGGCCTGCCACGACTTTGCTCGCTGAGTCGTGGTCGCCTTAGCTTCGTCAGCCCAGTAGTCAAAGCGTCCCCAAAAGACCATGAAGCAAGACTTATCCCCTATTTCTGTATCAGTGGGCGCAGCTGTTAACCGCGCGAAAATTGCACAAGTAGCATGGGCTGAAATGCTGCTGCGGCAACGGCTTCGAATGTTGGCTGGAGTCGCAGGAGAAATTGCGGCACATCACCGTCAATGGATCACTCTCAATCCGCGACCGAACGCGAGCCCCGTCGAAATTTTTTCGTCCGAAGTACTGCCACTAGCAGATGCTTGTCGCTTCACTTCGCGAGTTGCCAAGCAAGCTCTGGCCCCCAAAACACATGCGTTTCGCCTCGGGGCTTGGTGGATGGGACGCATCGGCGTGCGCGTGACACGGCAACCGTGGGGAACCATCCTAATCCTAGCTCCCTCCAACTACCCATTGTTTCTACCCGGCGTGCAGATCGTTCAAGCCCTGGCGGCCGGGAATGCAGTGATTGTGAAGCCCGCACCGGGCTGTACAGCCATCATTGAACGTTTCGGTCAATGCCTGCGCGATGCCGGCGTTCCCAGCGATCTATTTCAAATCATCGATGAGTCGATTGACGCAGGTAAGGTTGCCATGGATGCTGGAGTCGATAAAGTTGTTTTGACTGGGTCCGTTGACTCCGGGCGCGCAGTGTTATCGCAACTCAGTCAATCGCTTACACCGTCTACCATGGAATTGAGCGGTTGCGATGCAGTTTTCGTATTGGAAAAGGCCGACCTGAAGCGCGTGTCGCGCTGTCTCGCCTATGCGTTGCAATTGAACGGTGGCGCTACCTGCATCGCACCGCGGCGCGTGTTCGTCACTTCAACTCAAACGACGGCCTTATGTGAGCTATTGCGAAACGAATTGCAAGCGTACCATCGTCGCGAATTCCAAATCCCACTGGGAGTCAAGGAGAAGATTCTGGCAGCGGCTGGTCAAGCGGTGGAGGCTGGAGCGCAAATTGTCGTTGGCCAACTGGATGGAACGCAATCGAACGAAAGTGCGAATCCCCAGATGTCACCCTTGGTATTGCGGGATGTCGACGCACGTTGGGCGATTGCTCGTGAAGATTTTTTCGGGCCGGTTGTTTCACTAATTGCGGTGCCGGACATGAAGGCCGCGATCGAAGCCGATCGACTCTGTCCGTATGCATTGGGAGCATCGGTTTTTGGTCCTGTTGGTTTTGCCGAACATTGGGGGAGACAAATTCAGGCGGGCTGCATCGTGATTAACGATATCATCGTCCCCACTGCCGATCCACGTGTCGCTTTTGGCGGACGCGATCACAGCGGTTGGGGTGTAACCCGCGGTTGGGAAGGGTTAGTCGAGATGAGCCGTCCGCAGGTCGTTTGCACTCGGAAGGGTAATTGGTTGCCCCATTTGGATAGCCGCCATGCGCACAACGCTCAGTTATTCGTTGGGCTGTTGAAGCTGCTTCATGGTCGCGGACTAGGTGCGAAATTGAGCGGTGTGCGCGAGATATTTGGTAGCCTAAAGGGCAAATCAAAAAATAGTAGGTAACCCAGTCGTCACCACGGGGAATCTGAAATAGCTGTGCGACCAGGAAGCTTATGCCACTTTTTGCAAACGATGTTTACGCACTCAAACTATCGATTGCATTTGTCATGAACCAGCAGCCAGCTCCGGCCAGGCTTCAAACCCGGATTATTCACAATATGCACAAAGTGAGTTCCATTTGGCTCACGTCTGATCCAGTGGAACTGGTTCGGCTGTCGCTTCAAGCAAAGACTCCTGCGAGTTCATCTTCGATGTGCACGCGAATGATCTCGTCAAAGCTTTTTTCGACGACAAAGCCGAGGTTACGTGCGCGCTTCGCGGCAAAACATCTGGGCCAGCCAGCGACAATCGATTGCACGAACGGATCGGGCTGGCGGATGATGCGGGAGCTCACTTCTGGACCAGCCACCCGAGTCAACGCGGCTATCTGCTCGCCGACGGTGACTGCTACACCAGGCAGCGTCACCGCACGTTGGGGGCCAAGCTGTTGTGCCGAAAGTGAAGAGGCGTGTTGCAAGAAGTTCACTGCGGCGCGTGGCGATGCATGCCAATGTAAGACATCGTCATTGACCGGTAAGATTGCGGTTTGCCCACTGAGTGGTTCCCGGATAATGCTCGAGAAAAAGCCAGAGGCGGCTGCATTGGGTTTTCCTGGCCGCACGCAAATCGTTGGCAGACGCAGCGCCACGCCCTGGACAAAGCCTGTACGCGAGTAGTCGGAGATCAATAACTCGCAAATCGCCTTCTGCGTTCCGTACGATGTCAGGGGAGTTTGATGGAAATCGTCGGGAATCGGTTCTGGAAGGGGCGCACCAAATACGGCGATCGAACTGGTAAAGATCAACTGAGGTTGGGTGCCGGCGATTCGAATGGCCTCCAGCAAATTGCGAGTGCCATCGAGATTAATGCGATAGCCTTTTTCAAAGTCTTGCTCGGCTTCACCCGAGACGATGGCTGCCAAGTGAAAGATAACGTTGGGTTTCGTGTTGAGCAATTGATCTGCCACACCTGGCAGCGACAAATCACCGGTGACTACTTCAACATCGATCCCCGCCGATTCGACTCGCAGCGGTTCGACGACATCGAACAGTGTACATCGGCTGAGCGTTTTTCCATTGAGTTGTCGCTCGCCCAAAAGTCGCTCCGTCAGCTTGCGACCGATCATTCCTGCCGCACCTATAATCAAAACGTGCATCGATGCGATCCTAGTGAGTGGTGTTGGTTTTTGATTTTTCTTGAGTCGACTATTGTAAACAGCCACTAAATCAATAGTTTCGGGCTGGTGACTACTTGTATTGACCGACGGTAGGGCGTTTAGCCGTGCACCGGCTTTGCCATCCGTGCTACCAAGAGAAATAGCACGGATAGCAAAGCCGGTGCACGGATGGGAGAGGAAACAAAGTGGAATTCGCCATGCGTTTTAGGAAAGCACTTTTTCTTTGAAATTCCATAAATCTTAGCGATTCCGCGACGACAACTACTGACGGTTTGGGTGAATCGTGCTCCGCTCGACTAAGTCGTAAGCCTCGCCGGCGGCGAGCTTGAGATAGTCGGTGCCATCGGGTGCGACTGCTTGTCGACGATCATAGAAATAAACGGATCCTTGGCCAACTACTTGCGCTTGGGAGCCTTGAACCACTAGCGCAGTGGCTTCATCAATTCCGATTCCCAACAGTTGTGGATAGCGATTGACGAGCGTGGTCATGTCGGCTTGCCTACCGCGTTGGGAGAAATGTTGATCGATGGCCACGCCACTTAGAAAACCAAGGCCACCTCGTTCGTAACCTGGTGCCATGATACGAATGTTCTCAATGGGTGTCGCCCGCGCAAGATATCGAGCTTGAATGGAGGCGCCTGCCGATGAACCACCAATTACACCACCGCGACTTAAAACTTGTTTCATCAATCGGTGAGCTTGCGTGCCGTAGTAGGAATCGGCAAGATTCCATTGACGGCCACCTCCAAACCAAATTCCTGTGGCGTCCACCAACGGAGCCAAAAACGCTTCATCCGAATTGGCTTGCTGCCGGTCTTTGGTATGGACTAGCGCCGTGTGTTGAACTCCAAACTCCTTCCAAGCGTCCATCATTGAGGATTGGGCCGGTACTTGCTCGCGCTCCTCACAAGGGATGTAGACCAGCTTGGCTGATTCTGTCCCACCAGCCAATTCGACAAACCGCTGCATCATACCGCGAGGCATTCCTCCCCCACCAACAATCACCAGTGTTCCAGATTCAACCCGCGGTGGTTGAGGCGTGCGGGGAGGAAACGGTTCGAGGGTGCGGTCGATGGCATCGCGTCGCCACTCTGTTAAATCGGCCAGCCACTCCGTTGTCGACGGTCGCGCCCCCCGACGAGGAGCGAGCGTTTCGACGCGTGAGGGGGATTCACGATTTCTGGGTAGCACCAACCAAGCCCGACCGGCTCCGGCAGTTCGCAACTTCCGGCCATCGAGCAACAGAAGCGTCTGAGGTTCGAGCCCAATACCCACGCAGCGCTGGGCGGAGGAAATTCGCCGAGTCAGCTGCTTGATCTGTGATGATGAAAAGTCGAGTTGCAGGATACAATCCGGGAGTAAGTCTAAGCCTGACTCTGAAGTCGACGATGGGCTAGCCTCGTAAAAAAACTTACCCGCTACCGCAGCGCCCACTCCGGTAAGGATGATTGTTTTCCCAGCCGCAAGTTGCTCGGCCAACCAGGCCCCGACGCGATCAAAATCGGCCGAGCTCTCCGTAGCTGACCTGTCCGTATTTGATCCTGGCTTTCGGGCTGCAATGTGCCAGGCAATGAACTGCGGAAGGGAATCTGGTTCAAGTTCTAACAGTTCGTCGATGGGCCTGGGATCTACCGATTTGAAATGCTGTTGGTAACCAACTAGTGTTTTTTTCGAACCTGTGTCGGCTTCGAGTAGTAAACACGATTCGGAGGCGAGAGGACTGGCAAGAAGTTCGTCGAGCAACTGCAGTTCTTGTGGATCAAGGGTTATGACGAGTCGCCCATCTATTTTTAGTCGGACGGGCCAGTCGTCGTACCGTTCATCAAAGACCTGGCCGATTGCCAGGTGTGGTAACGCCACGCATAGTGATAGAGTGAGAAGCAAGTAGATCAACAGCCTTCGATTCAAAATATGGCTCTTCAGAAGGATCTGTGGGTAATCAATCGATTCAAGAAGCAAGTTGGATAGGTTTTCCAGGGCATGGCAGGCTTGAAGCCGCACTTGCCTATGGTCCAAGTGAACAATCCGGGTTAAGCAGTCAGATGGTAAGCCCGGTACCAGTTAACAAAATGTGCCAATCCCTGCTCGATGGAAGTTTTTGGTCGGAAGCCGATGATTTGCTCCAAGTCGCTGATGTCGGCATAGGTTTCGACCACGTCGCCCGGCTGAAGATCCAGATAATTCTTGACCGCCTTACGACCCACACACTCTTCCAAGACTTCAATGAAACGCTGCAAGGTTTCTGGATGATTATTGCCAATGTTGTAGACACAATAGGGCGCTTGGCTACGGCTGGGGTTGGGATGCAATGGATCGTAGGTGGGATCGGGTTGTGGCACAACATCGATCAATCGCACTAAGGCTTCGACAATGTCGTCGATATAAGTGAAGTCTCGTCGCATGTGTCCGTGATTGAAGACATCAATCGGACGCTCCTCGACGATAGCCTTGGTGAACAAGTAGGCGGCCATGTCGGGACGCCCCCAGGGACCGTAGACCGTGAAGAAACGCAGTCCAGTAGCTGGCAGGTGATACAAATGGCTGTAGGTATGGGCCATGAGTTCGTTTGCCTTTTTCGTGGCTGCGTACAAACTAACCGGATGGTCGACATTGTGATGTGTCGAAAATGGTTGCTGTGCATTGGAGCCGTAAACGCTGCTGCTGCTGGCGTACAGCAAATGGCCCGAGGCATGGTGTCGACAGCCTTCGAGCACATTCATGAACGCGACCAAATTGCTATCAATGTAGGCATGGGGATTGGTCAGCGAATAGCGCACGCCTGCTTGAGCTGCCAAGTGAACGACACGCTCCGGCCGGTGCTGCGCGAAGAGTTCTGCCGTTTGCTCACGATCTGATAGATCGAGCTCAAGTTGTGTGAAGCCAGGGATGCCTTCGAGTTGCCGCAGACGATCGCGTTTGAGTTGCACGCTGTAGTAGGGGGTCAGGTTATCGACCCCCACTACATGTTCACCGCGTGCCAACAGCGCTTTGGCTAAGTGAAAGCCAATAAAGCCGGCTGTTCCCGTTACCAGAATGCTACGCATATCGCCCCGCCCAACAAATTTCCAGTCGATGCACTATTCATTGGCCATAGTTTACGAGCCCATATCTTCCAAGAAGGGGAGCGGGATAAGATTTCCTTCCGCATCGCGGCAGTCGCATTCAAAGTGCTCGGGGAAGAGCGCTTCGCTCCCTAGAATCTGAATGGTCACGCCACTTGATTCCTCGATTTGCATGACATCGCGGCGTTTCTTGTTATTCAGGTAGGCGGATACTTTGTCATTGACGCGGATCGTCACACGGCAAGCACGCGGTTGTTGGCAGGCCATCATCAGCACTCGGACCACTTCAATGGCCATGCTTTCACCCGTCTTGACCACAGCGCGACCTTGGCAGCAGGGACAATCTTCGTAGACGCTGCGCTTGAGGCTCGGGCGAATGCGCTGGCGTGTCATTTCGATCAGCCCAAAGGGGCTGGTCCGCAGGACTTTGGTGCGGGCCCGATCTCGGCGCATGGCGTCGTGCAACGAGCGCTCCACCTTGCGACGATGGGTTTCGCTCCGCATGTCGATAAAATCGTTGACGATCACGCCACCCAAATCGCGCAGTCGCAGCTGGCGCGCGATCTCTTTGGAGGCTGACATGTTCAGCTGAAAAGCCGTTTCTTCAGCCGACTTGTCCGTGCGAAACGATCCGCTATTTACGTCGATGGCCACCAGTGCTTCCGTCGGATCGATAACGATCGAGCCCCCACCCTTGAGCGGGACAGTGCGGCGGTGGATTTTAGCGATTTCCTTTTCCAGACCGTGTTTATGAAACAACGGCTCGCGACTGTCGTACAGTTTTAAGCGACTGACATAGCGCGGCATGGTGAGCTGTAGAAACTCCTTCGCACGTTCATAAGCTCCCTTCTCGTCGACGATGATCGTATCGATATCATCGGTGAATATATCGCGAATGGTACGAATGATCATGTCGCTCTCCTCGTAAATGTCCGCGGGACACGGGGAGTTCTTGACGCGTTTGACCAGCACCTTCCACAGACGCACCAAATAGGCCATGTCACGCGACAATTCGCGTTGCGTTCGTTCTTGGCCAGCGGTGCGGACAATGAACCCTAGCCCCTTGGGCGGATTCAATTCCAATAGCATGTTGCGCAGAGTGCGGCGGCGTTTGTCGTCTTCAATCTTGCGGCTTACACCGACGCGTCCCAGGGCGGGCATGAGCACCAAGTAACGACCGGGAATACTGATATAGGTCGAGAGCGTTGGGCCTTTGGTACCAATTCCCTCTTTGATAACCTGCACCAGCACTTCGTCACCACGGCGGAAAATTTCTTGTATGGGTGGCTTAAAACGCGGACGCGAGCTGTGGCTGTTACGGCCATTACGCCGCTTGCTGCGATCATTGCGATCGCCACGTTTGCTACTGGCCGGCCGTTTGGTACCAGCGTCCGAGGCATTGTCGCCTTGTTCGTCGTCATCTTCGTCGCCGTCGTCGATGTCGGCACCGGGAATATTCCCTTCCATAATTTCTTCCGGGTCGTAACCGGCTTGACGAAAGTACTGTGGTTCGACGTCGCTGATGTGTAGAAAACCATTGCGTCCGACGCCGAAGTCAACAAATGCGGCTTGGATGCTCGGCTCGAGATTGACGATTTTACCTTTGTAAATATTCCCTGCAAAATTGTTTTGACTGGCCCGCTCGGTGTAAAGTTCTTCGAGCACAGCGTCCTCGAGAATCGCAATCCGGCATTCCTCCGGTTGCGATACATTGATGAGCATTTCTTTCTTCATAGTTTGTTCCTGTGTGGACCGGCGACTGAAGGTCGCGGAAGCACGAAAAGTGTGGTTGAACGTGTTAAGTGGGGGTTGGAGGCGAAGTGGCTTCCAACAAATGAACGGCGGTGCGCTGTAACGTCCAGCCGTCCTCAAGTAGTGATCCCAAGCCGACGTGCTCGAGCAACTCGCTCGGGCGAACGGAACCTTGGGCCACGGTGGGTAGGGCGAAGACGAAATAGTCGCCTTCAATCTTCAATTCAAAATAGGGATCGCTGGTTTCGCAGCAAATGGTCTTGCCATCGCGCTCGATCTCTAGCTGTGGTAGTTGTCGAATCGCCTCGATTCGCTGCTGCAAATTCTCTATGGAGTGCGGCGACTTGTCGACGCTTTCCCTTTCCATCACTGTTGGCGGTGCCGCGAACCTTGGGCTGTCCGCTGTTTGTCCTTTGCTGGTCCCCGGGATCATTTCCTGGCGGTCTGTTGGACTGGCCAAACTATTCTCGGCGCCACGACTACCGGCGGTGTTGCAGCGATGCTCGATGCGATAGGTCGCCCCTAACACTTTGGCCTTTCCCAGTGCGGTTTCGAGTGCTCGCAATTCCAGCAATTCCATCCCTGCCGGCATTTCCCGGCGCAATACATCGCCGATCGACAGCAATTCGACGACCCCCAGCACCTCCAATTCGACGACTTCGTCTAGGGCCTCAATGCCGAGCGCCAGTGCCGACGGAAAGCTGATTTTGGGCTTGGGATGAAAGCCTTGGCTGAAAGCCAATTGCAGTCCGGCCCGACGAAGCAATCGTTCCCAAACGCGAGCCAAGTCGCGATGGCTGATCCAACGCAGGTCGCCACATTTGGTGAAGCGAATCCGTAGCCGCGTCTTGGTGATAGGCTCAACTTGGTTTTCGGGCGAAGTGGGATGCGGTTGGTTCATGTTGGCTAAACTCCCAATGCCATTTCCGGTAGGAGCTCTGCAAATCGCGTTTTAAGATACGCGTCAACTTCGCGGGCTGTATCGAAGTCAAACACACGTGTGGCCAATTGTGTGCAGTCTTCCAGTCGAACTTGTCGCAAGGCCTGTTTCATTTGAGGCAGTGAAGCAGGAGGAGCGGAGAGAAGGCGAACCCCCAAGCCTACCAAAAGTAGCGATGTCACGGGATTGGAACTCATTTCGCCACATACGCTGACTTCGACCTCCGCGCGACGGGCGATATCCACGGCGGTACGAATTAGTCTTAGAACCGCTGGATCGTGCCCGGCGTATAAATCGGCCACATACTCATTGCCGCGATCGACGGCCATCGTGTATTGAATCAAATCATTAGTGCCAATGCTGATGAAATCGACTTCTTGGATGAAGTGTTCCAGCATCAATACAGCGGCGGGGACTTCGACCATCATCCCCACTTCGATTTGTTGTGGTGGAGAGAGACCTTCTTCGGCCAGATCATCGATGACCTGCCGTAACACCATCCGCGCGGTGCGTAGTTCGTGCAAGGTGGTAATCATGGGGAACATGATCTTCAGTTTGCCGTGCATGGCCGCGCGGACCATGGCTCGGAGCTGCGTACGAAACAGCTTGGGCTGTCGCAGCGATAGACGAATGCTACGTAGCCCGAGAAACGGATTGTTCTCTGGCTCGAGCAAGGTTAGCTTGCCAACCTTGTCCGCTCCTAAGTCGAGCGTCCGCATGATCACCGGCAAGCCTTGCATCTTGCTGACCACTTCGTGGTAGGCTTGGTATTGTTGCTCTTCGGTCGGTTCGGTATCGGCTCCCAAGTAGAGAAACTCGGTGCGATAGAGTCCTATCCCTTCGGCGCCACGCGCCAAGCAAGCGGCCACTTCGTTGGGGAATTCGATGTTGGCCATCAGCGAAACCTGCACTCCATCCTTGGTCACGGCCGGCAGATCGCGAATTTCGGTCAGTTTCTGGACGCGTCCGGCGCGAACTTCGATGCGCTGTCGATAGTCTTGAAGTGTCGATTCGTCGGGTTGCAGGATGACTCGCCCGCGAAAACCATCGACGATGACGGTCGCTTCGCGCTCGATGCGATGTAGAAAACTGCCCAAACCAACTACGGCAGGTATTTCTAAACCGCGAGCCACAATCGCCGTGTGTCCTCCGGGACCTCCCACTTCGGTGCAAAAGCCGATGATTTTGGAACGATCCAGGCTAGCCGTTTCGCTGGGAGTCAAATCGTGACTTAGCAATACCGATTGCCCCGAGCCGCCAGTGACTTGCATTGGCGAACCACCCAGGGCCTCGAGCAGTGTTCGTTCGACATCCCGAATGTCGTTGGCGCGCTCGGCCATCACCTCAGAACCCATGTTGCGAAAAGCATGGGCATAGCGTGATAAGACGGTCGAGATAGCAAATTCCGCACTGTAACAATCTTCGTCGATCAGCCGCGTCCATTCATGATGCAACGTGGTGTCGAGTAGCAATTGCTGGTGGGCGGAAAAAATGGCGCCGACCGCTTCACCGATCCGTTGGGTTGAATCGCGACGGTGTTGCTCCAAACGCGTCGACGCCTCAGCTATTGCTGTTCGCAAGCGTTCTATTTCGTTCTGACGATCTGCGGAATTTATCTGAGAGCGAGTAATCCTGTAACCTTCACGGTCGAGGATTAAAACCTTTCCGATGGCAACTCCCGGCGAGACCGCAATACCTTGCAGTTCGGGCATGGATGATAGGGTGACCAGTCACACTTAAGCCGCCGGCGGTGCGCGCATGGGCAGTCGTCAAATCTTTTAGACTGAGTGTGACTAATGTGCATTAATATGACCAGTGTACGGGGTAAGTTTCGGCGGGGTAGTCGCGTGGCGGAGCGGTGAGCGTGCTAGACGACTGTCGGTGGCAGAAAGTCAAATTGGACTTGCCTGTACGCCGTTCCAAGCGATCGAGACGGCCAATAGATGCCGGGGAGGCACGCTGCCGAATATCGCAGTGGAGGGACGTAACCACATTGAGCCGTGTCAAGCTGGAAAGCCTGAACATATCTTGTCAGGCAAGAAAGCCTGACTCTTGTTAACTCGTCTGCTCGCTGGCTACCTCCGAATCGGATTCGTCGAATCCTTGTTCAAATAATTCGCTTAGCGTTTCCAAAGCTTGTTGCGCATCGACGCCGTTGACGCGCAAATTGAGTTGAGTTCCTTGGCGAGCACCCAAAGTGAGGATGCTCATGATGCTCTTGCAATCTATGGCTTGGCCATCTTTTTCGATGATGATTTCACATTGAAATCGACCGGCCGCCCGCGACAGTACGTCGGCTGGTCGCATGTGAATCCCCATCGGGTTAATCACAGTCACTACTTTCTCAAGCGTGGGTGACATAGCCAGTTCAGTACTCGATGGCAAAAGGTAGTCGGGCACAGAGCGCTAACAGCAAGCGCTTACACAAAATGATTGTTGTCGGCCTCTTCCAGCAACTGCATGATATCCTCGGCGTTCTTGCTCTGCTTAAGGAAGCGACAGAAGGTTTCATCCCGCAGTTGCCGAGAAATATTCTCCAACGCTCGCAGGTGATCGCCAGGACGATCTGGTGGTGAAACGAGCAAGAAGAATAGTTGGACCTTCTCACCGTCCAGGCTATCGAATTCTACACCATCGGTGCTGACACCCACGGTCCCCACCAGCTTGTCGACGCTCGGGTGTTTGGTGTGTGGAACGGCGACACCGCGGCCAATGCCAGTGCTCCCCAGTTCCTCGCGCTTCATAATCGCCTTAATGATGTCGTCGCGATCAGACTGCTTGATGTTGCCAGCGCTCACCAGCGAATCGACCAACTCGGCGATGGTACTCTCCTTGTCTGACGAACCGAGTTCCGAACAAATTGATTTGGTACTAATAAAATCAGAGAATTTCATACTTGGACCTTTCTGGGTGTCACCGTTCTTCTAGCCTTCCATTTCATTGCAACGTTAGCGACGAAAAATTGCGCTAAACTTGGCTATTCTTCTTCGTCAGCCAAATCGCCAATCGGCTCCGGTGTTATATGTTTGACAGCAGTCGACTTGTGACCGGTCAGTTTTTCTTTGTGTTTGCGAAGTTGTTGCTCGACTTTTTGAATCGCCCCGTCGAGCGCGGCGATGACGGTGGGAGCCTTGGACGAAGCCACAAAATCGTGGGTGTGTTCGGCCGAGACGTTGATTTCGACGTGTGGCTCTTCTTGACGCTGAAAATCGACGGTCACCTCGATTGCATTAACGCGATCGAACAAGCGCCGAACTTTCTCGGACTTCTCGCGGATCACTTCCTGATCATGGGTGCTTAACGAGCCATGGCGAGCAGAGACGTTGACTTGCACTTAATTGGAACTCCATGTTGTGCGTAATTAGTTAGGCTTGATCAAGCTGTTCTACGAGCCCGAGCAATGCGGCTATTGTATCCATCCCGGTTGCGCTCGCCAAAGGCTGTTGGCGGGCTTATCTGTGAAAAATGACTAAACGCATACCGGCCAAACAGTGTACGAACGTTCATTTTGCACATTTTGGTATCAGCGCCAAGGGATCGATCGGGTATAAGCGGACTGGGTAGATATGGCTTCTAACGACAACTCGGTACGTAAACATCGATCATGGACCCCAGACTTATCGCTTGGCTTGTTGCCGTTTCACTAGCAATTGTCTCGCTTTCCAGCTTGATGGGAGGTCGCCAAACCAAGTTGATGATCGCCCTCCGCAGCTACGTCGCGTCTCAACTGGAATGGTCCCGCAAACGGGATAAAGCAGCCCGTTTGGCTCAAATCTTGGCCCGCGAAAAGGCCGAAGACGAAGCCAAACAAGCCGAAATGGTCGGCGAGGCCAGTTCCGATCCACTGTTCGCCAAATATCACGAGAATCAAGAAGCTGCCTAACGCTTTGTTTTAGCTTGCATTTTAGGGTTGTTTGGGAAAAGGTATCCGACACGAATACAGCAAGGCTAAGGATTTTCACGTAGCGGAA
>JBGSNE010000121.1:0-10734 GCA_041739785.1 Pirellulaceae bacterium
GCGAACTCCTACATCATCATCACTTTCATTGCGAACCGCCTTTATCAACTTTGCAGTGCCGTGGCAAACCTACAAGGTGAAGTCATGTGCTGCTGAAGCTGGCTCCTTGTCATCCTTCCCATTCACGCGCCGGCTTTCACCGTTTCGTGAATGTTCCAGTCCACAACTCGCCAGCTCGCAGCCGATCGGCGAAACAATCGTTGCCCGCCAGCTTCTGTGGTGGACGCTTTCGCGCCCGGGTTGGTTTTCAGCCAACTTGGTGCATCGACGGGAGTCGAACCCGTGACCCTCAGGTTTTCCACCGAGCGGCCGACATGGCGCAGTTGGAATGAAAAATTCGCAACTGCAGCACGTGGACCGCTCGACAGTTCAAGACCTGATGCTCTACCCGCTGAGCTACTTCAATCGGTGTTGCCCTTAGAACCCGTTCACGGAACACAGTACGCCAACTGCCGAAAGGCAGGGCAGTCTGCGCCGCCGGAACAACATCGACCAAATGCTTGCTTACAAGCAGGAACGCGGTGATTCGAACACCGTCCATCGGTTTTGGAGGCCGATTCCGCTCCCAGGCGGACATTCCTGTAAAATTAGGTTTAAGGACTAAGGTATAAGCTTTAAGGAAAAAAGACATGCGTGATCATAGGAATCTACGAGCGTTTCAACTTGCGGATGCAGTGGCATTGCTTGTTTTCTCAGAAACCAAGACATTTCCGAAGGAAGAATTGTTCGGCCTGAGGTCACAAATGCGAAGGGCCGCCGTATCTATCTCATCAAATATCGCCGAAGGATGCGGACGTAACTCGGATGCGGATTTTCTTCGATTCCTCGATATCGCGAGTGGATCTCTACGCGAGCTTCAATACCAAGCATCGCTCGCTTCACGCCTCGGCTACCTTTTTTCAGAAAGTCAACTGCTCGAAGACGACTCGATCTTGTTCGAGGCTGGTAAGGTTCTACACGGGCTGATCCGTTCGATTCGTGGCGCCGGAGCCGTTCGGGAATCGACGGAAGAGTATGAAGAAGCAAGCGGCAGCTAATTGCTTACCGCTTACTCCTTATCACTTACGTCTCTAATTCAACGTTCCAGTACGCTTCGCTGATAAACTTATTCCAGCTCTGGATGCGATTCATGCGCTGGGCGTAGATCGGCTTCCAGTTCGGACGTACCGGCTGCTTGCGAAGCTTCATTCGCGCTTCGGCCGGCGTGCGAGCAGCCTTGCGAGAGTTACAGTCAACGCAAGCTAGTACGCAATTCGTCCAGCTTGACCGGCCACCTTGAGCACGCGGCACAACGTGATCGATCGTCAGCTCCTCGCCGCCAGGCTGCTTGCCACAGTATTGGCAAGTCATTTTGTCGCGCTTAAATAGTTTGCGGCGACGGAAGGTAGCGGTGGAGGCACAAGGATCTCCACATCTTCATCGGGCTCGGGAGGCCAGGGCCAATCGGACGGCCACCAATCGGGACGTGGTTGGCTGGAGGAGCCTTCGTCGTCAGTGCTGCCGGTAGATCCTCCTTCGGCACCCGATGAGTCTGGTGGGATGTAAGGCGGTTCTTCATCGGGAGGATCGAATGGAGGAACGAAGGGGTATGGCGGCATCTGGGGTCGGTACGGACCTGGTCGAGTCATTTCAAAACACTCCTCTGCAAGGGACTGGGGTGAACAAACGCTACGCGCTTACTTGGGCATGAAGCACACTGAGGGATGGACTTCGTTTCGATAAAAAGGCGAAATTCGTCGTCGGTGGCGGTTGGAGGACAGGTTTCGTAGTCGCGGAAGAGTTGCCACTCGGGAATCGATTCGAGACGGGCTTTTCGCTCTAGTTGGGGCCAATAGGCGAGCGCAGGGCACTTGGCGAGGCAACCGCTAACAAGCTGCGTGCAGTTGCGCTGCATGCAGACTCCTTAGGCGGCATCGGGCGTGGAGTCGAACGGCATGGGCTTGCCGTCAACGATGTTGTATTGGCGCATCCAATTTCTGTGCGACTGTCGAATGTTGATGACAAGGCCTGGGTAGGTGGCTCGCCATTTCCAAATCAAGCGTTTCACCGCGCGGAAGCGATTCATATACTCGCGCGTCGTGCCGTGTTGGCTGACTTCAAGTCGACAGTTGGATTCAATGAGGATGTTTGGTAGGTTGGGGAAGCGATGGAGGAAGAAGCCATTGGTGACGAGCATCAATTCACTGTCGGTCCAATGCTGCCTGGCGAGCTGAATGTGCTGGAGGATCGAGGGATTGAGCAAAGGCTCTCCTACGAGCAGAGCAAAACGTTTTGGGAACAGTCGGTGCGACCACAATGCGTAGTCAGCGGTCGAGTTCGTCGGGCGTCATTGCCAGTGGATCGGCGATCTTCATCGCAAGATTTCGCGCGTCTACGTTGCCGGTCGCCCACAACTCTCGCGCGAGTTCGTGATCAACGTCGATCCGCTTCATCAACTTGAAGAGTTCGCCGAAGAGGACGCCGAACATCGGCCCTTTCGCGCCGTGCCCAAGTCTTGCGTGTCTGCTCCGTGCCGTGCTTCTCAAGGGCAGACATGGCATCGGAGAGCGACATTCGCGCTGCTGGGGCTTTCGTTGCGGAGGACTTTTTAGCGGAGGTCTTTTTAGCGGAAGTCTTCGCGGTGGACGGCTTTGACTGTGCGCGCTTTACCGTTGCGATTTTCGACGCGGACGTCTTGGTAACCGCCGACTTCGCAGCCTTGGCGGCCCTCTCAGCAGGGCGTGCGGCCGCCTTCTTCACGGGCTTTTTCATGGTCTTTTTCGTGGTCATGTGATTGTCCCAAGCAACAGGCAGCAAGGCAGACACCATTTTGCTGCAATCTGGACAGTGAATGCAAGCACTCTTTCAGCAAGAACTCCGCGTCCTAGTGTACCTGAACTACTGAGAAAAGGTCTCTGTCTTGAGTTGGCGGCAGAGGCATTTTTCACCGCCAAAAGTTGCATGAATCGATAACTTACGTCGGATTGTCGAATCGATTGCACTTGGCGGCTTGATCGTGACTGCTCAGGACGAACGGACTGGGCAATACGTGCGTGAAAGCGAGGACTGGCTTGGACCATTTTCCTACCGGCGACTTTCACGGACGGAAAGAATTCAGGACAATACCAACACGGATTTGCTGTTCAGGCCAAAAGTCTGAAGTTGAAAAGTGCCCGTGTCGATGTCGCTGAATTTATGATGCGGCAACTCCGCAGCGTTGAATGCGTACGGCCGATACCGGCATTGCAGTATTAAAAGAAGGATGTTTCGACATGAAAGCGGTAAGCGCAAGACACTACGGCCCGCCTGAAGATTTGCGTTTATGCGACCTGCCGATACCCAAAGCCCGAGAATCGGAACTGCTGGTTCGCGTCCATGCAGTCGGCCTTCATGTCGGTGACTGTTTTACAGTTCGCGGAAGACCTTTTTTGGTTCGAATGGAAACAGGTTGGCGTCGACCGAAGAGGGGCATTCCTGGCTATGACTTTTCCGGAGTGGTCGAAGAGATCGGCAAAGCCGTCGCTAATTTTGATGTCGGCGACGAGGTTTATGGCTACTGCCCAGGTAGTTGCGCCGAATTTGTTTCTGTTGCCCAGGACAAACTGGCCGCGAAACCCGAGGGCTTGTCACATATCGAAGCTGCCGCCATACCAACGTCTGCACTTGCTGCACTTCACGCTTTGCGGGATGTCGCCAAGTTGCAGTCCGGCCAATCGTTGCTCATCAATGGAGCCTCAGGCGGTGTGGGCACATTCGCGGTGCAGATTGCCAAATATTTTGAAGCGAACGTAACTGCCGTTTGCAGCGAGCGAAACGCTAACCTTGTCCGGTCGCTTGAGGCCGACGCGGTAATCGATTACACGAAAGAGGACTTTACCTACAGCAAGCAAAAGTATGATTGCATATTTGACAATGTCGAGAATCGAAGACTTCGCGAGGTACGCCGTGTGCTCAAGCCGACCGGGACGCTGATCTGCAATAGCGGCACCGGGGCGAGCGGACTGGCGTTCTGGTATCGCTTGCTAAAGCCGTTGATCATTTCGCCATTCACCAAACAAAGACTTTGCCGATATCTCTCGCTGCCGAATCGTAAAGATCTTGAAGTGCTAAATCAAATGGTGAGAGATGGGAAGCTGAAACCGATTTTGTCGGAAGTGCACGCACTCGACGCGGTTGCCGAGGCTTTACAAGAGTTGGAATTAGGACACACCGTCGGCAAACGAGTTGTGCGCGTGCTCGAAGCATAAAAACGAGGTTGTCACGGCTCGATTAGTTCTCAACTACGATAGCATCGGCGAGCTTAACGACTCATCGTCACGAGGGAGGTCAAATTGGATCCATTCTGGACTCAAGTGAAAATCGATAGAGTCCAAGCGCCCAGGGCCTAGATTTTTGTAGGCGTGAGGCAGGTTCGCTGGCCCAATCACCAGCGAACCGGCCACCGCTTCGAATTGCTGTTCGCCAATGGTAAATTGGGCGCGTCCTTCCAAGATGTGAAATATCTCATCGTACGGATGCACGTGGAGGTTTGGCCCTTCACCGACCACATCGGTGCTGTAGCGGATGACGACGCAATCGACACCAAAGTGATGTCCTTCTTGCGATCCCAATGGTGGGCTCGAGCTTTTTAGCCACTCTTCCGGACGAATATGAACCGCTTTGATTTTGCTTGGCCTCGGCATCGTCACCCCCCTGCTTGCTTGGCGGTAGTCTCGATTCGCTGGTTCACGGTCTGCGCATATTAGATGATAATCAACGTCAAAGCATAATAAAAGCACCGATGCGATGTAACTGTGTGTTAAGGCGTGTCACTCGCATCTGATTTGGGTCGTCCTGGATCAGACTCCTGAGCGGTGATGTTATCGGTGCAAAAGTTCGATCCACCGACCCCAACGGCAACAATAAAGCGCACAGCTTGCTTCAATTTAACAGTTGGCACATCAGTTTCAGCATCGTGGAAACCGCAATCCGGTCCTCCCAGATTGCAGGCGTCACTTCGGATCGGGTGCATCCTCAACTAATTAGCTGCTGGTTTTGAGCTCCGCTTGTCGCTAAAGTTAGTTGGCACAAATTTACAGAATCGTTCGCAGCAGCGCTGGACTTGTAATGAACCAACAGCGACCAAACGAAGATAGTCCTCATGCACCAAAGCTGTAGCCTGCAACGTATGGTTGGAGAGAGTTACTTGCGGAAGTGCTTGATTTCCAGCAAAGAGCGAAAGCCATTGCGAGCCTCCCAGCACAAGAGCAAGAGTAATTGATCGAGCAAGGCATCGACATCGGCACTCGAAAAACTCCAAGGCAGAATGCCTATCTTGGGCCTTCCATTGCGCGTCGCTTGGCAGAAAGTTTCACGGCGGCCATGCAGCCCGAGCAGGCAATAATTGTTTACCGGAGGTTTGCGAATGAGTTGGGAAAACTTCGTGTCGGAAGCCTTCGCAAACCAATTGAAGCCTTGCAGTCCGCCGCGAAGGATCTAGAAGCCAAAGCGAAGCAGTGAATGCCAAGCGTAGGTTGGAAACCGTCACAAGTTGGACCGGCGTGAGTTTCCTGCAACCAGCCGGGCACAAAACCTATCTCAAACTCTCTGACAGCAGCCGCCAGACGAGCTCTTAGATCACCGTATTCCGTTAACTAGCGTGTGGCTGTTAACCGAGAGAGTTCGAGAGATTTGGTTGTCCTGGCGGGGGTGGCGATCAGGAAACGACCTTTTCGGTACTCTGACCTGGTAGGAAGAGACGCACGGCAAGTGCCGATGGTTAACAAGAAACCCGCAAAACCGCGGGATTTAAAGCAAAAAAGCCGAGGTAGAGACCACGGCTTTCTGCGTTAACTGAAACAGTTCCGTTTCGGTACTGTTCTGAAAGGCCCCCCGTGCGGAACGCTCTCTGCAACAAGTCTCTGTATGTCGAATGACGGAAACCATTTCTGCGTAAGGACAGACGGGTTTCGAGTCCGGTCAGGTTTTAGCTTTGAGCAAGCCGACCGGCTGCGATGGTTTAGAGTTCCTTGTTAACACAATCTGTTAACCAGAGATGTTTTTTTTCGTGCGACGAAATATCTGCCCTGTTAGTTAACAGCAGCGCGAGTTTCGAATAGGCGTCGGTTCGACGTCGTGACCAGCAAGTTAAGCCGATGGAAGCGGTCGTACCCCCGGGTGGTGACTAGGATTTGCTCTTGGACCAAGCATTGGAATTGTGGTTTGTCAGAGCGGCTGTAGTTCGGGATAAACTGGTACAACCACCGCCGCGGTCGCAGCGGCGCTGAAGCGCCAAGATTCTATCGCAACCGTCGATGTTGACCGATTGCTATCGTGAATTGTGACGTAGCTTCTTCACTTCAAGTCTGCTTTTACCCTGTATTACTAACTGTCAACATGTGGCGAGGTTTTTGTTCCGCGGGCTCTTGGGCGTGCTTGCAGACGCGCAATCATAGCGACTTCCGCTCCACCAACCGTCGTGGGTGGTCAGCCGGCATTGCGCGAATGGCTCAAAATAAACAGCGCATTTGGCGACTGGCGTGCTATTCAAGCTGCGCGTCACTAAAGTCGGCATCGGTCAAGCCTACGTTTAGTTGAAGGTCCACGTAAGTGTATTCTTCGAGAAGGTCTGGCTCCGCATCGTCCTGTGTGGGCCAGTCGAGTACTACCAAACGCGTGGGTATCTGCAGTTCGTCATCAATAAACAGACTAGCTTGATAAAACTCGAGTCCCGCTGCTGGCAGAGGGTGATCAACTCGGATATGCGTACACTTTCTGGGGCCGACCATTGCATTGCGCAGATAGGACACCTTAGTATTCAAAGCTTGTGGGTCCTGTGCGATATCCGCTTGCGCGATCCGGCTCAAGCGATCAACAATTCGATCGAAGCCAACTTCGGTGATCGGGTACTTACTTTCGCGACGAGCCGAATTGCTATCGGGGAATATGTGGATTTTCAACGATCTGAATGATAGGCCGCCCTTGCGAACGAACATCGATCCGTTCCGCTGGCCATCCTCGTATAGCACTCTCCGGTCTTTAAGATGCCCAGGAGCCAAGTACCGCATAAACACCGCCATCGACTGCTCAACGTTATCCTCGTTTACATGTGCACAGCGAACTTTGACCTGCACAAACTGATAGGCCTGCAAGTCGCCAGCGATGCGTTCACGCTTTACGAGCATACAAGAGTAGTCACGAATGTTCTTGCGGATGTATTCCGACCGTTCATTCGCGAAACGAACCAATGGGTTGAGAGGATGCTCACCCGCCTTCGGTAACCCAATGATCAAATCTTCCGCATTGGCGAGCGGAACTAGCGCCCAGACCAGCGTCGCGCATCCAAACGCCACTCGCAACTTGATGTCCCGCATCACGACTAGACCTTTCAATGTCAAAAGCTGGAAATTCGAATTGGTGGGGCTTTCATAATTAGGGCTGGCATTTGTCGGCGAACTGCAATAGCAAGATCGAAGGACCGTCCGCCTATAAATCTAACTGGAGCAGTCGACAAGACAACAGCTTACCGCCGCGAATGTCGCAATTAGCGATTTCGACTTCCACTTGCGACGATTACACAATCCGCTCAAGTTGCTTCCGTGGGAACGAGGCGTTTTGTCAGTATTAGGGGGCTGAATGGCGGGATTTGTTCGTGGCGCGATGCTGCATTGGTCTGCAACCGACACTTAGAACCGTCGCCGCATCTGCCCAACCCACAGTGCCAATTGCTTGCGATCAGCCACATCTATGCCAGCAACATGCTCAGTTCGGTGAATGTGATGGACAGCAAGCACGTAGAACATGTCAAAAAGTCTGGTCTTCCTCAGAGAATATCTGGAGCGAATGGGCTTGAACTTAATTCGTTCACGATCAATAACACTAACAATCTTCAACAGCCTTGGCAGACTGAGAGTTACCGATCGACAAATCATCAAATTATGCGGTCGCAGCGAAACTCTACGATGTCAATTTCATGCTGGCAATTGCCAGCCAAACGTGCTTTGTCATTGCCAATACGCTGATGGCGCATTACGCCCGTTGGATCGATTTCCTCGGGGGTGACTTGCGTCAAATCGGCAACATCATGGGGGCGGGCGCCGCCATCGGCTTGATACTTCGCCCCTGGATGGCGCAATGGATCAACCGCATCGGGGCCCTCAAAATGTGGGGTGTAGGCTACTTTGTGTTTTCGCTAGCCTCCCTAGCAAACTTGGGAATTCACGATATTTCGCTGGCAGTCTACGCCGTGCGGGCCGGCATCGTATTGGGAGCCGCCATCGTTTTTGCCAGCAGCCTAACTTACGTTGCTCAGACCGCCCCTGAGCAATATCGCACGGAAGCGATTGGCATCTTAGGCGTAGGTGGTTTCGTTGGGATGCTGGTAGGCCCACTTATGGGCGACCTTTTTTTGGATGGTACGTCGCGCAATCGCACCGACTTTGAATTTCTGTTTGGGGTGGCCGCGGCGGCCAATGCGCTCCCGGCAGTTTTCCTTGTGTTCATGCGACCGCCGGAACACGACATTGGGCCAGGCTCTTTCCGCCTGCGGGAGTTTTTTGCAACTGTCTGGCGTTATTGGCCCGGTGCGATTCTGCTGGTAGACTTGGCATTTGGCCTGTGCATGACCGCCCCCTTCATATTCGTAGCCAGTTTTGTCGACGAGATGCCCTTGGAGATTCCCGGAGTATCCGTCATCGGCCTATTCTTTGGCTGCTATGCAGGCCTGGCCATTTTCGTGCGACTGGTGTTTCGAAAGCTGCCAGACCGGCTCGGGCCGCGGCAGGTGCTGATCATGGGCATGCTCGTAATGTCGGCAGGAATGTTCGCGTACAGTCTAGTGAGTGTGCGGCATTCGTGGCTGATCGTTTTACCTGCGCTGTTGACCGGAGCAGGCCATAGCTTAATGTTCCACACGATGATCTCGCTAACCATCGAACGATTTCCAACTGCGGTTCGCGGCACCGCCTCAGCCCTGGCGCTTATGATGTTGGATATTGGCACCTTTGCCGGTGCTCCTATTCTCGGCGCAATCGGCGCGAGTTTTGGCTACGCAGCCCTTTTTTCAGCGACTGGCCTTGGCTGCCTGCTAGTAGCCAGCATCTACGTCTGTTCGCATGGCCGTCGAGACACCGCGGGCAAGGCCTTACTTCATTTGCCGAAGTAATTGATTGAATTGTGAATCAGTCCATGCAACTGCCGACTGTTTTCGCCGGCCAGGAGGTACTCAGTCGACATGCCCCAGGTGAGAGCAAGCTCGGGGATAGCCAGCGACACCGTCTTGCCGTCGGCTCCCATCAACGGCGAACTGACGGCAGTCGACTCTATTGGATTCATGCCACACAACGTTATTTCGGTCGACATTTTGTCGGCTTATCCGATGACGATTGCCGTGATGGCAAAGGACAACGCGAATGCCAAAACTGGGATGGAGTACGCTAACACTAGTATCGGTGATGCAGGTTTCATTCTGAAATTTGGCGATGGAACAGTCACTGGGGCGAGCTGGAAGGCGAAATCGTTTTCCCGAGGACCGATTGGTCACGACACGAACGATCCACGAGTCGAGAACATACCGATTCCCGAGGTTTGGTACGCGACTGACTTTGACGACAGTTCTTGGGGCAACGCCAAGGTTTACACGCAGCAGCAAGTTGACCCGAAGGAACCCTTTTTTGAGCATGATTTTAAGGGAGCAGAATTCATCTGGGCTGACGACATCGAACTGGACAACACGGTCATCTTCCGACACGTCGTGGACACGCCGCCGGATGGCAAATCTCGCCCTGATTTCACAAATCTAAACGACATCGTTCCAAATGCTCCGCCGATAAAACCAAGACAACGATAGCTAGTCACTCAACAAAGAAGATGCAAATCGCATGATTTTTAACTTCCGCGCCTCCGTCGCTTCAAACGTGTTGTTCTTCGCTACGACAATGAATTTGTCAGCTCACGAAGGTGGACATCACGACAATTCAATCGTTTCCCAATCGTCGCGTACCTGGTCGATCGCTGCAGAGGGGGCGCACCTACATGCACCCTTCGTCTCGGCGAAAGGCAAGCAAGTCCAAATCCGCAAGGACGATGGCACGCTCATCAATCTAGCGATCAATCGCCTGATCGCTGCCGACCAGGCTTGGATTAGGAATCGACTCGAAGAGGTCAAACTTCTGAACCGGCAGCAGGCGATTCACTTGGCCATGTTTACACAGCCGGCGCAGCAGAATTCCAAGACCACAACTGGGGAAAAACGTCTGCCAGAAATCGGTGAGCATTTCAAACCTTTTGCGAAGTTGCTGCAGCTTCGTTGGGACGACGACTATTTATACGTTGGCTCCAATGGCTTGCCCGAGCATCCGATGTCGACTAAGAACGATTTCCTGCGTGGCGCGATTGCGTTGGCGGTCAACGGGGTGCCGATCTTCAATCCCCTGAACAATCACGGCGATGACGCATATCTGAGCGAGCGGGCTCATTCGATTACTTTCTCCTAGTAAGGTGGCGAAATTGTGTTGACACCCTAGGGTGAGAGCATCGAATGGCACGTAGTTCTACGTAAGTCGTTGTCCTGAATTGATATAGGGAAAAGAGGCCTCACATGCCTAAATGGAGTTATCACACACCCATTCCTGGCACGGAGGCCTCACGATGTCCTTTTCTAACTATGGACGACTTCGCCCGCAAGTACGATTTCTACAGCGACAATTCCTACAGGACGGCAAATTGCCATTCACGGATGTGTTGTCGGAGAGAACGGTAGAGCAAGCATTGAAAGCT
>JBGSNE010000133.1:0-5489 GCA_041739785.1 Pirellulaceae bacterium
TCATCAGCTGCAGTCGTTTAACGCCTAGCCGGAACAGACTGCGGAATCGCGTTAGATGCCAATCAAGAATGTGCGGCCCAGAACAATATTGACGAACCGTCTAGCGAGTCGCAGGCTGTGCAGGCGCCGGCTGAGGCAGCGAGTTCAGATCGCTCTACAAACAAACTCCAGCACACAACTGGCCGCACTCCTGCCGGCGCCTACGTTGCTTGTGAACAATTAGTATCCGCACCGTACAGCTACGATCATCCGCCACGCAACCGCAAAACCACTCGCTAAAATCACAAGCAATTTCGGCTAGGCGTTAAACAAAGTTGCGCTGACTCTAATTATCAGCTGCAGACAATTGCGAGTCACTGCTGGGAGTCGACCACGATAATCGCCATGTGGGAGACGTCCTCGATGTCGTCGATTTCAGTCTTTGGGCGCGTAGTGGCAACGGAGGACTCATTGTGGCGCAACCCCCATACAAACGCCTGCTCACCCTCGACACTATATCCCAAGCGTCCCACACCAGCTATCGTCCAGTCTTTGGGCGACAATCCAATTTTCGACAACTCGGACAGATCCACTGGCGCTCGTTGGTATTCAAATCCAAATCGCTTGATCGCCAAAGCTACGAATGAAATTTGCCGCAGCTGTTCGCTGGCTTCCAGCCCAGTGGCATAGGCGCTGGCCACGGGGAAAAAGTAACTCGCCAACATCCCTGAACTTCCGCTAGTTCTATCAATGCCCCAGCGTTCTTCGTACTCGGCCAATTGCGTCGATAAGCGCACGTTCGAGGAATCAGCCAATGACTGCAAGCCTTGGTAGTGCTGCCGCAATTCAAGCTTTACGCTAGGAAACACAACTAGTCGCATGCCAGCAAAAAAGCTTTTACTGCTGTCTAACATCGATTCCACCCAAGCTTGTTCACTCCGCATGCCATGGCGGAAAGCTTCGGCAACATTGACGGGCTGGTTGATCTGCCCCATCAGTTTTTCGATCTGCTCAGAGCTCCAGACATCGGTATGCAGCGACCTTTGAATCGTTCGCAGATAGATATCTCGAATCCCTGTATAGACCAACTGAGTCACTATACAGATATTCCAATTGATCGATTCTGCGGTGCCATGCAGCGAATTAATCGCTTTCATTGCTCGCTGGCTGTCACCGTTGTACAGCGCATACTCGGCTTCCAATTGCAATATTCGCGCCGATTCACGAGCCGCTTGGCTCTCAGGTAGCAGCGTGGCGAAGCCATTGAAGGCGATCGGTTGCCAAACCGGTGTTGGCGTCTGGGCCGCTTGATGAATCAAATCGATCACCGGACGCATTTCCGACAAGTATTCGCCCACACGCTCGTTGGCTTCCCAAAGTTGATTGCGATCGAGCTGACGAGGGAGTGCTGCACCGCCTACGATGGGAAGATCCTTTTGATTGTGGAAGTTAGCGTGCGTCGTGAGCAGATAAACTTTGCTCCACAACGCCGTTCCGACCGCCTGCGTTGATTCGCGAAATTTTTTATCCAGCCAAGCGTCGCCGGATGTGGTACCGTCGAGGCCCAGGGATGCATCCAAGTTCTTCCCGACCTGAGTCGCCCTCAGTTCGCGATAGCCCAACCAACCCACCGCAACAATTCCCGCCAACACAGGCAGGCTCACCATGGGCACCAACCAGCGAGCGAAGTGCCATGTTTTCTTGGCGATTGCAATTTGCGAGTGTATTTTGCGTGTCATCGAATCGCTCCCGCTGTTATTAAGTTAACGCACCAATGAATTCGCGAGCCTCAGGCGCGTAAGCGGCCGGGCTTCCCTGTGAGCCGTGACGCGTAAGCGGACGGGCCCCCTTGAGGAAACGACCGATGCGCGGAGCCCGGTGCCTGACGGCTCACGGCTCACGGCTCACGGCCAACTTGGCCCCTTCGTCTTCCCACTCGCCTTTCCATGACGCGCCAGGAATAAAGTTGTACTGTGTTTCGAAGTACAATAACTCTCTTTCACCTTGCGCGTTCTCGATAGACAATTCGCTATTTGCAGCCACGTCATATCCCAACATTTCCCCGATCTTCGTTCGCAGTTGCGTTAGCTCACTCGCTTTCGCATCGAGGCTCTTGAGCAATAGTTCGCTGACCACTCCCGCTCGGCGGCTGGCCTCCCATACATCCTTGGTCGTCACGTAACCGCCACTGTCGTTATTGAGCTGGTATCCGCCGAGCTGCTGATAGCGAGCGTGCTGCCAACTGAGTGCAATCGCTTGACGCCGCGCAGCATCGCGTTGACTGACATTGCTCAACACGATTCGAATGCGTTCTAGCAATTCGTTTCCCAGGCGTTCCCGGGCACCTGTCGCCTTCAGTTCTTCGACAATCCACATCTCAATATCATCGGCCTGGTCTTGCTCCATCAATCGCCAACTCAATCGCAGACGATCGTGCAATTCAAGCAGCAGCGTTAACCACTGGCGATAGTTTCCGACGTCCATATCCGGAGTCTGTTTTTCCTCGCGGGATTGATCGCTCAAACGCAGCCGCAGTATGGCCGCGATGCACGTGATGTGAGCATTCGAGGGCATCACGGCGCCAGCGTCTTGCGAAAGCCCCAGACGAATCCCTGCCTGAGTACTGCGCCAGTGATCGCCTTGGGTATCGATTTCATTGTTCACGTTTTTGGCATACAACGCAAACAAGTCTCGTGGGCCACCAAAGTTGCTTGTATTTTGCGCTGCGAACAACTGCAATTCTTGACGCGAAACACTCGACATGCTTGGATAAGTTGCCCAAAACCATAGGAAATTCGACAACGGCAATAGTAAGAACAAAACTCCTAGCAGTGCATGACGACCGCACATCCAACGATCATGACGACGATCCATCCAATCACGAGTGCCAAACCAAGTTGCTACTGCAGGCACGAGCAGCGCTATCAAGACCGACCACCAACTTGCCTCCAACTCGACTGCACAATAGATCAAATAGCCCGCTACTGCGGAGGCTAGCAGCGGCGCGGAGATAGCCGACACAATGGGGCTGGTCGCTATCTGCCCCAGCCACTGCGCCGTCAAATAGACGCAGATGACTACTGTCGTTATCAGGGCAAGCGTGGTCGAATCCAAAAGTTGCTCCTTCACCTCCGGCAGCCCCCACAGCCCGATCGCCGCGAACAACAGAAGCCAGAGCAGTAACATGGCAAACGGAACAGCGTGTCGCGTCAACCACACTAACCGCGGCGACACACCGCGATCGGCCAAGAAGTGCACGCGTCGCTGCTGCGAATCGCCTTGGAAGACCAGCACCCCCAGCCAACTAATCGCCAGTAAACTTCCCGCCAGTGTCAACGGAGGGTAGAGAAAGAGCGAAGCGACCTGCAAGGCGCACAACCCCAGCAGACCGCCACGATTTTGCATGATGAATTGCCAGAGCAGGGCAGGGGCCGGCGCAATACTGGCATACGCAAGTGGCGAACGATCGTCGCACGACTCTCCGAGTCGTGACCCGCCTGGCGCAAAACCGACGTACGCAAGTGGCCAACGAAAACCGGCCGCCACGCTGCTCGGCGATGCTCCCTGACTCCTGGGCGCCGCCTGGGGAGCCAAGTACTTCAATCCTGCTCGCCAACCATACAACGCGAAACCGACGCTGAACAGGATCAAATACGTCGCCATCAACCACGGCGTTGGTTCGGCCGTCGTCATCCCCACCCATTTCGACTTATCCCATTCGACAATACTCTGATGCATTCCCGCAAACAACAGCGGCAAACAGGCCAGCGGTACGACCAACAACAACGCAATCATCGACGATCGAAGTTGCCAAGCGGTGGCGAAACCGACCAATAGCAGAAATACTGAATGGAGAGGCCAAATCAGCTCGCCACCTCGGCCATCGCGAATCGCATCCCAGGCCCCAGTGCTCCAGCCGAGTAAAAAACTGACGCTCCACACAACCATTAATCCGAGCAGTGCGACCAACAATTTGGTAGTGACTAGATCGCCAGACGAAACGGGAAGTGAGCGGAGCCAATCGAGCGTACGCGATTCTTTCTCTTGACCAATCAATAGAGCCCCCACGCCGGCCGCAAACAGCCCCGGCATCCCCAACAGCGCGGCTGCTTCACGCCAAGGCAATTGATTGCCAAAGGGTAGCAGCACCGCCAAGACTTGCAGTAGCACTCCCACCAACACCAACAGCCCCACCAGCGGCATCAGTTGCCGAAGTTCTTTCCACCACAGTCGACGGATTGCTAAGGATCGGTTCATGCTTCATTCTCAATATCTAAGCTTTGACCAAGCATACTATTTCGTAGCGGAAGTCGCCAAGACTTTCGGAAATCAGACTCTGTCGTAGCGGAAGTCGCCAAGACTTTCGGTAATCAGACTCAATTCGCGCAGTGTCAATTGCACATCCCAGCTAAGTCGGCACTGCTGATCGCGATTCGATTGCCTGCGCTGCGGACGCAGTCTCCAACTCACCGCGTTCTGCAACGATGCCACGCGTGCAGGCGACGAATAATTCTTCTAACGACGCAGCGCGAGTGCGAACGGAGGTGACACTGGGACGCCCTTCCAACTCGGCCACATGCTCTGCATTTAAGCCACGAACCATCCAACGCCGTTGACGACCTTCGTTCTGTTCGCTTAGTAACTGCGCGGAACCTGGGAGGGTTGGTAGCGCGGTTAGGGGATCGTCGACGGTAATGGTCGCCACGCAGATCGAATCCTTTAATTCCGCCAGCTCATCAACCAATTGCACGCGACCGGCGCGAAGGATAGCTACCCGATCAGCCACGCGCTCCACTTCGGAAATTTGATGGCTGGATAGCAGCACAGTTCGCCCGGTGGCAGCGCGGTCGACCATACTCTCCAAAAACTCACGTCGCACCAAGGGATCAAGTCCCGAAGTAGGTTCGTCGAGGATCAACAGCTCGGGGTCATGCGAAACCGCCAACGCCAAAGCCACTTTGGCGCGCTGCCCTTTGCTCAAATGACGGATCTTACGCGACTCGGGCAATTCATAGCGGGCGATCAACTCGCGATATCGATCTGCAAACGCGTCATCGAAAAAGGAAGCGGCGAACCAGCCGATCTCCCCTACCCGCATCCAGTCGTAGAGCGCCGGACTGTCAGAAACGTAGCCCACCTTGCGACGAATCTCCAGCGCGTCGACTGCCGGGTCGAGCCCACACACCATACATTGGCCACGGGTCGGCTTTTGAAAGCCGGTCAGGATGCGAATCAAGGTCGTCTTCCCCGCGCCGTTCTCACCCAACAGCGCGAAGACCGAACCGACGGGAACTTCCAGGTCGATTCCCTGCAGCGCTTCGCAGCCGCGAAATTGCATCGCTACGTCGTGTACCGAAATACAGCTGGTCATGTTTTTACCTCACGAGGCCTGAAAAGTTTTGCGTAGCGGAATTCGCCAAGAATTTCGGTAGTCGACTTGCGTAGCGGAATTCGCCAAGAATTTCGGCGGGGCGATACGAAACATCCCCCGAAATTCTTGGCGAATTCCG